>JAHHGX010000065.1 GCA_019359675.1 Calothrix sp. FI2-JRJ7
CAATTAATCGTTGTGCCGAATCTGGATTTTTCTCTATGTATCCTAGTATACTAGTCATATTTTAGCACTAAAAAACTAATTTAATCTCTTTATACCACAATATATTTATATTTCGGAGATGTCTATTAGTTACAAGCGAATTAGCTAAATTATTCCCTGAACATATTCCCACTGTTCTCGCTATTGAAACTGAACGTCACTGGATGTTATTAGCAGACTTTGGAGAACCTGTTGGTAGAAAGGCGCCTGTAAAAATACAAAAAGACATTTATTCTTTACTTGCTCAAATCCAAATTAAATCAGTTCAGCATATAGATAAATTATTAAGTATAGGGTGTTTAGACAGACGTTTAGAATGGCTGGCAACTCAAATAGATATATTATTTAATGATGAAATTGCTCTATCTCAAATGCAGCCAGATGAAATACAACAGTTACAAACCCTTGCTCCATCTCTTAAAGAACAATGCGCTCAACTAGCTAGCTATCAGATACCACAAACTTTAGTTCATGGTGATTTACATTTAGGTAATGTTGCTTTTCATAACAACAACTACATCTTGTTTGATTGGACTGATAGTTGTATTTCCCATCCTTTTTTTGATATGTTTGAGTTCTTTTTTCCTCGTAAAAATCAACTGTCTTCATCTACTTTAATAGATTTACGAGATGAGTATTTAGCTCAATGGACAATTTATGAATCAAAATCACGTTTACTTGAAGCTTGGACATTCGCCGAACCTTTATGTGCTTTACATCATGCTGTAACGTATCAATATATTACTGCTTGTTTAGAGACTAGAGCTAAACAAGAGTTAAGTAATGCTTTACCTGCTTTTTTGCGGGAACTTTTAAAATGTGCTAATTAATTGGTGGTTGGTGATGGTGCGTAACTGCACTTTAATTTTCGTTTTATTTGTGGTTCTTTTAAGCAGTTACGCACCCTACGTTTATATTGGGTTATGTTGGGTTGTGCCTACCCTACCCTACGGCAAAACTACCAGTAAAGGGAAAACTACGTTTACGTTAACGGGATATCCTACCAGTAAAGGGAAAACTCCGTTTACGGATAACGGCATATTACGTAAACGCACTCGCTGACACCCAACCTACATCCTATCCGTTACATCCGTTACATCCGTTGCTAGCATTTCTAGTAATTGGGCTTCGCTTAAGGTTTTGACGCCTAGTGATTCGGCTTTGGCTAGTTTGGAACCTGCTTCTTCACCTACTACTAAGTAGTCTGTTTTTTTACTTACTGAGTCGGTTACTTTACCGCCTGCTTTTTGAATTAGGGCTTTGGCTTCGTCGCGTTTTAGTGTTGGTAATGTGCCTGTTATTACAAATATTTTATTTACGAAGTTTTGATTCTCATTCCCACTATCGACAGGCGCCTCACTTGCTTCTAGTTGTAAACCAGCAGTTTTTAAGCGTTCGATTAATGTTTGGTTTGAGGGTATGCGGAACCATTGATATATACTGTCGGCGATTTCGGCGCCTATTCCATATATACCTTCGATTTGCGCGCGGTTCGCTTCAGCTATTTTTTCGACGGTGGGGAATTTTTCTGTTAGCGTTTGGGCTGTAACGTTACCAACGTGCCTAATTCCTAAACCGTATAGTACTCTTGACCAAGGTTGATTTTTGGATTGGGTTATTGCTTCGACTATTTTTTCTGCCGATTTTTTACCCATTCGTTCTAATGCACATAGTTGGTCGGGTGTTAACTCATACAAGTCAGCGACCGAATGCACTACAGCTTTATCGACAAGTTGATGCACTAGTTTTTCACCCATACCGCGAATATCTAATGCGTCGCGACTTACCCAATGTTCTATCGAACCTTTTAAAATAGCTTGGCACGATGCATTTACACAGCGTGTTACAGATAAGTCTTTTTCGCGCACTACTGGTTGACTGCACACGGGACAGTTACTGGGCATTGTAAATGCTTCGGTTCCATCTGGACGCAGTTCTTTGAGTACGCGCAATACTTCGGGTATTATTTCCCCTGCTTTGCGGACTATTACTGTGTCACCGATACGAATATCTAGTTGCGCGATGCGGTCGCCGTTGTGTAAGGTGGCTCTAGATACGGTTGTACCTGCTAGTTGGACTGGACGCATTTCTGCTAGGGGTGTTAATGCTCCGGTTCTGCCAACGTTTACTGATATATTTTCGACGATAGTTGGCGCCTCTTCGGCAGCATATTTTAATGCTACTGCCCAACGAGGAAATTTTTGTGTAAAGCCTAATTGCTCTTGTAGCTTGAATGAATCGAGCTTTACTACTACCCCATCTGTCATGTAGGGTAAATTTAAGCGTTCGGTATCCCAATATTCGTAATATTCTGCTACTTCTTGCAGTGAAGGACAAAGTTTCATTTTAGGGTTGACTTTAAAACCCATTTTTTGCAAAAGCTCTAATGCTCCCCACTGAGTACTGGCAATACTGGTGTCATCAAGTCCTGGGATATGCAGGGTGTAAGCAAAAAAATCTAATTGCCGTTTGTCAACTATCTTAGGGTTGAGTTGACGTAAAGTTCCCGCAGTGGCGTTACGAGGGTTGGCAAATACAGACTCAGAAGCTTTTTGGCGTTCTTCGTTGATTTGTTTAAATACATTAAGCGGCAAAAAAGCCTCACCCCGTACTTCTATACGTTCAGGTATGGCGCCATCAAAAGCTTCGGCATTTAACCGTAAGGGTATGGAACGTATTGTTCGCACGTTTTGTGTGATGTCCTCACCTGTTACTCCATCACCTCGTGTGGCGCCGCGTGTTAATATACCATTCTCATATGTTAAAGCCAGCGCATTGCCATCTATCTTTAACTCACAAACGTATCCAACATTATCTACTGGAGCTAACTGTCGGCGCCAGCGTGCATCCCAATTTCTTAACTCATCAACATTAAAAGCGTTTTCTAAACTATACAGCGGTACATTATGGCGTACCGTAGTAAACTGCGTAGCAGGTCTTTCACCAACCCGTTGTGTTGGACTATCGGGTGTTATTAATTCAGGATATTGAGCTTCTATATCTTGCAGTTCACGATAAAGCCTATCGTAAACAGCATCATCCATAATTGGATTATCGAGGACATAATAAGCATAGCTAGCTTTCTGTAAAAGTTGCCGCAGTTCTGGGATTCGCGTTTTTACATCTGCCAAAGTCGATTCAACCACATTCACCTCCATAACACGCTGGATATCTATATTAATTTATGTCACCGATGCCAGTCTTCTACTTCATAGAGAAATTTTGTACCACCGATTAACTTACGATTTGCAGAGGTACTTTGGACAAAAACCATGTACTTCTCCAAGTTGTTCGGTTTTATACGTGCCGTCTCACCTTCGGGTAAACCCAGCATTTCGCGTGCAGCTTGTCCTTCAAATAAGTCCCCTGTCCCTCTTTCCATCAAAACAATTTCTTTATATCCTTGGATAGTTTCTGTTTTCGTAAACTCGTAAAAACCACGTCCAACTTTGAAATTTAAACCGTTTTCCAAAACAAACCCTTTAATCGAAGAATTATTGTCAATATCTAAAACCTGAAATCTACCTGGAGAAACCGCACGTAAATCAGCAGCTTGGAACATCGTAGTTTCTTTACGATTCATCATCGAGTTAAAAATGCGATTCAAACCGCGATTCATTCGACCTTGTGCAACAACTTCTTGTTCGTATGCTTGCAGTTGTTCGTTTGAGGACTGCTGATAGCAAACTGCTAAAAATAAGTCAGTAATGTATGAAAATTGGTCAAGGTTAACGTGAAAACCACCCGATTGTTCGGCTAATTCTCTATAAAATGGTGTTGCGTGACCACGATTTAGAGCTTGTACCCCATAAACCGTAATACCCTTGTCTGCTAATTTCGTGATTTCTTGGCGCCAATTTAACTTTTGCGGGTTATGTGCAGGTGCATGAGGAATATCATCACCAATTAATACTAAAGACTTTGAAGCAGCTTCTGACCAAGTGAAAGATTGCGCTTCATGTAAAACTAATTCGTAACACTCAGGTGCATCACCACCACCCGTTGGTTCAACGTTTTGAACAAAATTACAAATTGCATCAATATCATTTGATAAATTAAAATGCTTGGTAACATACGTCGAACCTGCATCACAATAGTCACCATGTGCAATAATACCAATCTTAATTAACGGAAGTTCATTCATTAACCGAGTCACGGTTTCTTTAATTCTTCGTCTAACTTGCGTTAAGCAAGGATACATGCTGCCCGTAGTATCAAAACTGAAAACAACTTCTATGCTGCTCATAACCAAAGCCTCGTTTTTGTGTCTATTTTAACTTTGTCAGTGATAAATTCTTAGCCCCCCGAATTCGCGGGGGGTTGGGGAATTAATTCTTAAATATTATTGTGTATATTTACAAATTCTGAAAGCATACTTTGGCGCCTTCCTAATTTATTAGTAATATTATACTATAGCGGTTAAAAAAAGCAAGGGTTAATTATTACTTAGTATAAAAAGGAAGTTGAATAATAAACTCTGTACCTTTACCAGGTGAGGAAATACATTCAAGGGTGCCACCATGTTTTTCGGTAATGATTTGGTAGCTAATAGAAAGACCTAAGCCAGTACCTTTACCTTCGGGTTTTGTGGTATAAAAAGCTTGGAATATTTGGTCACGTACTGATAAATCCATACCTTTACCGTTGTCTCCAATTTGAATTGTGACGTTTTCTTTATCAGTTGTGGTACATATACAAATTAAGGGAACTAACATTACATTGTCAGGAGTTAAATGTCTACCTTTATCACCCTCCCAGTCTCTATCTGGTACACTTTCGTCGATAGCATCGATAGCGTTAGCGATTAAATTCATAAACACTTGGTTAAGTTGTCCTGGGTAACATTCAATTAAAGGTAAATTCCCGTATTCTTTAACAACGTGAATAGCTGGGCGCTTAGGTTGTGGTTTAAGACGGTGCTGAAGTATCATTAATGTGGTTTCAATACCTTCGTGGATGTCTACAGCTTTTTTCTCTTTCCCGTCTGCACGGGAGTAGGTACGCATTGACTGCATAATACTGCGAATTCTGTCACTTCCTAATTTCATTGATGAAATTAATTTTGGTAAGTCTTCGGAAATATGGTCTAAATCTACTGACTCAATTATTTCTTCAATTTCATCACCTGGTTCAGGAAACTTTTCTCGATACAGTTTAAGTAAATTTATTAAGTCGTTTACGTATTGGTTAGCATGATATAAGTTAGTTGAAATAAAACCAATTGGGTTGTTGACTTCATGAGCAACCCCTGCAACCATTTGTCCTAATGAGGATATTTTCTCGGTTTGTACTAGTTGTAACTGGGTTTGTTGAAGTTCTTCTAGCGCTTCCGATAGTTCAGCAGTTCTTTCTGCTACTCGTTCCTCTAATTTCTGTTTTTGGTGGTCTAACTCTAAATTTAAACGTCGTAGCTTTAATTGTACATTAATACGTGCGATTACTTCTTCTTGCTGAAACGGTTTAGTTATATAGTCAACTGCTCCCATTTGAAAACCTTTGACTTTTTCTAATGTGTCAGATAAAGCTGTCATAAAGATGATAGGGATATCTTTGGTGATTGGGTTTGATTGCAGTTGGCAACAAGCTTCATAACCGTTTATTTTTGGCATCATAATATCGAGCAATATTAAATCTGGTGGATTATTTTGTGCCTGTTCAATACCAGAATAACCATCCATTTCCACTAATACTTCATATCCAGCATCTGATAATGTTGTATATAAAACTTCTAAGTTGGTTGGACTATCGTCGATTACTAAGATAGTTTCCACTGGTCTAATATTTTGACTTTGTTCTGAATTATGGTTTTCCATTGTTTTGATGTATCAATATTTTTTATATATATAATTTAATTTAACTCAGGTTTTTAGTTTCGTATGTATTCTTGTATGAAGTTTCTAATTTTTTGTATGTTAAGATTCTTCGCATACTTATTAAGTTGCCTTACAAAGATGTGATATTTCTCATCCATTATGGCGATTTTTTCCAATTCTTGTTTTATGCCTTTGATTTGTCCTTTACGAGCGTATTCAAGTAACAATGTTAAATCTGAAACTGGCGGTATTACCATTGCGCTGGTAAATACTGTTACAGCTTCACTTGATGATTCAACAGGAGGCGCCGCATAAGTCCAATTAATTTTAAGATGTTTGGTTAACATGTTATATAGTTCCTCTGGTTGTACTGGTCGAGTTAAAAACCCATCGGCGCCTGATAATAAAGTTTTTTGACGGTCAATTTCATACACATTCGGTGATGCAATGATAATGACAGTATCTTGGAAAAGTTCAGATTGACGCATTTTAGCAAGCATTTCCCACCCGTTCATAATAGGCATAGTAACGTCAGAAATAATCATGTCAGGATGATATTGATTTGCTCTATCTATTCCCTCCTTACCATTACTAGCTTCGATAACTGCAAAACCAAGCGGTTCGAGTAAACTAATAAATAATGAGCGGTTTTCCCAAGAATCATCGACGATTAATATCTTTTTCTCTGGGCCTGAATAACCAATGATTTTACCTCGACTTGTGATAGTACTACTTTCGGTCCAGTCTTCAGCTAATCGGGATTCAAGCTCAAATTCAAATAAAGTCCCAACTCCCACTTGACTTTTGACTTGAATATTACTGCCCATCATTTCTACTATTTTCTGACTTATCGTCAACCCTAAACCATTCCCTTCGTTGGGTCTATCATTATTGACTACTTGCTCAAAAGGAGAAAATATCATTTTTATTTGATTAGTGTTCATTCCAACACCCGTATCCACAACAGCAAAGTTAAGTTTTACATAATTAGGTTTACTCTCAGCAAATTTAACTTGTAGTTTTACACACCCTGTATCAGTAAATTTGATAGCGTTAGTAAGTAAATTTATTAATACCTGTCGTAATCTTTTTTTGTCTATACTAATTCCTGCTGGTAAGTTAGGAGGTGAGTCATAAACAAAATCAATACCTTTTTGTTCAGCTTTAATTCGACAAATTTCTACAACTCCTTGAAGAAACGAAGGTAAATGAATATCTACAAATTGTAGCTCCATTTTGCGCGCTTCCATTTTAGATAAATCTAATATGTCATTGATTAAATTCAGCAAATGAAATCCACATTCATATATAGTTTTAATTCCATGTTTTTGTTCTTCTGTTAAGTTTTGAGAATTTGCTAAAATTTGGGCATAACCAAGAATACCATTGAGTGGTGTTCTTAATTCATGACTCATCGAAGCCAAAAATTTACTTTTAGCTTGGTTTGCTCCATCTAAACTTGCTTGTGCCTTTTTTTGTTCTTCGACAAGTGTTTGAAGTTGATTTAGCAGGTTGTTGATACAATTAGCAAGTTGTGATGTATCATTATCTTGATTAACAGAAATTTTGCAGTCAAAATTAGATTTAGTTTTTGCTTGACTACTCGCTTGTTTAGTAATTTTAATAATGTCTGTGATTGGACTTGCAATTTCATGACTTAGATAGCGTATAAATAAATATGACAGCACAATTGTGATATTAATACCAATAATAATTATGATTATCCGGATTAATTGCGCGCGACTTAAGTCATCTTCAGCTATTTCTTCTTGTTTCTCCGTTATTTCAATGACATTTCCTAGTTGATGTATAAATTCTTGTGTTTTTTCTGTATCATTACTGCTATATAAATTAGCAAATGACTCTTTAACTCGAAACATCTGTCTTTCTAGTAATCGATTTTCAGTTCGATTCAAAAGAGTCTCTAACTCTTGAAGATATTCTAAGTAATTTTCTTTATATTTTGCAAACAAATGTTCAAGAATTTGATTTGATGATTTCTGAGATTTCTGATTTAATTTTGTAAATAATTGTTTACTTTGTGTAACTCGCGTCAGTGCTGTTGCCTTTGCCTGTTGAAAACTTTTCGGTTTTTGAAGTGAGGATGGAAAACTTGTTATAGTTAATAAGCTTAGTGTATCCGCGCGCAAATCACCTAACAGTTTACGCTCACGTCGTACTCGAATACGATATTCATTCGCTTGTGCTTGAAAATAATCAGCAATTATAATAGGTAATAAACCACCAAACATTACTATTAATAATGCAATAATATACCCAAACAAAATTTTTCTTTGAATGGTCAAGTGATTATTATGATTCACAAATTTTAATAGCCATTGGAGTATCATAACTCCTGGCTTTTGTAATTTAGAAGTTTGATTTGAGTTTTCATCCTTATGGTGGTTCATGAGTGGCAACAATTTAACTAAGTAATATAGCGTAGTCAGATGTAACGCATAAATTAATTATTAAGTAATAAAACGGTTGGCGATTTGCATAAAGAGTTTCTGTATAAGAATCATCTTTACGCGCTAAGTGGTATAAGATTTGCATCCCCTAGTTAATGGTTCCCAAATTTACAGCAATAATTCACACTGTGGTAACTTTGTTGCCAAATGGTATTATTATTGTGAGGGGGACATTAAGTGATGACTAGTTATGATTTGCTGCTGCGTCAAGCTAAACTAGTAACGGCGCCGGATAGTTCAAGTGTTGATATTGGTATACTAGACGGAAAGATTGTAAAGATTGCATCTGCTATTAGTGGGGATGCGTCGATGGAACTTAATATAGACGGTAAGTTGGTTTCGCCACCTTTTGTTGAGTCACATATTCATTTAGATTCGGCGTTAACCGCTGGTACACCTCGCTGGAACCAAAGCGGTACACTATTTGAAGGTATTCAAATTTGGAGTGAGCGCAAACAAAATTTGTCGCTAGAAGATATTAAAGCACGTGCGATCGAGACTCTCAAGCAACAAGCTGAATATGGAATTTTGTTTGTGCGGACACATGCTGATGTTAGTGAACCTTCTTTGATTGCACTACAAGGTTTACTCGAAGCGCGCGATACTGTCAAAGATTGGATAACAGTCCAAGTCGTAGCGTTTCCTCAAGATGGTATTTATTCTCATCCTCAAAATGAAGCGCTACTGGAAAAAGCTTTACAAATGGGCGCCGATGTAGTAGGAGGAATACCGCATTATGAACTTACTCGTGATTGGGGTGTAAAATCAGTCGAGCGAATCTTTGAATTAGCAGAACAATACGACCGTTTAATAGATATTCATTGTGACGAAGTAGACGACGAACAGTCACGGTTTCTTGAAGTAGTAGCAGCTTGTGCCGCACGTACAGGAACCGGAAAGCGTGTTACAGCAAGTCATACAACTGCTTTTGGCTCATATAATAACGCCTACGCATTTAAATTAATGGGGTTTTTGCAACGCGCACAAATCAACTTTATTGCAAATCCACTCATCAACATTACTTTACAAGGACGTGCTGATACATATCCTAAACGTCGGGGTGTTACGCGCGTTAAAGAACTTTGGCAAAACGGCTTAAATGTCAGCTTTGGACACGACTGTATCCAAGACCCTTGGTATAGCTTAGGTACAGGTAATATGCTCGATGTTGCCCATATGGGTGTTCACGTATGTCAAATGACCGGAATACCTGAAATTAACGCTTGTTATGAAATGGTGACAACAAACGGCGCCAAAACATTGCACGTCGAAGATATATATGGTGTAGAAGTTGGCAAACCCGCATCGCTAATTGTACTAGATACCGATAGCTATTATGATGCAGTCAGGCGCCGGAGCAAACCACGCTATGTTATTTCTCAAGGAAAATTACTTAATCAAACGGCGCCTGAAACCACTCAATGGCTATAACATTCCAAAATTAATGTAAAAATTCAGGACTTTATAGAGTTGTTAGCTTTTGTGATGTAGAAACGAAAACAGAGTATCGCTTAGTCACGAATTTACATGCATGATGGTGAAGCTCAAGTTTCAAATGAAGAAGTAATGGAAATTTATAGATGCCGTTGGGGTGTTGAATTATTATGGAAGTTTTTAAAGATGCATCTAAAACTTGATAGACTTATCACTAAAAATGTCAATGGTATCACTATACAAATCTACGCATGTCTCATTGCTTATTTAATTGTTCAATTAATAGATATTCCTAAACAATGGGGCAATAAATTAATAGATAAAATCCGCTATTTACAAGCTTGTATGAATAAAGAAATAAGCTATATTCATTGGATGCAAAATGTCATGCTATGTTGATGCAATGACACCCTCATAGTATTAATATATATCAAAATGTAAAGTTTTGTATCAGGATTCAACATTTCTGGGTTTATAGTATGAAATTTTACCTCTCAAGCTATTCCAAATCTAAAATTAAAGGTGGTCTGACTTGGCTTGGCAATATATTTCCCTTAATTACATCTAAATGTTGAGGAAAACTGCTTTGCTGTGCATCATCTGCACGTTCTTTATAAAATTCCACCATACCTTCTAAAGCTTCAGATGCCTCTTTCAAGCCTTCTGGAGCAGTTGTGGAAAGTGTATTGAGCAAAGTTAAGCATTGAAGCAGTAACATGCTATTTTGATTCAACTTACCATTCGGTTCAACAAAAATCGACTCGACTGAAACTTTAATGGTTAAAGGTGGTGCGTTAGATGACAAGGGTTCCATTGTTTCAAAGCTTTATACTAATGACTAGAATAACTTTTACTCTAAAATAATAGTACTCTATGTCATTAATTTTGAGGGCTTGTGGCACAGGTGTACTTACCTCTGTGGCAATGGTCAGCTTAATTTAATTTCATATAAGCGGGTGAGGGGAATCGAACCCCTATCATTAGCTTGGAAGGCTAAGGTTTTACCACTAAACTACACCCGCAGTGGTTTTATTTATTTAACTTTCAAAGTATAACATGGCTTGGACTGAAAAACAAGTATTTAACTAGGATTTTTTTCTCAGGCGCCGCCCGCAGGCTCTATTGTTATCTGTGTACGTGTTGTACCAGGCGCCGGACCATCTTCACTAATAGCTGGTGTAAATTTCATAGTTCTAAAATAGTAGTCTGCATATCTTTGACATATGCTTTCTGCTCCTGGCACTTTGCTATCGGTAAAAGCTTTAACAGGCGGGTTATCTTTTTTGAAAGGATTAAGATTAGAAAGATTACCCTTTTCATCGACAGATAACCAGACACCACACTCTATTGGTTCTGTTACCAACTTTTTGTCTTGCTCGTTGAGTATGGTTAATTCTTTCGGAGTTTTTGCTGTTGGTTGAAATTGAGGGAGTGCTTTCAGTATAGTACCCCCCGTCTTTTTAAGAGCTTCTTGCTCCTCATCGCCAATAGGTAAAATTGCTACCCCAAATCCTCCTTGACCTTCAGTATTACCTGCTGTTGTAGTCGCTGGTGTTGATGTTGGTGTCGGTTTTTGTGTGGGTGTGGGTTTTACCGTGGGTCTGGGTGCTGGTGCTTCGGTTGGTGTTGTTACCGGTGTGGGTCTAGAAAATGGTGTATCTGGATTTCCAGATATTTCTACAGGTGCAGTATTTACAGGTAGTTTTGCCTGATTTCTTGCAACATCTTCTGTTCGCTGTTGTGCGTCAATTTGTTGTTGACGTTGTTGTTGGGCAAGTTTTTGTAAACGTTGTTGCTCGGCAAGTTCTTCAGTACGTTGTTGTTGGGCAAGTTTTTGTAAACGTTGTTGCTCGGCAAGTTCTTCAGTACGTTGTTGTTGGGCAAGTTTTTGTAGACGCTGTTGTTCTGCTAATTCTTGTTGACGTTGTTGTTGGGCAAGTTTTTGTAGACGCTGTTGTTCTGCTAATTCTTGTTGACGTTGTTGTTGGGCAAGTTTATCAAAGCGCCTTTGTTGTGCAAGTTCTTGTAGACGTTGTTGTTCTGCAAGCTGTTGCAGGCGCCTTTGTTGTGCGAGTTCTTGTAGACGCTGTTGTTCTGCAAGTCTTTGTAAACGCTGTTGTTCTGCAAGTCTTTGTAAACGCTGTTGTTCTGCAAGTCTTTGCAGGCGCCTAATTTCTGCAATATTTGGTTTTTTAGGCTCTGTATTGACAGGTTTTGGGGGTATTATTGCAGTTTTTTGCTCAAATGATGGTTTTATGGGTGGTAGAGAACGCTGTTTTTGAGCTAATGGTGATTTGTTAACAGGCTTTTTGACAGGTATTTTGTTTGTAAATGCAATTGTACCAGGTTGAGATGTTTGATTTTGAGGTGGTTGTACAGGATTTATTACTGGTTGAGCAGGAACTGGTTGAGTTTTAATTTTCGGTTTAACTTGAATCTGTTTTGATTCTAATTTGGGTTGTAGTTTCGGTTTTTGCGCTATTACTCTAGGTTTAGCTTTGGCTTTGATTGTGGGCACAACTTCTACAACTTTAATTGGTGTCGCTGCATTTGACCTACGACCCACTACATTTAATTTGGATGTAAACATTAACCAAAGTAGTAGTGAGTGTAACACGACAGAACCAATCACAATGGCTACCCACAAACCCGGTGGGTCAATGTGGCGCCGTTCGATTGTGATTGGCATTGGGGTTTTATCGGCTACCGATTCTGGCATTATATAAAATAAAGGCTTTAACTAATATTGATAATAACCACTTGCCATTTTAGCGATTTGCTACGACTTCTGGTGTCACAACAAAAGTTAAAACTGTCTCATCAACTCCTTTTAACTCTAATGAACTGCCTTTAATTATTTCTTCGTCCTGTAAATAATCTGCTACTGCTGCCGAAGCAAGTATTGTACCTGGCTTTGCGGCTTGTTGTAACCGCGCGGCAATGTTAACCGAAGGTCCAATTGCTGTATAGTCTGCACGTTCGGAACTTCCAAACATCCCGACTACAGCAGTTCCTTGATGGATACCACACCTAAATTGAACTTCGCTTCGCCCATCAGTATCAAAAATTCCTTGCTGGCGCCAACGTTCGTTCAATTTGTCAAGAGAACGTAACATTGCTCTTGCGGTGTTTATTGACCGTCGTACTTGCTCGTTGGGCGTCAATTCTTCAGGCGCCCCAAATAAGGCTAAAATTGCATCTCCCATGAATTTATCGACGGTACCCCCATTATCAAACACGGCTCGCGTCATTGCTTCGAGATACTCGTTGAGCAATTCGGCGACTTTGCGTGACCTGAGTGTATTAGATAACTGAGTAAATCCAACTATGTCGCTAAATAGCACCGTAATTAATCGCGGTTCAGGACGTAAATCTAGAACTAAATCACCTGCTGCGGCTTTTTGCACCAGTGCTGGTGGCAAAAATCTTTGCAATACAGATTCTGTTAAATACGTATTTAGCTTTAGAACCCGACGCTCGTTTTCTTTCAATGCTACGAGATTTCGCACTTCTGCAAGTAACTCACGGTCATTAAAAGGTTTTGCTAAATACGCATCGGCGCCTAATTCAGTACCTGCAATACGGGTTTCTTCGTCAATTTTCGCTGTTAAAAGAATTACTGGTGTTCCTTTTAACTTTGAATCAGCGCGAATCATACCTATCATTTCTAACCCTGTCACCAAAGGCATCATTAAATCGGTGACAATTAGGCTAGGTTGAATTTTTTGAGCATTTTTAAAACCTTCGGCGCCATTACGGGCAGTATGTACTGCATACCCATTTGATCGAAGAATACCTGAAACATAACCGCGTAAATCAGGATTATCGTCAACTACAAGAATTGTATGTCCCGTTGAAGGAATTTCAGTAGCTTCAGAAAAATCATAGGCACCAGTTGGGGTTTCTTCAGCATCAATAAGTTCTAAGTCTGCAAGTTCCACCGAAGCACGGTTAATGTTTAACTCGGCAGGTACATCAACAATACAGTCAGCTGGTAAATGCTCGGTACCAGCGAGTAAAGAAATAGTAAAAGTTGTCCCCTCTCCATAAACGGAGTTAACTGTCACCTCACCACCGTGAAGTTCCACTAATTCTTTGACCAAAGCCAAACCTAAACCGCTACCTTCATAGGAACGATTTTCTGAACCTTCAGCTTGACGAAAGCGTTCAAATAAGTGTGGAAGTTGTTCTGTGACAATTCCGATACCAGTATCCCTAACTTGTAAAATGCAATTTTGTTTATTTGAAACAAGTGAGACTGAAATGATGCCACCATGTGGTGTAAACTTCATGGCATTCGACAGCAGGTTATAAAGTACCTTGTCGAATTTCTCCATATCTAAATACACAGTTGGACATTGAACTAAGTTGCTAATTAGCTGCAATCCCTTTTTCTCGCAGTAAGTACGGAAGGACTCGACGATTTGACTAGTAAATTCTACCAAGTCGCATCTGCGAAAAGTCGGTTGCATCCTACCTGCATCAAGACGCTGTAAATCGAGTAGTTGGTTAACTAATCGTAATAAGCGACGCGAATTACGTAGAGCAATAGTACTTTGAGCGTAGGATAATCCTTCTTTAGTAGCTACCGCTGATTCGAGGGGTCCTTGAATCAATGTAATAGGTGTCCGAAACTCGTGTGAGATATTTTGGAAAAATTCTGTTTTTTGTTTATCTAATTCTAATAACCGTTCGGCTTGTTCGCGTGTCTTTTGATATAAACGTGACTGTTGTACCGCAATTGCAGCTTGTGCTGCTACCGAAGATGCCAGTTCAATTTCGCTTGGGAGCCATTTGCGCGCTCTGTTGTCTTCTCGTAGCGTTATGCTGCCGATACTTTTTCCATCTGCCAGCAATGGTACAACTATCAGCGAACGCGAACGACCCCGCAACGGCAATTCAAACCCGTTTAACTCAGGTGGACAATTATTCATATCCGTTACTACAACTGGTTCGAGTGTTCGTAACATGTGTTGTAGTATTGGGTTTTCTTTTATTGACACCGAGGACTGAGGTAGTTCATATAATGATATGTCGTTTTGTATAATGTCATCTGAATTTACTTCGCTACTTTCGTATAAACCTACACACTGAACATACTCATCTTCCTCAGTCCACAGCGACAATACGCAGCCATTGACTTGTAAAGCTTGTCCGAGTTGTTGAGTAATAGCAGCAAAAATATCTTGTTGGTTAAGGCTAGAACGAATCGCACTGGTAATTGTATTAATTAATGCTTCTCTTTTTGCTAATGCTCGTACTTGTTCGTAGGCATAAGCTTGTGATAGTGCTAAAGCGGCTTGGTCTGCCACCATTACTACCAATTTGACTTCATCTTCGCTCCACATACGACTTTCGCCGCATTGATGTAGGGCTAAAACAGCCATTAACTCTTGTCGGAGAATTAGTGGTACTACTAAGCTGGAACTAATATTTGAGACAGTAAATGCCTCAGCACGGCTTGAAGTAATTGCCTGACTTTGAATACGCTCATCGCTGTTTACGTCATTAATCACTTGCACTTCGCGCGTTTCCCAAACAGTCTCACGTAACAGAGATATATTTTTATCCTCGTTCGCATGGCCAGGTTTAAAAGGCGCCTTTTGGTAGATAAAGCTTTCGTCAGCTAGCTGTCCATTTAAAAAAGGACGCAATAAACAAACATCAACTTCAAGCATATGACCAACAGTATCGACAATTGTTTGTAAAATTTGCCGATAATCTAGGGCACTGCGAATTGTATTTGTAACCGTATTAAGTAGAGACTCTTGACGCAGCGTTCGCGTTAATTCGCGCGTGCGAGCTTTGAGAACATTGTGAGTGTCCAAAGCTTGACGGACCACTGCCTTTAGCTCTTCCGCTTCCCACGGTTTCGTAACATATTTAAATACTTTACCAGCATTAATAGCCTCTACCAAGTCTTCGACATCGGTATAGCCAGTTAAAATAATCCGAATAATATCGGGATATTGTGTAGCTGTCAGACTTAAAAATTCTGTCCCGCTCATCATTGGCATTCGTTGGTCAGAGATGATAACTGATACATCTCCTTCAATAGCCAACAATTCGAGCGCGTCAGGTCCTGAATTTGCTTTTATCACCTTGTATTCGCGATAGAAGGTGCGATAAAGCAAGTCAAGATTGTCGGGTTCGTCATCGACGACTAAAATTTTTGGCTTACTGTTTACTTGAGATTTCATGCACCGCTAACCTTACGCAAGGGTATTTGGATAATGAACTTACTACTCAAGTCATGGGACTTAGAGAAGTTGAGGGTATTGCAGACCGGAACGACTAATTCGTCAATATATCTACATGACTGCATTTGAAGAAAGCACGTGTTCACGTTAATTTACCCCAGAAACCCGTAGAAGTTATAGACTCGTAGCGGTGTACACGTATATAGCTCAGAACCTGTGTTACCCCTATAATATATAACGCTTGCCAATTAATTTACCTCCACATAAATAAAAGTTCAACCGGACGTACAGCAGTGAAGACTATTCGTCTGACATAAATCTGTATCCCGCATATTAAGTTTTCCCGCTATAGCCTCAAGACTAACATCCACCCAATAATTTTATTTATTTAGACATATCTAAGTAAAAAATATTACACCCATTGCGTAAAGAACAAAGTATATTATTAGACAATAGTCTTTACCAATTAAGCAACTGCTCGCGCGGTTTGGGCAATTAAAGAAACCTGGTTTGTTAAACAAACCAGGTTTCTGGCTTATTTTGACGTAATATTGTGAGGAGGGGCAAACACTAAAATTCGTGTCTGGTTATAATTATTGTTTAGCTTCTCAACAGTTGATGCTCCTTGCCAGTTTTGTAAAATCATCACCTAACTAACTTTGATACCCTGGTTTTCAGACTCATCTCACAAACGACCCGATACCTCTATGAATGCTGACTCTTGGGGGCGCCAGTTCCAAGTACGCGCCGCATATGCAGACGATTTGAATGATGTTGCTCAAATCATTACTGAGAGTTTTCATTCACCCAGTGGCTTTTGGGGATGGACTTTGCCCCTGTTACGCTTGGGTATTTACGAAGATTTAAGACACCGTTTGGCATCACCTGCACCACATCAGCTTTGTTTAGTGGCAGTTGATATAGCAAATACCAACAATACCAAGGCTGGAACCGTCGAATTAGGTGTGCGTTACAATGATACTTGGGGACATCCAAGTAAAAGCTTTGTTTATTTATCTAATTTAGCGGTACATCCAAATTACCGTCGGCAAGGTGTTGGCTCTAGTTTGCTTACAAATTGCGAAAAGCTTGCTCTGAAATGGGGGTTTCAAGATATATATCTCCACGTCTTGGAAACCAACCATACTGCGCGGCAACTTTACTTTAAGCTTGGATATCGCGTACATAAAGTCGAAACAGGCTGGAATCTATTCTTCTTCAAACGGGCACCGCAAATTCTCTTGCATAAGCGCTTGAGTTAGCATAGTCATACGATAAATATTAAATAAATATTAAATTTTTATTTGCGTAAGATATTACACCTCATCTATAGATATATGTAGATATATATTTTTTTACTTAAAAGTCAGTATTATGTCTGAGCAACAATGAAATATTGTTAAGTATGATTAATTTAGCACGTCATCAGGGGTTGGATAGCACATACTGATCTATCTGAGGTCGTAGAGAACGTTGGAAACAACGTAAAAATTATCAAGATAGGTGTGGAGTCATGTAATAATCATGTTTCGTTGAAATTGCTAGTTACAGTTGATGCGACAATTTGAGGATGGCAAAGTATAAAAGTTTTTATTTATCTTGATATGCTTTATCTTTACTTTACACAATTGCCCAATTCCCATGAAGACGCATTTAATTTATCAGCGTTGAAAATCAATCTTGGTTCTGTTAAAAATCTACCCTGACTCTGGTGTCGTCATCCTTCTTAAAGGAGATGTAATTCACAACTAAATAGTAAAGCAGGACTTGATTTCATCAAATATCCGTGTTGTCATCAGTAAAATTACGTGACAAAATTTTGAAATTTCTCACAGTAACTTTGTAATCTAGATATTCAACTTTATACAAACTTTAAGGAAAAACCCTTATGTCTCAAGACAAAAGTAATCAAATCTCATAGAATAAGATTACTCAACTGTTGAAAAACTTTGATTAATTCTGATTCGACTTGAATAAATTAGGAAAATATTGATAATAATAAGAACTCAGCTTCGTATATATAGCTTCGAGTTGTAATAAAAGTTCACGCTCTTTACCGATTACATAAACATTAAAAAACATCGATAGCCAAAAATAAAGCTATCAGGCTGCTATGGTATCAACTTATTATCCTGACACCAGTTTTCTCGAATATCTTGTAACACCAGACGGTTGTGAGCAATTTTATGGCTCGGACATTCTGACGATGTTACACAGTGGAAAGGTTTTGACGGTGAATAGCAAAAGACGGAATGGTTTAATATTGTTCAAACGTTATCACGCCGAATTTGCCGGACCTGGCGCCGCCGTTGGTGGTGACTATGACCGCGATTGTCTGGGCGCCCTAGCGATTGGTAATCTTTCTTTACTAAGCCCTGAAACCCATGAAGAACGCCAAAAAGCTTATTTAATTAGGCGCCAGTGGATTCGACTAATCAGGCAAATTACAGAGTCTTCATTAGCTTCTAAACGAGTAATAAAGATTCTCGACCAATTTGAACAATATTTTCCATCAGAAATGGTATCTCAATTACCAGATGAAGCATTTGCACTATTGGTGGGCGTATTGCCACAGACAGTAGCAAACGTGCGTCATTCTGCTAATGATATAGAAGATAAATTCGACTATTAAGATTAGTTAACATAAAGTCATAAAACAATAAATAATTCTAAAGACTTACCTAAATTTCGACTTCAAATTCATCTAAAACGGTTTTCATCCTCATCAAAGTATGAGCATTTTCTGTAGGAGTTCCAATAGTAATTCGTAAACCCCCTCCGGTTTGACGTACTAAAGTACCCATTTGAAGCAATTGCTCAGTTAAACTCGTTAATAAATCATCAATTTTGACTGTATTGCTTATTTTTGGCTGTAAATAAATAAAATTCGCCGTGCTATCCCACACTTTGAGTTGCGTGAATTGTCTTAAACCAACTTGTAGTTTTTTTCGCTCGCTAATCGTTTCAGGTATTGTATTAAGTAGTAAGTCTCGATTTTGAATTGCGAGTAGTGCAGCCGCGATAGAGAAACTAGGAAGATTATAAGGTAAACGGACTTTTTCGAGAACGGATATCAATTCCGGATGGGCAATACAATATCCCACACGCATCGCAGCAAGTCGAAAAGCTTTAGAAAACGTCCGCATCACTACCCAGTTGGGATGTGAGTCTAATTCCGACACTAAGGTATTCTGACTAAACTCAAAATAAGCTTCGTCAATAACTATTAAGATAGTAGGCGATATACTTTTAATCCAAGATAATTCGTTTTCACTTAATGCGTTTGCGGTGGGAGAATTAGGGTGAACGACAAAAATAGCCCGAATTGGTGGATTTTGCTGACTTTGGAGCGCAGCAGCAGCCGCATCTAAATCAATTTCAAAAGTTTCCTTATTTCTACCAACTGTTACAACATTAATTCCCAACGTTTGCGCCAAAATACCGTACATCGAAAACGTCGGATTTGCCACTAATATTGAACCGTTGCCTCCAACGCAGCTAGCAATTAACAGTGAACGTATCAATTCATCTGAACCATTTCCGACAGATATATTAGATGCTGTAATAAATGGCGCCGTAGCAGTTTGATTAACATATTCGGCAATTGCCCGCTTCAGTTCTTCGTGTCCCCCATCTGGGTAACGATTTGTTTCAATGACTTGTTCATAAGTCCAAGCAAGTTTTTGTTTTAACTCTACTGGCAAATCGTAAGGACTTTCATTGGTATCAAGTCTATCGAACACAGTTGCAACTGGTTCGGAGCTATTACTTCCAGGATGTGGTTTGTAAGCACTGAACTGCGCGAGGTCTTGACGAATATAAGGGAGCATAGAAAATTTTAAATTTTGCCCAATTGAATTTGCAATTATACATGTTTACTGCAATTGACAAAACCGTGAAATTGCTTCCTTGATATTATCGACTACATCATACATTGCGTGGTCGCTATCTAGTTCTACCAATTCAACTGTATGACGTTTTCGTGCAAAATCGCGACTAGCTTGAATTGGGATAACTTCATCGTTGATTCCATGCAATATCAAAGTCGGTATAGGGCGCCGTAATTTATCTTCTTGATACAGTGCCGCATCGGTAACGAAATCGTAATGTAAAGGTAACTCGCGCGTTTCGCCGTAATGGTAGACCATCATGTATTTAGTTTGGCACCAACGTTGAAGCTTTTCTTCACCAAGTTTGGGTATCCAATGCGATAAAAAGCCAAAAGCAGGTGCGAGTAAAACTAAACGCTGCACAGAAATATGATTTTCTGCTAAAAAGGCTGCGGTTAAACCTCCTAAACTTGAGCCAATAAGCGTTACAGGTGTAGAGCTTTTAGGAAATTCTTTCTCAACTTGTTTGAGTTGACGTGTGATAGTTAAGTGCGAAAAATCGCCGTTATTTAAATCAGGTATTTTGATATTTACATGTAAATTCGCAAGATATGACTGAATATCACGCGCTTTAGCTGAATTTGGGCTGGATGCAAACCCATGCAGGTAAATGAACATAGTTATGAGTTATGAGTTGGGGATATTAACTCCTAACTCCTAACTCCGCGCCTCCTAGCTTTATCTCATTGTGACAAATTCTTCGGCGGCTGATGGGTGAATACCAACGGTCGCGTCGAAGTCTTTTTTGGTGGCGCCCATTTTGACTGCGATAGCTATACCTTGGATAATTTCGGCAGCATCGTCACCTACCATATGGGCACCTAATACTTTATCGGTATTACTATCGACTATTAACTTCATCATTGTACGTTCGTCGCTGCCTGGTAGGGTGTAGTACATGGGGCGGAAACTAGTTTTGAAGATTTTGACGTTATCTCCGTATTTACCCTTAGCTTGTTCTTCGGTTAATCCCACAGTTGCCGCTTCGGGTGTGGAGAATACGGCAGTAGCGACATCTTCGTGACTAAATACACGTCGGTTATTACCGAATTCACTGTCAGCAAAAGCACGCCCTTCACCAATGGCGACTGGAGTTAGGTTGATTCTATCCGTAACATCACCGACAGCGTAAATGTTTTCTTGGGAAGTTTGGCTGTATTCATTAACGGCGATAGCGTTCATTGTGCTATAACCTGGGCCCTCAATTGAACCTTGTACTAAGTTAACTCCAGCATTTTCTAAACCTAATCCTTCAATATTAGGCGCCCGTCCCGCAGCAATTAAAAATACATCGGCATTTAATGGCGCCAAATTTTCATCAGATAAAGTTAACTTCAAACCGTCGCCATTTTTCTCAACCTGTTTGACAATATTATTGCGAATCAAATTAATACCGTGATTCTTCATCCCAGATTCAATATTGTCGCGAACATCTTCGTCAAACCCTTTGAGAATTTTCTGCCCGCGCGTGATTTGTGTGACTTCACATCCTAAACCTCGCATAATACAAGCAAACTCAGTGCCAATATAACCAGCACCGATAATTGCAATATGCTTGGGTTTTTCCTTAAGGTGGAATATTTCGTTCGATGTAATGCCGTATTCAGCAAAACCGGGCATATCTGGTTTAACAGGGCGCCCACCGACAGCGATTAAAATTTTATCAGCAGTGTATTTCTTATCGCCAACTTCAACGGTATGAGGGTCTAAAATTTTGCCTTTACCCGAAATTAATTCTACTCCTGCTTTTTCTAAGAAGCTGATATGTAATTGTGACAGGCGCCGAACTTCTTTATCAATAGATGTAATAAAGTGTTCCCAGTCTAACGAGGTGTCACCAACTTTCCAACCATAACCTTGTGCTTCTTTGAATATTGCAGGGAAATGCGAAGCGTAAACCATCAACTTTTTTGGTACACAACCGCGAATGACACATGTACCACCAACTAAGTCATTTTCGGCGATTGCCACTTTTGCACCGTAGCTTGCTGCACGCTTGGAAGCTGCTAAACCACCTGAACCGGCGCCAATAACGAACAAATCATAATCATATGCCATATTACAACTTCCTAGGCTACACAAAACTTAAGAACGAATTTTATCTATATATATGTTAAACAAGTTCGATGGAATCAATACACAGGCAAGGATGCCTGTGTCACAAGAATATATTAAAGGGTCATCAATTCCTCGGCTGTTGTGGGGTGAATACCAATTGTTTCTACTAAATCTTGCTTGGTAATACCCTTTCTAATTGCGACACCCAAACTTTGAATGATATCCGCTGCATGTTCCCCTACCATGTGGGCGCCTAAAACTTGTTGATTTTCTGCTTGAACTATAATCTTTATGAGCGTTTTCTCGTCGCTACCACCAAATTGTTCTCGTAACGATTTGAACTCGGTTTTAAAAGATTCTACAGAGTCACCAAATTTTTCGCGCGCTTGTTGTTCCGTCATTCCATAGCTTGCACCTTCTGGACGAGAGAACACCGCAGTTGGGACTTCGTTGTAATTTACTGTTTTTGGTGTTTTGCCAAATACGGTTAGAGCAAAAGCTTGTCCTTCAGCTTTCGCGACAGGTGTTAATTGTAAGCTGCTCGAACAATCACCAACTGCGTAAATATTTTCAATGTTGGTGCCATTGTACTCATTGACTTGGATGGTACCTTTTTCAGCTAACTCGATACCAACTTTTTCTAAACCTAGTTTTTCGATGTTCGGCAGGCGACCTGTGGCGACTAAAATAGTGTCAGCGGCAACTGTCGCTTGCTTATCACCTTTAATTTTCACAAGCAAGCCATCTTCACAAAGTTTAATTTCTTTTGCAGTGCTGTTGTGAAAAAATCTAATCCCTCGTTTTGTTAAACCTTGTTGAATATGAGCGCGAACATCATCATCAAATCCTGACAATATGAGTTCGTCGTGATTAATAACGGTAACTTTGCACCCAAAAACGTTCATCATACTGGCAAATTCGATGCCAATGTAACCACCACCAATTACTACAAACCGCTTGGGCAAGTAAGGCAGGTGAAACATTTCGCGCGATGTGATAGCAAATTCAATGCCGGGAATATTTGGTAAGTTGGGGCGCCCGCCAACAGCGATTAAAATCTTATCAGCTGTAATTTTACGGTTATCTACTTCTAGGGTGTGGTCATCAACAAAGGTAGCGTACCCTTTTATTAAATCTACTCCTGCTTTTTGTAGCTGTTTTGAAAACGAGTCGTTAAGATTATCAAGATGTTTGTCTACTAATTTAGTAAACCTTGTCCAGTCAAAATAATTATCGCATTGGCTCCATCCATACTGGTGTGCCATTTGCTTTTGCAGGGCAAAGTCAGCGGCGTAAACGATTAGCTTTTTAGGAATGCAGCCACGGTTAACACAAGTTCCGCCCAAAGCTTCGTGTTCTGCTATACCAACACGGGCACCGAAGCTTGCAGCTGTTTTGGCTGCCGCTAGTCCTCCTGAACCAGCACCAATTACAAACAAGTCGTAGTCAAAAGTCATGGCTGTAGAGATGATGGCATTATCTACTATCTTTACAAATCTTTACCCTAAATGCCATCTATCTCGAAAGTTGATTTCTAAAAAGATAAATCTAGCCAAAGGTAGAAAATGGAAAATTGTAGCATAGGCGCCTCGCCTGGACAGCCAAAGTATTTATTTTTACAACGTTGACACAGAGAACACAGAGACAAGAGTTATTTATACACATTCAGAAATAATTAATTGGGTGATGTGTTTTAAAATTTTAAGAACATCATATAATTCATTATCGGGGTTGCGAAGTTCAAAAATCCTAGAGGTAGCATATTGTGGCTGTTCTCCTTGGATGAGCTTTATAAATACAAAACTTCCTCCCGTTGTAATCATGCCAAAATTAGGTTGATTTCGGTAAGGATTTGCTAACATATAAGCTAATATCTGTGCTAAACCTGCTTAAGAGCGAAAAAGCTGCTTGTTTAGATTCAATCACCATTAGCCATAGTTGGTCTTTCAACACGAGGACATCCAAACTTCCCTTGATTATAGTATCTTCATCAAGAGCAGATATTTCGATGGATTTTTCGGACTTGACGCAGTATGGCGAAAGGTAAAAGTCACCGATAAATAAAAGTGGGTCTAGCACTACCATTTTAACTACGTTTTCGAGAAAAGGCGGGTATCTCAGTAGATTAAAATATCCGGCTTGTACTTTATATAACTGTTGCTTTTCTGATTCGCTCAGTTCTGGTAAATTATCTTGCCATTCACGAAAAAATTCTTTATCTCTAATTAGTTTAATGCTAAATAAGGTTTCTATTTCTAATAATGTCATATCTTTTGGATGTGTATATATCTTTTAGTATAAATAAGATGTTTAGGTCACGAACCGCAATAGCCTAGGGTTTCAACCCTAGGAAAGCAAAGGAAGAAAGAAAGAAGGAGATATTTAGTTGTGTGGTTAAATTATGGTGTGGATAGTTCTGGGGTTTTGGTATATGTTGAGGATGTTTGTAGTGGTAAGAGTCGGTTGAGGTGTCCTTATTGTGGTGGTGGGTTGACTGCTAAGAAGGGTAAGAAGAAGGAACACCATTTTGCCCATACTGATGATACTTGTCGTTCGGTTGCTAATCAAGAGTTCCCTGTTTTACCTTTTTACGATAGCTTTAATATTCAGTTATCTGGTAAGGATTTGAAGTTACTTAAGTTATTGTGGAGTGAGTATGGTTGTAAAGATTATTTAGTGAGTTCTCAATTGCTTAGTCCTGGTTTATTAAAGTCAGGATTGTTGAATAAGAATGTTTATATGGTTCCGGCTGGTTATGAGTTTAATGATTTGGGGAAAATACCTGTTGGTGCCTTAGATTTAGCGTTGTTCAATTCGGTGCAGGAACCTTTAATATTTAAGAAGCTGTTGAAGTTAGAGTTAGCTGTTGAACATGCGACTTTTAAGAAAAGTTCTGATATGTCACATCGAATTATTGATTTACAATTATACCGCGCGCAGTTAAGACGAGTATTATCAAATACGCTGTATTTTTTGGAAATTCGGACTGATGATAAAAAGGTATTCTATAAAGTTGGTGTTACTGGGCGCCAAATTCAAAAGCGTCTCAAAGAAGTAGAGATAGATTTGGTCGCACATTATAAAACTATTGAAATAAAAGTGCTGGGTACATGGAAAAATCGCGGCAATATTGAAAAGTATTTTAAGCACCGTTATCAAAGCTTTAATTATCCGATTGGCAGTTTAACGGAGTATTATAAATTTAGTACTGAGAACGTCAAAACAGTAATGCACGATTTGCAACAAATGCAACCGAAACAACTTAATCAAATCGAGTTAGATATATTAGCTGAAGAAAATCATCAAATCAAAGTGCTGGTTACTCGCTAAATTCTACTTACTTCGTATGTATTAATTTCGACAGTTACACTGGTTTCCATACTTAATGTCAGGCGCCCAGTTTTGACTCATAATTTGTATAACTCAATCATCAAGCTGTTCTTATTATATGCACTCTGACACCAACGCTAAACTAGCCAAACTGCAAAGTCTACGAAAATTAAGTGATTTATGGGACCGTTCGCTTGGTGTTCCTGGGACAAGGTTTAAAGTTGGACTAGAGTCACTAGTTGGGTTATTACCCGTAGGAGGAGATTTTGTTGGTATTTTGCTATCAGTTTATATATTATTTCAGGCAATTCAATTTAAACTGCCTAAAACAACATTGGCAAAAATGATATTTAATATAGTTATTGATGGCGCCGTTGGTTCAATCCCAATTTTGGGAGATATATTTGATACAACATGGAAAGCAAACACCAAAAATGTAAATTTACTCGAAGCGCATCTACGCGAACCAATTCAAAGCCGTCAAAAAGATGAATGGTTCATAAATATAGTCATAATTGTTCTAGTCTTAACTCTTATTGGTATAATTTCCTTATTTGCCTTTGCAATATGGTTAGCAGTAGGATTTTTTGGAAACAATCGGTAGGGTGCGTGACGCTATAACAAACTTACAACGAAGCAAATAAACTCGTGGCATCACGCACCAAAGTATATTATAACCCACAAACATGTTTTTATATCTAAAAATTAAATAAATTATTAAAAAATTTTCATAAACCTTTCATGGCTGTTTAATGCGGTTCGCCGAAACTTCTTTTAGAAACGCGGTTTCTCGTGAGAAACCGCGTTTCTTAGTTTAACTGCGTTATCAAGGAGGGATGCGCCATGAGTCCGAGGGATGAAATTATTACAGATACTCAAGCTATCGTTGAAGATGAAGATATTAGCGATGCTGATTACACCCCGACTCAGCGAAAACCCTGGCTTGGAGTATTGCTTGCAGCACTAATACTCGGCGCCGGTGTTATTGGTTGGCGAGTATTAACACCAGGAAAAACATCGCAACCTGCCACCGCACAGGCGCCCCAAACTCCACCACCACGTCCAGTAGAAACCACTACATTAATTACTGGGCAAGGTATGCGTAGTTACCAGTTATTAGGACAAGTCGAAGCAACGCAACAAGCGACTATCCGCGCGCAAACTGGCGGACTATTAAAACAAATTATGGTGCAACCAGGAGATAGAGTTACTCCAGGAATGACTATTGCTGTATTAGATGATGCCGACCAGCAACTAGCACTTTCCCAAGCTTTGGCACAGTTGGCACAGCAGCGTAGTAACATGGCACGTCTAGAAGTAGGTACTCGTCCAGAAATTATTGCCCAGCGTCAAGCTGCACTGCGTTCGACACTTGCACGCGAACAAGAAGCACGCGATAATTTACAGCGTAATAGTAATTTAGTTAGAGAAGGTGCTATTTCTCAACGGTTGTTAGTGGAAGCAAGAGCGTCTGTTGATGATGCACATGGGGAACGATTAGCTGCTGAAGCTACTTTAAAAGAAGCACAAGCTGGAGCAACGCGCGAAGAAATGGAGGCACAAAGAGCATTAGTAGGCGCCGCATCTGCCGCAGTTAATCAAGCAAGGTTAGCTTTACAGAGAACTAAAATTACTTCTAATTCTACAGGTATTGTTCAAGAGCGCAAAGTTAGTGCTGGAGATTTGGTACAAACGGGTGGAGAAATTGCCAGTCTTGTAGCTGGTGATAGGCTAGATGTTTTTTTAGAATTACCAGAAGAGTTAACGGGAAGAATTACACCTGGTACAAGGGTAGAGTTAACGGCGCGCGCTTTACCTAATTGGAAAAGTAATGCCACTATTACAGGTGTTGTACCTACTGCTGATGGCGCCTCTCGTCGGCAAAGAGTGCGGGTACAGTTCAATAACCCACCCAGAGGTTTGGTATCTGGAATGGCTGTTACTGGTACTTTACAATCTGCAACAAATCAACCTAGTTTTGTTGTATTGCGCGATGTATTAACTAAGCGTCAAGATAAGTGGTTTGTATATACTGTCGCAGAAGGTAGAGCCAAACAGCAAGAAGTACAAATGGTCGCTGATATGGGTGAGAAGGTGGCTATTTATCATCCTCAGTTACGTGCTGGTCAAGAAATTGTTTCTCGTGGTGGCGATATGTTAAACGATGGCGCCGCTATTCGTGAAGTATCGAATTAAAAATCCCCCCTAACAAGAACGCGAATTCGGGGGGAACAAGAAGCACCTCTTAGCCCCCCGTTATTAAGGGGGGGTTGGGGGGATCAAACTTCAAACTATAACAAATCATAAATCATGAAAATTATAGAAACTGCTGTTCGTTGGCGACATGGCACATTTGTTTTATTCTGCCTTCTCGCTGTATTCGGAATATTGTCTCTGTTGAATTTACCTTTGGAACTTCAACCTGGTGGTGATAGACCGGAGATTACTATTAGTACTACTTATCCCGGCGCCGGACCAACTGAGGTGGAAGATTTAATTACCCGTCCGATTGAAGAACGGATGGAGGAAGTGTTGGGTGTGCAGGAAATTAGCAGTACTTCAAGGTCGGGACGCAGCACTATTAATTTAGAATTTAATTGGGGTAGCGATGTTGATGAGCGTTTAGTAGATGTATTAAATCGTTTACAACAAGTTGAAAGTTTACCAGAAGAAGCTGGGGAATCTGCGGTTGAGATTGTTAGTGGCGCCAGTTCTCCGATGATGTGGATACCAATGGCGCCAAAGGCAGGATTTAAAAGTGACCCAAATCGTAACCGTGATTTAGCTGAAGAAGTTATTATACCTCGGTTACGTCGTGTGGAAGGAACAGGTCAATTTTTAGTTGTGGGTGGACAACAGCGTGAAGTGGAAGTGCGTGTTGACCCGAAAGCTTTAGCTGAGAGAAACTTAGCTATTGGTGACGTGGTAAGGGTGCTACGAGAGAATAACCGTGATATCCGAGGCGGTCCATTAATATTGGGTCGTCGTGAATACAGAGTTCGCACGGTGAGCAGGTCGCAAGATATGGAGCAAATAGCGGGTTTTGTGCTACGACGCGATGCTTCCGGAACGGTATATTTACGTGATGTCGCTCAAATACAAATGGGACGTAAACCCCAAGATAGTGCATTGCTATTTAATGATAATCCCACTGTGGCAATTGGTATTATTCGCCGGATTGGCGCCAATGTTCCAGATGTAGCAAAAGGGGTACGTGCGGCAATTAGTGAATTAGAAGCTCAGTTCGACCGCGCGGGTGAAGGCATCAAGTTTATCTATAATTATGACGAGAGTGAGTATATAAATCAGTCGGTAACACTGGTACAAGAGAACTTAATTAGTGGTTCTTTGCTTGCGGTAGTAATATTATTACTGTTTCTCGGTTCGATGCGAACTGTTGCAGTAGTTGCTTTAACTATTCCCACAACGATGATAACTGTGTTTATCGCCATGTCGTTGTTGGGACGCACGCTAAATATTATCAGTTTGGCAGCACTGGGTTTTGCATCTGGGATGGTTGTAGATAACGCAATAGTAGTAGTGGAAAATGCTTTTACCCACATGCAACAAGGTAAAAACCCAGTTAACGCGACTATTGACGGTACAAAGGAAGTTTCTGGAGGGTTATTAGGCGCCACTTTAACGAATATTGCAGTATTTGCTCCTTTAGTATTAGTAAAAGGAGAAATTGCCCAGTTATTTACAGATATGGCAATTGCAATTACTGCTGCTGCTTTATTTTCGATGTTAGCGGCAGTTACACTTGTACCAATGCTATCTGGGTTGTTTCTCAATCAAGCAGAAGCAGTACAAGTTTTAGAAGGTGGTAAATATAAAGGTGGTAATTGGTTAGTTCGTGCAGTTGCAAATACTTCTGCTGTATTTAGAGTATTTCAAACAAAGATTGAAAATATTCTTATCGCCACAGTTGGTTGGTCAACAGGAAATGGTAGACTTGGGCGCCGACTATTTATATTATCGATTCCAATTGGTTTAATGGTAGCAAGTATATTCTTACTGCCACCTGCTGATTATTTGCCCGAAGGTAATCGTAACTTAGTACTATGGCGCGCAGAACCGATGCCAGGAACAAGTATACCCGAAGCAATTCGTCAATCGGAACCCGTGCGCGCGTATTTGAGAAAGCAACCCGAAGTTGAAAGGGTAATGTATGTAGACCGTCCGGGTGCAATACGTGGTATATCGGCAATTCTTAAACCGGAGTTTGCCACGAGTAATGGTTTAGCAATGATGATAGAACGGATGCGCTCTGCTAGTAATAATTTTGCTGGTTATCGCTTTATGGTGCCAAACCGTATTTCTATATTCCGTGACCCAGGTAAAGAATTTGAAGTAGATATAGTCGGCGCCGACTTAAATCAACTAAGTGAATACGAACGCGATATCATGGGTAAACTGCGTCCCTTACCTGGTGTACGAAACGTTCGTTCTAATTATGTCGGAGGCGCCGCCGAACTGCAAGTAATCCCTAACCGCGAACGACTTGCCGAAGTTGGCATAGCAGAAGCAGAAGTTGGTTCAATGGTTGAAGCAGCATTAGGAGGACGTTTAGCATCAGAATTTATCGACGGAAAAGAAGAACTTGATGTCTCCGTCGAACTCAAAGACTTATTCGTGCAAACACCCGAACAACTACGACAGCTACCTCTATATACCAACCGTGGACAAGTTCAACTCAATGACGTTGCCGAAGTCAAAGAAACAGTTGGGCCAGATGTAATTAACCACGTAGACTTAGAACGTTCAATAACTCTCACAGTTACACTAAACCCAGATGCACCATTAGGCAGCATAGTTCAAACTACCCAACAAGATATTCTGGCGCCAATTCAAGCTAAATTACCAGCAGGGTATCGAATCGAACTTTCAGGTTCTGCTGACCGACTGGGTGAAACAGTTACACAACTAGCCACAGCGTTTGTATTATCCATATTTATTATCTACCTCTTGCTCGTAGCGTTATACCGTTCTTTCTTATACCCAGTAGTCATTATGGCAACCGTACCAATGGGAATGAGCGGCGCCTTACTAAGTTTAGTTATCGCAAACAGCATTCCCGGCGTAACAGTTCCACTCGATATGATCACCGCACTAGGATTTATAATCTTGACAGGTGTGGTTGTAAACACATCAATATTAATAGTAGAACGCGCGTTGCAACTTCTAGAAGAAGGCATGGACTACGACAAGGCAGTATATCAAGCCACAAAAGACCGCTTACGCGCAATCTTTATGTCAGCCATCACCAGTGTATTGGGAATGTTACCCCTCGCCGTCGTACCAGGACAAGGCGCCGAACTATATCAAGGACTAGGCATAGTCTTAACAGGAGGACTATTATTCTCAACAATACTCACACCCACAGTCGTACCCGCATTAATGGGACTAATATATGACCTCTCAGGCAAACGCCAAGTTAAAAAGAGTAGGAAAAAACAACTGGCGCCATCATGAGGTGCATGTAACTATCTTGTGGAACGGGCAGGGATGCCCGTTTCATATTCAGGGGCAAGGATGCCAGCCCTTTCAACGCGAACTAACGAACTAGTGCAGCAAGGCAGATGGCAGATGGCAGATGGCAGAAGGGAAAGTCTTATTAAATGTACACTTTTTTGCTGTTTCAACCAGGCTACTACTTTAGTCAAGCTGCACTATGAGCATATGTATTAAAAATCAAGTTATTAGCTGCGTAAAAATAAGGTATTTTTTATAGAATATTAAATATACGAACTCTCAAAGTATTAAATGTGTTTGCTTATTTACACATCTTATCAAATACAATTTTATTCATAAGTTTTTCTTAGATAAAACATCATATTTGATAAATAGTTGACATGAAAAATAAACATCTTGTCAAAGATGTTACTGTACTATTTCTGTGAATTCTGAATCAGATACAGGTTTACCAGCAAAAGCACTACTATCAAGTTCATCCAATTCTTTCCAATACTGGATTTCCTCTGCTGAAGGTTTTAGTAAATTTTGATTGTTAGTTGACATTTTTGCTTACCAATCTAATTAAATCTTGAAATTAATGACGGCTTATTTGGGTTATTTTGTTCAAAATCATATCATGTCCAGTAGTGTAACCGTAATAAAATGCTTGTAGAGACGTTACATGTAACGTCTCTACATTGTGGGCAATCAACCGGACATGATATCAGCTATCTGCCTGGATTTTATAGCATAGTCATTTAAAAATATGCACTCAAGCGACGCGCACGGTTCACGTCGCTTAGAACATTCTATTGAACCGCAATATTACGGCTTAAAATACTCATTACCTCACCAGGGTTCGCGGTTGGTATCAATTGACTCCAGTCACTTACTTGTGCGTAACCAAGCACTTGTAACGAATAAATTGTGCTTTTTACCGCTTTTGGTGAACCAATAACCAAGTGTTTAACCGTTTCGCGACTTGGTGAGCTTGCTTTATCTGGTAAAACGGTTCCTTGCTCATCAACTTCAGAATATCTCGATTGTGTCATCATATAGTTGTTCTTCCTTACTCAGGTTGGACATTTGGGCGGTGGCTGATTCTTGCCGGAACTCGCACCGCCCAAATTTATATTTATTATATACATACGTATGTAAATATGTAAATATGTAAATATGTATTTTAATCGGACAAAAAATTTGTCAAAATGAATGTTGAGGTGTTTATGTGTGTATATAAAAAATTGTGCCAAGACCTAAACGAACTGAAAAAGATAAATATGGCGAAAGTAAGCAGAGGTATCAAATAATGCTCACAGAGACAGCTTCTGCTGAATTAGATAAAGTATCTGAAGAGTTAGGAATTACCAGAAGCGAGCTACTTGAGCTTGTAATTAGGCAAGGGTTAATCAAGCAAGTTAATCTTGATTAATCCTTACTGTAAGGCGCCTTACATTTGATATCAAAATTACCATCTACGTTAATTAGTAATCGGCAATAACAAAACCACCGCTAAGTAAAAATGCGTAAACTAGTAGCCCAAATACGCAAGCTGTGTTGACACCGCCGATAATAGCAAACATTTTTACTAAGTTTTGACGGCGCCAATTAAGCGTTAAAATCAAACCAGTTCCAAGCATTGCAAATAAAGCCGCAATAAGCATCATTTGTGGTTCGTTCAAATCCATTAATATACTTGTTACTGGTTTAATTCTATAAAGTTGAACTAATCCTTGATAAAAAATATTCAACCCAATAGCTAAATTAGCAAAAGCCTGTATATATCTATTTGGATATTGCCAAATAATAATTGCCGCAATAATACCACAAATACCGGATAAAATAACTGATATATTCGACCAAGTATTTTGATTGAACTGAGCAAACCAATTATCTGACTTTAAAGATTGTAATTGCTGGCTAGTTAAACCTAAAGTGCTAGTTGTATATATTGAATTAACAAAGCGAACTCCACCAGCATAACCACCACTTCCCACAAAACAATTAAAGTTTTGCCCTGAATATGATAGTAGACATTTAGGAAGTTGATTTGGCTCAAATTGTTTATTGTTAACCGTTATTTCTAATGGACGCTTATTTATATTTACACGACACTCTGTAATATCATTACTTTTTATACATGATTCAAAAATATTTCCATAAAATCGAACGGGTGTTGGAGTATTATATCCAATTGTAACAGCTTCAATTGGTGTATTTGCTCGGAACGGCGCCACTGTATTTAAAAACAAGGCAAATGAGCAAATTGATATCAAGATGAAAGAAGCTACAAACAAGATGATAAATTTAAATTTTCTTTGCATAAGATTTGATATAATTTATTTGACTAATTGCACAGCTTGCGCGAGTAAAAGTAAAGATTTATCTTTTTGCCCTTTGTCTGAGTATTCGTTAGCAATTTTTGTTAATGCATTCACTCGATGCTGTGTAATTTTAATAGACTCAGCAACTTTTATTGCTCGGTCAAAGTTTCCAGCTTTCGCATAACTTTGAGCAACAACAGGCAACATCCAATCTATATCATTTGCTTCATCAGATAGCGAAGCAGAAAATTTATTAATTGTGTTGATAAGATTTATTGCTTCGTCAGGGTTTCCATTTTCAGCGTATTTAAGAGCTATCTCAGATAAAACTCCAGCTTTTTCGTACTTACGGTTAATACTTTGAGCAACTGCTACAGCTTTATCAAATTGCTTTGCAGCAACCAGTGCGCGTGTAATTTCCATTATGGCGCCTGCTTTATGTGCAGCATTACCAATTTGTCGTTGAGCAATCTGTAAAGCTAAATCAAATTTTTCTTGACGTGCAACTTCACCAGCAATTCGAGACAATGCAGCAGCTTGATATTCGCGGCTTTTGATACCTTTTGCTATTTTGATAGCTTGGTCGTATTGTCCGGTTTTCGCAGTATAACCTGCAACTGTAAGTAATAAATCGTCTTGTGCAGAAGCTGGTTTAGTTTTATTTGCAATTGTTAAAGCTTGTTCTAATAATAGGTTTGCTTTTGGCTTTTGATTAACTGCTGCATACTCGGCTCCAATGGCGCCTAAATTATTGATTCTAAAGGAGGGGTTAGATACTTTCTGTGTAGCAAGTGTAGCTTGTTCAAGAAGCTTGATAGCTTCAGTAGGTTGACCAAGTTTATTATAAGCACGTGCAATAAAAAGTAATGTATTAGGTTTGCCATCAACATCTTGAATAGCTGGTACAGCTTTCTGTGCCTCAGCTAGCAACTTGATAGCTTGTGTATTTTGTTGCGCTTCGATAAGCTCATAGGCGCCACGACTTAAAGCAAAAGCTCTTTGGTTAGCATCTTTGATACTTTGAGCTACATTTAAAATTTCAGTAGTCAAAGCATTAACTTGGTCAACTTTATTACTTTTAGCCCAATCGCGCGCAATTAAAGACAATCCATAAACCTGATAGAACGAAGAAGCATCATCCAAACCTTTTACACTTTGAAGCGCTAAATCATAAAGTCCTTCTTCAATATATTTATTAGAAATATCCAATAAATTCTCAACAGAATCGTTGGTACTGTTGCAACCTTTTGCTGTCTTAGTAATTTTGATAGCTTGTTCTAACAAAAGGTTGGCTTGATTCTCTTGTCCAACCCGTGCATAATTCCCAGCAATAGTAGCCATAGGTTTTGGCTTATCACAGTTACTAGAAATGTTATCAACCAAAGGGAGTGCTTGAGTAATTAATTCAGAAGCTTTTTGTTTTTGTCCAGCTTTGGCATATTGTTGAGCAATACTACTTAGCATCCCAATCTGATTAGGATTGTTTTGGGTAGCTGTTTTTGCTACAACACTAGTTGGAATGACAAAAGATATAAGTGCTGCAACTGCAAGGGTTTTAGGTGACATTTGGAGATAACTTAAATATAAATAATCGCTGAATATATTTAGATTAGAGTCATCCACAACACTAATTGTTCCCAAACATTCTAATTTTAACAGTCTTGCGGAACGGGCATCCTTGCCCGTGCCATCATAATGTTAGTGATGTACTAACCTTTTGCTAAACTTAAACTAAAATAAATGCAAAGTTTTTCGAGTGCGATTTCCAAGCGTGGTCATCAAAATCAACAAGTCAAAATACTTCCAACTGGCAGCAATTATCTTACTCACCACAATAACCTCATTACCAGCAGTTGCAAAACGTTCCATTATAGGCAACCCTAACAACGTCAACCTGGGTCTTGCTGGCCCAGTTTATAACTTAGGTGGTGGTGGAACTGACGTAGATTCAGCAATACAATGGATGGTCAACCAAGCGCGTGGATGTACAAAGTGTTCCAACAAAGTAGATGTAGTAATCATTCGTGCTTCCGGTAGCGATGCATACAACGAACCGATTTATCAAATGAACGGTGTTGATTCAGTAGAAACTATACTCATTAATAATAGAAACGATGCAAACGCACCAAATATAATTGAAAAAGTTAAAAATGCCGAGGTAATTTTCTTTGCAGGCGGCGACCAGTGTAAATACGTTCGTAACTTCCAAAACACCCAATTAGAAACGGCTATAGAATCAGTATCTGCTCGTGGAGGCGCCATTGGTGGAACAAGTGCAGGCGCCATGATACAAAGTGGTATTGTTTACAATGCTTGTGGTCGTGCGGTAGAATCACGCGATGCACTTTATGACCCATATCGCAATATAAATTTTACCTATAACTTTTTACCTTGGTCTAATCTTAGAAACACTATTATAGATACACACTTCGATAAACGCGATAGAATGGGGCGCCTGATGACATTTATCGCGCGACAACTTCAAGACAAAAGAGCCAAGTCTGTACTAGGTATTGGAATAAGCGAACAAACATCAGTCGTAGTAGACAGAAACGGAAACGCAAAAGTCATGGGTAGAGGTCCCGCATACTTTGTACTTGGCAACCACCGACCAGAAGTATGCGAGAGAGATAAATATCTAACCTACAGAGACTTTAAAATATGGAGAGTAAACAGCGGAGACACTTTCAGCTTAAGAAACAGACCAAGAAAAGGCTATTATTTAAGGAGTGTTGAAAGAGGTAGATTCAATTCTAACCCTTATTAAATCGTAGGTTGGGTGTAGCGACAGCGGAACCCAACATTATCAAAGAGGGCTTGAAAACATGGACATCGAGAATGTAGAGACGTTACATGTAACGTCTCTACAATAACAATATATATAACAGGCGCCACATTCCCACGAATTAAACAGGCGCCACCTGTGGTAAATTAGGGTCTTGTTCAACGGTGTCCATATTGCTGGGGTCATATTCACCCGTTGTTAAAAACCTGAAAGTCTCTTGATATAAACTTTGCCAAAAGCGGTTTGTCATTCCCTGACTTTGAACATTAGGTTCAGCGAGTGGATGGGGTACTAAGTCGCTAGCAGGATATTTAAACAAACGGTGTCCAGCGTCAGTTCCACCAATTTTACTAAAAAAGTCTTCGTTCGTTGGAATACTAGCAGCATCCTCATTCTCTGTAAGTACCATCCAAGTGGGAACGTTTTTCAGTGCTTTGATATTTTTAAGTTCGCGGACATATGCTCCATATCGTGATGCAGCAGTTAAGGCGCCTACAGGAAAACTTTCTCCAGGATGCCAACTCTTTTCGTACATATCCAATGGACCCGCTAATTCAATATATCGCTCAAGCGTTGGCTCGTAAAGTTTCAACAGCGGTGTGTATGCAACTACTTTTGCTACACGTTTTGGTTGGTCTGCTGCTAATCCTAACGCGATGGCGCCGCCTACCGATAGTCCAATTACATAAATAGGTCCTGGCATTGCATCGAGTTCATCCAAACGTTTACGCGCATCGGTGAGATAATCCATGTGATTGGAAGTAAAGTAGCGCGAGAAATTTGGGTCATTATCATTTTCTGCTGCTGCCATAATGCTCATTAAACGTGGTTCAATTAACATTAACCGCGCAACCAAATTAGCCATTTGCAGCATTGAAGGACGCTCATATTTACTTGGGTCTTCCGGCAAACTGGCGATAAAGTTTTGTAAAACAGGGTCTTTCTGTGCTTTTGAACGCAAAGGATTAAGAATTTCTGGCTTTAAATCAACTTGACACCAAAATTTATCAGGTGGTTGTAATGTATGGTTCGCTAAATTAGCTTGGTAATAATTAAAACCGTTATTATACAAATAATCAGATAGCGCAGATAACTGAGTTGGTTTAGCGCTAAAACCGTGAAATATAATTACCGTACCGCGTACAGCTTCATTAGCATTATGGAAACCGTAGAATGGAGCAGAACCCGTGCGGTAATTAGGGTTAGATTTTATATTTTGAATAGAAGCGTCTATCTTATTTTTAGTGCGTGTGATTTGGTCTTGAGTAGGAGTTACCCAAGTTTGTGAATCAGCAGTCATCATATATAGTAGCTCTTAATATAGTCTCTTAAGTACAACTACCCAAGATACATATATGATTCCGCAAAATTAAAAAATTACCACGTTTATTTCAGTACGACTTACGCGATTGGCACATAAAAACCGTAGGGTGTGTGACGCTATGAACAAATTTTAACGTAGCGATAAGACATGTAGCGTCACGCACCATCTGCCAATTGTGATTATATTAAATCTCCAACTTTAGTATGGGCGCCTTCCTCAATAAAAAGTGTGGTTCCAATTCAAGCTTTATTCCGATGTGTGAAAGCAGGTGAAATTTCTAATATATACACATGAAAGCGAACAGCGAATGTAGACTGATGAACGAAAAACTTTATTTTATAGTACTATTGCACCAAAAAAGTGCATAGCCAGAGCGTTTATGGCAGAAACACAAAAACCCAGTCTTAATAACTGGGTTTAAGCTGGGATAAGTTCCCTTACTTTACTTATATAGGTTCGATATATCCGTTTGTATATTATCTACTACCCAACCGCACTTGACGATTTCGGAAAAACCCGTCCCGAATTCCCAAAAAAAAATAACTTGTTGGTTGCTGCTCTGAAAAATGATTGCTCCTGCGTTGGCGCCAATAATTGAGATAATGCGATTGGTTTACAGGTAAGCGCGAACAGATGAACTCGGTAAATTATTGGCTAATGAAGTCAGAACCAGACGTATACAGCATTTTTGACCTCGAACGACAGGGTGAAACTATCTGGGATGGTGTTCGTAATTACCAAGCACGTAACTTTCTACGGCAAATGCAAGAGGGAGACTTAGCTTTTTTCTATCACTCAAACACTAATCCCCCTGGTATCGTTGGATTAATGCGTGTCGTTAAAGCGGAAGTTGCAGACCCAAGCCAGTTTGACCCAAAAAGCGACTACTACGACCCAAAATCAACTCCCGATTCTCCGCGCTGGCAAACAGTTATGTTAGAGTTCGTTGAGACTTTCCCTAACTTAATCTCACTGTCACAACTCCGTTCTAAGTTTACCCCAGAACAGCTAATGGTAGTGAAACAAGGAAATCGCTTATCGGTAATGCCAGTTTTTGCAGAAGTTGCGGGCAAAATTCTGGCTATGAAAACCTGCCACTGATGGAGCATAGTAGCTGTTTTTTGGCAAATTTAGTCAAAACAGAAACCAAGCGTGTACTATTAAAGGTAATATATCAGATTAACATTTGTCAGTATATAGTTCATCGTCACCCGGAATTTTGGGATAACCCAGAAAAATTTGACCCAGACAATTTTTTACCATCCAAGGTCAACCAAAGACCAAAATTTGCTTACTTTCCTTTTGGCGCCGGACAAAGAATCTGTATCGGTAAGAGTTTTGCGTTGATGGAAGCTACAATAATCTTGGCATCTATATTCCAGCGTTTCAGGCTAGAATTAGTACCACAACAAATTGAACTAGACCCGACCTTTACCCTGCGTCCGAAATATGGCGTTAAGGTTAAAGTGTGGAAAAGAAGCTAATTAAGAATGCAAAAACTCGATGCGGCAAAACGAGAAGCAATATTAAATGCAGCAAAACAGCGTCTTCGCACATATGGTATCCAAAAAACAACAATGCAAGAAATTGCCAAGGATGTCGGAATTGCCGTAGGGACGCTTTATCTGTATTTTAAGAACAAAGATGATATTTTGATTGCTAGTGCAGAAAGTTATGCTCAGAAACACATAACAGATGCTGTAGAGATTTTAAATTCACAAATTTCTCCAAGCGAAAAACTCAAAGCTTATATTATTAACCGCTTTCGTGCGGCATTAGATACACGTCAAAGTACTTCTCATGCTGCCGAACTCGCACGTGCGGTAATTCGACTTAAGCCAGAGTTACTGGAAGAACAAACTACTTGGATGAGAGAGAATTTGCAGAAAATCATTCAATCCGGGATTGATACGAATTTGTTTTGTATAGATAACGTTGAGCAAGATGTGGAGATTTTTTTATATTCTATTGCTTACTTTTTTCCTATTGCCACTACTGAAAGGTATTATGAGCCTGAAGAGGAAAAGTTGTGTATGGTTATTGATTGGTTTATTAAGCAATGGTCATCCAGGGCGGAACTGGCACCAAGAAAGCAACAAATTTGGCTATAAACTCAAATCGGCATACGCAATGATATACAAAATTAAAAGATAGACTTGTTCAAAATAATATACTTTCTTGAGTTGTGTTGACTTACATAAGCTTATTGATACCGTTGGTTTTCTAAAAGGCGCCTTTACACGGTAAACGTAAGTAAGGAGTCGGATGCGCTCAATCTGCTGGTATTATACTTATGTTTATTAAGTGTTGATGTATACCGTAATTTCAATATGGGTACTTCGTCGTCCTCCAAGCGCTTTTTGAGCGGAACGAGTCGCACTCCCGTCAGCGCTTGCGCTATCGCTACCCTTGACGTGCCTACTTGGCTTTTAGCAGAAAACTAGCTATTTGGCAAGATTATTGTTATACTTATTTACATGATAAATAATTTAGATTTCCGATCTCCTGAGATGTTTGGTGCTTTTGTTTTTAGTCCTAGCTTTAATAGCTTTAAGACTATCAATGCAAACCAAGCTTGGTCTTTATTCTTTACAGGTGGTAGAGAAGATCAAAGAGTAGATTCTAACCCTCGAATAAGTCTGTTCTTTACTAGTATTTTGCTAGCGCTTGGTGCTTTAGGCTTTGCTAGACCACTGATTATGCGGACTTTCTTCCCTGCCTAAGTGCTTAAGTAATAGTTAATACAAAATATAACTCTGAACCACCAAGAAGTTGGTGGTTCAGATTTTTAGTGTGTCTTTTACCTAATAAATGCTTTGTTTATAGATGGCGCCAAAAATAAAAACCACTTTCTAAGCACGCTCTTGAGTGTGCGCCTATTGTGGAGAGCGATTCTTAGGGACTTTCAAATAAAAAATATCCACTAATTTATTGTGGGGTGGGCATCCGAGCAAACACCCTTATGCTTGGAACGGGCTTTCTATGCCCATTCCACAAATGGAGAATTTAATTTTTGCAAGTCCCTTAGAGCTATGAACTCTTATTCAGTCAACTACCTCAAGTGAATCAAATTGATTTTAACTTACAAGTTAAAGGCGCCACATGTCGCGAAAATACAAAAAGCGATTAACGATACGGTGCTGGTTGGTTGAGATTGGCACCGTTGTAATACTTCAATACCTAAATACCTAAATATGATTACCATTATTAAAGCAGCTTTTCGTGTTTTCGACTTGTTACACTTGTTTAAGGGCGCCTGCTACCTAAATTTAGTTATTACTATATAAGCGTCTTCTTCTAAAACTTCTACTACAAATAAATTCATATTACTTTTTTCCAAGCATAGTATTTTATTTCGATGTAGACATAATTCGCTTCCATGTAATGCTAATAAACGATACTCCAAGTAATAAGTGTATAATAATCAGAAGTGAATTAGTTATGCTATTAGTAAAGTTTGAAAACAGAGTTAATGCAGCTAAAGAATGAAAAACAGACAAGGTTATTAATCCTGGTTTTAATTCTTTCGACTCTTTTAAGGTTAACATTAAAAAACTCAAAATTCCCAAAGCCACAGCACCACATCCGATTACCCGCAGAAAAGAAACAGCTAGTTCGTTATTCTTTACAATAAAGCTTGGAAATAAGATAAATACAAAGCCAATTCCTATTTCAAAAATAGTATTAGCTATTAATAATACTGGCATAAAATTCTCAAACTTAGTTTATTCTTTGGTTGTTTTAAAATGAGCCGCCTACCTTTAAATAAATTATAGACACCTGTAATGCTAATTTTTATATTGCTAGCAAAAAGGTGGTTATAAAGTCTGGTTAACTTTCTCTCTCAACTTACTAATGACTTGAGAAGGTAATGGCACGTATCCGAGGGGAGAAGCAGATTTTTGTCCTTCAGTCAATGACCAATTTAAAAAGTATTTCAAAGTAGCAGCTTTATCTGGTTCATCATACTTATTGTAAATTAACAACCAAGTATAAGCAACGATTGGATAAGAATAGGCGCCGTTTGGATCAGTTATAAAAACACGCAGGTTGTTAGGCAATATCACAGAATTTAGTATGTTTACTGCCCTGCTACTGATTGTACAAATTGTAAAGGCAGTATTTAACTATACAGATGTTACACCTCTCTTTCTATGTACCTTTAGAAAGAGATTTGTGTAAATTGATTCTTATCTATCATAATAATTACATAATTGATGATTATTCTATAAGTAAAAGCTTTCACGTTCTCTAAACCACTGTAAGCGTGCGTTTAATCGTTCCAAGCTTTGAGGGGCATGTTGCCCAATAATATAATTCCAAAGCACCGTCTGAAACGTTCGCGCTTCAACAAACAAATCTAACAACCCTTCATTTATATCTTTACCGTATCCCTGAAGTGCTGCATTCGCTTGTTCTATCTCAGTACCCAATACGCGCGCACGTGCTACCAAACAAGCTAAGTCCCAAGTAACTGGGCCAATAAATGTATCTTCCCAATCTGCCCATAGTACTCCGCGCGTTGTGTTTAGCACATTGGAAAAATTAGCATCTCCATGAAGCGGTTGCATCGGCGCCTGAATTTGTTTAGTATTCAATCTTTGGTAAATGCTAATTAACATAGAAGCATCGTCATTAGAAAATGCTCCTTGCTTTATAAGTTTTGGAAGTATGCGCTCTGATTCTTCTAATGGGTCAAGAATAGATAAATCACCCTGAAAATTACTCAGCACTTCGTGGCAATGATGTAGTGTACGACCTGCTATAAATGGGTCAACTGGTTCTTTCAATACTTCTACAAATTCCCAAAAACTTAGTATCAACCCGTTATGCTCGTAAGCACCAGGTGGTAATTGTGTTGAGGGAGGTATTATAGGGGCGCCGTTCTCTGCTAAATACGTACTTACTGCTACTTCGCGTTTTAACCATGCATCGCCTTTACGAACTGTGCCTGTTGTCGTCGCAACTCTTGCCACAACTGAAGTTGGATGTAAGTGTATGAGTACATTACTTTGATGGCTTAGAATAATTGGTTTGTCAAATATAATATTGTTATTATCAGCTATTTCACATGCTGCACGTACAGCTTCTTGTAAAACAGGATTTTCTTCTATATCAATCATATATGGTAGCCGGATTTATAAAAAATTATATCCGCGTTGTAGAGACGCGATATATGTGGAGACGTGATATATCATGTCTCTACATTGTGTGTGTATTAATTTTAAGGTTGTGGTTTGACGGCAGCTTGCAATAATTCAATGTCTCGAATTAGCAATATTCCACTACTTTCAAATTGTACTGTAATCTGAATCTTACAAGGGTCTGTTTCTTTCTTGTAATGAGCGCGCGTTTCGTAAAGTTGAAAATCTCCGCTTTGAGTAAGACTCGAAGCACGATATGTAGTTGTTGTACCCCATTGTCCTTTTCTTGCGAAACCTAAACAAACTCTGATAGATTTTTCTGTATTTAATGCTCTTGCGTAAAATCTACAGGCAAGAACACATTCTTGAACGTCTGGTTCCGCAACTTCAAATAAAATTACACTTCGTAACGGTTCTGAAATATTTATTAAAGGCTGATTATAACCATCATTATATGCTTCAATTTGCCAGGTTTGACCATTAATTGCAATTCCTCCCTGTGTTACTGTGGAGTCAGTAGGTGTGAAACGGCGAATTAATGTGAATGGTTCTACTGCTTCTGGTACTCCAAAGCGTTTTTCTAGTTCTTTACCAGCTTGTTCAACTTTAGATGTAACAAATTCTTTCAGGTTGTTTTTGATATTGTTAAATAGTTCGTCAAACATGGCAAACACTTGCTAATTATATAGATATAGTGTTCCCTCAAAGGGCGAATGACATATTATGCAATATTATTTTGATTAAAAAAATATATATAAAAATTCCCTCTTCTCCCCCCTTAATAAGGGGGGAAAAGAGGGAATTTTTACCCTTTAAATATAAAAAAGTAAATCTATATTAAGCACCCCTTATTAAGGGGGTTGGGGGGATTTCTTTATCCTTTCTTAATTTCTTGCGCCATCTTCAAATAATAATCCATCTGCTTGTTGTTGGTACGGCGCCGCGAAGCAGCTGGTTCAAAACTAGTTTTTTGTTCAGTTGTAAGCATTGGTTTTGGTTCCGAACGCTTAACACCTTGTGAATCATCCTTTTCTAAGTAATATTGAGAGTCGCTTTCGCTAAATCCGAAAACGTTTCCAAGGAAACCAGAAATACCTTTAAACAGATTACCGATGCTTTTTAATGCTACCGACAGAAAGGCGACGAAACGAATCAGTGTGTTTTGTAATACTTGTATTAATCTAGACATGACAAACCTTTAATAACCACTTATTAATTATTGTTCCCAATATAATGATGATTATTAATATTGTTTACAGTCTCTACCAAAAGTTATGTCTTTAAGGTACATATGTTTATCTCCCTGAATATATAACTAGTGCGTGTGGTATTGAGCGATTTGTTGCAATTAAGGGTTTACCATCGATAACTATATTAGTACTACCACCACCATCAAGCATTGCTGTTGTACTGGCGCCAAAGTTTCGCAGTATTGTTGCTGCATCTATTTGACGCGCGTAGTTACTCGAATAGAAGATAACCATATTTTTGTTTACACCCACGAATGTACGCGGTAGGTAACGTGAAGCTGATTTGTCTGCTGTTGCATCTAAGGCGCCTACAACATCAGCATTACTAGAATTAAATATATCTTTTGAATACGGTGTAATGGCGCCACCTTTATTATTCCAAGAGAAAGTGCGAATTTGACCTGGATATTCTTTACCTATTGCATAGCCGTATGTAATTATACGCCCACTGGCTTTTAGACCGAATGCTATTCCTGTTGGGTTGTCATTGGTTGAAAAAAAGGCGCCGTTAATAACGACTCTTGCTTTCTTTGTAGAAGTGTTTCGGGTCGCTGCATCTTGCCAAAACTCAGTTATCAGCTTTTTTCTAATCCGCTCTTGAGTATTTACTACTTCTCCCGTTAAGTTCGTTATTGTTGCATTTACTATGTTTACAACCGTGACATACTCTTGTTTGCCATTTGGGTAGTCTTTTTTGTATACTTGTACACTATTATCTTTGATTACAGCTTGAAACCCTTGTGGAATAGGCTGCGCGTAGCTTGTCTCTGTAACTGTTATTACAACGCCAATAATTACAGAATTGATAATTTTGTTCATATTCAGTCACATATTTAGCAGTAATAAGCGCAAAAACGGGATATAAGACGTGTTTTTCCCCGTTTTTCCAATATCAAATCCCAACGAAAATCGATTGATTTTTCAAATCAGGGCAATCACCCCTGATAATAACCAAGTGAACAAACCTCGGCAAGTGAAGGCGCCTGAGTCTTGATGTGGCGCCTTCCGAGTCTAAAGTAATGATAAGTTGAAAACTGAGAGCGTTTTTGGATGAGATACACTTTCAAAAAGCAGAAGTGTTTATAGATATAGCTTATAGGCTTATTGAAGTGTTATAATTTGATGAGAAGATTATGTAGTTTTGTATAAAGCATTGCGAAATGTTTAGTTTTATATAGTATTGAGTGATAATCAGTTTTTTAGATGGTAATTAAGGAAACGTATCTATAAGACGGATGTGGGCGAGAAATAAAACTAGTTAAAAATGCCTATTTAGGCTTGATTGTGTTCGATTTGACGGAGAAAGCGCGTGAATTTAGTAACTTTCTCCGTTATTCTTATGGTTTTTGCCTACAATCCGACGAGACTTTGGCTTTACTTCAGGATTGTGTATGATTATGATTAATACTTTGACCCAGGATTTGTTACAAAATCGTCCCTGTGTTGATGCTGCTAGTTGGCACGTTGTTGAGACAGCATTTGACCGTAACAAATTACATCATCAAGAGACTGTATTTACACTAGGTAATGGGTATTTAGGAACACGCGGAACCTTCGAGGAGGGTTATCCGGGTGATTGTGCGGCAACGTTCATCAATGGTGTTTATGATGATGTTGCTATAGGTAAAACTGAACTTGTTAATGTAGCAAGTTGGTTGCCTTTGGTTATTAAAGTAGCTGGAGAAGCTTTTCGTTTAGATGCTGGAACGGTTATCGAGTATGAAAGAAGACTTGATATGCGGTTGGGTTTGGTTAGTCGGGATATTCGCTGGCGGGCGCCTTGTGGTCATACAATAGATTTGCACTTTGAAAGATTTGCTTCTTTGGCAGACCAGCATGTTATGGCTGTTCGTGTTGCGGTTACATCGGTTGATTTTACAGGTGATATTTCTATAGAAACGTATTTTGATGATGCTGATAATCAGGGAGTTCAGCATTGGGAACTATTAAGTAAAGGCAATAAAAATAATTATATTTGGTTACATAGTCGAACTAGGAATTCTAATATTCAACTTGGTATGGCTACTAAGTTGGTATCAGAAGGTAATGATTTAACTAATACATTTGCTTGCGTACCAGGGCAAACTATATCTTTAGAAAAAATAGTAACTGTATTTACATCACGCTCTTGTGAAAACCCGTTAGTTGCGGCATGTGATAGGTTAAATGAGGCGCCTAACTATAGTACATTGCTTGCGGCGCATATTGCAGCATGGGAACAAGTTTGGGAAAACAGCGATATTGTAATTGAGGGAGACAACCAAGCACAGGTAAGCGTTCGTTTTAGTTTATTTCAACTTCTTGCTGCGGCGCCTTATCGAGATAATACAGTAAGTATCCCACCCAAAACGCTTTCGGGGTTTGCTTATCGCGGACACATATTTTGGGATACCGAAATTTTTGCAATGCCGTTTTTTACTTTTACTCAGCCACAAATCGCGCGTAACTTGCTCGAATATCGGTATAATACGCTTGCAGGCGCCCGACGTAAAGCTCTTGAAGCTGGTTATAAAGGAGCAATGTACGCATGGGAAAGTGCGGATACAGGAGATGAAACAACACCACGTTGGGTACCATCAGTCACAGGTGAGCAAATACGAATTTGGTGTGGTGATATAGAAGTTCATATAAACACCGATGTTGCTTATGCTATATGGCAGTATTGGAAAGCCACAGGTGCTGATGATTGGATGGTTAATTATGGTGCGTCTATAATTCTGGAAACTGCTGCTTTTTGGGAAAGTCGGGTTGAGTGGAATGAAGCACGCTGTGGTTACGATATTTTAGACGTAATTGGCCCCGACGAAAATCACGACCGGGTAAATAATAACGCTTTTACTAATGTTATGGTACGGTGGCATCTCCGCGCGGCGTTACATTTATGGGAGTGGTTACAACAAAAGTCTCCAGAAACAGCATTACATATAGACCAAAAATTGAAATTGAACGATGTTCGACTCGACCGTTGGACAGAAATTGAATATCGTTTGTATGTAAACCAAGATGCTGAAACTGGGTTGATTGAACAATTTGAAGGCTTTTTTGACTTGGAAGATGTAGACCTAGAAGACTATGAACCACGCACCAAGTCAATGCAAGCACTGCTGGGTATCGAAGCAACCAATCAAAAACAGATTCTCAAACAACCCGATGTTTTGATGTTACTGTATTTACTACGAAATATTGGGCGCCATGAATCACCCAATTTACACTGCGATACAAAAACATTGCAAGCAAACTGGAATTATTACAGTCCTCGTACCGACCATACTTACGGTTCTTCGTTGGGTCCAGCAATTAATGCCATAATGGCTTGCGACATGAACCAACCAGAAGAAGCATACACTCACTTTTTGCGTGCAGCATTAGTAGACTTAGAAGACACACGCAAAAATGCAGCAGAAGGAATTCACGCAGCAAGTGCAGGAGGTGTATGGCAAGCAGTAGTATTTGGATTTGCTGGTATTCGCATCGCACCATTTGGTCCCATTGCCTGTCCCAACCTGCCACCAACATGGAAACGGTTAAAATTCAAACTGCAATGGCAAAATCATGTGTATGAGTTTGATTTAAGTTCCGATAATGTAACTCAACAACACGAGAAACAAGATTCTGTTTCTTTGTTAAATCTTGCAGCGTAGCAATTATCTTGTTAGATAGTAAGGTGGCCAGTGCCCACCTTACGATTGTTGTTCATCATTCAAACTTGGCTGTGCAACAATATTATCTAATTGCAACTCACATTCTTTAAAAATATAATTAATCGCAGCAAACAACCGCTCCAATTCTTGAATTGTGTAAAAAGTTTTATTTTGAGTAAAAATATTTGAGTTTAGTTTTCCAAATTGCCAAACTGCTCCATTAGAAACAATGCCAAATATATTTGTGATTACATCGGGTTCAGTATTTAATCTTTGTGCGGCTATCATTTCTGCCAAACATTGACCCCAACCCTCTGTAAAATCACTTTCTTTTTTCGCCTCAACTAGAACAAGATATGGTTTATCAAAAACTACTGTTCCAAGAGATGAGCGTTTTGCCAAAATATAATCGGGAACACCACACAACTTCTCATCATACACTAATGTTTGATGGCTCCACAATAAAAATTTACTTCGGTATAGTTTCCATACCTCTCTTAATACCGGGTAAATTATATTCTCACAAATAGCTATTTCAGAATTATCAAATACGCTTTCATTAAATGTTAAATCTAATTCGTCTCTGAAAGCTTGACTGATAGTAAAATCAGTTTCGATAATAAAATCTTTTCTGACATATTTAATAATATATTCTTTGGCAACAGCACTGATACTTTTATAACTACTAAAAGGCATTTCTAACTTTTCCTGATTAAAAGAGAAGTATCGATAATTATTGTAACTTATATATATAAGGACGGCCTCGACGCCCATCCCACAAGAGAGAGACTTTTGAGTGACTCTCTGTGTTCTCTGTGTCTCCGTGGTAAAAAGTTATTTATATTACCGTTAACCCACCACCGAGTTTTTTGTAACAAAACATGTGATAGCACTTGAGTTACGAAGCTATATTTTATACCAAGCTGACATTGTAAGTATTATTTTGTAAAGACCGTATTAATACAGTCTTTACTGTATACGGCGCGTAAAAGTTAACTTATTAGCTTTTCAAGACGAATAATTTCGTCAAGCACAACTTGAAAACGTTTGTTAGTTTCATGGGCTTGGCGCATCAACGAACTTCCTTCTTTCATATTTCCTGATTGAAGTAAAGCAATACCCTGTCTGCTATACGATAGGGTTTCTTTACTTAACTCCTTAGCTTTTTCTTTTAGCTGTTCAACTGTTTTCATTATTCCTCCAGTTCATTGATGATATGTTCTAGGTTTATTGCCTCGTCATAGAGCTTGTCTGCTCGGATTCTCAGCAAACTGACATCGGGTAAGTCATTATTATCCAGAGCAACTTGCTGCGCTTCATACAACTCCTGAACTATTACTTGTAATTGTACATAAGCTCGCATTAAGGCATCTATAGTAGTTTGTTTCATCGATATCTATCAGTTTTAGTCCTACGAACCACAGGCTTTTCACCTAGGGTTGCACCACCAGCAGTCTGCATAAGGGCTACTTGCCCCAATGGCATATTGATTTACGAACCGAACCCGCTGATAGATTCGGCAGTTGTGTTTCATTGTATTGATTAATTAATACAATATCAATACAATCACAAATACATCTATCAATACAAGTGCAATAGAATAGGTATTATTCAGTTCAAGTCTCAAAATTATGGCAAATCAAAAAAAAAGAACCTTTGTATCAATTGCTATATCTGACGAAAAAAAGGAAATCTTTAAAAATAAGGCTGAGAGCGAAGGCAGAAGCATTACTGATATCATCTTAGAAATGATAGATACTTATATTGCCTCTCCTAGTTACGTACAGAAAAGCCAAGAAATAGAGGAGTTGAAACTACAAGTTCAGCATATGCAGGAAGTTCTTGAAAGGCACAACCAGAAATTTCAGCAGTATGAGCAATCACTGGGGGAGTTGGCCGCCTGAGAGAGGAAAACGACCATCTTAGGCAAATTCATCACTCTCTTCTGGAAACCTTAAAGAAAAAACCCGCCAATCATCAGTTGGGCTAACTTTGTTTAAAGACATACTTGTATTAATACAGTATTGCATTGTAAATACAGACATGCAATCTTCGTGGCTCGGTTTTCCCATCTGCGAACAAATAGGAGATTACAGGAATCGAGATAGTCGAGGGTGCCTGTGCCGTTGTCATGTCAGCTTTTCCAACTAAAAAATAATATTTCAATAAAAACCCAAAATTAGCAAAATAATTCAGGAATTGAATAAATTTCTGATGTATCTGTTATTGCCTTCAGGAATTTGGGGACACTAATTATAGATAGATTGCAGGAAACGAAAAATTAGATTCCCGACTTGTTTAATAAGCCGGGAATTTTAGTCATAAATACACTTATGAAAACCCAGATATGAAAAAAATTCTCAATGTTGTACTAAATCTAATACCTCACCTGATATTTTGGGGTTGGAATCTTATCTTTCTGTCAGTCGTATATTTGGGTATTTTGCCGTTAATTGGTATATTCCTAATAATCGCAACTGTTTCGGGACAAGTTCCCATTGAGTTTTTTATATCTTTAGCAACTTTAATATTAGTGCCTTTAGCTTGCACCTTCATTGGCGCCTCTCAGTTTAGTAGACAACCTGGAGAACTATTACGATTATTTTATGGTGTAGAGGCGCCTTTAGTTTTACTATGTGGGTTACGGTTATTTATATTCCGAGAGCTTACACCTGCTAGTATCCAAATTCTAGGAAGTGTAACAATTTGTATTTCCGCTTTTGCGATGGAAATGCTATATGGATACGTCGGTGAAAAACGAAGTATAGCATGGGTACAAATGCTTGCACATAGTTTAATGCTGTTTTTCGGTATTTATGCAGGCGCCATATTATGTTTTTATGCGTTACCTGTAGCAGCTTGGTCAATAACAGCATTCCTTAAATTTCAGTGGGCTATTGACCTCTGGAACGCATTTACATACTCTCCAGGGTTGGTCATTTTTGGGTGGATACCTTCGAGTTTAATACTATTTGGTTTAACTTGTTCGCTCTTTGTGGCAATGCCGTTAATGCTAGCATATTTATATACTGTATCCGGAATTAGTATATTAAAAGCTTTCGCTGCACAATACGGGCAAAAAAAGGCATTTGCTGGATTATTAGGAGTTTCAGTCTTCACCCTAACTCTTTTCTTCTCATTTCAACAACAGCCACAAGCTCAAGCGTTCTCATTACTTGCCAATACTCCACAAACTGATAGTAACCGTCAAGCATTACTTACCAAATCAGAAACGATACGGAATGGATTAGTAAATGCTTATTTATCTAATTACCGCTACCTCAGCAGTGTGAAGGATAGTAACCAAATTGAGGCAATGTATTACCACATGACTGGTTCTGCTGTAATTAGCAAAAACATTCAAAATCTCTACAACCAATTAATGTCACCATTCTTGTACAAAGGTAAAGAGAGTGACGTCGAAAAAGCAGAAAAGCTTTATGCCCAATTTTTCGATACACCTATACAAAAAGGTGAACAACAAGCGGTCAATCATGCTTTGCAATCAACTTCCAACTTAGATGAAGCCAAAGCTGGTTTACTAAATCTCAATCAGAGAAAAGTGTGGTTGCGAGAGCAAGAAGTTACAGTCAAAGAACATGGAGACTGGGCAGATATTAAACTTTATGAGGTTTACGAAAACAAAACCAGAGATGTACAAGAAGTATTTTACTCGTTTTCTTTACCCGAAAGTGCAGTAATTACAGGAATTTGGCTAGGAGACACAGCAAATTTATCGAAGCGCTTTGAATATGTAGTTTCTCCTCGCGGCGCCGCTCAAAAAGTGTACAATCAGCAAGTGCAGCGAGAAAGACCAGTTGATCCAGCTTTATTAGAGCAAGTTGGACCAAGACATTATCGGTTACGAGCATTTCCCATACCACCCGAAAGAACAGCAGCAGAAATTAGTTCTCAACCTAACCGTCCTAAAGAAATGCATCTTTGGTTAACTTACAAAGTCATGCGACAAGATAAAGGGTGGGCATTACCACAATTAGGCGAAAAACGAAATATATTTTGGACGAATCAAACAAAACGTAATTTTAACGGCAACCATCAAAAAACAGATAATTGGTTACAAGCATATATACCAGCAAGCAAGGCGCCTCAACCACAAATTAAACAAGCAACATTATTAGCTTCCACAGATAACTACAAAATTACAGCAAAACCCTTAGCTCAACAAGATTACAAATTACCGCAAAATCAACGCTTCGCCATTGTCCTAGATACATCCCGCAGTATGAACGCGCACATCAAGGAACTAGAAAAAACCTTCAACTGGCTTAAAAATAAAGGTTTTGCCAATAATCAACTATCAGATAACGATGCTGATTTATACATTACATCTATTCCAGGAGCAGAACCAAAACGACTTGATGATATTAACCAATTCAAACCAGCAAAAATGACATTTTACGGCGCCATGCAGCTTAAAGAAATGTTACAACAATTTGACAAACTGCGTGGAGATACTAAATATAATGGCATTTTGGTAGTTACAGACGAAGGTAGTTACGAACTATCCGACGACAAGAAGAATTTTCCTACCGTTACCTCTCCATTATGGATGGTGCATTTAGGTGCCCTTCCCAAAGCTTACGACGACAACACCCTCAAAGCAATAGAAAATAGTGGTGGGGGTGTATCTACCGATATTTCTGAAGTACTTTATCGACAGGCAACAAAATCTGCTTTAGGTAACACCGTTGTTAGCGTCATTGATGGTTACGCATGGTTCATGGACAAATTAACCACTTCTTCCACCCCAGCACCCGATGCTTTCGACTCTTTAGCAGCAAGACAACTAATATTAGGTTTAAGTCGCGAGAAAAACTTAGAACAACTAACAGAATTAGATGCAATTCATAAACTAGCGAAAAGGTTTAAAATAGTTACACCTTACTCTTCTATGATTGTTTTAGTAAACGACGAACAACGGCGCCAGCTAAAAGAAGCTGAAGCACAGAAAGACCGTTTTAACCGCGAAGTAGAATCAGGCAAAGAAAACCTAACAAAACCAAACAATCCTTTGAAAAATGCCTCCATTCCTGAACCTTCAAGTGGCGCCGCACTGTTAATTGCAGGGTTTATAATTTTTGTAGTTACCAAACGACGAAAATAATCCGTAAGTTATCTGTCTTGCATACAAATATTTCTTAAATATGGACATGTTGCTTTCACAGATATTTAACAATATTAAGGACAAACTCTTCATCCTGAGATTTTTATTATACTGCAAACGGGTAAAATCTAGACTTATGTCATGAGTCGTGAACGAAGGGCGCAGTTTTACCGTAGGGTAGCATCTTAAGGATTTTGGTCTCTGTTTAAAAGTAAAGTTCTAACCCGTTTTCAGTATAAGCTGTATGATTATAATAATCTGAACAAATACGGCGCCGTTGGGTTAGCCCAACTTCAAGACATATATAATTTTATGTTATTGTTCATCTACTGATTGTTTTGGCTCTACTGGTGGATGTTCTCCTGCTGCATACATTAAGCGACGTAAATTAACTACACCTTCTCGGTTTAACAGCAAACTTTCTACTGTTGCTCTTCCAATAGAAGTCAATCCAATAAGTATAGTAAAATCTTCATTCCAGGCAAAATGAACACTCCACAGGTGCTGACGTGGATGATAAAGTGCAGTCTTGTCACCACTTGCTGGGTCGTAACCTTCAGTCTTATTATATTTATGATTATTACACCCTTAACAGGAAAAAGCCAAATTATGTAGTGCTGTTTCTCCACCCCGACTTTTAGGAGTTATGTGTTCAACTGAAAATGGTTGAATAGCATAACGTACAGGACTTCGACAATACTCACAGCAACCATTTGCTCGTTCAGCAACAGCCTTTTTTTGTTGAGGTGTGACTCGACGAGTATTAGACATATTGTGGCATTTCAATTCCTAAATCATCCATTAGTGTAGGCAGCGACACTCCGCGAATACTTGCTAATTCTGCCAAATATTGTATACGTTGTGCTTGCACTTTTTCTACCTGTTCGGTTAAAAGTAATAAATGTTGATGTTCTTCGACTGTCAATGTTTCAGCTTCACGTTTAACAATTAATTCGTCGTAAACTTTTTGAGTATCTGAGGGAATACCTTGATTTATCTTTATTAATAATTCTGCTTCATTTTTCGGCAAGCTTGTAGCTTTGCGTTGCGCTTGCAGTACGATTACTTGAGATACAAATTGTTCCAAATCTTCTTGACTCAACTGTTCAACTGCTTTTATCAAGTTTTTTGATAACATTTGCACTTCAACTTTAACTGTTGACATTTTTCGTTTCCTCAATACTCTCGCTTATTGATATTATAGCTTGACCCTCTCTAACTCCCCACTCTATGTTAGGAGCGTCTCTGTGGAAAAGGTTATTACGTCACTGCACAAGCGCTTTGACCCGTGCTACAACTGGGCACCATAGAACGCGCGGATGGTGTTGTGACAGGTACTACTCCTATTTTCTAATTGAGGAAAAAAGAGAGAGTCAGTTACTTTCTCTAATTCTTTATTATGACGCAATTATGATGCATTAGCAGTCGGTTAAGGACATCTATGTACTACAGGACGTGCGGATGGAGTAACTTCTGAAACTTGAGCAACAAGTACTACGCTCCCATCAGTATTTTTAACCCAGCCTTGTGCTTCAATTATTGTGTTTTGAGGATTTTGCGATTGAGGAGCGATTCTATATGTGTTTGATATATTACTCGTATCGTTGTCTAAAGTTGCGAGCTTAGTAATACTAGTTGTACCTGGTAACAATTCCAGAGGACTGGGGGGCAAACTAACGCGTCCAGTAATAGTAAATTCACCTAAAAGTTTATCACCAGGATTCACAGGGCAAATTTGAGCTACCCTTCTAGTCGCATCAACAACTTCTTCTGGTAGTTCAATTATTGCTTGGTAGAGTCAACATCAGGGGTATTAATTTCTGTACTACCAATCAAATCTGGACTGGCGCCTGTAGCTGTAATATCACTTTCAGAAGTAGTAAAATCACGAGCTTGAGTACCAAAGATACCTTGGGATGTAATTTTGGCCCGACCACCGCGAAAGTTGGTAGAGTTGGCGCCACTTAGTTCTACCTTTTTAGAAGCGTTTACAATTAAATTACCTGCTTTACCGATGCCAAATGTTGAAGCACTTATCTGGGCGCCAATCCCGTATAAATAAATCTTGGGTGGTAATCGTCAAATCTCCTGCATCCCCTGATGAACCAGCTTGAGCCGAAGTAGAGAAAATTGTAGGAAGATTACCACTAGCCGATGTACCAATCAGCTCGACTTTATTTGTAGCATATGGCGCCTCGTAGTTGTACATTCGGGTTAATTTTGGATACTTCTGTCGAGAGCGTATTATCAGGTATAATTTGTGCTTGAACACGAGTACAAACAAATACCAAAAAGCCACATAATAAAAGCTGTTGAGACAAAACTCGCTTCTTACTCATGGTGCTTATACCCCTGATTTTTGAAAATGATTATTAAAGTTTTTTATTCAGTTCACATATAACAGTATTTATGACTATAATCAACCTCATACAGCAAGTATGAGGTTGATTATTACTCTAACTCTGTGTCCTTCGTGTCTCTGTGGTAAAAAAATAACCCACTGCACAGGCGAGACGCCTATGCTACAAGAGCTGTAATTAATGACAAGATACTACAGGACGTGCGGATGGTGTTGTGACTCGAACAAGTTTTTGGACACTTTGGAACAAGAAATTGGACAACTCGATGTTCTTTGTGTCTTTGCGGTTTATTTCTTGGAGGAACCATATAATCCGGAGGATTTCCCGCTTCATTAGACACAAAAGGCACAAATGGAGGAGGATTCTTTCTGACTCGATAGCTTCTAAACACCTATTATAGAGAAGAGTATTCAGAGAAAATACTTAATTAATAATTTTTTTGGGATACAAAGTTTAATCTCACCTCATGTTGGGGAAATATAAGTAGGTGACGAGTTTAGAGTATTGAGGTTAAACGATGCTATCTGCTTTGAAGGTTCCTGGCTACCTAATAACCGAACTAATTCATGATGGTTTAAACACAATAGTGTATCGGGGAGTATCGCAATCAAATTCAGAAAAAGTAATCCTGAAAGTGTTGAAAGGTGAGTATCCTTCTTTAGAAGAGATTAGTCGCTTGAAGCATGAATACAGCATTACCCAAAACCTTGATATCGAAGGAATTGTTAAAGTTGTACGTTTAGAAGCTCAAGTATGTCACTATATATTAGTGTTAGAAGATTTTGGTGGTATTAGTCTTCAAAACTTTCTTGCTAGCGAACGGTTATCTCTCGTCTCTTTTCTCTGCATCGCTATACAACTCTCAAAGTCCTTGATATCACTACATACTCACCATATAATCCATAAAGATGTTAAACCTTCAAATATCATTATTAACCCAGAAAGCGGTATTGTTAAACTCACCGACTTTAGCATCGCTTCACGTCTAAGTCAAGAAGCACAGTTAATCAGTTTGAGTAAGTTGGAGGGAACATTAGCGTATATTTCCCCTGAGCAAACGGGACGAATGAACCGCGCGGTAGATTATCGTAGTGATTTTTACTCTTTAGGTGTTACATTCTATGAAATGTTGACGGGACAGTTGCCATTTCAGAGCGATGATGCTTTGGAAATAGTGCATTGCCATATTGCCAAACAACCACCATCTATTTTAGATTTTAATCCAAATGTACCCTTGGTGATAGCTGCAATTATAACTAAGCTAATGGCAAAAAATGCGGAAGACCGTTATCAAAGTGCAGCAGGGTTGTTAGCTGATTTGCAGCGTTGTTTGGATGAGTTGAAGGATAGAGGTAAAATTACTGAGTTTCTGCCAGGGGAGAGTGACCGTATTTCTCAATTGAATATTCCTCAAAAGCTTTATGGAAGGGGAAGAGAAGTTGAAACACTACTAGCTGGGTTTGATGCGATTAGTCAAGGGGAAAGTCAACTAATGCTAGTTGCTGGGTACTCTGGAATTGGTAAATCTTCGTTAGTAAATGAAGTTCACAAGCCAATTGTGCGGCAACGCGGGTATTTCATCAGTGGAAAATTTGACCAGTTTCAGCGCGCTGTCCCTTATGCATCGTTAATTCAGGCATTTCAGTCTTTGATGCGGCAGTTATTAGTCGAAAATGCCACACAGCTAAAATCGTGGAAAGAAAAATTAAGCAGAGCGTTGGGTAATAACGGACAGGTGATTATTGATGTGATTCCAGAATTGGAATTGATTATAGGAGTCCAACCACCTGTTGTTGAGTTAGGTGCAATGGAGAGACAAAACCGTTTTAATCAAGTATTCTGTACATTTGTTGGTGTTTTTACGCAAAAAGAACATCCTCTAGTTATCTTTTTAGATGATTTGCAATGGGCAGATATTGCTTCACTCAAGTTAATGCAGCGATTAATCACTGATAATAATAGTCAGTATTTATTGTTAATTGCCGCTTATCGCGATAACGAAGTTAGTCCAACACATCCGTTCATCCAGACCGTAGAAGAAATTCAAAAAACAGACACAACAATTAATCGAATAACTTTAGAAAATTTAAATATTTCTCAAGTACAGCAATTAGTAAATGATACCTTTAATATTACTGATAATTCTATTACTCAAGGTTTAGCATCTTTACTATTTAATAAAACATTAGGTAATCCTTTCTTTCTAACGCAGCTAATAAAAACAATTTATCAAGAGAAATTAATCAAATATGATTTTGATTTAAAATGCTGGGATTGGAATCTTCAGCAAATTCAAAGTGTCGGCATCACCAACTTGAGTATAGTAGAATTAATGGCAAGCAATATCAGTAAATTGCCTGCTGCTACTCAGTCAGCATTGCAATTAGCTGCTTGTATTGGCGCTTTCTTTAAATTAGATGTTTTAGCAACAGTAACCGAAAAATCTGCATCCGATATCATCAAATCACTGTGGCCTGCATTGCAACAAGGATTAATATTACCATTAAGTCATAATTATCAGGTGCCAACTGAACAGTTACTATTAATTTGTGACGAGTCAGTGCAAAAACTCGATTGTGGCGAGATAGAATTAGAATTTAAGTTTTTACATGACCGAGTTCAACAAGCTGCTTATTCTCTGATTCCAGAGGAGGGAAAACAAACTATACATTTAAGAATTGGTAAGCTTTTACTTGGTTATTTTTCTTCATCAGAACTAGAAGCTCACATTTTAGATATTGTTAATCATTTTAATATGGGAGCAAACTTACTCTCATCACAAGTAGAAAAAGAAGAACTTGCCTTCCTTAATTTATTAGCTAGTCGTAAAGCCAAAACAGCTAATGCTTATCATTCATCTGCTGAGTATTTAAATACAGGAATACAATTGCTGCCAGATAACAGTTGGCAAAGTAACTATGATTTGACGCTAAATCTATATGTGGAATTAATCGAGGCTGAGTACTTAAATACTAATTTTGACCGTTTGCAGCAGCTATGCGAAATCGTCTTAATTCATGCGAACAATATCTTAGATACAATTAAAGTATATGAAGTAAAAATTCAGTCTTGTAATTCCCAACTTCGACCAGAATTAGCAATTGAAATTGGTCTTGATGTACTGAATAAGCTGGGAGTAACACTTGCTCTCACATTACCCAAAAATATTGATGTTGAGCAATTGGAAAATCTGCCGCAAATTCAAGACGCATATCAAATAGCAGTCTTAAAAATACTTAATAATTTAACTTATTCTACTTATCAAACAGCCCCCGATTTATATCTAAAACTTATATATACAATGGCGGATATTTGTATCCACTATGGTAATTCTGAAACTGCGGCTTTTGCCTATGCTTGTTGTAGTTTAGTTTGCGAAGTTCAAGGCGAGGTTGACTTGGGGTATCAGTATGGTTTATTATCGCTCTTAATATTGGATAAATTTAATGCGATAACTTTTGCTCCCAAGGTTTTAACGACTTATAACGTCTGTGTTCGTCATTGGAAAGAGCATGGTAAATTCACCCTTAATGCATTTTCAGAAGCTTTTAATCTAGGTGTGGAGGCAGGAGATATTGAATATGCGTGTTTTGCCAGTATCTACTTTTGCCTTTACAGCTTTTTAACTGGTGAAGCACTTCCAGTCGTAGATGAAAAATATAGAAAGTATCTTGATTATGTGAAATCTGTCAAACAGGAGTTCTCCACTCATTGCTTTGAGATATGGCACCAGCTAGCTTTGAACTTACAAGTTTTTAGTCAAAATAGTTATCGTTTAATCGGCGATAGTTTTAATGAAGATGAACTATTGCCAATATTGATTGAGAAAAATCAACTTCATTTATTGTTTGGGGTTTATTTTTCTAAGTTAATGCTAGCTTATCTATTTCAAAAATATGAGCAAGCGATTCAGTATTCACGTTTGGCAGAAAAATATGCGGTGGGCGCCAGCGCGACAATGATGATTGTACACCATAACTTTTACTATTCGTTAGCACTACTTAAACATTATCCTAACGTTTCTGTCGAAGAACAAGAAGAATATTTAGCTACTGTTATAGCTAACCAAAGCCAGATGAAAATATGGAGTTTTCATTGTGCTGCAAACAACCAGCATAAATATGACCTTGTAGAAGCCGAAAAATGCCGTATATTAAGTCAATATTGGGAGGCAACACAGCTATACAATCGCGCGATAGAACTAGCATCTGAAAATGGATATATACAAGAACAAGCGATAGCTTCGGAGCTAGCAGGTGAGTTTTATTTAGCATCAGGTAATATGAAAATCGCCTCATTGTATCTTACTGATGCTTATTATGGATATCAGCAATGGGGAGCAACAGCCAAAGTTAAAGATTTAGAATCCCGCTATCCTTACCTTACCCTTCGTAAGAGGGAATCAATGTCTCCAACCACTACTACTACAACTACTACTCAAACTACTAACAATTATTCATCGCTTGATTCGGCAACTATAATTAAAGCATCCCGTACTCTCTCTAGCGAAATAGTTATTAGCAATTTACTAACTAAACTCATGCATTTATTACGAGAAAATGCAGGTGGCCAAAAAGTATGCTTTATTTCTAAACAAGACAAACAGTTATTTTTAGAAGCAGTTCTTGGAGAAGATAACGAGGTAAAGGTCTTACAATCAATACCGATCAGTGAATGTAATATTTTACCGTTATCATTAATTAATTATTTACAACATACTCTCACACCTTTAGTATTAGACAATGCCACTCAATCAGATTTTAGTACAGATAGTTATATAGAAGCAAATCAAGTATTATCTGTATTAGTATTTCCAGTTATTCATCAAAGCAAGCTCCAAGGCATTTTATATTTAGAAAACAATCTTACTAAAGCCGCATTCACACAAGATAGAATTGAACTGCTAAGTGTTATTACAGCACAAGCAGCTATATCTATAGAAAACGCGCGCTTTTATACAACTCTAGAAAACCGTGTTGCCGAACGCACACAAGAACTTGCAGAAAGAAATCAAGAACTGCAAGCAACATTAGAAAAATTACATCAAACTCAAATCAAGCTCATTCAAACTGAGAAAATGTCGAGTTTAGGGCAGTTAGTTGCAGGTGTTGCTCACGAAATAAATAATCCAATCAATTTTATCTATGGTAATTTAACTCATACTCATCAATACACTCAATCACTGTTTGAATTAATTAAACTGTATCAAAAAAACTATCCCAAACCTGTTGCTGAAATTTGTGATACTATTGAAGAAATTGATTTAGATTTTATTCAAGATGATTTGCCCCAAATTTTATCTTCGATGAAGAACGGCGCCGGACGGATAAAAAATATAGTATTATCATTAAGAAACTTCGCACGTCTTGACGAAGCAGATAGAAAAACAGTTAACATCCACGAAGGGCTAGATAATACCTTAATGATTCTACATCAAAAATTAGAAGCAATTCAATTAATCAAAGAATATGCAAATCTACCAGAAGTATATTGCTTTGCAGGAGAATTGAACCAGGTATTTATGCATCTATTGAACAATGCAATTGATGCAGTAGCAAGCACAACAATAAATACTCCGACAATTTGGATACGTACTGGTGTCAGAGAAAATAATCAAATTGCAATTAGTATTATAGATAATGGCGCCGGAATCAAACCAGAGATACAATCAAAAATATTCGACCCATTCTTTACTACTAAACCTGTTGGTCATGGAACTGGTTTAGGGTTATCGATAAGTCATCAAATAGTACAACAGCACAAAGGACAGTTGCTTTGTTCATCTGAGTTAGGTGTTGGTACAGAGTTTACAATATTACTACCGTATTGATAAAAATTTAAACGATTGAAGTTCATTGTAGGCAAGTATTGACACTAGGTTGATTTCTTGTACCTTTAGGTTGATGCTTTTATTAAGAAATGTATTCAATCTTGAAGTTAATTTATCATTTAGGTACAGGAAATTAATGGCGCCCGCTAAACGCTTACTAAAAAATCAGGGTTGGATAGGTATTGCGCTGTCTTTCTATGCTTTTATAGCTATTGGCATTGCTGAAGGAGGGTTAGGTGTTCTTATTCCTTCTATTCAAGCAACGTATAATCTAAGTGCTGCTACTATTACGTTACTTTTCATTAGTCAAGTTACAGGTTATGTCATAGCTGCTTTTTCTAGTAGTCTACTAAGTAGTCGTATTGGACTCGCGCGCATGTTATTGTTAGCATCTACAATTTTGACCAGCGCACTGATTATTTATGCACTTTCACCATATTGGTTAGTAATGGTTGCTGCTGGTACATTACTTGGATTAGGAATTGGAATAATTGATGCTGGCATTAATACTTATATAGCACAACAAGACAATGCTGATTTAATGGGGATTCTTCATGCTTTTTACGGTGTGGGAGCATTACTTGGTCCTGCGGTGGCAACTAGTTTACTGGCGATAAATTTAAACTGGCGCTCCTGTTATTTAGTTATTGCCCTTGTAGTAAGTGTAACAATATTTGGAATGCTTTGGGCAGTAGTAAATAACTATAAACCTTTAAATAAAAAAGCCGAAGCATCAAACACTAATGGTAGACAAAATTTAACTGTAGCCTTAAAAACACCAAAAGTCTTGATAGCAGGGTTATTACTATTTGTATATGTAGGTGTAGAAGCATCAATAGGTAACTGGGCTTTTAGTGTTCAAAGTAAAGTTAGAAATACACCAGTGACTCTTGCTGGTTACAGTGTTAGCGCTTATTGGTTTGGGCTAACTGTAGGAAGACTATTAACAGGACGTGCAGTAAAATATCTCGGCGCCACACGCGCGCTTGATATGTCTTTAATATTATTAGTAATCAGCGTAGTTGCTTGGTGGTTGTTGCCCCAGCAATTAATAAGCTTACCGTTAATGGGTTTATCTCTAGCTGCAATTTTCCCAATGATAATATGGCTAATGCCAATCTTAGTATCACCGCAAACAGTACCCGCAGCTATTGGGTTTATCACAAGTGCCGCTTCGTTAGGCGCCGCAGGTATTCCAACTATGTTAGGATGGTTTGCCGCACGCTTCGGGTTGGGCATTATTCCTGCATTACTCTTACCCCTAGCAATTGTAATGTTAATTTTACATCGCTTATTAAATACCCATACCGCAACTAAACCAAATCCCTAACAACATTATACATATAAATAAAATCCGTCATCCCATAATCATAACCAAGCTGGTGCAGCAAAGTAGTAACCTGCGCGCGGTGATGTGTTTGATGATTAAAAAAATGAGCAAGCGCAAACCAAAGTGAATGTTCTCGTTCAACAGTCTTAGATACATTATGATATTGCATCGACGCTGATAATATCTCATCACTTAGTTCGCTAACCCAACTTTCAATAACATTATCAGTTTGCGCGCGTTCGTTACAAAGTTCCGTAAAATCACTATATAGTTCTTTCCCCAAAGACTCAACGTCAAAAATTAGCTTTGCATCTTGTAGAGATTTAAACTGATGACAAGTACTAGTCGCAAACCTTCCTAACCAAGTTCTGTCAGCTAAAAGAGTATGATTCAATGTACCATGAATCGAATCAAAAAAAGCTCCAAGATTGCGGCGCCGTTCTTCCGGAGTTAGTGATGCCACAAGTTCGTAAATTTGATTATTGACCCACGTATTATATTGTGCCATCAAGCGAAACTGTTTAATATGAGTAGATTCTGCCATAACTCACCTATCTTCATCTAATTAAGATAAATACATCTCTTGTGGAATGGGCATCCCTGCCCGTTCCATCTTATAAAATACTAATAAAAATAATTATCTTACCACAGAGACATAGACTATAAAAATCCCCTTGAAACACCTTAAGTAGTTGTTTGTTCTTCCAAAGTCAAAGTTGTAATGGCTGCATTTACAAAATTAATTTAGTTAATCAGCTGTGTAACAGTTGAATATTATCTTTGAAAAAGCAAGAAATGCTCAATATCTAGCACCAAAACAACTGTCTGCTAATTGCTCCGTTGCTGTTAGCACAGTCAAACCTATAATATTCACATCCTAGTAAAAGCACGCGGTGTACATAAATATTGTAATATAGTCTCCTGTTGAAGTTACAATAGAGTTGTAGTTAGGTAAGCTCTCGATGGCAGCTAGAGATCTTTTCCATGAGGCTGTAAAAGCAGCTCTTCAAAAAGAGCAATGGATTATTACAGGCGACCCCTTGAAATTAGATGTAGGTGGCACTAAGCTAGAAATTGACCTTGGGGCTGAACGTTTATTAGCAGCCGAACGTCAAGGTGAGAAAATCGCGGTTGAAATAAAATCTTTCCTGGGTGACTCACCTTTAACTGACTATCACGCAGCGCTAGGACAATTCTTGAACATGGACTCGCCTTAGAAATTCATGAGCCTGACCGCATTCTCTATCTAGCTATTCCTCTAACTGTATATGATGCTTTTTTCCAACGTGAATTTGCCCAACTATCAGTGGAACGTTATCAAATAAAACGTATTGTCTATGACCCAATTAATGAGGTGATTACTCAATGGATAAATTAGAGCGATATCGAGCAATGGTTCAAAAAGTTTTGACAGAATATGCTTCTGTTCCTGTTGCGTCGGGCGAAATTGATTCTCAACTTATCTTTGACAAAGAACGTGACCGTTATCAAGTTGTAAGCGTTGGTTGGGTAGGACACCGCCGCGTACATGGCTGTGTTTTACATCTGGACATTATCAATGAAAAAATTTGGATACAGCAGAATACTACCGAACTACAAATCGGTCAAGAATTAGTTGCTACTGGAATTCCTAGGGAAGACATTATACTTGGTTTCCAAGCTCCCTATATGCGGCAATACACTGATTTTGGTGTTGCATAATAATTAGTATAAATTTTTAGCTTCCCGCGTGGAAGCTGCTGTGTACACACAAGTTTTGTAACGTCGTTTTGTATGATTTTGATCAATTTTCAATTTTAACTTGCCAAGTTTGTAAAGTTGTACCAAGAAACAGGTCTAAATTAGTTAAAGCGTTAAGGTATTGAATTGTAGCATCAAGTTCTGCATTTCTTGCTTGAGCGAGTTCGTTTTGCAATCTAATCAACTGAAAAACTGCATTCCCTCTACCTAGTTTTAATTTTTCCTGTTCAATTTCGAGTTGCTGTTGCGATAATTGAGTTGCTCGTCTAGCAAGCTCTAGTTGATTATAGCTTAAATTGGTGTTTCGCACTCGGTCTTGTAACTCAATATCTAGTTTTGTTTGTACATTTTTTAATGTGTTTTCTGACTTCCGTAACTCAACTTGCGCGCGCTTAAATGCTTGTTCTAAATTTAAATCTCCAAAGGTATGACCAAAAGTTAAACCTAATCTTGCATCTACAGCTTCATTTAAATTATTTAGCAAGGTGGCGTTTAAATTTAAATCCCAACGTTTGTTATCTTCCGCTACCATTAAATTTAGTTTAGTTTGATCTACACTAAATTGTGCCTGTAAATATCCAGGTTGAGTAGAAAGCGCAATATTTCTCAGTTTCTCAATATCTAAAGTTACGGGTTTGACTGAAGGTATGGTTTCGGCTTCAATATTTGTATTTTTGTCAATATCTAAAATAGCTAATAATGCTAATCTTTTTGATTCTAAGTCGTTTTGAGCAGATAATAAAGATACTTGACGGTTAGCTATATCTGTTTGGTTTTGAATAATTTCAACAGGCGCCAGTCTACCTGCTTGAATCAAAGCTTGGTTAATTTCCAGAGAATCTTGAGCATTTTTTAGTGACAACTGCTCAATTTTGACTCGCTCTTGAGCGGAATTAATTCTCGATAGGCAATAATAGCTTCTGTAATAGTATTATTCAAAGTAGACTTTAAATTTTCTATATTCACTTTTTCAGTAATTCGTGCTAAATCAATAGAAGCTTGATTAATTCGTGTACCAGCATTCTTTAATAATGGTTGGCTTAATCGAAGTTCCATATTTTGACGTAAACTATTATCAGTAATGCTGCTACTAAAATTATTCAGATTCGAGTTTAAATTTGAAGTTTGAGCATCTGCTGTCCAGTTAAAGGTAACTTCTGCACCCGTAGGAATTCTCATCACAACTTTGGCGCCGAGATTAGTAGTTAACGAACCGGAACTAATCCCATTTCTACCCAGTTCATTCATATTGACTGATACAGTAGGAGTAAAATCTGGCGCAAATTTATCTTCTGCAACAGCTAAATCACCTTTCTGAGCAATTCTATCTAAATAAGCATTCTTAATACTTGTATTATTCTCAATAACTAGATACACAACATTTGCCAGAGCAAGTTTAAGCTGTGGCTTTTTTGGTACTGATGTTTCTGTAGGCTGAACTGTAGGTTTAATAGGTACAGTTTCAAAAGTACGTGGGAACTGATTATTCGCTCCGGCGCCTGTCGAATAACCAACCCCAAATAATATAATTACAACTTGTACAAGTCTTGTTTTAATTAAATACTCCATACATTTATCCGTTACATCCGTTATATCCGTTGCCACTAACCTTCACGCAAAGCTTTAACAGGGTCAAGTTGCGACGCACGCACAGCAGGGAAAAAGCAAGCTCCAACACCTACTAATAAAGCAGCACCTAAAGATAAAACTGCTGTTTGAACTTCTAATTGATAAGGAAAACTAAATATTTGAGTAACGACTATAGTCACACAATTAACTGATATAATCGCTAACGTTCCCCCAACTAAACTTAAAAGAGCAGCTTCTAAAATAAATTGCAGTAAAATCTCAGATTTAGTGGCGCCAAGTGCCCTGCGTAAACCAATTTCAGGGGTGCGTTCAATCACAGAAGCGATTGTAATATTCGTAATTCCAACTCCACCAATTAATAATGCAATAATTCCCACAACATTTAGTCCGCGCGAAGCTAACTCAAAAGTTTGTTTTTGCATTAAAATATCTTGTATATTGCTATAGCCAAAAACTTCGGCGCCAGGAAAGCGCGACTTTAATAGTTTTTCAGCTTCTTCTTTCAAAGCATCCATATCTTCTTCTTTGCGAGGACGTATCCAAATAGATTGAAAATTTTGGCTACCTGTCAATGCACTATATGTGGACATTGGCATCACTAATTGACCTTTTGGTTCTTCACCAAAGCTTTGTTTCGTTTCTACAATTCCAATAACTTGATAAGGTCTGTCTGAGCTAAAAATTAATTTTCCTAAAGGTTCTTCTCTTTTAAAAAGCTTATCGGAAAGAAATTTATCAATTACTACAACAGGTCGATAATTTTCTAAATCTGCTGCATTAAAGTATCTTCCTTTAATTAGTCTTCGACCTGTAGCTGGTAAATAATCTTGAGTTACAGCCAGCATCATTGGTTTCCCTTCTTCACCTTGATAAAGTACAGAATCAGATAAACCCACAAAGTTAGAAGCACTAATTAGCTGATAATTCTTTAAACGTCGGCGCAGAAATTCTAAATCTTCTAATTTTGGTTCCCTACCCTCTGATGAATAAACACTAAGGGATACTTGGGGTGCGTCTCGTTTGGCAAGTTGCTGCTTAATTAACGCGCGACTAATATCTCCAACTTGAAGTGTGGCATTTACTGCTGCTACGCCCATAAATACACCTAAACTAGTTAATGCAGAGCGCACCCAATTTCCTGTTAATGATTTACAGGTAACAATAATTAAGTCTTGAGGTGAAAGAGACATAAAATTAAAAATTACTATGATTTATCTGGTATTAGCTGTGGTGCTGCATCTGGTGGCGCCTCTTTAACTGCTTTTCCTGGCTCTAAGGTAGTGTCGGCGCCAGGGAGTATAATTTTGTCACCAGCTTTTAAACCAGATTTAATTTCAACCTTGGTAGTCGCTTCGAGTCCAAGAGCGACTTTTTGCTTCTGTGCTTTACCTTGTTTATCGCGTATCCAGACAAATGGCTCACCTTCGTCGCGTTGAACAGCTTCTAAATTTACAGCAACAACATTTTTTCGCTGCTCAACAATAATTTCTACACTGACTTGGCTACCAGGTATTAGAGTACGAGTTGGTTTATCGAGTAGTACAGTTGCCGGAACTTTTGCTTGGGTTGATGAACCACCACCTAAAGATGCTCCACTTCCACCTTCTCCACTAATTGCTTGGGGTTGCACTTCTTGGACTTTACCCGTATATTCTTGAGAGTTAGGCCCAATAACTTTTATCTTTGCTGGTTGACCCACCTTGACCTTAGCTGCATCAAGCGTCCCAATTTGTAGATTTACGAGTTCTTGTGATGGGTTGCCCAAGGTAATTAAAATATCTCCTGATTTAATACCATCACCATTTTTAGCTTTGACATTAAGTATTTTTCCAGTAATTGGCGCCGTAACAAAATTATTTTGAACTTGCGTCTCTAAATTTTTGCGGTCGAGTGCTAACTTTTGGAGTTCGCTAATTTGAGTTTCAACATCTGACTCAGCATTCCGAACTTCTGCACGCGCGTTTAAAAGTTTTTCTTGGAGTTCAGTTTGGCGTTTATTTTCAATTTTCAAACGTTGAAATTCCAAGGTTTTAGAATTTAAGTCTGACTGAGCATCTTTCAATGCTGTTTGTGCCTCTAATACCTTTGTTTGAGGTTCTGTCGCGCGTTTAGCCTCTAAAATTTGACGTTTAAGGTCAATAGTTTTAGTGCGAACATCAAACTCTGCTTCTCTTACAGTAACTTGTGCATCGCGAACAGATGCTTGTTGTCTTACTAACTCGTCACCGGGAATAAAGCCTTTTTGCGATAAAACTTCTAAATTTTTTAATTCTCTTTGTTGAACAGCAAGCTTTTCTTTTGTTTCTGTTATTTTCTCACGACTGCGTGTAAGTTCTAACTCTGCTTTTTGGATATCAAATACTTGTTTCGCTGGAGATAGTGCTTCTTCCTTTGCGGTCGCAAGCTTTTGTCTTGCTTCGATAATTTTTTCGCGACTGCGTGTAAGTTCTAACTCTGCCTTGCGAATATCAAATTCTTGTTTAATAGGTTGCCTGAGTTCTTGTTGCACTACCGCTAGTTTATCTTTGGCTTCTGTAACTTTCTCTTGACTGCGTGCGAGAGTTTGCTTTTGTTTACGAATAGCCAAATCTTGATTTGCAACAGTACTTTGCTGCTCTTTATTGCGGAGAACTAATAATCGTTGTCCAGCTTGGACTGTATCTCCGACTTTAACTAACACTTTATCTACCGTAACCTCCCCTGGAGACTTCAAGTCTCGTTGTCCTCCGAGTTGCATAGCACCACTTTCATTAATTGTTATTTCGATGTCTTCTCGGTCTGCGGTCATTATAGGTAAAGCGACAGCATTTGATGATTTACCGGAATTTTGAATGTAAAACCACCATCCACTACCACCTAGCAAAGCTAAAAGTCCCGAACCTAAGAGTAATTTCAGTCCGATTTTTAGCCTCTTTTTACTTTTGACAATTTGTGTTGAAGCCATATATGGGCTATACAAAATATTAGTTAGATTTTTCGTATCTATGTAATTTTTCGTAATAATCTAGCATTAGTTGCTTACCGAATACCATGTCCGACGTAAAACCGTCAATAATTGACTTCAAAAAGCACAACCCTAGCGACTTACTTTTACCCCGTCCTCCTATTCTGTCTACTCATACCGCGCGCTGGGATGGGTTTGTGTTTGAGCATCATTGTCAACCAGCAGGAGACAGTGATGAAGTTAGTATTATTAACGGACATGCAGTACTAATTTTTACACATAAAAATAAGCGAGTTCATGCCGAACGTAAGCTGGATGGTAAATTACGCGATGACCCCGTTCAAGAAGGGGATGTAATAATTATTCCTCAAGGAGTTGGGCATGGAGTACGCGCGTATGATGAAGCTGAATTCTTTGCTTTGGTAATGGCGCCTGCTAACTTTGAATCTCAATTAACACCTCATTTCGCCACTTCTGACCCACTGCTGTACCAAATAGGATTAGCAATGAAAACAGTGTTAACTTCAGATTTGACAGGAAGTCGTTTATATGCCGAGACAATGGTCAATGCAGTAACAGTTCACTTAATGCAACACTATGCAACTAAAAAGCCTATCGTACATAACTACAAAAGTGGTTTATCACCAAGTCAGCTAAAATTAGTAATCGAGTATATAAATGAGCATCTAGACCAAGATTTAAGTTTAAACGAACTCAGCGCACTAACACAAATAAGCCCACATTACTTCTCACAACTTTTCAAACAAGCAACAGGTGTACCACCACATAAATATGTAATTAGCTGTCGAGTCACCCGCGCGAAAGAGCTATTGCAAAAAGGTGAGTCTATATCTCAAGTTGCCCAGCAAGTAGGTTTCGCAAACCAAAGCCATTTGAACTTACATATGAAGCGACAGCTTGGCGCCACACCCAAGCAAATATTGAAAAATCGGTAGAACTTACAAAAAATCGGAAAAATTTAGAAGACATACTGCCTTTACTAAATGTAGGTTGGGTGTAAGCAAAGCTTTCCCGAAGGGTAGCGTAGCGCAACCCAACAAAAACTAACCTTTATGAAACAAGAAAAATCATTACCATCAGAAATCTTTTATTCATTATTTTCGCTAGTAAAACCTCGTAAAGCTCAAAATACTATAACCACTTCTAACGAATGGGAATCACATATATTACCTCACAGTCCCATTGAAGAACTGGCGCCAAACCTCTGGCACGTTACAGGTATTTTACCAGCTAGCGGACACCCACCAAGGGAAATGATACTTTATAAACTACCCGATTCTACATTATTAATTCATAGCGGCATTGTATTAGATGAAGCCACAATGACGCAACTAGAATCATTAGGTACACCCAAAATAATGATAGTACCTAACCGCATTCATCGACTCGACGCGCGCGTATTCAAACAGCGCTACCCTGAATTAATAGTAGTTGCTCCCGCTGCTGCCATACCTTACGTTGAGCAAGTCGTTCCAGTAGATGCAACCGCAGAAGAATTTTTACCTCAATACGGTATAGTTTGTCATCAACCAATTGGCATTCGTCCCCAAGAATTAGCATATGAATTACAACTACCAACAGGGAAAGCATTAATTTTTACAGATATCTTATTCAATTTAACCGAGTCTTATTTAGATAAATATGCACCCGAAAGTAAATTGCCTGTAGGTATACTAGGCGCCAGTGGTTTCTTTGGTATTACCAGATTAGGAAAAATGTTTTACATGACCGGTAGAAATGCCTATCGCCAGTGGCTAGAATCTTTGGCAGATAATATTACAGATTTACAAGTAATCTCAGTTGCACACGGTGAACCAATTGTGGCTAATTGTACCCAAAAATTACATGAAGCAGCCGCAAGATTAAACACTCATAAATAAAAATCTTCTCTTGTGGAGCGGGCATCCCGAACCGCCCACTGATATAGGACGGGCAGGATGCCCATCCCACAAGAGAAATAGCTACAATGTATCTGGGTCTATACCCATTTCTCTTAACTTTTGCGCCAGTGCTTGCGCGCGTTGGTCAGATAGAGATGCGCGTTGTTCAGCATCTTGCGCGCGTTGTTCGGCAACTTGCGCGCGCTCATCACCAGTAGGCAAAACAGTACCATCTTGATAACACCAGCGTAACCAAGTATCCTGCCTACCTTCAAATTGTCCATCCCAGAGGGTAACGCCTAATTTTACTTGATCAAGCCAAGTGTCTGAAGTCTCGAAATAGCGCATTGCTCTAAGTTCGTAAATATATAACTCTTTATCTCCTAATTGTTTTGTTGGGTCATACACTATGTAGTAACTTACCCGCATTCGCTGATAGATTTTCAGCTTTTCCCCTAGTTCGTCACCTTCTTTGTTAGAAACTATTTCAATTGCTACTTCTGGGGGTTTACCAAACTTCCACACCATGTAGCAACGATTTTGCTTTTCCCACCAATTCGTTGGTACTTGCACATCTAAGCTAAGAAAGACATCGGGTACTATAGGAGGTTTTGAGTCTGCATAATAAATACCGACATTAGCTGAGGCTAAAAATATTTGATTTTGTAAAGAGCTATAAGACGAACCAACTAACAAGCGTTGTTGGACAGATGCAAAGTTATCCACTGGTGTATCATCTTCAGTAACTAGCTGGTTGGCATCTGGTACGTAGGAGCAATCATCTTGTATTAAAAGTTGCTCAACCATGATTTTATCCATAATTCAAGAGCGCTACTTCAATATATAACACTTAAATTTGAGTAGAACACGATTCAATTATACGCTAAAATAGTCAAGGTTTTGCTTTGATCTGGTTGGTAATGTGTGATTGAATATGCTTTGTACCCAAATTATTGAAGAATGGGAAGAGAAATTAGGCGCCAGCCTTAACTTGATGAGAATGTTACTAATTAATATTTTTGCAGAAGCTTTGCTTTGTCGTGGTATACATATAACTATCACAGATTTTCGTACACTTCATCATCGTTACGCTTTCCAATACGAAAAACCTCTATTTCATTTTCTGAAATAGTATAAAGGATACGATACTCACCTTGGTCAAGTCTATATAAGCCTTGATGTCCTTTGAGTTGCTTACAATCTTGAGGTCTTGGTTCTTCAGCTGAAAGCAAAATTTTGCCTATAATCTGCTTAAAAAACTTTGGTTGTAAATCGTGTTAAATATTTTTTTAAATAAATTATACTTACTAAATCACGCAAATTTATTTAAAGCTTCTTGAGCCATTTTGCTAACTATTGAACTGTTATCTTGTAAGCATCGATTTAACGCTTCTATTGCCTTTGGGTTTCTTAAATTACCTAAAGCCAGCACAACGCAAGCGCGAACATTTGGATTTTCATCATTTAGTACTTGAAGTAAAGCATCTACTACCCTTTCATCATTAATTTTTTCTAAAGCTTGAACTGCTTCCATGCGTACACGTACATTAATATCTTGCAAAGTACCTATTAGAGGTTCAATTGACTTCACATCTTGTCTTTCTCCAAGAGAACGAACGGCTGCTTTGCGTAAGAGAGCATCCTCATCAGATAACGCCAAGATAAGCATGTCAACTACCATTACATCAGGTATTTTAGTTAGTGCGGACAAAGTATCACAACGAATTCGACGCTCTGAATCTTGAAGCAACTGAGTTAATATACTAATTAATTGAGGGTGCTTTCGTCTTAAAAATGTTTTAACTGCAATCTCAATTGTTTGATAAGATTCTTGCCAATAACTTCTGTTTGCTTGTAAGATATCTTCTCTAGCTGTCAAAACTTCAAGTAGAGCATTTGTTGTTCTATCGTCTTCAATTTTACTTAACGCTTCAATCAAACAGACTCTGACACGTTGGAAACTAAAAGCGTCTCTAAGATTTCGACCTTGGCTATGTAAAATTTCAATCAAAGGTTCTATCGCTCTAGCATCAGCAAAATCTCCTAACGCCTCCGCAATGGCGCCGCAAGCTGTAGATTGGTTCTCAATTTTTAACGCCTCAATTAAAGGTTCAATTGCTTTTATATCTTTTAATTGAGCAAGTGCCCTTGCCGCAGCTACTCGCACAAAAAAGTCTGAATCCTGCAAACACTGGATTATTTGGTCAACAACTCTCACATCACCTAATTTAGTTAAGGCATCAATTGCATTTACCCGTACCTCACTAGAATTATGATTAAGTGCTTGTAAAAGTGGTTCAATAGCCCTTTTATCTCCCAACTCACCTAGCTTTTTCGCTGCTAAAGCATGACCAGCCCCATCATGAATCATATTTTGTAATGCAATAACAAGCGGTTGGGCGCCAGCTTCTTCAAATAAACCTGAATTTGCAAGGTTTTCTAAAGTATTAGCAGCCATTACTTGTTGAATTCTGGCATCACTGTTTAAAGGGTCTGCATTCAATGCCTGAGTCAGCTGCTCTAAAGCATCCGGTTCTGAAACATTTATTTGGCTAGCAACTGTTGGAGGATAAGGGTCATAAGCTTGATTTGATGTAACTTGTTCAGTTCCTCGATAATTATACTTACGTTGAATCTTAATAACTCTCTGTTCGTCTTCTTTTAAATATCCTTCTTCGTCAATGTAATAGGCGCCTGTCTCATAACACTCTGCTGCTGCTAAAAATAAGTCCGTAAGGTTATCCCAACGAATTTCTTCAATGCCACACTCTGGGTCAATATGCCAAACAGGGGCTGTTTCTTCTCCCACAGTAATTGCATACCTATAATCGCCATTCCCGTCTAATATCGGCAACCAATGAGGATTCCACCGCTCCCAGCTTAACCAACTTTGGTAATTTGTTAAAACTTCTTTTAAAGGGAAAAAATTATCATAAAAAGGAATTATATAGCCAAAACTATTACACCCGTTGTGCCATTCGTAAAACTCATACAGTTCTTGTGTAAGTTGAAATTGAAAATCTTTAACAATCTCATTAATTTCTGCGCGCGTTAGTCCTGGCTGTAAGCCCAAAGCGAATTTTGGGTCATTTCTCACAATCCAAGTTTCTATCCGATTAAGTGCGTCTGTTAAGGGTGACATACAAGGGTATAGGTATATATATGTTATATACTTCCCCTTATTGGCACCAAAATTTACACTTAATTTAGTAGAAAAACATTTAGTGGTATGTTTTTTGCTTGCCAGTATTCTTCAGCTGCACGCAAAATATCCAGTGCTGTTTGCCAACCAGTAGGGTCAGCTTGTGCAAATATATCCGGACGTTCGTATATTAAAACATATTTTTCAGCAGGATACCATGTTAAATCAGTAATACATTCCTCGAAAGCATCCCAGTTGGCGCCAAAATATGAAGGAAAGTTCATTGCCATAGCAACTTTTCCCAAAAAAGTTTCTTTATTATAAATATCTTTACCATCAAGGTAAAAAACTTGAATCCCTTGTCCAGACAAAGCTTCAATAACTTTTTCTACTGTTGGTTGTCGGTTAGCTGCAACCTCTGGTTTAGGTTGAGATGTCATAAAAGCTACGTGTTGGTTCATTTAAAGATCCCTTTTATTTAAACTGATTCAAATAATTTCTTGAAAACTATTGTAATGGTCAGGCGTATAATATAGTTCTGCATTATTCCCAGTTATAAGGCGCCGACTACCTCTATCAGCCACGCCTGGGGTATCGACTGTATACTCTCGGTAATATCCTGAAGATTGTATGGGTAATAATCCTTCGCGGTTTTTAAATTCAGTGCCATCTTTAGGGTAGGTGAACGGCCCACCTTTCGCTACTAAGTTAACAGTCGTTTGAACTTCAGGAGGTAATTGACTGATGCCAACCTGTGATATACCCATAATTTATTTTATCTCTTCTGACACAGCCCTGGCTGTTTTTCATGATATTTAGATAAAAAGTACTACCCGTTGCTTGTAAATAGATAAGATGCCACTATTCTAAGTGGCATATGTAAAAATATCTTTTTATATTACTCTCGCTTTTTTCGTCTTACAAAGTTTGATGAGTTAGCATCAACTCCAAAACTCTTTTCTCTGCGCCTCTGCGTCTCTGTGGTAAAAATAAGCTATGTTATATCTTGCACATCTACGTATAAAGAATTAATTAAATATTTATATGTTTTTAATATTACTTTAATCCTTAGTCCATTTTAATGGATTTAATCTATTAGCCTATAGCTTGCAGCTATAGGCAGGTATGGGCGTAATTACATAATTAGTAAATAATATTACATGGAAGAATGCAGCATAAGATGTAAACCATAGCACAATTAAAATGCACAGGCGAGACGCCTGTGCCACAACCTGTTAAATCGCACGCGATAATTTTCTTTCGCGTGTGGCTTTATGCGCGTCAAAAATCACGGCGATATTACGAACAAGTAATCTACCTATCTCTGTCACCCCTATATACTGCTTTGATAAATTAACCAATCCATCATTTTCCAACAGATGTAATTGCTGGACTTCTGGAGCAAAATACTCATCAAACACGATGTTATATTTATGCTCTATTTCTTGTTTATTAACTTGCATACCTGACATTATGGTCATGACAACATCACGACGAAGCATGTCATCCCAAGTTAGTTTATAGCCTTTACAGGTTGGTAAATTACCTGCTTCTATGGCTTGGTAGTATTCTTTGAGTTGCTTATGGTTTTGAGCATAAGCTTCTTGCAGCATACTAACTGATGTGGCGCCAAACCCAAATAATTCAGCTTCTTGATGAGTCGTATAACCCTGGAAGTTACGTTTAAGCGCATTTTCGCTTTGTGCTATCGCAAGTTCATCATTGGGTTTAGCGAAGTGGTCCATACCAATAAACAGATACTTGCTGCTTGTTAGCTCCTCAATAGTCATTTGCAAAATTTCTAACTTTTCGGAAGGCGCCGGCAAAGCATTCTCATCTATATTCTTTTGTACAGGTTTTACCCAAGGTACATAAGCAAAGTTAAATACCGCTATTCTATCTGGGTCGAGGGCAATTGTTTTTTGAACCGTTTGATGGAAACTCTTTAAATTTTGATGCGGTAATCCATAAATTAGGTCAACATTGACACTCTCAAACTCAGCTTCACGAATCCAACCCATGAGATTAAATATCATATCTTCTGGTTGAACTCGATTCACAGCAGCTTGAACTTGCGGGTCAAAGTCTTGAAGTCCAAAGCTAATGCGGTTAAATCCAAGTTCGCGCAAAAAGAATATATAATCTCGGTCGATGTAACTAGGGTTTATTTCGATTGAAACTTCAGCATTAGAATCAATCTTGAAGTTCTTCTCAATATGCTTCCAAATATACCCAACTTGCTCAGTACTTAGATAATTAGGAGTACCACCACCCCAATGAATTTGTACAACTGGACGGTCAGAGTCGATTAATTTGGCACTTTGCTCGATATCGCGCGTTAAATACTCTACATAAGGTACTGCAATATTCTTATTCCCAGAAACAACAATATTGCAACCGCAGTAATAACAAGCGCTCTGACAAAAAGGTATATGAAAGTACAAAGAAAGCGGAGTTTTGCGAGAATTTGAAAGTGCAATGGCATCTTTAAAATCTTGCTCGGTAAAGCTTTCGCTTAACTCAGTAGCAGGAGGATAACTAGTGTATCGAGGTGTAGGTGTATCGTATTTTTTGATTAAATTTAAATCAAACTTCACACCAGGTAATTGAAAGACCATTTTATTAGTTACAAGGTAATGGGAACAAGAAACCTAACCCCCCAACCCCCTTCCCTACCAGGGAAGGGGGAGCAAATATACTCCCCTCCCCTCGTAGGGGAGGGGTTGGGGGAGAGGTTTTTAATTACTTAACAGGCGCCACTTCAGTGCTACCTTGGTTATGGCTACGAATGAGAGAGTTATACATAACTTGACCAATAGCTTGAATCAAACTACCTTCCATATCTTGCGCTGCCAAGTTATTCAAATGGAAAGCATAGTTTGCTTCTGCAACAACTCTATCAGCAGTCGCATCATCAAGTGGTAGCGCATTCAACGCTTGACGATATTTATCTTTGAACGCATTTTTATCAGGTATTTGCTCAAACTGATAAAAAGAAGTTCCTTGATAACCTTCGAGTTTTAACGCATTTTGAGCAATTTTTTGAAACATCTGACCACCCGAAAGGTCTCCCATATATCGGGTGTAGGAATGCGCTAGTAATAATGCTGGTTCTGAAGCAGCAATTTCTCGAATACGGTTGATATAAGTTTGTGCTGCTGGTAATAATGAAATTTGCTTTTTCCAGTCTTTACCGTAGTAAAATTCCAAATCTTTCTCTAAGTTCGCTGTCCGGTTTAACTCTGGAAAGTAAAGCGGTTTGATAAATGGATGTTCCCTATGTTGCTGTAATGCTGCTTCGAGTTCGCTGTACACAAAATATAAGTTACCCAAGAACTTCGCAAAACATCCTCTATCTATGACACCTTTGAGAAAACATTTTGTGAAACCTGCATTTTCCGCTGCTGTATGCGCTTTTTGTGTACCCGTGCGGAGTTTAATAGCTAAATTGCTACTCATGTTAAATACCTTAATAATTCTGATGCATTGCTAGAAACGCCAAGAACTTACACGAGTATTCCTAAATGAACGTGAGCGGAGAGTGTAGAGAGAGATAGTCTGTATCATGGCGCCTGACCATTGACACAGATTCCAGCCATTGCTTAGTTTTACCAAAAATTTTAAGATATTTCTACATGCATAAACAAGCAACTATTCATATAGCTATTCATAAATATTTACATACATTGAATAGCAGGCACGATTGCTATACTGAGAATACAATTCCTTATTACCAATCTTACAATGACCATCAAGGAACTGCTACTGCAAGAAATCGAAAGCACACCTGACGAACTTCTCAACGATTTGCTTGTTTTCTTGAAGTCGTTGAAGGCAACCCCCCATGATGCTACTGCTACCTATGCCGAACTGCTAGAAAGGATTGATTACTTAGAAGCAGTCGTTGGCATTCGCAAAGGATTAGAACAATTTGATCGCGGTGAAGGCATTTCTGCTTCGGAAGCATTTGAGCGTTTAGAGCGTAAGCTGAATATTCCACCCCGCTCATAAGCTACCAGATTATTATCCAGCCAACCGCCTTTCAAGAAATCGAAGACTCGTATCGTTGGATGTGTGATAATTTGAGTGCGGAAACTGCCGACGAGTGGTACTACCAGCTTCAAGATGCAATTTCGTCACTTCAAGAATTTCCGAACCGCTGTTCACTTGCGCCTGAAGCCCCTACAATTGGTCGCACAATTCGACAACTATGGGTTGGTAAACGTAGAAAGTACCGAGTTTTGTTTGTAATTGAGGAAGATGTTGTCGCAATTCTCCATGTCCGGCACAGTCATCAGCCCCCTTTGAGCGATGGGTCAGTATAATCATTAAATCAATTTTAAAATTTATTTGACAAATTATAGAAATAAAGAATTGAATATGATTAGATGGCTATGTGGCAATCAATCATAGTGAAGGTTTTATATGGTTCAGTCAAGCACAGTTTCACAAACAGGAAAGTTAAAATCAGGTGTAAAGGCACCAGTTCAAGAGACACTATTAACACCTCGGTTTTACACTACTGATTTTGAAAAAGTCGCGCAAATGAACTTGTCAGCGGACGATAAGGAATTGCGGGCAGTAATTCAAGAGTTAAAAGCAGATTACAATCGTCACCACTTTATCCGTGATGAGGAGTTTAAACAAAGTTGGGAACACATCGATGGACAAACGCGACTCGCATTTATTGACTTTTTAGAGCGTTCATGCACCTCTGAGTTTTCAGGATTTTTGCTGTTCAAGGAGCTAACACGGCGCCTCAAAAACAAAAGTCCGTTATTATCAGAAGCATTTGAATACCTAGCACGCGATGAAGCACGTCATGCTGGGTTTATCAACAAAGCAATGGCGGATTTTAACTTGTCACTCGACTTAGGTTACTTAACCAAAAATAGAACCTACACCTTTTTTCCACCAGAGTGGATAATATACACCGTTTATCTATCTGAAAAAATAGGTTACTGGCGCTACATTATCATGTTCCGTCATCTAGAAAAACGTCCAGACTATCAATATTATCCTTTGTTCCGTTACTTCGAGAACTGGTGTCAAGACGAAAACCGTCACGGAGACTTTTTCAAAGCACTACTACGTTCTCAACCTCAACTTTGGGATAACTGGAAAGCACGCTTATGGGCACGTTTTTTCTTAGTAACAGTATTTGCTACCCACACACTCACAGTACTCGAACGGGCAAACTTTTATAAATCTCTCGGTATCGACGCGCGACAATATAATATTCAAGTTATCGAAGAAACAAACAAAACCTCAGCGCGTGCGTTTCCCGTCATCTTAGACACCCAACACCCAGCATTTATCCCAGCAATGGAACGCTGTTCCAACCTCAACCTACAGTTAAAACTGTTAGATATTAAATACAGTAATAGACCTGCTATATTTAATGTCTTAAAATTCTTCCACAAACTGCCCCTAATGCTAGGTGTCACTTGGTATATGCTACGACTATTCATTATTAAACCAATTGACGCTGAAGCTACACGTCAACAAGTTCATTAAGGATAGGCGCCTGTAATTAGTTATATTTAGAATTCTCTGCGTAAATTTTCTTTTATATTATTATTGCTTAGTATATTTATGATGTTGGGTTCCGCTTGCGCTCCACCCAACCTACATAAATTATATAAACCATCCGTTACATCCGTTACATCCGTTGCTAAATTTCACAACCCTGTAGCCACTGAGAGTGGTGTTTTCTCAGTACAGATGTAGCCTCAGCAAAATTATTCACACAATAGGGAATTTGCATATCTTTAGGACTGGCAAGTTGATCTTGCACATTGACCATATACTTATCTGCCCAGTCTACTAATTCTGACCACATTTCCCCAACTAAAATAAAAGGCATATTATTCAATTTACGAACTTGAAGTAATTGCCATATCATTAAAGCTTCCAAGGTAGTACCAATACCACCAGGGACTACAACAAACGCATTAGAGAGCAAAACAAAGTGATGTAAGCGCGTGAAAAATGTTTGGTGCTGATACATTTGTTCGACAAAGGGATTAGCGCTTTGCTCGAAGTCTAAGTTTATGCGAATACCAATAGAATTAGTTAAGCGCTCTTTATCGGCTAAAAAGCTACCTTCATTTGCTGCTTGCATTAAACCAGGCCCACCACCTGTCACAATGTCGCAACCCATTTTTGTGAGTTCACTAGCAAAATATTTCACACCATTATATAGTGGGCTATCTGACTGTAAGCGCGCGGAACCAAATATAGTCACGCGGTAGCGCTCACAACGTGGAGGTTGGATGCTAGTTAAGTTATTTAATACTTGCCAAAGTCCTAATATAGACTCTTCTATTACTTTATAACTGCTATCCGCATTATATATACTTGTGTTGCCTGATACTTTGGGGACACTATATCCATTTAGGTTTTCGTCATTAGTCATAATTGAATTTTAGATATTAGATAATAAATCCTAACAAGATAAATTTATAAATCATGTGGACTGAAATAGATACCCATATTAGCCAGGTAACAGGTACAAAATTTCAAACAGGAACAAAACGCTCGATTGGTGGCGGTTGTATCAATCAAGGTTACGCTGTTTCTAATGGTCAGGATACCTACTTTATCAAAATAAACCAAGCTTCATATAGTAGCATGTTTTCGGCGGAGGCTTTAGGTTTACAGCAAATGTACGATACAGCTACTATTCGTGTTCCCAAACCAATATGTTATGGAACTGCTGGTAATAACTGTTACCTAGTATTAGAGTGGTTAGATATTGGTGGTGGAGGTAATAAAGCTTGGGAAGAAATGGGGTGCCATCTTGCAGCAATGCATAAAGTCAAACAAAATAGATTTGGCTGGGATGTAAATAATACTATTGGCTCAACTCCACAAATAAATACCTGGACAGATAATTGGGTTGAATTTTATACTCAGCATCGTTTAGGATATCAATTTAAATTAGGGCGTCAAAAAGGTGGACATTTTCAAGGTTCAGAAGAATTACTCGCTGCTATTCCTGAACTATTGTCAGGTCACGAAGTACAACCATCATTAGTCCACGGTGACTTATGGGGAGGAAACGCAGGATGTACAAGCGATGGTACACCTGTTATCTTTGACCCAGCTACATATTATGGCGATAGAGAAGTCGATATTGCCATGACTGAATTATTTGGAGGATTCTCACCTGGGTTTTATCGGGGTTACAACGAAGTGTTCCCTTTAGATGAGGGGTACGAGAAGCGGAAAGTACTTTACAACCTGTACCATATCGTTAATCATTTTAATTTATTCGGTGGTAGCTATGAATCGCAAGCAAATCGAATGATTTCCCAAATTTTACGTTGAGACTGCTTTTAAAATATAAGAAAGTAAATCGTAAGAAGTGAGAAATTATGAACGTGCAACTCAAGCCTGAACATGAGCAATTCGTCCAAGCTCAAATTGCTATAGGTAGATATACTAATGCTGATGAAGTAGTTGATACAGCTTTTAGACTGCTAGAAAAGTTACATTCTGAATATGCTGAATGGGTTGAAGACACACGACAAAAAGTAGATGTGGCTATTGCTGAACTTGAACGTGGCGAAGGTTTGGATGGCGAAACTGTGGTGATGGAGATACTAGAAAGATTCCAAAAAGCACGTGAGGTGCAGGAATGAGCCGTTATATAGTCTCACCGTCTGCTAGTAGGGATTTAAATAGTATTGCTGATTACTTTTTAACATGTAATCTAGAAGCAGGAGAAAAAATATTCAGAGAATTTAACAAAAAGTGCGAGAATTTAACCAAATTTCCGAATATGGGACGTAGCTATGCTCATATTAGACCCTCTTTACGTGGCTTACCCCTTGATGGATATATTATTATCTATCAAATTCTTGATGATGGAATTGAAATATTGCGGGTAGTTAATGGTCGTCAAAATTTAGCATCTTTATTTGCAGACTGGGATGATGATTAAAATTCAGTAATCTCCCAATACTGCGAACGCGAGTGAGTTTTTGTAGGTTGGTGTCGAGGAACAAAACCCGACAAAAAGCTCATTGCTCTAGTGATGGAGATATCTTTTCTCTGTGTCCTAATAGTCTCTGTGGTAATAATTACAAATATTTTTCAAGTTTATTAGTATATTAACGGGCAGGATGCCCGTTCCACAAGATAAGCTTGTTCCACAAGATAAGCTTGCTCATTATATATAGATATATGGAAAAAGACTTTTATTTTCAATATGCGGCAGTTGAAGACAAACATTGGTGGTTTATCGGGCGCCGTCGTATACTTGACAAGGTAATTCGCCAACTTAACTTACCCAGCAATGCCAAAATTCTGGAAGCAGGTTGTGGTACTGGTGGTAACTTGCAAATGTTAGCACGTCACGGGCAAGTTGAAGCAATGGAGTTAGAAGAGACTGCGCGTACATTTGCCAACCAACGTCAAGTAACTACAGTCAAAGCCGGAAGCTTACCTGATAAAATTCCTTTCGAGTACGAAAAATATGATTTAATTGTTGCGTTTGATGTTATAGAACATATTGATGATGATGTCGCAGCACTCGAAGCTTTGCGAACTCATCTAAAACCTGGTGGTTGGTTAGTACTAACTGTTCCAGCATTCCAATTTTTATGGAGTCACCACGATGATATTAACCATCATCGGCGCCGTTATCATTTGAAAGGTTTACAGCAAGTTGTCCGTAAAGCTGATTTTGCCGTGCATTACAGTACCTACTTTAATACCTTCCTGTTCCCTGTCGTTGCGGCAGTACGCAATGCCCAAAAATTGTTAAAAATTGATAATAAATCTCAGATTAGCAGTGATTTAACATTGCCATCGGCGCCTGTAAATAAATTTTTGACTATTCTATTTGCTACTGAACGTCATTTAATCAATAAGTTTCGTTTACCATTCGGTGTATCGGCGTTACTGGTAGGGCACAAAATATAAAAAAGCAAATCTTAATTATCTATATATATAGTGATAGTGATTGCAAAAACCAGTTGAATACTAGTACATATATTTTGATTTTACCGTGACTCAACCAACTTACTCAATAGTGATCCCCATCTTCAACGAAGAAGACAATATTCACGAGATGTATCGGCGCCTAACTGGTGTAATGCAACAGTTGGATGGTGATTGTGAATTAATATTAGTCGATGATGGTAGTAGAGATAGTTCACTAAGTGCTATTCGCGAACTTCAAATGTGTGATAGTCGAGTTCGCTATATCAGCTTTGCTCGTAATTTTGGGCATCAAGTTGCTGTCACGGCAGGGTTAAACTTTGTGCGTGCAGTCGGCGCTGTTGTGGTTATGGATGCTGACTTGCAAGACCCACCCGAATTAATTTTGGGCATGATTGAAAAATGGCGCCAAGGATATCAGGTTGTTTACGCACAGCGCACTTCACGTAAAAAAGAATCTATTGTAAAAAAATTTACGGCTTATGCTTTTTACCGTATCCTCCGAAAACTAGCTGATGTAGATATTCCTTCGGATACTGGTGATTTTTGTTTGATGGATAAACAAGTGGTTGACGTTCTCAATACAATGCCAGAACGCAACCGTTATATTCGTGGACTGCGTGCGTGGGTTGGTTATCGTCAAACTTCCGTGAAATTTGAACGTGATCCCCGCTTTGCTGGTAAAGAAAAATATACCTTTGGAAAATCGTTTGCACTAGCCATTAACGGTATTGTCTCGTTTTCAAGAGTTCCTCTACGTGTAGCTACTTACTTAGGAATGTTATCTGCCGTTATTGCTGTACTGATGATGCTACTCATTGTTTACTGGCGCCTATCTGACCGCGCTACACCTTTGGTAGGTTATACATTAATCGCTGTTGCTCTATTTTTCTTAGGCTCTGTACAGTTGTTTTGTATTGGAATTTTAGGAGAATACATCGGTCGCATCTACGAAGAAGTCAAAGGGCGCCCAATATATACAGTTAAAGAAATTAGTGGTGTAACATCACAACAGAAACCGGGTTTCTTTGTCGATAGCTTGTAATAAAAACAAAGATTTGCTCTAGAAACCCGGTTTCTTTAAATAAACTTAATATACTTTATATATCTCTGAAACTGCCTAGGTAATTACTCTCGTGAACCTAAAAGAATTCGCTTTACTGTTGCTGTCTATCCTTTCGAGCGTAGCAGGACAGTTTTTCCTAAAAATGGGCGCCGCAAAACTAGGTAAAGTAGATTTGTCCAACGCACTCAATCAAATTATTTCCATAATTAGTATACCTGAATTACTAATCGGATTATCGTGTTATGGTGTAGGCGCCATCGCTTACATTCTAGTCTTAACCCGCGTCAACTTGAGTGTAGCTGGTCCTGCGGCTTCACTAGTGTATGTATTTTCGGTTCTACTTGGTTTATTTGTATTCAAAGAATCAATCCCTATAGGACGTTTGTTCGGACTTGGTTTTATAGTTTGCGGTGTTATTTTAGTTGTTTGGAAGTAGGGTGCGTGACGCTATTACAAATCTTGAATTGTATTAGGAACTAGTAGCGTCACGCACCATCATCACGCACCATCATCACGTATAAAACATAAATCAAAAAATTGTGTTCAAGCATGAGCAACCTAGCAAGAAAGTACAGGTTTCCAATATTAATGTGGCTATCAAGTCGGCTACTAATTATATTTATGATGTTTGCTGTGATGCCGAGCATTGCCAAAACATCAAATATCGTAATTAATAAATACGGTTGGTGGGATGTATTATTCGCATGGGACAGCGTATGGTATTACAAAATAGCCACAAGCGGTTACAACTACGGCCCTGATGTGGTGCATAACCAATATGCTGTAGCTTTTTTCCCGTTATATCCTTTACTAAGTTGGATATTAATGCAGCTTGGGTTATCGTTCCCCGTTGCTGGAATGCTTATTAATAACCTTGCTTTTTTAGGCGCCTTAATTATATTCTATATTTGGGTTAAAGAAATTGGAAGTGAAGATTCTGCTCGCTGGGCAACTGCTGCACTCGCATGGTGTCCCTATTCTTTATATGGAACAGTAATTTACACCGAAGGGTTATTTTTGCTGTCTAGTATATCTGCTCTACGCGCATTTGATCGAAAAGAGTATATTTGGGCTGGACTATGGGGAGCATTATCTACCGCAACTAGAATTACAGGAATAGCACTTTTACCAGCTTTCTTTTTGACTGCCTGGAGACAACGGCGCCCACCAATAGCTTACATTACAAGCATTACCATTCCTTTAGGAGTAGTACTTTATAGCTTGTACTGCTTGTTGAAGTTTGGCGATGCCTTAGCATTTCTTCATGCTCAACGTGGATGGCGTAGTTCGGCAGGGTTTACACTTTCTGGTTGGCTGTTAATGCTCAAACAAATCGTTATTGGCGTCAAGAATACACAACTTGGTTATATTCAAGACTACCTTCATCCGATAAAGTTTGCTATTGTGATAGTGAGCGGTTCGTTGTTATATTGGCTCCGAAACTTAATTGGTCATGAGCTTACACGCTACGCATTTTTTGCTTTGTGGATTGCTTTGTGGATGTTGGCTAATGACCCATTAATCCAAATCGTTTGGATTTTTGGCGGTTTATATCTAGTTTGGCACTATCGCTCATCCTTACCCTTGGTTGCAGCTATCTATGCTTTTTTCTCATATGCAATTGCCTTGAACACAGGACTAACCATGTCTGTTGACAGGTATGTATATGCCATAGCACCTGTATTTATCGCTTGCGGATTTTTATTTGCAAAATATCCGCGATGGGGTTATGCTGTTATGGCATTTTGCGGTTTTATTCTTACTCTTTATTGCGTTCGCTTTGCTCAAGATTTATGGTTGGCATAAATTAAAATACTTTCTGCGTAAATAGCTGAATATGATTATTATTTAACTGATATTTAGTTGTAATTTATACTTGTCTCGACTAAATCAATTGGGTATATTAAGTATTGAATATTACTCTTTACTGTAGGATAAAATGCTTAAATATTACTTAAATTCCATTTATTGAATAAGATATAGCAAAGTGAATAGTGTAAAATACAGTAAACCAGTATTTTTACGGTTAGCATTAGTATTATTTTATAGTATTAATGTAGTTAGTGGTATATTTTATTATGGGTGCCAGTTTGCTAGTTTGTTATTTGTATTTTCGACAAATCGCTAAAAATATATTTAGTAAACAGCTTTAATTTATGTGTAAAAAAATAAATATATTAAATTGGGAGAAACTATACATAAAGAAATTGCGTCTAACGGTTCAGTATTTACAGAATTAAGCAGTAAGTATTAAAAAACTTAAAGTTTTCTTTCAATGAATGGAAAATTCTAAGAAATAAAATATACTTTAGCTAGGAATAAGACTCCTGCATAATACTTAGCGATAGTAAATACATCGTTGGGTATATAGTTAAATATTAGACTAAGTAATTAGTTAATGGCAAGGATAATAATTATACAGCAAGGGTGCTAAGTAGATAATTGAAAGCAAATCAAAAGCGATACCGAAATTTTTTGAGTTAAGCTGAGATTAAAAAAGATATTCTATACTGCTACAAATCCTAACTAAATAAACATTACAAGTGTAATTATTAGTTCTTAGCATCTGAGAGTGAGTGTATTTAATTAAAGTATTAGTCTTATGAAATACCGTGTTTCGGTAATTGCAGGTTGTGCCGTGAAGGAGCTGTGAAGTGGAGAACAACAAGTCTTTTGGTTGGTCGCAAGGTGCATTAATTGCGTTACTAGGGTTAGGAGGGTGTCTAACTTTAGGTTTAATGTTACCCGTTATGCCAAATAACGGAAAAAGTACGCAGACGATTAATATTAAAGAATTAACGCTCAAACCAATGACCGAAGAGCGAATAGAAAATTTCAAGTCATCAATTGTCACAAGTTGGCATAAAGTTGCTGTGCAGAAGGGTTTAAGTGAGGTTCCAGCTAGGTTTCGTGGTGCAACAATTGCCGAAGCAAATCTGGCGCCGAGCGAGAAAGTGATAGCATTAACATTTGATGATGGACCCTGGCCGCAAAGCACACCTGCCGTACTTGATATTCTTAAAAAAAATAATATAAAAGCAACATTTTTTATAGTTGGGCAAATGCTGAAAGAGCATCCCGATATGGGTAAACGTGTTGTTGCCGAAGGACATGTAATTGCGAATCATACGTGGCACCACTGGTACCATTATATGAATCCGCAAGCTGCTGCTTTTGAAATCGACAACACAAGCAATTTGATTTATGAAGTTACAGGTGTGAGAACAACTTTGTTCCGACCACCTGGTGGAATTAAAACAAATGGCCCATACGCTTACGCTAAGAATCAAAAGTATGCCACTATCATGTGGTCTTCTGATTCATCTGACTATGCACGACCTAGTGTCCCAAAACTTATAAGTAATGTTATGCGGGAAGCAAAACCTGGTGGAATTGTGCTAATGCACGATGGTGGTGGAAACCGCTCGAACACCGTAGCAGCTTTGCCCGAAATTATTAATACTTTTAGAAAGCAAGGTTATCGTTTTGTAACAGTACCTGAGCTTTTAGAGATGCAGGATAAACAGTTACAAGTTGCTAGTAAGAAGTAGTTGACAACGGATGATGAACGGATGTAACCGGGAAGAGTGATTTTAATTAATCATATCTTTGTTTGTAACAGATAACTCATCCGTTACATCCGCTTTATCCGTTGCAAAATTTATTCATTTCGCTATATAACCATTATCCAATATTGGAGTTTGGTTATGGTTCCTATAGTGGATTATGTTGCTTTTATCTTTTTGTTCAAAGTAATTTCTGTTACCCTGTAGTTAAATTTTAATGATTTGCTCAAAGTAGCTATGAAGATTATTTTGAGAAACGGATAATTGGCACCGCCATATATATACATGTATTTCTATATATCTATGGATAGGTACTATCTACAGGTGAAGGAGTTATGCAATGAAAAAGCTGATAAAAGTTAGAAAAGTTAAAAATAAGCCTTTTAGAATTACAAAGTTTTTTTGGTTAGGTGTAGCTGCCTTAGTCATGATTGTTGGCATAGGTATGATAATACCGTTTAAACCATCAGCAAATACGCTTGAACTAGCAGTTAACGCTAGTAGTTTAAAAACGATAGATACTAAAGGGCAGATTGAAGGTTTCAAAACGCAAATGCTCGATAGTTGGCAAGAGGAAGCCAAACAAAAAGGTATACTAGAAATTCCAAAACGCTATCAAGGTGTGACGCTAAATGCAGTCAAACCAAATAACAAAGATAAAATTATCGCCTTAACATTTGACGATGGTCCCTGGCCTAAATATACAGAGCAGGTATTAAATATTCTCAAAGCCAATAACGTCAAAGGAACATTCTTTGTTATTGGTAAAAATATGAAAAATATGCCAGAAGTTGGCAAACGCATCGTTACTGATGGTCATACCATTGCCAACCATACATGGAACCACTGGTATCATCGCTTGAGTCCCAGTATTGCAGCCAAAGAAATTAACGATACCGAAGAAATTATTTACAAAGTCACAGGTGTCAGAACAAATTTATTTAGACCACCCGGTGGAGTTCTAGGTAATGGGCCTGCTGCATATGCTCGTAGTAAGAAATACTCAGTAATTATGTGGTCAGCAGACTCACACGACTACAAACGTCCTGCTGCATCAAGACTGCTTGGAAACGTGATGCGATTTTCTAAACCTGGTGGTATTGTCTTAATGCACGATGGTGGTGGTGTTCGCGACAGCACAGTCAAAGCATTGCCTGACATGATTAAAAAATTCAAACAACAAGGTTATCGTTTTGTAACAATACCCGAAATGCTAGAACTCGAAGACCAGCAACTAGCACTCGCATCAAAATAACCCGTAGGTTGGGTGGAGTGCAAGCGTAACCCAACATATACGTTGTGTATTTAGACGATAATCATTAAGAATTATAGAGGTGCCCATTGAATGAAGGCGCCTTTATCATTTTAATTCTGATGAGTTAGCTGGCAACTTTGGAGCGCGGATGTAACGGATAAACAACTAAAACTCCGGTTTAATATACATATCCCAGATATTTTTCAAATTCTGTGCATCAGTTTCAGAAATCCTACCAACTTTGGCTCGTAATAAAGACTTTTCTAAACAAACTAACCGAGATAAACGTACTGTTGACTCTACACGCAAACCACTTTCAAACCAATTATCTAAGATTACATCGGTTCGAGTACGCGGTTGAACTGATGTAATAGCTGCGGATATAACATCATCTCCATCTAGCCATAGTATTAAAACTGGGCGTTTCTTGCTACCAGTACCAGTGCTAAATTGAATATTTGCTATCCATAAATCACCAGCTTTAATAGTCGTCATACAACCCTTCGTCTTCTGGTGCGTAGCTATTTAAAAAAGCGTCGTAGGTTCGGGTTATTTCAGAGGGTTGTCGTCGAATTGTAATTACCCAGTGCCCAGGACTTAAATGATTTGTCAATGACTCTGGTAAAGTTAATTTCTCTCCAGGTTTTAATTCTGTCTCATAGGTTAGGTCAATTATTCTATTTTCTGTACTGTCAAAGTTTGTAACTTGAGCATCATGTAAATTGAATTTTGGTGCTTCAGGCATAGTTTTTGCGCTCTTAAAGTTAACTATATCTATATAGCTAAATACTAGCGTACTTGTGGCAAAGTCTAATCCATGCAAACAAAGGTACTGTTTTAATTATTTTAATGGCTAGTGGTTCGTGTCATAAGTTTTGGTAAGTTAGCGCCTCCCGTAAGGTGGGCAGTGCCCACCCTACAACCTGCCAAAACTTATGACACGGACTACTAGGTGCCTCTCTTCTCTGTGTCCTAATAGTCTATGTGGTAAAAATAATAACTTGAAAGCACAGGCAGGATGCCTGTGCCACAAGATGATTAAACAGAACTGAGTTGTTTTTCTTGCTCTTGAGAAGCTTCAGGACTATCAGCTTCAGAAGGAGGAACTAACTGCCAGAACTTAGGTAAATATTGTTGCCAGTTGTTCAAAATCATTTGTGCTTTAGGCGAATTAGTACGCTGTGCATGTGCAGCAATTAAATCACGTAATTGTTGTTCACCTGCACTCGATGTAACTCGCTGAATTTTGACGATTTCTTTATTAACTAACTCAGGGAAATTTCCAGATTCGTCCAAGAAATATCCTAAACCGCCAGTCATACCAGCCGCGACGTTACGTCCAACTTTACCCAGCACGACTACAACACCACCAGTCATATACTCACAGCAGTGATCCCCGGCGCCTTCAATAACTGCTGTAGCTTTAGAGTTACGAACAGCAAAGCGTTCACCAGCTAAACCATTAGCATACAAAAACCCACCAGTGGCGCCATATAAACAGGTATTGCCAATAATCACGTTTTGCGCTGGGTCATAATTAGCATTACTCATGGGTTTAATAATAATCTCCCCACCGTTCATGCCTTTACCAACGTAATCGTTAGCTTCTCCTTCCAAAGTCAGAATCATACCTGGAAGGTTAAAAGCACCGAAGCTTTGTCCAACGCTACCGTTTAAATTGAGGTTAATTTGACCCTCAAAACCATTATCGCCGTATTGTGATGCAATTCTTCCAGCCAAACGGGCGCCAACTGTTCGGTCGGTATTGACTATATTTATAGTCTTAGTAACGGCAGATTGGTTATTAATCGCAGCTTGAATTTCAGCGTCGGCAATTAATTCATCATCTATAACAGTACCGTTACTATGAACTTCCTCATGTTGCAACCACTCACGGTTATCTCGCGCATCAGGTAAATTTAATAAGCAGTCGAGGTTGAGCGCTTGTGTTTTTGTTAGATGCGCTTCAGCACGTGTCGTTAACAAGTCCGCACGTCCAACAACTTCCAACAACGAACGATATCCTAAACGTGCTAATAAACTGCGAACTTCTTCAGCGATAAAGTAGAAGAAATTTACCACATGTTCAGGCATTCCATTAAACCGCTTCCGCAGTTCTTCTTTTTGCGAAGCGACGCCAACAGGACAATTGTTAGTATGGCAAATTCGAGCCATTATACAACCTTCGGCAATCATCGCAATAGAGCCAAATCCAAATTCTTCGGCGCCCATTAAAGCACCCATTAGTACATCCCAACCGCTCTTTAAACCACCATCAACACGCAAAATTACCCGGTCGCGCAATTGATTTTGCATTAACACACGGTGAACTTCGCTTAAACCGAGTTCCCACGGTGAACCAGCGTGCTTAATCGAACTTAATGGAGAGGCGCCTGTACCCCCATCATGTCCAGAAATTTGAATGATGTCAGCATTTGCTTTTGCCACACCCGCAGCAATAGTCCCAATACCAATTTCGGCAACTAATTTAACAGAGACTTGGGCTTTGGGGTTAATTTGGTGCAAGTCAAAAATTAACTGCGCCAAATCTTCGATGGAATAAATATCGTGATGCGGTGGTGGAGAAATTAAAGTTACACCCGGTTTCGAGCGTCGCAACATCGCGATGTATTGGCTAACTTTGGGTCCAGGTAGTTGTCCACCTTCACCTGGCTTGGCGCCTTGAGCTATTTTAATTTCGATTTGCTTGGCGCTCATTAAGTACTCAGGTGTTACCCCAAATCTTCCTGATGCGACTTGTTTAATCGAACTGGTTGCTCTATCTCCATTACGTAAACCTTTGAGGTGAGGTAAAGTTGGCGATAAACCTGAAGCATCAACGTCATCTAAGACTTTGTAACGTACTGGGTCTTCTCCACCTTCACCCGAATTAGACTTACCACCAATACGGTTCATCGCAATAGCGAGTGTTTCATGCGCTTCTCTAGATAAGGCGCCTAGCGACATTCCACCCGTACAGAACCGTTTGACTATATCGCTTACAGATTCAACTTCTTCAATAGGTATAGGTTGTCTATCACTTCGGAAATCTAGCAAATCGCGCAATGCTGCAATTGGTCGGTTTTGCAGGTGCTTTTGGTAAACTTCGTAGTGGTCATATTGTTTGCCATCGACTGCTTTATGCAGCGCTTTCGCAAGTTCTGGGCTGTTCATGTGGTACTCACCACCTGGACGATATTGAACGAAGCCCAAGTTTTCGAGTTTCTTGACGCTGAGTTCAGGAAAGGCTTTGGAGTGGAATGATAATACTTCTTGAGCGAGTTCTTTTAAACTCAGTCCACCAATACGTGAAGTTGTGCCTCGGAAACCTAACTCTAACAAATCTGCACCAATACCAATTGCCTCAAAAATTTGTGCAGCTTGGTAACTTGAAAGCAACGAAATTCCCATTTTCGAGAGAATTTTGAGTAAGCCAGCTTCAATCGCTTTACAGAAATTACTTTGTGCTTTCTCTAAAGTCATTGCGGCAATTTTACCGCGCTCCATAAATTGTTGGGTTTTAGGGTCTGCCCACCAATCTTGAACTGTCTGCAATGCCATGTAAGGACAAACCGCATCGACTCCGTAGCCAATTAGACAAGCAAAGTGGTGTGTACTCCAGCACTGGGCAGTATTTACTACTAATGATGCTTTTGTCCGTAATCCTTGACTAATTAAGTAGTGATGAACGGCGCCCACCGCTAATAATGGCGGTATATAAGTATGGCTTGTACCAATAGCGACGTTATTATGCTCACGGTCACTAAGTATCAAAATTTCGGCGCCACGAGTTACAGCTTTTGCGGCTTTGATTTGTAAATCATGAACTGCTGCTTTTAAACCATCTGGCCCAGATGCAATTTCAAACAGCGTTGATAACTCAACAGTTTTGAACGAAGAATGCTTAATAACTTCTAACTCAGCATTTTTGAGAATAGGTGAGTCTAACTTTAAGCGACGCGCATATTCGGGTTTTGGGTCTAACAAATTACCGCGTCCACCCAATTCGACTTTTAGCGACATTACCAAACTTTCGCGCAAAGGGTCAATAGCTGGGTTAGTTACCTGCGCGAACCGCTGCTTGAAGTAATCATATAAAAGGTGTGGTTTAGAAGAAAGAATAGCTAGGGGAATATCATCACCCATACAGAAAGTAGCTTCTTTACCTTCCTGTGCCATTGGCTGGATAACCATTTCTACATCTTCGGTAGTATAGCCAAAAGCTATTTGCTGTCTTAATAAGCTTTCACGGTCTATACTTTCTTGATTAACACTCGTGCTGCCCTTACCATTCCCGTTGCCGTTGCCGTTACCGTTACCATTACTCGAATTGGCGCCTTTTAAAGACTTTAAATCTTGACGGTGATTATTTAACCACTCTCCATAAGGGTTACGAAGAGCAATACGCTGTTTAATTTCCCAATTTTTGAGTATTTCATTCGTTTCTAGGTCAACGGCAATCATTTGACCTGGACCCAAACGACCTTTTTCGATGATACTTTCTTCTGGGAAGTTTACTACACCAGCTTCGGAAGCAACAACAATATAGTTATCTTTTGTAATGCAGTAACGCGCAGGTCTTAAACCGTTACGGTCGAGAGTGGCGCCAACTTTACGTCCATCACCAAATACTAACAGCGCTGGACCGTCCCAAGCTTCCTGCATTCCACTGTAATATTCGTAAAAATCAACTATTTCAGGATAGTCATTTAAAGAAGGTTGATTATTATACGCCTCTGGAACCATTATCATCAACGCTTCCAACGGGCTGCGACCTGAACGTACCAACACTTCTAAGACATTATCTAAAGTTGCAGAGTCGCTATTATCAACTTGAACAAACGGTTTCAGTTCATCGAAACGCGAACCCCAAACAGGATGGCTCAAACTTTGTTCCCGTGCCATCATCCAGTTGATATTGCCTAACAAAGTATTGATTTCACCGTTATGCCCCAATAAACGCATTGGCTGCGCTAAAGGCCATTTTGGCATTGTGTTGGTACTAAAGCGACGGTGATATACTGCGAAAGAACTTTTGTAAGCGGGTTGTTTCAAATCAGTATAAAATTCGCCCAAAACCGCCGAACGTACCATCCCTTTGTAAACGATAGTACGACTGGACAACGAAGCAATATAAAAGTCTTCGGATGATAGACTTTGTACAACTTTGTTTTGTACAGCTTTGAAAATGCGGCGCCGAGCAAGATAAAGCTGTTGCTCTAATTCATTACCGCTAAATTCTGAAGTTAATACAACTTGCTCGATACGAGGAAGATTCTCGCGTGCTTGTATACCGAGTAAGTCTGGTTGTACTGGCACTTCTCGCCAACCCAGTACAGTTAGTTTTTCTTGAAGTGCAATTTTTTCAAAAATTTCACGTGAAGCTTTAGCCGCTTGAGTTTCTTGCGGTAAGAAAACCATGCCAACGGCACATTTATTAGTATTTTCTAACTGAAACGAATGGAACAATTCCCAAGGGATAGCGGTCAAAAGACCTGCGCCATCACCAGAGTCAGAGTCTGCGCTGCATCCACCACGGTGTTCCAAACAGGTTAAAGCTTGCAGAGCTTTTTCCACTAATTCGTGACTTGCTTTATTTTGACGTTGGGCAATAAAACCCACGCCACAAGCATCACGTTCTTCTACCAACCACCTTTGTCCCTCGTATGTACACCTATTAGGAGTATCCGAATTACCTGAAAAAGCCGAATTTGCCATACTGCCAGATTGATTAATTGCATCGTTGCTCATAGACTGTCCCTGATACAGGTTTTTGTTATTTTTACGCCTTTTACTTTACGAACCTTCCTAAATCAAAACTTCTGAGAAATACAGAATCATTTCGGATTTAGAAAAAAAAATTCTAACTTCGGGTTCAATTTAATTTTTCACCCGTGTTAAAATTATACGTATTATTTTTTTTACATCATACTGAGTTGGACAAGCTACTTGTTCACCTGATAGTAGTTTTTTGCTTATGGCAGTAAAGTAAACGTGTTTTTTTAACTTTATTTTTAATGAATCAACAGAGTATAGTGTTTGACTTTACTGTGCAGAACTCATATTTTATACTTTACTGGTTGTAAAACGGGAAAAGTCTTATCTATGGACAAAATTCAGCGTATTACAATATATACCCATTTGACAATTACTCACTATATCTTTTATTGCTCCACCGAATTCATTACATGAGTGTAATTAATACTACCAAATTCACCGAAAGTTACACAGGTGCCTATCACTTTCGATACCGTCAGAGCAATCGATAGTCAAGAATGAGCGTGATTGCTGTTTACAAACGCTTTCGATACGCGGTTCGCTTTACCTGTACTGCTAGTGAAATTACTGGTTTGGCTTATAGAGATAAAAGCCCATATTTACATTATCACGTTATTGGTAAAAAATAATGTCAAAATTTTTTGACAAACAACGGAAATTTTTAACATGGTTCGTCCCAACCGAATTAATAAATATTAAGTAGTAAAAAATAATGCGTAACCAGAAAAATTACTTAGCCCAAAATGATTATTCAACGGTAATAAAAGCTTCAAATAAAGCTATTATCAAGCTTTTTTGGGGTTCAATATTCACCATACTTCCAAGTGTCCTATGTTTAATAACAAACAGTAGCGGTGCCTTCGCACAGTCACAAATAACATTACCGTCCCCGACACCTGTACCAACACCCGTACCACCTAACCCCATACCTGTAACACCTGTAAGAGGCGCCACAGCATATGGCAATCAAATTTCTCTAAACGGTCGAATTGTTTCAGGCATCTGGTTTACCAAGGCAGCAAGTAAAAGTCAATTCACCACACATATCGCAGATGGAACATTACGTCAACTAATTGGCGTAGACTTGCTAGACACAAACAGCCCAACAAAGCAACCTATAGGATGGTTTTCATCTTACGCCAAACCACAAATTCTTAACGCCAAGCTAACAGGAAATTATCGCTACTTAGATGTTACACAATTAGCCTCTACATCAAGATGGCTTCTTACCGTCCAAGGTAACATATTAACCATTGTTACTCCTACCGCCAAAGTAACAGATATTCGTGAAAGCCAATTAGCCTTTCCACAACCTCCAACTAACCCACAAACAAACCCAGTACCAAGGGTACCAATAAGCGGCAAAGCACTTACTATTAACCTCGACCGTCCAACACCTTGGGTTGTAAGACAAGAACCACCACAAAAGCGCGTCGTAGACCCTGATGCAGTTAACCCTCAACCAACAGCACCCCCAGGTCGCGAGTGGACAATTATTTTAGATGGTGTTGCAGACCCTGCTTTAGTTCAACGCTATACACCAGTACCAGTTCCTATTCCAGCACCCGTACCAAACCCAGCAATACAACTTCTTAAACAATTACCATTACCATTACCACTCCCAAAACCAAACACACCAACATCACCACCTGTACCAGAACCGACAATCAAACAAGTTGAGGTAATTAATAATCAAACTTTAGTTCGTATAAACGTTCCCTTTGGTTTTGCACCTCGTATTCAACCGAATGCAGCTAATAGCCTGACTGTTGAAATTCGTCCTGACGCATTAGTGCCTCGTAGCATAGCATGGGCGCCAGGGTTAGTTTGGAGGCAGCAGTGGGTAAACTTGGGGCAAGAAAAATTTCCAATAGTTTCTCTAGAAATAAATCCTCGCAATGTTGATATCAGACCGATAGTTACCAACCCGAATACACTCATCGGTACGGCGCCTTTGATTCAAACAGCCCAAAATTATTTAGCTGTAGCTGGAATTAATGGTGGTTATTTTAACCGTAATAATCGATACCCCCTTGGTGCAATTCGCAGTAATGGACAATGGCTATCGAGTCCCATATTAAATAGAGGCGCCATCGCTTGGAATAATTCTGGTCAGTTTTACGTAGGTAGACTTACTTTAGAAGAAACATTAACCACTAGTACTAATCAACGTTTGCCAGTACTTTTTGTGAATAGTGGTTATGTACAAGCAGGAATAGCACGTTACACTCCGGCTTGGGGTTCTACGTATACTCCGATAACAAATAATGAAATAATTATCGTTGTTCAAAAAAATCAAATTACCAATCAATATTCGGCACCAAAAGCTGGTGAAACACCTGTTCCAATACCTGCTGATGGTTATTTGCTGACTTTACGTGGAAATGCATCGAGTAATCTTAGCTTTTTACCAGTAGGCGCCACATTAAATATTACCAGTTCAACAATACCACCCGACGTATTTAATCGTTTTCCCAATATTATCGGCGCCGGACCATTGCTCGTACAAAATCGTCAAGTAGTTCTCGATGCATTAGCTGAAAAATTTAGCGATGCTTTTATTGCGGAGAAAGCAGTTCGCAGTGGTATTTGTACAACAGCAACCGGAAAAGTAATGATAACTTCAACTAGTAACCGTGCTTTGGGTGCAGGTCCAACGTTAGGTGAACACGCTCAACTAATGCAGCTTTTGGGATGTGTTAATGCCTTAAATTTAGATGGAGGTAGCTCCACAAATATTTACCTGGGAGGCCAAATTATCGACCGTCCCCCCAATACTGCCGCGCGCGTCCACAACGGTATAGGCATTTTTTATAAGTAGGGTGCGTGACGCCTGTAGATTATTCGTTTTGTTTCAGGATTGTTATAGCGTCACGCACCCCACAATCGACCTTTTTAGAAACTTCATAAAGACTTAGTGTAGATACCGTGAAAATATAACGGATTGAATACACCGTCTGCTGAGGTTTTGCTATCTTTACCAAGGGGGCTGAATTGCTGAATTCTACGGTTGCGATATTGCACTATATTTTTTCATCAATAGGTTAGAAAGTAAAAATTTTGTCTATGTCTCCTAAAAAAGAGGTTTTTATGGCTACTGAAGCAACACACGTCAATACTCTACCCTTACCTCCAGCAGTTAACTCGCGGGGTGTGGCAGCAACAGAGTTACGTCCTTGGGGTTCGTTCACAATTTTAGAAGAAGGTCGCGGTTACAAAATCAAGCGGATTGAAGTTAAACCCGGTCACCGTCTCAGCTTGCAAATGCACCACCACCGTAGCGAACACTGGATTGTTGTTTCAGGTACCGCTAGAGTTGTTTGTGGAACAGAAGAAATTTTACTTGGCAATAACCAATCTACTTATGTTCCTCAATGTACTGCACACCGTTTAGAAAATCCTGGGGTTATACCTTTGGTACTAATTGAAGTGCAAAATGGAGAATATTTAGGCGAAGACGATATTATTCGCTATCAAGACGACTACGCACGCACCGAAAAGCCCAGCCAGTAATAATCAAAAACTTTAGTTTTTAAATCAAATCGCCCTCTAACCCATCTTAAAATTAAAGATGGGTTTTTGAGTTTAGTTTTTGAGTTTAAAAGGTATGATTCACTTAAGTCCAGCAGCTACATCTGAAATTAAACGATTACAGTCAAACTTCCTTCGAGGCGCCTTTCCCAAAGAAGATATTACATCAAAGCTAGAACCGCTTTGGTTTCGAGTCGCGGTAAAAGCAGGTGGTTGTTCGGGATTATTTTACGATATGTCGTTCGAGCAAGATATAAACTACAACGATACAACTTTCGAGGTCAATGGCATTCAAGTTGCTATTGATAGGCAAAGCGAAACTTATATTAATGGGTTAAGGCTTGATTACTCAGAAGACTTGATGGGTGGCGGTTTTCGCTTCCATAACCCCCAAGCAACATCAAGCTGTAGCTGCGGTAACTCTTTTGTGGTTTCCTGAGTTCCATCAAAAATCATTTGACAGGAATAATAATAAAAAGATATAATCAGGATTTGTTAAAAGTTAGACCACACGCAGCTTTACACGCTCATCCTTAATGCCAACAATACAGCAGCTTATAAGAAACGAACGCGAACTCGCGCGTCAGAAAACAAAGTCACCTGCCCTAAAACAATGCCCGCAACGTCGGGGAGTTTGTACTAGGGTATTTACGACTACTCCTAAAAAACCTAATTCGGCGCTTCGTAAAGTCGCGCGGGTACGTTTAACTTCTGGTTTTGAGGTTACAGCGTACATCCCAGGAATTGGGCACAACTTACAAGAACACTCAGTTGTCATGATTCGTGGTGGTCGGGTTAAAGACTTACCAGGTGTGAGATATCACATCATTCGCGGCACATTAGATACAGCAGGAGTTAAAGACCGTAAGCAAGGTCGCTCCAAGTACGGAACTAAGCGTCCAAAAGCTGCTGCTAAGTAATTGAGGTAAGCAATGCGTTTTCAAGCTATTCATTAAGCTTGAAATTTAAATTGCTGAATTCTATCCTTTTGGGAAATCGAACGCTCGCATTGCTTAAATGAACCGAAGAGAATGCCTTTTCTTTTACCCAGCAGTCTGAGCGGGCAGGTTGATAATTTTGACTTTTGCCTCTCAGATTTGCTATTTGGGGTTGGGTTTATCGCTATGGTCGCGCGTCGTTAAGGCGCCTTCACTTAAAGTTTCGACTGTATCATGGTCAAATGGCTTTATTGTTTGTTAAATTAGTAAAGCAAAAGCAGTCCTGGGCGCCGTTTGCTGTCCGAGGTGGTTTGATACAGGCATCACACAGTTTAATTTCTGCATAAATTGTATTATAATGTCGCTTTGTCTGTCTTTCAGGAAAGACAGTTTGGAATCAGGGTCGCTGCGTATATGTAGTGAGAACTGAGAATTTGAAGCGCTAATAGTGAAATTTTCACTTGTTTAAGTAGCTATGAATTGTATTCGTGTTGAAGGTTTTATTTAAGGGTAAAGTCAATGTCTCGTCGTGGTGTTATTCAAAGGCGCCCTGTTCCGCCTGATTCTGTATTTAATAGTCGGTTAGTTAGTATGATTATTCGCCGGATTATGCGTCACGGCAAAAAATCACTAGCAGCACGCATTGTTTATGATGCAATGAAAACGATTGGCGACCGCACAGGCGCCGACCCTCTCGAAGTATTTGAGAAAGCAGTACGCAACGCAACACCACTTGTTGAAGTAAAAGCGCGTCGTGTGGGTGGTGCAACTTATCAAGTACCAATGGAAGTTCGTAATGAACGCGGTACAACCCTAGCTTTACGCTGGTTAGTACAATATTCTAGAGCGCGTCCCGGTCGAACAATGGCTGCTAGATTGGCTAACGAATTAATGGATGCTGCAAACGAAACAGGAAGCGCAATCAAAAAGCGCGAAGAAACTCATCGTATGGCAGACGCTAACAAAGCTTTCGCGCACTATCGTTATTAATTAGACGTTTAAACCTCTATCTGAGGATATAAATTATTCGTCAAAGGCAAGAGCCGATATATCGTGTTTAAGTACTGCGATATATCGGGAATTTGTTCATAATGTGGCGGTTTTCCGTAAGGTATATAAACTTAACAAAGTGTAATATACAAGATATATGAGGCGAAAACTCTAGGAGGCTCCTGTGGCACGTACTATCCCGCTAGAAAAGGTACGCAATATAGGGATTGCGGCGCATATAGACGCGGGCAAAACAACAACAACAGAGAGAATATTATTTTACTCTGGGATTATTCATAAAATTGGTGAGGTTCACGAAGGTACTGCTGTCACCGACTGGATGGAACAGGAACGGGAACGCGGTATTACGATTACAGCCGCAGCAATTAGTACAAGTTGGAAAGATCATCAAATTAATATTATTGACACTCCGGGTCACGTAGACTTTACTATTGAAGTTGAACGTTCGATGCGGGTACTTGATGGTGTAATTACGGTTTTGTGTTCAGTTGGTGGTGTTCAACCACAAACGGAAACCGTATGGCGCCAAGCTGACCGCTACAAAGTACCTCGGATTGTATTTATCAATAAAATGGATCGCACAGGCGCCAACTTTTATCGTGTTTACGAGCAAGTGCGCGACCGTTTACGTGCGAATGCTATTCCCATTCAGTTACCAATAGGAGCTGAAAGCGAATTTTTGGGCATAGTCGATTTAATCAAAATGCGTGCTTATATCTATACCAACGATAAAGGTACTGATATTCAAGAACAAGATATTCCCGCAGATATGCAGGAATTAGCTGAGTCATATCGAACAAAATTGATTGAAGCAGTTTCTGAGACCAGCGACGAATTAATGGCGAAGTACTTCGATGGTGAAGAACTAACCGAAAAGGAAATTACTACAGCTTTGCGAAAAGGCACTGTGGCTGGTACGATAATACCGATGTTATGTGGTTCTGCCTTCAAAAACAAAGGTGTACAGTTACTGCTCGATGCAGTTGTAGATTATTTGCCATCACCTCCAGAAGTTCCAGCTATTCAAGGAACACTGCCATCAGGTGAAGCCGTCGAACGTCACGCCGATGACAACGAGCCGTTGTCTGCTCTTGCGTTTAAAATTATGGCTGACCCATACGGGCGCCTAACCTTTGTACGTGTTTATTCAGGAATCTTGAAAAAAGGTAGTTATGTATTAAATGCTACTAAAAACAAGAAAGAAAGAATATCGCGATTAGTTATATTAAAAGCAGACGAACGGCAAGATGTAGACGAATTGCGGGCGGGCGATTTAGGAGCAGCTTTAGGATTAAAAGATACATTAACTGGCGATACAATAACGGATGAGAATTCACCAGTAATATTAGAATCTTTATATATTCCAGAGCCTGTCATCTCGGTTGCGGTAGAACCCAAGACCAAGAACGATATGGATAAGCTATCAAAAGCTTTGCAGTCGCTATCAGAAGAAGACCCAACTTTTAGGGTTAGTGTTGACCAAGAAACCAACCAAACCGTGATTGCTGGGATGGGTGAATTACACCTAGAAATTCTGGTTGACCGGATGCTACGCGAATTTAAAGTGGAAGCAAACGTCGGGGCGCCGCAAGTAGCTTATCGCGAAACAATTCGTAAGCCTGTTAATAGAGTCGAAGGAAAATTTATTCGTCAGAGCGGTGGTAAAGGTCAGTACGGTCACGTAGTTATTAACCTTGAACCAGGTGAGCCTGGAAGTGGATTTGAATTTGTCTCTAAAATAGTCGGTGGTACTGTACCGAAAGAGTACATAGGCCCTGCTGAAGCTGGAATGAAGGAAAGTACTGAGTCTGGTATATTAGCTGGCTACCCGCTAATTGATGTTAAAGCAACATTGATTGATGGGTCGTACCATGATGTAGACTCTTCAGAAATGGCTTTCAAAATCGCCGGAAGTATGGCGATGAAGGAAGCTGTAATGAAAGCTTCGCCTGTACTGTTAGAACCGCTGATGAAAGTTGAAGTCGAAGTTCCCGAAAACTTCCTTGGTGATGTAATGGGAGACCTTAACTCTCGTCGTGGGCAAATCGAAGGTATGGGGTCAGAAGCTGGTCTTGCGAAAGTAACTGCTAAGGTTCCCTTGGCAGAAATGTTTGGCTATGCTACTGACATTCGCTCGAAGACCCAAGGACGTGGTATCTTCTCGATGGAATTTAGCCATTACGAAGAAGTGCCTCGCAACGTTGCTGAGGCAATTATCGCAAAAGCAAAGGGAACGCATAACTAGAAAAGGAAACGAGTATTCATGGCACGCGCAAAGTTTGAACGGAATAAACCACACGTCAATATCGGTACCATTGGTCACGTTGACCACGGTAAAACCACATTAACAGCAGCTATTACCATGACCCTTGCGGCTTCTGGTAATGCCGTAGCTAAAGCATACGACCAAATCGATGCTGCTCCTGAAGAAAGAGCGCGTGGTATTACAATTAACACCGCTCACGTAGAATATGAAACCGCACAACGTCACTACGCTCACGTGGACTGTCCAGGTCACGCTGACTATGTCAAAAACATGATTACTGGTGCTGCTCAAATGGATGGCGCCATTTTAGTAGTATCAGCAGCAGACGGTCCAATGCCCCAAACTCGCGAACATATTTTGTTAGCGAAGCAGGTGGGTGTACCAAGCTTGGTTGTCTTCATGAACAAAGAAGACATGGTAGACGACGAAGAACTACTTGAACTCGTAGAATTAGAAGTTCGCGAACTTCTTTCTAGCTACGACTTCCCAGGTGATGACATTCCCATCGTCAAGGGTTCCGGTCTACAAGCACTTGAAAAAATGACCTCGGCGCCAAAAACACAGCGTGGAGAAGACAAGTGGGTAGATAAAATCTACGAACTTATGGATGCTGTAGATTCCTACATTCCAACTCCCGAACGTGATATTGACAAGCCTTTCTTGATGGCGGTAGAAGACGTATTTTCAATCTCAGGTCGTGGTACAGTAGCTACCGGACGTATTGAGCGTGGAAAAGTAAAAGTAGGCGACAACGTAGAGTTAGTAGGTATTAAAAATACTCGCGCCACCACAGTAACCGGTATCGAGATGTTCAAGAAGAGTCTCGAAGAAGGTATGGCTGGAGACAACGCAGGTCTACTGCTACGTGGTTTAAAGAAAGAAGATATTGAGCGCGGAATGGTATTGGCAAAGCCCGGTTCCATTACACCTCATACTGACTTTGAAGGTGAAGTTTACGTATTAACCGAAAAAGAAGGCGGTCGTAAAACACCTTTCTTCGCAGGATATCGTCCTCAGTTCTATGTACGTACAACTGACGTTACAGGCACCATCGAAGCATTTACCTCAGATGACGGTAGTGCAGCAGAAATGGTAATGCCTGGAGACCGTATCAAAATGACAGTGAAGCTAATCAGCCCAATCGCAATTGAGCAAGGAATGCGCTTCGCAATTCGTGAAGGTGGTCGTACCATCGGTGCAGGTGTTGTTTCCAAAATTGTTAAATAATACCTTGCGCTTTTAATTAAAAACCGAGCGGAGATGATATAATACGTCTCTGCTCTTTTTATGCCCACAAAAGTACAAAAGTAAGGGCGGGTTTACTAATATCCTAAATCGTAAATTTGATATTTCTAAACCCGCCCTTGCGAAATAAACCGAACCAGGAAAACCGAAAATGGCAACGCTACAACAGCAAAAAATCAGAATTCGCTTGCAAGCTTTTGACCGCCGCTTACTTGATACCTCTTGCGAGAAGATAGTAGACACCGCAAACCGCACTAACGCTACAGCAATTGGCCCAATTCCTCTGCCAACCAAACGTAAAATTTACTGTGTATTGCGCTCACCTCACGTTGACAAAGACTCTCGTGAACACTTTGAAACCCGGACGCATCGCCGAATTATCGATATTTATCAACCTTCGTCCAAAACAATCGACGCGCTGATGAAGTTAGACTTGCCATCCGGTGTTGATATTGAAGTTAAATTGTAATATCTAAGCATAAACTTTGTGTAATTGTTTACTAGCCCTTGAGGAATATTTCTCAGGGGCTTTTTACTTGCCGCAAAACAAGGTGATAATATTTAAGAAAGAATACGGGAATTAGAAAGTTTTAACAGTTAAAGAGTAAATTTATACCAAAAAAACAATGTCATCTTCATCTAAAATTGCGGTTCGTGAACTGCCTTTGTTCCCGTTACCAGAAGTAGTCTTGTTCCCCACCAGACCCCTACCACTACACATTTTCGAGTATCGCTACCGAATCATGATGAACACGATTTTGGAAGGCGACCGTCGGTTTGGCGTACTGATGGTAGACCCAAATCAAGGCAAAATTGCCAATGTTGGCTGTTGTGCGGAAATAATTCACTATCAGCGTTTGCCTGATGACCGAATGAAAATGGTAACTTTAGGACAGCAACGCTTCCGAGTTCTTGAATATGTTCGCGAAAAACCTTATCGAGTTGGTTTGGTCGAATGGGTTCAAGACGAGGCGCCTTCCAAAGATTTGCAGCCAATCGCCACAGATGTCGAACATCTTTTACGCGATGTCGTTCGTTTATCTGCTAAATTAACCGACCAAAACATTGAACTTCCCGAAGATTTGCCCGACTTACCTGTCGAGTTATCCTACTGGGTAGCGCACAATCTCCACGGGGTTCCACACGAGCAGCAGTCACTTCTAGAAATGCTAGATACAGCCGCACGTTTAGAACGCGAAGCTGAAATTTTGACGACAACTAGAAATCATCTAGCTGCCCGTACTGTTCTCAAAGACACATTCAACCAAAAGCTGTAATTATAATTGGCAATTGGCTTGCTACATCTCCCTAGTAGACAAAACATTATAACTGCCAAAAATCTTTAGAACTTCGGTATAAGTTGATAGTTCTTTAAGTGCAGCGGCTAATCGCTCATCTTGAATGTCAGCTTCCAAGTCAATAAAGAATAGATATTCGCCTAATGAGCGCTTGGTAGGACGTGACTCAACACGACTCAAGTTTATATTTAGTTGAGCAAATATTTGTAGAGCTTTAACCAACGCTCCAGGTATATTTGCTCTTAAGCTAAACGCCAAAGATGTATGTCGCTTATTCGTAATAAGTTTTAAATCTTGATTCAAATCTTGATTCAAATCTTGACTGAAGTTTTGAGTACTACCAAGACTTACAACCCAAAAGCGAGTGCAGTTATCAGGGTGGTCATTTATACCAGCAGCTAGTATTGGTAGATTATATAACTGCGCCGCACGCTGTGAAGAAATTGTTGCGGCGCCTTCTTCAGTTTCGAGTTTTTCTAATGTTTCGGTAGTTGAATTAGTAGCAATTAACTGTACATCAGGAAGAAAACGTTCTAACCATGCTTGGCATTGTGCTAAAGCTTGTGGGTGCGAATAGACAGTTTTTATACTGTCCAAACTCGAAGCACAAGATATTAGTACATGAACAATCGGCATAACCAAAGCTAACTGGATGTGTAAGCTATCAAGTTGCCACATCGCATCCATTGTCATTGTGACGCTGCCTTCAATCGAATTTTCCGCAGGTACAACAGCTAACATCGCACTTTCTTGAGCAACGGCTTTTAAAGATTGTGCGATGCTAGGATGAGGAAATAAAACTGCTTGTTGTGATTGTGCTTTAGCTAGCCAATTCACATAAAAAAGCGCAGCTTGTTCACTATAGTTTCCTGAAGGTCCTAAATGCGCTATCGATAAATTCATATTAACTACCTATACTGCAAACTTAATGGTGATAAACTACAATATGCTTTAGGAAACCGGGTTTCTATGCAAACTCTTGTTATTATTACAATTTATAAATTTAGAAACCCGGTTTCTGGGTTTCTAAATTTATATACCTCGAAGTCGATGAATATTCAAGCAAATTGTTTTTTAATGTAAAGAATATTTGTGTTTGCACAGGCGCCAAATTATCTCAGTAAAAAATATTATTATCAAAGAAGGTATAAAAAAGCTCATGGCTACTAAGTTTACTGCCTCTCAATCAGTTGAAATTGCTGTTCCAGAGCAGCCGGTACCCATTCAACATTACCTACGTCAACCTCGACGCTTAGTTAATGCCTTGGTAGACCCTACCCGCATTCAACAAATTTCAGAAGAAGTATTTCGTTTAAGAATGCGTCCTTTAACTTTTATGTCACTTAGTGTTCAACCTACCGTAGACATGAGAGTGTGGGCTGAATCAAATGGTACTATTAGGGTTCAATCTGTCGCTTGTGAAATTCTTGGTTTTGAGTATATTAACCAACGTTTTGCACTCTCATTGCAAGGATTTTTGGCGCCAGAACAAGTTAAATATTGCACTCGACTGATAGGACGAGCAGATTTGCAGGTAGAAGTAGACTTTCCACCCCCATTTTGCTTTACTCCTAAACCTATTTTAGAGACAACTGGTAATAGTTTATTAAAAAGCGTGTTACTAACTGTTAAACAAAGATTGTTACATCAGCTACTTGCTGATTACTCTAATTGGGTAAAATTACCAGAACAGAACCTATTAATTCTACCTAATGAATTACCGATATTAAATATCGAATAATTGTAATTGCAATTGGCAAGGTGAGAAAGATTTGCGATGCAAACGCGAGGCGCCATATTCTTGTAACGCAAGTAAATGGCGCCGACTACCATAACCTTTATTATGTATTAAATCATACATTGGGTATTTAGTAGCGAGTCGCAGTATTAAATCATCGCGCCATACTTTTGCAACGATGCTGGCAGCAGCAATAGCGATAGATGTAGAATCACCTTTAATAATAGTTTGTTGTGGCATAGGTAAACCGAGTACCATCTGATTACCATCAATCAAACACATATCAGGCTGCACTGAAAGTTTGAGTACAGCCCGCTTCATCGCAAGTAAAGATGCCTGTAATATATTTAATTGGTCAATTTCAGCAGTTGTTGCATAACCAATTTTCCAATCGGTACAAACAAGACAAATTTGCTGTGCTAGTAGTTTTCTTTTACTAAGCGACAATTTTTTACTGTCATTGATTTGATTCGTAACTAATTGTGGCAAAGCACTGTTTGGTAGTATAACTGCTGCTGCCACAACTGGCCCAAATAAGGCGCCTCGACCAACTTCATCAACACCTGCTCTTTGAATTTCGCTTTCAGGCATAGATAATTCTAGCCAGCGAGTACCATTAGGTGATGAATTTGTTGTGTCGAGTCGCGTTACCATAGGTTTTTCGCAAAATTAACTATTCGCTAATAATCTGAGTCACTATCTGTTGCAGAAGAACGACGACGCCGACGTCGGGTAGTAATTTCGTTCGCTGCATCATCGTTATAACTAGGTTGAGCAGTTTGTACTGGTGGCGGTTGTACAGGTTGTACAGATGGTACAGATTGTACAGATTGTATTGGTGGCACTACTTTCCTTGGTATTGGAGCAGGTGTAGAAACTGGTTCAACTAGTGGTTCACCCCAAGGTTCTGGTGAGTTATCAATTGGTTGAATACGCTCAATGCGCTCAACACGCTCAACTCTGGGCCTAGGTAAAGGTGTTGTAGAAGTTGTTGGAGGCGCCTCAACTTCATAATTAGATGTTGAGGGTACTTGTCCAGGTAAGGTAACGTTGACAATTACCGATTTTTGATTTTTAACTTCGCGGTTGAGACGTATTAATGGTGAAACTCCCATCAACGCATAAACATCCTGCTCATCAGGACTCATTTCGACCGAGACAATTTCTGGCGGTTCGACTACTGGCTTAATCGGGTCAAGCTTTGATATCTTACGCTCACCTCGCTCTGCCCAATGCGGTTTTGAACTCATTTGTGATGGAAGTCCAGGATTATTGTCCATTTCTCCATCTGTTTCGATGTCCATGTCTGAGTCAGGTGTATATGACACGGGACTAGTTGGCATACGCGGTTCCGAAGTACCATTTGCTCCTGGCACACCAATTCGCTGACGGCGCCTAACACGACGATTTTTATCGCCAATTTCGTGATAGCTAGGATGATTTAAACCTACAGAACCATATTCTGATTCTTGCTCCAATGATGATTCAGAAAATCCTTCATAGCTGTCTCTGGGTTCAGCGACTCTTGCCGCTGGCATTCGTGTTTCTCGAATTGGTGTTGATGCCACAAAACGGTCGGGTACTTCCGTTGGTGCAGGTGGTGCTATGCGTGGTTCGCTGTCTCCTGGTAACTGCACAATATGCCCTAAACCGCCACAAGTAGGACAAGTATGTCCAAATAGTTCGTATACGTTTTGACCCTGACGTTTACGTGTTAGTTCAACTAAGCCTAACTCGGTTAATTGAGCGATTTGCGGGCGCGCTTTATCAGCTTTTAGTGCTTTATTAAAGTGTTCAAGAACTTGAAGCTGGTCACGTCGTGATTCCATATCGATGAAATCCACTACAATTACACCAGCAATATTACGTAAGCGTAATTGACGAGCAATTTCGGTTGCAGCTTCGCAATTCGTCCATAGTACGGTTTCGCGAGCAGTCGCCGAGCGTGTGAACGAGCCAGAGTTTACGTCTATAACTGTTAATGCTTCGGTTGGCTCAATAATTACATAACCACCCGAAGGTAAATCAACTCTTGGTCGAAGAGCTTCTTTAATCGCCGCATTAACACGGAAGTATTCTAAAATGGCGGTTCGGTCGCGGTGGTGGTCAATTAATAAACCTTGAGGAGTTTGACCTCCACTCCAGTTTTGTAAATATTGCTTAACTCGTTTTAATCCGGTACTCGAATCAACGACAATACGGTTAACATCGGCGCCGTACATATCGCGAAGCACACGTTGAATGAAGTCATCATCGCGATTAAGCAAAGCAGGAGCGCGTGTTGATTGTGCTTCAAGTTGAATAGCTTCCCACTGTTTTTGTAGTGCTTCTAAATCTTCGATTATTGCTTCTTCTGGTTTGCCTTCAGCTTCGGTACGAACTAACAAACCCATTCCCGCAGGTTTGATTAAAATCGCTAGTGCCCGCAAGCGGTTACGCTCGTTTTCGTTACGGATACGACGCGATAAATTTACGCCTCTACCATAAGGCATCAATACTACATAACGACCAGGAAGTGTAATATTTCCTGTTAAACGTGGTCCTTTGGTGCCTGTAGGTTCTTTCATGACCTGCACCAAGACTTTCTGCTGTGGCGTCAACAACTCGGTAATTGCTGATGCTGCACGCTTTAATCGTAACGGCCCCAAGTCTGTGACGTGAATAAATCCATTTCGTTCGGGGTCACCAATATTGACGAAAGCTGCGTCAATACCAGGTAATACATTTTCTACAACACCTAAGTAAATATCACCAATTTGGTGATGTCCTGTAGCAACAACAAGCTCTTGTATCTGGTCTTCAGAAAAGACAGCAGCTATTTGATGCTGCTCGGCTATAATAATTTGTTTTGGCATTCAATTTCCTCAAAAAAACCGCAGCACAAATTCTGGAGGTCAATCAGCCGATAACTTCAACGAACACGGTCTGAACTACTTGTAATTTATACTGCTTTATTCAAGCTCGTATCGCTATACATTAAAGGAATTATCGGAATGACGAACTCCACACTCCTCGTTCATTATGAGGTCACTTTCATCGTAAGCAAGAGTAGGAGTATCGCCCTTATATTAAGAATAAACGTTCCAGAACGGCTGACATAAATTAAGCAATAAAAATCATTCGTCCTTGGTCAATTTTGATACAATGCTTCATCTGCATGATTACATTCTAAAAGTTCTGCTCGATACAGTCGTGCGAAAAGCAAAAATCTTTGAGCCGAAAGCTAAACTAAAAAGCAACTTAATAGTTATGTTGCCCAATTTACAAAACTCGTTACAAAATGTAATAGAGTCTGCACTTCGAGAACGTAAAGTGTCGAAGTAACCGTTCGGAGGGGGCCTGCGCTTACGACTGCATTAAAAAACATAGCTAGAGATTTCTGACGGAGCCTACAATTAGCAAAACTGATTCGCGCTTATACTCGCGGTAGCAAGAGTGTTTTTGCTCTTTACACAACTTTGTCTGGGAAAAAATGCGCGCGATAGACACTCCAAGTTCATATAAGGCAAGCTGCCCTGATATCAGGGTAACGAATCAGCAGTTCTCACATGCAGCGCCAGAAAATTCCTCTTCATATCATTCTAACGCAACCTTGTCAAAAATCAATTCTTTCAAATTAATTTAGTAGTAGTACTACTATTGCAAGCCAAGACAAAGACGATGAATGTGCTGCAATTGATATTCGTCACTAGTAACTTGCTCTAGCATAAACAGAACATGTTCAGGACGCAACAGCATACCATCGTTACGACAACTACCAACATATCGCAAAGTGGCGACATTATCACCGAGGCTTGTATCAATTAGTTCCAAATCTAACAAGCGTTCGCGTAAATTAATTTGTTGCTGTTTGCCTGACTTGGTTGTTTGTTCGTACCAAATTTCTGCTTTTGACTTAATTGCGTTAAGTGCTTCACTCAAAGTTGAAAAGGATATATCCTTTTCGGTTGCCACAGTAATTAAATACTCAGCAGTTTGTAATAGAGCAGCAGCAGCAGGCGCCTTTAAGTCGATTTCAACGACTTTATATATAGGTATATCACTGGGCAGTACTTCAGAGAGTTTAGTTTTAAAATCCTCTACATCTACAGGTTGCGTTAATTCAAAATCAACGATTTCACCATTGCTAGTGGCGCCTAATGGTAAAGCACTAGCGAGAGAAATTCGAGGTAAAGGATGAAAACCACCAGTAAATGCAACTGGTAAACAAGCTCGACGAACCACACGGTCAAAAAGACGCATTAAATCCAAATGACTAACCAATGCCATATTCCCAACTTTACCAAACCAAAGCCGCAAACGTTGCACTTTGTTTGTATTAGGAACAAATTGTCCATCAAAAGGAGGGCATTCTACAGGTTTGATTACTATATTATGACCAAAGTCGGTACTACAAACGCCACAATGAGAACATTCTGCAAAAGAACAGTCTGGAACTGTAGCAGCTTCCATTGCACGCTGTAAATCCTCAACCAACCATTTTTTATCGATACCAGTATCGATATGGTCCCAAGGGAAAGCAACATTCAGAAGTGTATCAGAATTTTGACATTCCATCACATTCCATTCACCATTTTCAACTTGGCGATACTTCCAAGATAAATTGGCTTCGGTAATTGCTTGACTCCAGGCAGCAAACGCACGTTCAACACTGTCGTACCATGAGTCCATGCCGGCGCCTAATTGCCATGCTCGTAGTAAAACTTTACCTAAACTACGGTCTCCTCTACCAATAAAATCTTCCATAGCAGAGAGGCGAACATCAGTATAATTTACTTTTATACCGCGCAAACGACGAAATTCTTGACGTAAAAGTTTTTGCTTACGGTCAAATTCAGCAGTTGCAACTGAATGCCATTGAAATGGGGTATGAGGTTTGGGAGTGAAGTTAGAAATAGTTAAGTTGAACTGTATAGGTTTTCTACCTTTACCTCGACACTCGCGTTGTAGCCAAGCAACAGTTTCAACGATACCAACTACATCGGCATCAGTTTCGCCTGGTAAGCCAATCATAAAATAAAGCTTAATTTTATCCCAGCCTTTTTCCCAAGCTGTTTTGATACCACGTAAAAGTTCTTCGTTGGTGAGACCTTTATTAACGATATCGCGCATTCGCTGAGTGCCTGCTTCTGGGGCAAAAGTTAAACCACTTTGTCGAGTTCCACCCAGTATATTAGCGATATTTTCATCAAACCTGTCTACCCGTTGGCTTGGTAAAGAAAGCGAGATATTTTCATCCTTTAAGCGGTTTTTTATTTCCATCCCAACTGCGGGCAAAGAAAGATAATCAGAACAGCTTAGTGATAGTAAAGAAAATTCATTATAACCTGTGAAGCGCATCCCCTTTTCAATCGCTTCTACTACCTTCGATGGTTCAACATCGCGCGCAGGACGGGTAAGCATTCCTGGTTGACAAAATCGACATCCCCTTGTACAGCCACGACGAATTTCGATAGTTAAACGGTCGTGAACAGTTTCAACGTAGGGCACAAGTCCAATTGAATACGCAGGAATTGGGGTGGCAACTCGGCGTAAAATTCGTGTCGGCACATCTGGACTTAAAGGACGTACCGAACCGTCAGTAGCTTGCTCATAAAATCTGGGTACGTATACACCAGGTATTTGAGCAAGGTCTAATAATAATTCTTCACGATTGAGACTTTGCGCTTTGCCTTCTTCCAAAACCATACCAATTTCGGGTAACAGTTCTTCGCCATCGCCAAGGGCAACAAAATCGAAGAAATCCGTATATGGTTCAGGATTCGACGTTGCGGTTTGTCCACCAGCAAAAATTATTGGGTAATGGGTATTATCTCGTTCGCTTGAAGTTAGAGGGATACCTGCCAAGTCAAGCATTTCGAGAATATTCGTGGCGCCTAGTTCGTAACTAAGACTAAAACCAAGAATATCAAAATCAACGAGCGACCGTTTAGACTCGACAGCAAACAACGGCGTTTGGGTTTGACGCAGTTTTGCTGCTAAGTCTGGTGCTGGTAAATAAGCGCGGTCGCAAAGGATGCGAGGTTGGGCGTTCAGAATGTTGTATAGGATAATATGTCCTAAATTTGAGGCGCCAACTTCATAGATTTCTGGATAGGTGAGACAAAAGCGAACATTGGCTGAATGCCAGGGTTTGTGTATTGCTCCCAACTCGTTACCGAGGTATCGGGCTGGTTTAAGAATATCCGAAGTTATTAATTCTTGTACTGCGAAAGCCACGTTATGCTATCTTACTCGTACTTTAATTTACAGCTATACCACCTCCAACATAGCATTTATTAGGGTTTTCGAGATATCTCAAATATAATCCTAGTGCCAGAAGGCAGAAGATAGCAGGCAGAAGGCAGAAAAAAGATTCCTTACTTGATAAGCTTTGTAGCTTTTTCTAACTGGATAGTTATTTTAGCCATGCTGCACTAGTAACTGGGCGTTGGTGTATTTGGTGCAGGGCAAGCTGCAATTGGACAAAAGCGTTTCTTAATCCTACAAGGAATTACACGCTTGTCAATGCAGTTTCGTCTGCCAATATTTCAAATACACCATCAAGCTGAGTTAATTCAAAAATAATACGTAATGCGGGAGATACACAGCAAATGCTGAATCGTTTATTGGTAGCTTGAGCAACCTTGAGGGCAGAAACTAAAGCCATCAACCCTGCGCTATCCATCGACTCAACTGATGCTAGGTTAACCAGCATAGCACCATATTCGTCTTGTCTTAAAGCTGCTGTTAAATCGCGTTCAAACTCTAGAGCGTTAGCTGCGTTCAAGCTACCTTGGGGACGAATTACAGACAATTTACGATTACTAAGTACTGCTTGCATATTTAAATCCTTATTACCTAATTTAAAGCACTCAAACTTTAAAGATAGATGTATTTGACCATAAACCTTTTCTCATCGCATCGACCATTCGTATTACATCTCTTTGCTGAATCTTTATTTAGTAACCCCCAACGCTTAAAGATTACCAAAACCTTAAATAATTCTGTATTTAATTATACTTTTATCAGAAAATTATTGATTAAATTTTACACAGCGGAGTTTATTTACTTGACCTTAACCTTTATTTAATGCCGTATACAGCAAGTCATTAGTTATGATAATGGAATTCATTTATTAAGCTTTATGAACTAAGCTTCAAGCAAAGCGTAAAGCATAAAAAACAAATATTTCACTCTTAAGACAGATGAGCCTTTAATAAAATACCACACTTGATGATTACATATGAACCTGAAAATGACTCTTGGTGCCTGTTGTGATTTTAATCACTGATGGGCATACACCTCTATCACTTTTTATACAAACCCGCGCCTGGGATAATAACTAACATTAGAATTAGGATTGTGCGAAAATGAGAACCAAGTACGCGATTCGTCAACTGGTAGAACAAGCTCTGAATATAAAAAAACTCACCCCAGAGATAGAAAACGAGATTAATTACGAATTAACAGAGATGGGTTATATTTCGGATGTAGATTATGAAGCATTAGAATTGCTTATGGCTGAGATGGATGCGGGTCGAATTAAGTTGGTAGCTAGCTACTAAATTGTTGTGTCAGTTAATATGAGTGTCATGGATAACCAAAAACGAAACCCTTCACGCTATTTGTGAAGGGTTTTTAAATTATTTATTTTAGTGTAAAATTAATTTCTATTTTTGATTTAGAATTTTGATTTAGAATTTTAATCATATAATTATGACTTTAGAGAATCAGTTTGTTGATTCCAAAGGCGTTGAATAAAACTATGAAGTCGTTGTTTTGCAGTAATTTCGAGGTTTAGCTGGGATTCTTTAGCAAAAATTTCGCTGAAAAAGGAAATCACCTCAACATCCAAAGCGGGTTGAAATAAATTTATTGACCAGAGTAAATCGGAACTCGAACGTAAATCGGTAACTTTAGGAGGTTCAATATCAAAGTCAGCGAGCAACAAAGGACGCACCCAGCATAGCTGACGCTCTTTCACAATTTGAATGAGTTCAGTATATAAGCGCTCTTGACCGCATTGCAAAAATAAAATTTGTCCTGTTTGAAAATCTAGGTTTTTATTCATACCTACCTAGTTACGTATGCAAAAATATCAATCAAAAACACTTTAGTATTGACGATTACCATTATATCGTGCATATCACCCCATAGGCGTAATAATTTCAAGCTTTGAGACCATTCGCTATCTCGTTACGCTAAAATAGGTAAACAAGTGTTAAGCTTTCTCCGTATAGAGTCTCATTTGTAGTATTTGAATAAACGATTCTTAGAACTGTGTCAGTAGAAACCATTGAAAAACCTTCAACTACCCGGAAGCTGGCGCCTCGATACCGCGTCTTGCTTCACAACGACGATTTCAACTCAATGGAACACGTAGTGCAATCGCTCATAACTACAGTACCGGGTCTCACACAACCGCAAGCTGTTAGCATAATGATGGAAGCACACACCAACGGTCTTGCTTTGGTCATTACCTGCGCGTTAGAACACGCTGAGTTTTATTGTGAAACTTTAAAAGGTCATGGGTTGACTAGTACTATAGAGCCAGATGAGTAGTTTTGGTGGGACAGCTGGGGACAGCTGTTTCACAAGATGAGCATGAAAATTAATATAAGTTGGTTAGCTAAATATTCAGCCCCAGTGCGAATTACTGGGTTTTTGGTATGTTTAGCAATAGTTTGGCTACCTGTTGCGGCGCCAATATACTTACTGGTACGCGATGCTAATTTAGTCACTATTTTAACAATGGGGCTATTAGCACTCGAATTTTTTATATTTTTGCCATATTGGAGTACAAAAGTACATCAACAGCCAAGAATATATAAACATGTAGGTTTAGAGTTTTCCAAAAAGAATGGATTTGAGCTATTGCGGGGTTTGGCGATAGGGTTAATAAGTATTGAGTTATTATTCCTTGTGCAAGGAATATTAGGTTGGTTAGAATGGCGCCAAGCGAATTCTGGAGTATTGAGATTTATTATTGAAGCTATACCCACAGCATTTGGAACAGGGATAGCAGAGGAATTATTCTTTCGTGGTTTTTTATACAACGAATTAGAACGCGACTATAAACCAAACGTGGTACTTTGGGGAGTTGCAATAATATTTCCCGTATCGCACTTTATAAAACCGATACCAGAGATAATTCGTACATCACCACAATTTTTAGGTTTATTGCTTTTGGCATTAATATGTATATGGGCAAAACGCAGTTGTAACGGACGTTTAGGTTTAGCAATAGGTATTCATGCTGGATTAATTTGGGGATGGTATGTTATTAATGTCGGAAAATTAATTACATATACAGGCGCCGTGCCAGTATGGGTAACAGGAGTAAACGATAATCCCCTAGCAGGCATAATCGGATTAAGTTTTTTAGTAGTATTAGCGTTACGAATGTACCGTAGGGGCGGGTTAACCTAAATCCTCAAATTCATTACAATAGAACTAAACCCGCCCCATAACCCGCCCCAGCACAGATTAAATTGCATCAGGAATAATAATCACAAAGGATTACGAATAAAACCACATTTCCCACTGACACAAACATTCGCCACTCCTTCAGAAAAGCGGCGAACCTCATCAAACTGTGGTTCAATAACTAATTGACCACCTTTATTGATATAACCCCATTTGACGCCGACTTTAACTTGAGCTAACCCTTCACTAAAAGCAGTAGCATCTTCAAACTGTGGTTCAATAATAATTTTACCTTCATGGTTTATGTAGCCATACTTATCGCCAACTTTAATTTTTGCTAAATCATCTCTAAACTCAGAGGCGCCATCAAACTTAGCGGCAATTACAAACTTACCCTGTTTATTAATAAAACCATATTTCTCACCCATCTTTACAGGTGTTAGTTCATCTCGAAAGAAATTTGCCTCATCAAACTGCGGTTGAATAACAAACTTACCGCTCTTATTAATAAATCCCCACTTCCCACCAGATTTTACCGCAGCTAAACCATTTTTGAATAAAAAGGCGCCTTCAAACTGTGCGGGAATTGCAAATTGACCCCGTTTATTTATATAACCGTATTTTTCATCTAACTTAACAGCAGCTAAACCACCCTCAAACCCAGAGGTAACTTCAGTGAACTGCGGTTGAATAACAACTTTACCTTGTCGATTAATAAATCCGTACTTATCGCCAACTTTTACAGACACAAGTCCATCACTAAAAAAATCGGGCTGCTCAAGTTGCGGTAAAATCTTAAATCTACCTTCTCTATTTATATAACCCCATTTAGAGTCCAGCTTGACTGCTGCTAAACCCTCAGAAAAATCTAACACCTCTTCAAAATTAGCTTGAATAACAAGTCTACCGCTTTTGTTGATAAAACCGTACTTTTTACCAATACGAACAGGCGCCAAACCTTCAGAGAACTGTGAACCGTTGTAAAATCTAGCTGGTATACGGTAACGGGGAATTTTTCGACCTTGGTCTTGGGCTTTAGTCTCGAACGAGATGGGAGTATTCGCTAATGTAGATGATAAAGTCGTTAGGGGAACGGTAGCAGCGATAAATCCTGTTATCCCTAGCTGAAATGTTTTAAGTAGTATTTGTTTGTAAACAGGTGCCATGATATACAGATATTAAATATACACCTAGCTTGGCACAAGGTTACACAAAATATTTGAGTGATTATTCGTATATAATTATGTATTTTTTTTAACTTATTAAAGATTTAACAGACGGAAGTTAGCAACGGATGATTGAACGGATGTAACGGATAGCTAATTTTATAGAGCAAGAATTTGTTCGCAGTCAACAACTCATCCGTTACATCCGTTGCCAAATTTATTTTTGGGCAAATGTTCCGGTAAGGCAGGCTTTATCTAGGTTGGCGCCGTTTAGATTGGTGCCTTCTAGTTCGGCACAAAGTAAGTTGGCGCCAGTTAGGTTGGCTCCTGCTAGGTTTGCTCCACGCAGGTCTGCTTCTTCGAGGTTGGCTTCATTTAAATTGGCGCCTTGTAAATCTGCACGGCTTACGTCTGCACCTTTTAGGTTGGCGCCTGTAAGGTTTACACCGCGCAAATCTGCACCACGTAGGTCTACTCCTTGTAAGTTGACGTTCATCAGGTTGGCGCCACTTAGAAATGCACCTGCAAGTGATACATCAGTGAGTCTAGCACTCATTAAATTTGCACCGCGTAAATTGCTACCACGCAAGTCAGCACCTGTTAAATCGGCTTGCATTAAATTGGCGCCCATTAAGTTTGCCCGTAAGTCGGTTTGCTTGAGGTTGGCGCCCATTAAATTTGCTCCCTCTAAGTGCCCACCTTCAAGTTTAGAATTTTGAAAGTTAACTCCTACTAAGGTGGCGCCCATTAAAGAAATGCGCGTTAAATCTAGATTAGATAAATCCTCGTCTTCTAAATCACTACCTGCAACATTTTTGAGTGTGCCGTTACGAATTGCTTCTATATTCATTTGCGATTTACATACGAGAAATTATTTCTTGGCTTGCTTTATTTTCACTTTCTAAACGAGAATCGAGCAACCACATGCCAGCACTAGTTTTTGGTGCCAATAAAGGTATTTCGAGTCCTTGTTGTAAACCCATAACTAGTAAAGTTAGAGCTTCGATTAATTTTGGGTCAAACCGTGTCGATTGTTGGTGCCTACATTCTTCTAGTGCTTGAGTAAATATCTCTTGGGTATTTATACCATCAATAGATTTTTTATGATTTATTCTCAACTGAAAGTCTGATAATAAAGCCAAAATTCTTGATTCTAAAGGAATTTCATCACCTATTAACCCTGCTGGTTCACCAGTACCATTCCACCATTCGGTTTGATGGGCGATAATTTGGGCTATGGCACGTAACCTTGGCATAGTTCGTAATACTTGGGCGCCAGGTATTAGTGGGCAAGTCAGGGGACAACTTGGTGCATCTTCTTGGTAGCGATGAAAGCTTGTTGTCAAAACACTTTGGGCACGTTGTAATGGGTCAATACGATGTAGTAAAGCAGCAAGACGCAAACGCTTAATTTGCCATGCTGGTAAATCGAGTAATTGCGCCATTGTTTCAGCGAGTGCCACAACTTCGGATGCTGCCATTGGGTTTGTGATATCCGAGAAGTCCATTATTTGCGCCATCCGTAGAAACGCTTGGATTTCGTTGGACACCAAGTTATTGTCTAGAAGTTGGGCTTTGGTATTTTTCTGCTCTGTTTGTAAATAGTCAACGACGCGCGAGACAACTGCATTTAAATCTTCGGGTGTAGGTGGGTGTGTCTGAATTGCGTTTTGATATTCAAATAACTTTTGTCCTAGCTCGGGGTTATAGCTATTTATATGAGAAATTGCTACCTCGGCAGTTTCTTTGACTAATTCTGGCTCAAATGTCCACAACCCGTAAAACTTTCTTTCCAAATCGCTTTGAGGAATTCCCGCTACTCCATAATCTGACTCAGAAAGTTCTTGACAAAGAACCATTGCTGTGTAGTTAGGAGAAAGAATAATTAAGTGCCATTCTTCTGACACTGGGTCTTTGGGGTCGAGTTCTACTAAGTCAAGATTAGGTAGTTGGCTGGTGGAATGTTCTGCCCATCCACCCGAAGGCGCCGCCATAATTACAACATGTCCAGCGTTTTTGGTAATATCTGCATATCGTTCTGCTTCTTGCAGGTACCATTTACCCTGCTGGAAAGCCGTAATTACCAGAGGTTTGCTCTTATCGTTTAATATATGGTCTTCTAGAGCATGACATAGCGAAACTAAGGTGTTTTTAAAATACACACCGAATCGTATCGGTCGTTTACTATGACGATGATTCGCTTCAAGTTTTTGTAAAATAGAGCCTTCGAGCATGGTGGTAATAAAAATAACCTTTATAGGGGCGCCTGGGATGTATATAGATAACTATAAACGTTCTTCACTGATGAAACAATATTATATATACTGAGCCTACTGCTATTGCATGTAATTAATTTTGATACCCGTACTAAGCACTTTAGTGCTTCATATTCATAATGAATTGTTTCTTATTAACCCATCAAAATTAATTAAATAAAGCACTGCTTTCTATAAAATAGCTACAATACTCTAATCAATTAGAATATCAAGCTTGAATTCTTAGCTAAACATAAGTATTCGCGCAGCAAACTATCGCGAAAATAACCCAAATGCCAGACTATTTGGTAAAAGAAGTAAGTGAGTATATTGACTACTTACTTTTGAAACACGCTAAAGAAGATACTTCTGATTCACTTTATTTAAGTGCGTCTCAAGAATTGGTAAAGGCAGATTTTTCTGATTATTTATCCAATGAGTGAAGATTATGAAAACCGTTTGGCGAATGGAGAAATTCAATGGTAGATATAAGCGTTCAAATCAATTCTTTAACTTAATACAGTTAAAAGTTCTGTATTATCAATATAGGCAGCAAACAATTCATTCAAAATAGATTAATGGAGACGTGATAAATCACGTCTCTACATTTAGGATTAAACACCTACTAATTGTTTTTGTTTGTTTTCGATAGGCGCCGAGAGTGCTTCTTCTAGAGGGGCACATCCTAAGCGTTCTTCTAGAATTTTCATAACTTCGCGTCCGAAGTCATTGGGGTTACGGTTCCAAGCTTGTAAGCAAACTTCACCGAAGAAGGAACCAAGCGGTTCGGGGTTCCACAGCAGTTTCTTGGCTGTCCACGGCATTAAGCTCATGGGGTCGTAACCTGGTTGAAGAATATTTTCTTTGAAAGCATATTCTTCTAGGTGGGTATGAGGTTGTAAACCAATAAAGAATATAGCCGGTTCGACTTTATCGGCGCCAAATATTCTTTCGAGTTCACGATGATATGCAATGGTTTGACGAATTGTTTCGGGACGTTCGTCAATGACGTTGAATGAGTAGTTGACGGATACTAGGTCATTGAAACCAGCAGCTTTTAAATCGCGACAGTTTTGTAGAACTGTACGTAGGTTATAACCCATTCGCATTTTCCGCACGAGTTCTTGGGAACCACTAGTTATACCGATTTCAAAATAATTCATTCCGGTCTTGACCATCAAGTCAGATAATTCAGGTGTAACATTATCCGCACGAATGTATGCTGCCCAATTAATATCGGTCATTCCAGAATCTACGATTTTCTGTAATAACTCGATAGCATCATCAATAAATCTACGTGCAGGAATAAATTGGGCATCGGTAAACCAGAAGTTACGAACTCCTCTGTTATATAGCTGACGCATTTCAGCGACTACTTCGTCTGCTGGGTTAATACGTACTTGCTTGCCTTCGACTACGGTGTACACACAGTAACAGCAGTTATGTGGACAACCGCGTTTAGTTTGAACACCTATATAAAAGTCTTTCTCTGACAAGTAGTAGTTAAACTCAGGCCAAATAGTTTCTATATAGTCGTAATTGCAAGCTGTTTTTTCGAGTGGAGTTGGTTGTTCGTGAATTAACCGTTTTCTAGGCGCCTGTTCTCCAACAACGTAACATCTCTCGTCGCGGAATTCTCCACCACTTAATAATTTACTAAGCAGTGTTTCACCTTCACCAATAGAAACAATTGTTCCATTTGGTAGACTTTTATTAAGTTGCTCATAAAATACACTAACGGCGCCACCACCGACCATAGCTCTGGCTTCGGTATGATATCGCTGTGCGCGCTTTAACCCGCGCTTAACGAGTCCGAGGTTACGCCATAACTCGACGTAGTAAGCGATAAAAATTCGTAAACCACCCAAGGCGCCGCGTAATTTGATAAACGGATTTTTAGCATAGTAAAATTCAAAGGCGTTTTGGAGTGGGTTACCACCACGTCCACCAACTGGAGCATAAATTTGAATATCGCGCCATGAAAACACGAGCAAAGTCGGTTTAAACTCATCAATACAGCGGTCTAACGCCGAGGTGTAATCCAAAGGTGGTACAGTACCCAAGTCAAAAATCCGCTGTTCGATATTGGGAAACTGCTTGTGAACATGGTCTGATAGATAAACAACCCCAATAGGGAAGATGGGGTTACAAGGAAGGCGAACGTAAAGTATTCGCTCGGATGTATGTTGCTGGGTTTTAACTTCCATCTTGCCGTAGGTCATGAAGGTAAAGTGAGTAATCTTATATAAAAGTGTAAATATATTTTGATTTGTGTCGGATACTTCTATCTTAGTTGACTAATCAACACGGCGCCGATTATTAATCCCGATTGCTGCGTACATCAACCAATGAAAGTTAGGTACAGTCGCGCTTACTGCTACACCCAGAGACATTAGAACTAATCGTGACTCAACACTCGCTACACTCAATACTTGGAATAGGTAAATTCAATGTATTGAAAGTGATTTTTACGTTGGTTAAAAATCTGTAGCATATAGTGTATAATTGCGGAAAAGGCATATATTTTTACGAAAATTTCATAAATATAGTTCCACCAAGACAGGTAGTTTAAGTGTAATACATGTCTTTAGGTAGATATGTCGTAGAAAATTTAAGTTGGTATTCACAGTTACAGCATGTGGGGATCACCCAGTGTTAGCTTGACAGGTGTAATGTAAAATTGTGGCGTAAAGCATCGAGCGCGATTATGGCTCAAATATTAGACTCCTTACCACCTGAGCAGCCTGGAAAAATTCTCTGCTGCTACGTCAATGCCACTAGTAAAATGCAAGTGGCACGCATTAGCGACGTTCCGAACTGGTACTTTGAAAGAGTTGTCTTTCCTGGACAAAGACTAGTTTTTGAGGCGCCACGTGAAGCTCACTTAGAAATTCACACGGGAATGATGGCAAGCGCTATTTTATCGGATAACATCCCATGTAATAGTCTTTCTGTTGAGGACGCAGTTGATGCCAGTGACTCACAACCTGTTGATAGCACTATCAATATTAAAACAAATGTACCAACGATTTTAACAAAACCTGAAGAAACAGCAAAAATTTTAAAAGCGCTTGTTTAGCATCAAGTTGTTTTAAAAATGATTTTTAAAAATTATGGGTTGCTATGCTTAAGCAACCCTATTTTATTTATTTTTATTATTAACTCCTAACTAGTAAGGTGCGTGACGCTACTAGTTCATTGGTTTTACTTTGCGATTGTATGGCGTCACGCACCCTACCTCCTAACTCCTAACTTTTTTTATATGAATTTGCCTTCGTTTATTTGGTTGTGGAAAATAGCTGCTTGGTCAATGGGGTTATCCGTACTGGCTTATTTTTTCCTGGCAGTATCGGGTGCGTGGATGTTTTACACTCGCACGGCACAAAACCCCCCATTTAGCAATGCTTTTAGTAATATATTTACTGATAAAGCAGGGGGTATGCGTTTATTTCATTATGTAATGGGCGCCTGTATGGTCGCGCTTGTGCTATTACTTTTAGCAATTGGTATAGTTGGCACACTAGGACACTTTGGAACGCTTGGACATTCTTCGCACCTAGTCGCTGGACTAATAGTAGTGTTTTTAGTATTAATTTCTGCTTTTAGTGCAACTCAAATTGGCGCCAACCGTAATTGGGCAAGACCTTTACATATAGGCACCAATTTTATTTTATTTGTTGGCTTTGTCTGGGTTTCTGTGACTGGTTGGGATGTAGTACAAAAATATTTACCCTAACGAGAGTCACCACATAAGAAACTAGCAGGTGCCCAGCCAAGTTTACCTTTGTAGGAAACATGCCACCACCATTTACTATCTTGGGCATATTTCCCACCCTTTAATGAAACTTCTTCACCATTGGGAATTTCTCGAATTTGCTCATAATTTTGTCCGGGGCCAGTACGTAGAAACAAACTACCAGTGTCACAGTTAGTACATACTGTTGCTGAACCTTGGATGCGTGATGCAAAGCTTGTAGTACGTCCCATTCCTGGCCCCATTCCGGCACTTGCTGGTAATGCCGCTGTCAGTTGATAAATTACCTGCATGTAGAGACGTAATATATTACGTCTTCATAATGTTTATATAATGAATATATCACTTCCATCTAAATAGCTAAAATCAAGACATAGACAGAAGTTTAGTCGCATTTTCCTTTGCTGGAAGTAAAACGCTAGTAGTAATTAATTACTTATGTATTTTTTATGAAATTTAAGTATTTAAAGTGACGAATAAAGTTTTGCATAAGCTATAAAAAACTCATAATCAACAGGGAGTTACAGCAAAGTCGTTACGATATATATATAGAGCAGCGACTTAGAAGCAATTTTGATTATGACGACAACTAACTCTACAACTACACAAACAACGATTTTTCGCCTATCACCCTTAATTAGAATTACTCTTTTGTCCTTGTATGTAGCGCTTACGGTTCCTTTACCTTTTTTGGCTCAAGCAACTAAGGCGCCAACACCTCCCGCATTACTATGGGTAGGAATTAGTATTGGTTTAGTAGGTTTGTACGCAGTATTGTGCGAACGGGTTATTGTTGACGACGAATCAATTCAAGTAACATACCCAAATTGGGTACCACGCTTTTTCCGCAAAGGTTGGTCGTTACCGTGGTCACAAGTCAAAGAATTAAAACCCCGCACTACTGGTCAAGGTGGTTTGGTTTATTATTTTCTTAGTAAAGAAGGTCAAGCTTATTTATTGCCAATGCGGGTAGCTGGTTTCGCGCGTTTGGTAAAATTAGTACAAGAAAAAACTAGTATTGATACAAAAAACGTGTATCCGCTCGCACAACCTTGGATGTACGCTATTTTATTAGGATTTACAACGCTACTTCTATTAGTAGATGCTTGGACAATCACAACCGCTTTGGGACAACCGTTGTAGCATAGGTGTCTCGCCTGTGCAGTTGAAGTAATTATTTTTACTAGAGACTCGCAGAGAACACAGAGAAAGAGGAATAAGGCGCCTATTTTTTGAATATTGGTCAAAAACCTCTTCTTTGCGTGCTTTGTGGTTAGTTTTCAAACGTTCAAAATCTGACGCTATTTACCAATCTCTTAAGGCACAGCGTATTCGTATAGGTACTCAAGATTTACGTATTGCCTCTATTGTCCTAGCAAACAACGCTATTCTTTTGACAAGAAACCTACAAGATTTTAACAAAGTTCCAGAACTAATCATTCAACATCGGACTATTTAGCTAACTATTCTTTAAACAATTTATTCCGAAATGGCGCCGAAAAGAGCAAATCTCTCTTACTCCCCTCTCTCTGTGTACAGACGCGTTCACATAGTGTCCCACAGGGAATAATTGCGTCTCTACGTGGCTCTGTGGTAAAAAGAATTACTATTAAAGTTTGTTTTTAGGTTAAGCACTAAAGTGCTTATTACGAAATGCACACCATCCTTCGGCTTGAACAGGTTAGCTTGAATGCAAAACTAAATGTTAATACTAAAGAGAATCTGCCAGGATACTCTATTCTTAAGGATATTTCATTTGAGGTACCTACAGGCGCCCGCGTTGCAATTGTTGGGGCAACTGGTGCAGGTAAGACATTTTTACTACGTTTATTAAATCGTTTAAGTGAACCAACTAGCGGTAAGATTTATTTTGATCATCAAGATTATTCTCTAATACCTGTACAAAAGTTACGTTCTGAGATTGTATTGGTACCCCAAGAGTCGAGGTTATTGGGTATGACGGTAAAAGATGCTTTGTCTTACCCTTTGGTTTTGCGTGGTTTACCCAAAACTGAAATCACTCAACGTGTAAGTCAGTGGGTTGAATTGTTACAAATACCTGATGATTGGTTGGGAAGAGGTGAGGTACAACTTTCTTACGGTCAAAGGCAGTTGGTTGCGATTGCACGCGCTTTGGCTATTCAACCCAAAGTTTTATTGCTCGATGAACCAACTTCTAACCTTGATGTTGGTACTACACAAAGATTATTACAAACGTTTAAAAAGCTAGTAGATACAACTGTTTTAATCGTTAATCATCAACTCGATATTGCTTCGAGTTGTGACAACGTTATTCATCTATCACAAGGGCGCCTGATCTCAAATCAACGCGCTTGCGATATAAACTGGGAACTACTAAAAGCATCTATTATTCAAGCCGAAGCTGAAGATGATTTTATTTAAGAAAGTAGTTTATTTTAATTTATTACCTGGGTACACTTACTGTTGATGCTTGGACTGGGAAAGAGCGCTCTTTTGCTACTTTGGAGTGCGAATTCGTCAAACTCGTATTCAATAATTCCATATTAAATCTATACCCTACGTTGCGGATTGTTTGAATTAAACTTGGCTGACGTGGGTCGAGTTCAACTTTTTTCCTCAGTGATAATACGTGTGTGTCAATGGTGCGGGGATTGTCGATGGCATCGGGCCATGCACGACGTAGTAATTCAGAGCGACTTAGTGGTACACCGCTAGCTTGTGCTAGAACATACAGCAAGCTAAACTCTTGGGGTGTTAAGTCAATGAATTCCCCCTGAAACCGAACTCGACGCTGGACTAAATCGATTTGCAGTGACCCGTAGTCTAAATATGCAGGCGCCACAGGAGTGCGCTTGCGACGAATCAAAGCTTCGGTGCGTGCAAGAAATTCTTGCATTCCAAACGGTTTGGATAAGTAATCATCGGCGCCGGCTTTAAGACCTGCGACAACATCACCTTCAGCACTACGGGCAGAAAGCATTAGAATTAACGGTTGCTGCTGACGAGTTAGCCAGCGACAAAATTCCATACCATCACCATCAGATAAATCAGCATCGAGAATAATTAGCGTTGGCTGGTGACTGAGAAAAACTTCTCTAGCCTGATAAATACTCGCAGCTTGATGCACTCGATAGTCAAGCTGTTGCAAATGCCAACCTAGCAAAGACCTCAAGTGCGGATTCCCCTCAACAATTTCGATACATACCGAACCCACAGTGGCAAGACCCCTAGCGCGTCTATAGAGTTTCAAGGTATCAAAGCCTTGTATAAAGGTTTTGTAACCGTTGTTACTTCAGTTGTAAATTATTCAATAATAACTGCCTAAAATTAGCGTTGAGTTATGTATCAATCCCTTGCCGACACAGGGATTTATCCCAATTGTTAAATTTTTGTGACACCAGCACGCTCATTCTCGGCTCTTGTGGGTGAAATTGGACAATTATGACTCAATATGGCGCAGCGAACGTTGTTTTTAACACCAAAGCTTACGCATTTAGCACCTGGATACATATCAACCACGTTAACCGCCCAGAAAAAAAGTTACAATTATTCCATAATATTATCGATGCAAGAAACGATTTTCCATGCATAATAATAAAAATAACTTTGCACTCATGTCTGTTCCCATACTTCTGGAATAGGATGGGAATAGACTGTAGCTTATGGTAAGTGTTCTCTGAGGGAGATATATTAGCTATGAATTGATGTCAAAATGGTTTCAGTACTTCATTTTTTAGCTTGAATATTTTACAATTTTCATTCCAAACAGATTTCTAAAGCAGCTATGCTCCAAGACACACAGACCATCCGCTTTTATCAAAGAATAACTGATGCCTTCGTCGAGTTATGGAATCGCGGCTATCGGACGGACGATATGCGGATGTATTTGGATGGCTATCTAGCCTCATTGCGACACAGTAATGCAATTGAACCTTACTTGATTCATCGCTTAGAGGAGGAAGCCACTCGCTACTTATATGATGTATCTAATTTTGCAATGACAATGACGCAGCCTGAGCCAGAACACGATTACTATTAGATGTAACCTCGTTAATGCGCTTTTGACCGAGACATTAACCAATAGTACATCAACGCAGATGATTATAGCACATCATCTGCCTTTGTCAATAGTAGCAACGGTGTGAAATTTTAGGAATATCCCTAATTTTGTTCTAATTTAATAACCCCAGCCAGATAATAATCTATCTATAGATTCTTGCTTAAGTGGCTGGGGTTATTTGTGGTTTAAAAGGAAACGACTACATAATTAAGAAGCTAATGCAACTTCCACCATCTGCTGTAATTCACCTTTTTGGTAAAGTTCAATCAGGATATCAGAACCACCTACGAACTCTCCGTTAATGTAAACTTGAGGGATTGTAGGCCAAGCTGAGAATTCTTTTATACCTTGACGAATATCAGCATCACTCAAAACGTCTATTGTTTCAAAAGGGACGCCAAGAGTATTGAGTATTTGGACTACGTTGTTTGAGAAACCGCACTGAGGCATTAGCTTGTTGCCTTTCATGAATACCATGATTTTATTTTGCTTAATCAGGTTGTCGATACGCTGCTGTAATTCTGGTGTCATGGTTTTTCCTTAATTTGTTTAAATTAGCTTTGCGAAGTTGTTTGCCAAGACTCAGGGGTGTATGTTTTGAGTGCTAAGGCATGTATTGCCTCACTAGACATAGCCTGCTGTACAGCACGATATACTAGCTGGTGTTGCTGTACTAATCCCTTGTTTGCAAACTGCGATGAGACAACTGTCACATCAAAATGCTCGCCATCTTGACTTTGAACATTAACTTGGGCATCAGGAAGTGCTGCCTGAATCATTGCCTCAACTTGAGAGGGGCTTATCATCGCGCTTGTAGTTGCTCAAAACGTCATTATCTATTATTAACAAATTATTGCTGGTTGTTTGATTGAAAATGTAGAGACGTGACATGTCGCGTCTCTTATGTAATATTTTGTATTAATAAAAAAATACCAGATTTTTAACGGGCAGGGATGCCCGTTCCACAAGAATGGTTATTTTGTTGCACTCAGGGTTATTTGGAGGAGGTGTTGCTGCCACGTGGGAATGGAGCATTGACAAATCCAAGTTCAAAAAGTTGCTGGTAAGCTTTTTTACCTAGGTCTCGCGTAGGGTTTTGGCTCTTAACGATTTGTACTAGTAGTGGGACGGCGAGTTCAGGTTTGTTTTGAGCGCGGTGTACGACTGCGAGTTGATAAGTTGCTTGGTCGCGCATTTGGGCGCTTTCGAGTGCTTTTTTACGCTGTTCGTCAGCGATACGGTTATCTATGCCAGAAAAACTAGCGGTGAGTTCTTGGTAGAAGTTGGATAGCTGGTTGAAAACAACGCGCGCTTCTTGAAGTTTCTTAACTGCACTATCATAGTTTTGGGAAGAAACGGCGCCTTCAGCTTCTGACATCAATCGTTTGCCACCTTCCATGCTCAAGACACTGCTGGTTTGACCTGATGGACGCAGGTTCGACGGGTCGTTGGGGTCAATTGGTTGTGCTTGGTTGGAGTATGGTGTCAGCGTTTGCGCTTGTGCGTGAATTGGTGATAACAGGCTAAGGGCTGCTATCAACGATAAACAAGTGAAGCGAACCCTCGTGACAGTTGCAGCTTCTTTCATGAGTATATTTTCGTGGAACAACTTAGTAAAATTATTGGTTTAGAAAAATTAGAACTTCGGGTATATTAACTCTGTTTTGGTTTTTGACAAAGCAAAGCTACATACAACGGTTTCTTTTATTTAGACTCACAATTAATTGAAGCATGTTCCCGTAAGCAATATTGCACTTTTTTAGTAGCTTTATGACTCAAAACATAAATTCTAACGATTCGCAATTAAATTCTGGTGTGCCTGCAAGTAGCTTGGGGATGATTCTTCAGCGTGGTGGTGAAGAGTTGGGACTACAAAAAGTTAATGACCGCTTTACTGTTCGTCTTAGTCGTAATTTGTCAACTCAAGATTTATCTCAGGTTAGCTGGGGTAACTGGCGCCGTACTATACCTGGTGCAAACCTTGAAGTATTTACAGTTCCTTTTTCACAGTTAGATACAGCGATGCAACAAGCACGCAACTCGTCGAGTGTAGATTTTGCCAGTCATGTTTACGAAGTTGAGAATAATCCTGGCACGCTTGTTTATTTAGGAGACCAAATTACAGTTCAATTTGCACCCTCTATTGATGCAGCTTTAATCAAGACAATTGCTGCAACTTTAAATTTAATTCAAGATAAACCTGTAGAGGGGTTGCCTAACACGTTTGTGTTTTTGGTTGGTAAAGGTGCTACCGAAAACCCAATTAAAATTACAAATCGATTACAGTCTCTACCAGAAGTTTTAGCGGCTGAACCAAATGTTATTATTCGTACTGAGCCGCATTATAGACCTCGTGATACCCTTTATCCGCAGCAGTGGTATCTCAATAATAGTGGTGGCAGTCAATTAAAAGAAGGGGCACATATTTTTGCTGAACAAGCTTGGGATGTTACACGTGGTGTTCGTTCGGTTGTAGTAGCTGTTGTCGATGATTCTTTTGATTTGAACCACCCTGATTTTCAAGGTGCTGGAAAAGTTGTGGCGCCTCGAAATTTGAAGGATAATAATTTTTTACCGTTACCAGATGGAAGCGCAAATAGTCATGGAACGGCTTGTGCGGGTGTGGCTGTTGCATCTGAAAATGGAACGGGTATTGTGGGAGTGGCGCCAGGTTGTGCTTTAATGCCAATTCGTACTACTGGTTTTCTAGATGATGAGTCTATTGAACAAATTTTTGATTGGGCAGTAGAAAAAGGAGCAAGTGTAATTTCTTGCAGCTGGGGCGCCTCTGCTGTTTACTTTCCTTTATCTTTACGGCAACGTGCAGCAATTACACGGGCAGCAACAAAAGGTCGCAATGGTAAAGGGTGTGTGATTTTATTTGCTGCTGGGAATGCTAATCGCCCCATTGATGGCACATTGAATGAAAAAAACTGGGTTAAAAATCTTGTATCAGGCCATACTAAGTGGCTCAGTGGTTTCGCGATACATCCTGATGTTATTGCCGTTGCAGCAACGACAAGTTTAGGTACAAAAGCAGCTTATAGCAATTGGGGAAAAGCCATTTCTGTTTGCGCTCCAAGTAATAATGCACCCCCAGGAATGTGGTTTCAAACCACAGGGTATGTATATACAACACCACCTATCGCTGCTGCATTACCTGGATTAGGAGTACTTACAACTGACCAGTTAGGAGCAGCAGGATACGATACGGGTGATTTCACAAGTGACTTTGGTGGAACATCGAGTGCCACCCCAGTTGTTGCAGGTGTTGCCGCACTAGTTTTGTCGGTGAACCCTTTACTTAGCGCGCAGCAGGTTAAGAAAATATTACAGGAGACGGCGGATAAAATTGTAGATAAAGACCCTGACCCACAACTAGGAATGCGTGCTGGTAGCTATGATGCCAACGGTCATTCCGAGTGGTTTGGGTATGGGAAAGTTTCGGCGCGCAATGCTGTAAGAGCAGCACAGCAATCAGCAAGTGCGAATAAAGCGGTAAGAGAAGTTACGGGAAAAAATAAAAATCGATTAACAATTCCTGACAACGACCGACAGGGGGTGAAAAGCTTAATAGTAATTACGGACTCTAGTTTGGTGAAAAACATTGAGGTAAGTGTTAGTATTACCCATGATTTTTTGGGTGATTTAGAAATTTATTTAATATCGCCAAACAATCAACGGGTTTTATTACAAAGCCGAACTTTAGGTCGTCGTCAGGAGTTAAGCGCGAATTACACTCGAAGTTCGGCGCCAGCATTAACTCAATTAATCGATACACCTTCCATAGGTCGATGGTTCCTTTGGGTTATTGACTACGCGCCGCAAGATGTGGGAACGCTTAATAACTGGGAGCTAAAATTAGGAACTTAAGTTCCCAACCTTATGTGCCCAAATTTATGCCAAAACTTACGTATTAGTAATTTCCGCAAAAGTATGACTAGTAACTTCTGTTTGGTAGTGACTGAGTTGTTGTAACGAAGACGCTAAATCTGCTGTAAGCATTTTGGCGCCAAGTTTTGTGTTCGAGCCTAAATAATCAGCAACTTTAATTGGTTTACCAATGTTGATACTGACGTTTGTACCCCAAGTTGGGTTAGTTCGACTGTAATCTATACTAATAGGAACTATTTCTACTCCCAAAGGGGCATGACTAGATTCTGCACTTAGGGCTAGACGGGCAATTCCAGGTTTTAGGGGGTGAAGTTTACCTTTACGAATACCACCTTCAGGAAAAATAACCAGCGTTTCACCACGAACGAGTAAATCGACTGCGTGACGAAGCGTAGCAACTGAAGGGTGTTTGAGATTAACCGGAAACCCTCCTAAATGTTTAATAAACCATCCTTGCAATCCTTGGCATTCAGTTATAGTTACCATAAATCGCAAGTCGCGTCCTGTTACGCAACGTCCTGCTGCATACGGAACGAATAATGCATCCCACCTTGACCGATGGGTGGGGGCAAGAATTATTGGACCATCTTTAGGGATGTATTGTTGTCCAGTGACGGAAATATGCCCAAAAAACAAAGGCAGAAGCAAATGGCGCCCCAACAGATACGCCAAAGGAGCCAAAATCGGAGAAACGCGCGAGATATTGGTAAATGCAATTGGATTAGCAGCACTAGGAGCTAAATTATAGTGGCTTTTATCCTTTGGGCTGTGAAATTCGGTCATAGTGGTGGCAGACGGGTTGTCGGGTAAGATGTGATAAAAAATCTGATTAGATACACCGTAAATTTTCTTCCCTCATTTTTGTGACACCAGCTGGACAGTTTTAGCTCTGTCCCCTTACAAAGTTGAATGTCGTCGATTTGCAAACCAGGTTTGTAGAATATTACGGCAATCAGATTCCAGAATGCCTCCAATTACACTTAATCGATGATTGGAAGCCGCACTATCAGGGATGTTTAGAACTGTTCGCAACGCGCCAGTTTTAGCATCATCCACTCCATATACAACAAGTCCCACACGGGAATGTACAATTGCTCCAGCGCACATCGGGCAAGGTTCAAGGGTGACGTAGAGAATACATTCATGTAGGCGCCAAGTTTTTAACAAACTGGATGCTGCTCTCAATGCGACTATTTCCGCGTGGGCAGTTGGGTCTTGGTCGCGTTCTTTTCTGTTCTCACCTTCTGCAATTAATTCTCCATTGGAGTTAATTATTACTGCCCCTACAGGAATATCACCTGCGTCACCCGCAGATTGAGCTAATTGTAAAGCGTGATTCATCCATTGTCGATGTATAAGATATTCTGAGTATTCCATTAACTTTTTCTTATCATTAAAATTCTCTCATGAAAAAATATTTTATATTTTTGTTGGGAAAATTTATAAATAAAAATTTTAAAGAAATTTGACAACGACTCGTTGTCAATTGTGTTAATTTCCTAGAGCAATTACTGCATTTGTTCCACCAAAACCGAAACTTAAGCACATTGCTGTTTTGATTGTACTTACGTGGGCTTCGGTAACTAAATTTAAATTAAAGTCTGTTGAGCGCAAACCTACGCATGGTGGGAGTATTTGATTTTTTAATGCTAGTAGAGTGAATGCCACACCTAAAGCACCACTGGCGCCAATTGTATGACCTGTGGCACCTTTAGTTGAACTAACGTATGGGTAATGTGTAAAAATATGCTTGATAATACGACTTTCGACTTCATCGTTAAGTATTGTAGCGGTGCCGTGGGCATGAATATAGTCGATGTCGTGCGGGTACAAATTGCTGCGTTGTAAACATTGTTTGATTGCAAAAGTCGCCATTTTTCCTTCGGGGTCTGGGGAGTTAGGATGATAAGCGTCAGCAGTTGATGCAAAGCCAAGAACTTTACCATAAATTCTTGCGTTTCTCTGTTTCGCTAACTGTTCTGACTCTAAAACAAATACCGCTCCACCTTCACCTAAAGCCAAACCTTCGCGATGTTTATCAAATGGGTATGCTCCAGTTTTTGCTAAAGCACCCATTTGTGAGAACCCATTAATAGTCATTGGTGTAATTGGTGCTTCCATTGCCCCTGCAATTACACGTAGACATTGACCAGTTTGAATAAGTGATGCGGCTTGAATAAGAGCAATTATTCCCGTTGCACATGCAGCCATTGGGGCTAAAACTATACCAGTGGCACCAATTAGCCGAGCAACTGAGATAGCGTTCATATGGGGTAGACTATTAAGCCAAATATTTCCCCATTGAGTTGTGTTGTTAGGTTCATGACGCACATTCCGCACATCAGGCGCCATTTTTTCCCATGTTGCCTGATATGCACGACTAGAACCAATAACCACACCACAGTCAGGTTGTTGTGGCGCCAAACCAGCATCTTGGAGTGCAGAAAAAACAACCAGTTGAGTTAAAGCTTGTAACTCAACTGGTTGTGTACCAATCATCGCCAAAGGACGTGGTGCAAGTTCTGAAAATGGCTGTTGTATACTAATTCCTGTTTTTCCAGCAACAAGACTTTGCCAGCTAGCTTCCAAGTTTTCACCTATCGCTGAAATTAAACCAATACCAGTTACAACAACCGAATTCATAGAATTAAAAGGTGCGTGACGCTACTAGATCAATTGCTTTATTTAAGAATTTTTTGTAGCGTCACACACCCTACTTTCCGCCATTCTTTAAATTTTCAGCACCTTGTGTGACTTTGGCATCGTCAATGCGGTCACCTTGCTGAATTTTGTCAACGATATCCATACCATCGGTAACATAACCAAATACAGCATACGAACCATCGAGAAATCCGAGGTCTGCTAAAGCAAAGTAGAACTGTGAAGAAGCGGAGTTGGGCATTTGGGAACGTGCCATTGCAACGGCGCCTAACTTATGAGTAAGTAAAGGGGGTTGGCTAATTCTTGCTTCTTGAAAAGTTTTACCGTAAATAGGAGCATCTGAACCTTCGGGTTTAATTTCTAAGGGGATACGCCGTTCACTACCAGTATTTTTATCGATAAAGCCACCTGAACCCAACCTGTTTGCTGGGAAGTTGGTGTCTTTACTTTGGGGGTCTCCACCTTGAACTACAAATGGCTGAGGACTGCGTACAACCCGGTGGAAAGATAAGCCATTGTAAACACCTCTTTGAACTAAATCAACAAAATTTCCAGATGAAATTGGAGCATTTGTGCCGTCAACTTCAATAGTGATGGGTGACCCTTTAACGGTCATCACTACGGTTGCCTTTCCTTCGAGTTGTGGTAAATCGTTCATACCTGGGATTTCACTATTATTTTGAGATACAGAGGTTGTTTGAGTTGCTGTCTCTGTTGTAGCTGTCGTCGCTGTGGTTTTTGCTTCGACTGCCGTTGCGGTTGAGTCGCTACTAGTACTTGCTTGTGGTGTCGTCGTACATCCACCTAAAAGTAAAGCTCCTACAACTATAAGGGCTATCAAAAACTTAGGAATTTTCACACCGTTACCAGTTTTACTCTCAACTTGAGTATCTTAATCAAAATTTTAGATTTTAGATGGGTTCATCTAAAATCTAATTATTTTTAGAGGCCTTCTACGGACACACCTAAAAATCGAGCTAGTTGGGCGCCTTCAACTTCCAAATCTTTTAATGGAATTGGTTGCCCAACTCGTGTTAAAGGAATATCTCGACGACCCTTGACGCGCAAATACAGCGCACGACGGGGGTTTAGACCCTCTTTAATTTCAACGCGCACTGACTGTACATCTTTGGTCGAAAAGTCAATCTCGATTTTGCGGTTTTTACCAGGAAAACCCCAACGAAAAATTTTAATTTTATTCGTCTCGCGATTAAATTCGTTATAACCGCCACCGATATCCCATAAAATTGCCAGCCAAAGGTAAAGCGATAGAAGTAAACCAGCTATACCATATAGCCCCATTACGATGCCTTGGGGGATGAAGATTAATTGGGTGGCATCGGTGACAGGAAGTAAATTTACTTTAAGATAACTTGACAATCCAGCCAGTAAAAACCCTGTTGCACCAGAAGTAACAACAATAGCCCACCAGTAATTGCTAAATCGACGAGAACCCAGAACTTTTTGATTCAAAACGTTTGAAGCGGAGTTATCGCCGTTGGGCGATTCGCCTTTATTTATTGTTGTTGAAGCTGTCATGTTACCACCGCCGCTATTACCTGTTATCCAATTATCTCAATACTGCCCATATTAGCTCACTTCAGCCGTGCGCTTGTGTTTGTGTGGGTAATTGTTCGGGTATTGTTTGGGCTGGCGCCGCGTGACTCCGTGAAGAAACGTAAATTTTAACTTTTCTGAGAAAACATGTGTCAAATTGTTAATTTTCTGATATTGATATTAGTAGTGGTGTTTGCGTTTTATCCCTGATTTACAAGTGTAAGTGAGGCATAAAGGCGAACAATGTGATAAGTTAAGATTGGTTAAGAAAACACGCATGACTTTTTAAGCTGCGGTTTGGTGCGGTTGTGACGACACCGTGGGAGTCTTAGAGCGACATGCTAGTTGGCTTCTCATAAATCTTGGTAACTTTTGAAGTAGCTGAGAACGTCAAAAACAAACGTTAATTCCTCGTGGGCAGTTACAAAACGTGAAGAAGTATGTATATTGCTTCTGTTTTGTAGGCTGTATTAAAACGTCGCAATTTTAGTAAATTAAGAGGATTATACAGGAAATGACCATCGCAGTAGGACGCGCCCCCAGAAGTCGTGGGTGGTTTGACGTACTCGACGACTGGTTGAAGCGTGACCGTTTTGTGTTTGTAGGCTGGTCGGGGATTTTACTGTTTCCCTGTGCTTTCCTAGCACTCGGCGGTTGGCTAACCGGCACAACCTTCGTCACCTCGTGGTACACTCACGGATTAGCATCTAGCTACTTAGAAGGTTGTAACTTCTTGACAGTAGCTGTTTCAACTCCAGCAGACGCAATGGGTCACTCATTGTTACTGTTATGGGGACCTGAAGCACAAGGCGATTTCACCCGTTGGTGTCAATTGGGTGGTTTGTGGGCATTCGTAGCATTGCACGGCGCCTTTGGATTGATTGGCTTTATGCTACGTCAGTTTGAAGTTGCGCGCTTAGTAGGAATTCGTCCTTACAACGCAATTGCTTTTAGTGCGCCCATCGCAGTATTCGTCAGCGTATTCTTGATGTACCCATTGGGTCAATCATCATGGTTCTTCGCTCCTAGCTTTGGAGTAGCAGCAATCTTCCGTTTCTTGCTATTTTTGCAAGGTTTCCACAACTGGACACTCAATCCCTTCCATATGATGGGTGTAGCGGGTGTACTCGGTGGTGCGCTGTTATGTGCGATTCACGGTGCTACTGTGGAGAACACTTTGTTTGAAGACGGTGATGCATCGAACACGTTCCGTGCGTTCAACCCAACTCAAGCAGAAGAAACCTATTCGATGGTGACTGCAAACCGTTTCTGGTCACAGATTTTCGGTATTGCTTTCTCTAACAAACGCTGGTTGCACTTCTTTATGTTATTCGTACCTGTAACAGGGTTATGGATGAGTGCAGTTGGTATCGTTGGTCTCGCGCTCAACTTACGTGCTTACGACTTCGTATCACAAGAGTTACGTGCCGCAGAAGACCCCGAATTTGAAACTTTTTATACCAAGAACATTTTGCTAAACGAGGGTATCCGCGCTTGGATGGCTCCTCAAGATCAGCCTCACGAAAAATTTGTATTCCCCGAAGAGGTACTACCGCGTGGTAACGCTCTCTAATCGTTCAATAAGTCTGGGTGGTCGCGACCAAGAATCCACCGGTTTCGCTTGGTGGTCTGGCAACGCCCGTTTAATCAATTTGTCCGGTAAGCTGTTGGGCGCCCATGTAGCCCACTCTGGTTTGATAGTATTCTGGGCTGGTGCCATGACTTTATTTGAAGTCGCGCACTTTATTCCTGAAAAGCCCATGTACGAGCAAGGTTTAATCTTGCTACCTCACTTAGCAACTCTCGGTTGGGGTGTAGGTCCAGGTGGCGAAGTATTTGATACATTCCCTTACTTCGTAGTTGGTGTACTCCACTTAATTTCTTCGGCAGTTCTAGGATTTGGCGGTATTTATCACGCTGTTCGTGGTCCTGAAACCTTAGAAGAATACTCTTCATTCTTTGGTTACGACTGGAAAGACAAGAACAAGATGACCAACATCATCGGGTTCCACTTAATCATTCTTGGTTGTGGTGCGCTGTTGTTGGTGCTGAAGGCTATGTTCTTTGGCGGTTTGTACGATACTTGGGCGCCAGGTGGTGGTGACGTTCGCGTCATTACCAACCCAACATTGAACCCAGCAACAATTTTTGGTTACTTGCTCAAGTCACCCTTCGGTGGAGAAGGTTGGATTGTTAGCGTTAACAACCTCGAAGACGTTGTTGGTGGTCACATTTGGGTGGCTTTGCTCTGTATTGGTGGTGGTATTTTCCACATCTTCTCTAAACCTTTTGCTTGGGCACGTCGTGCATTCATTTGGTCTGGTGAAGCTTACCTATCATATAGCTTAGGCGCGTTGTCCTTAATGGGCTTCATCGCTTCTTGTATGGTTTGGTATAACAATACTGTATACCCTAGCGAATTCTTCGGTCCTACTGGTCCTGAAGCTTCACAAGCACAAGCATTAACCTTCTTGATTCGTGACCAACGCTTAGGTGCTAACGTTGGTTCTGCTCAAGGTCCAACAGGTCTTGGTAAATACTTAATGCGCTCACCTTCTGGTGAAATCATCTTTGGTGGTGAAACCATGCGCTTCTGGGACTTTAAAGGTCCTTGGTTAGAGCCATTACGTGGACCAAACGGTCTTGACCTCGACAAAATCAAGAACGATATTCAGCCTTGGCAAGCACGTCGTGCTGCTGAGTACATGACACACGCTCCTCTGGGTTCTTTGAACTCTGTGGGTGGTGTTGCTACTGAAATCAACTCCTTTAACTACGTGTCTCCTCGTGCGTGGTTGTCAACTTCTCACTTCGTATTAGGATTCTTCTTCCTCATTGGTCACTTATGGCACGCAGGTCGCGCACGCGCTGCTGCTGGTGGTTTTGAGAAAGGTATCGACCGTGAGAACGAGCCAGTAATGTTCATGAAGGAACTTGATTAATTGCTTTTGTTTCCAAGAGCGAACATTCATAATTTTCATAACTGATTAATCGTATTACCCTCGAAATTTATCGAGGGTTTTTTATTATTTTTTTTATTATTTAAGAATTCAAAATACGTATATACACTGTTTACAAATTATTTTTAAATACATTATTGCGTTGTTATAGTCTTATCAATTAGATTATGGATTAAGCGCAAAACCTTTCAAAATTAAAGTTCGTCTTGTGTAGTGGGATAACTGGATAAGTATTACGGGCGTGTATTTACTGCTACTTTAAGTAAATACTGAATATTCTTTAGGAACTCTTCAAGGGATTTCCAGCAAAATTCACCTGGTAAAAGAAATTTCCGACTTTAATAATGAGATAAGGGTTTCAACGCTCTTTATTCCATTTTCGTGCAGCGAGTTGACAGTGCATGAGCTACTGCTTAAATCCTACCTGTCCTAATCCAGAGAATCCAGCTTATAGTGAGAGGTGTCAGTCTTGTGGCTCGCGCTTGATGTTGCGCGACCGCTACCGTGTCCAGAAAGCGCTAGGTCAAGGTGGTTTCGGTGCAACATTCATTGCCCTTGATGAATCGTTGCCTGGAGAACCGACGTGTGTTATTAAACAACTGCGTCCTTCAGGAACCGCACCCCATGTCTTGCAAATGGCACGCGAACTGTTCGAGCGCGAAGCTGTGACTTTAGGAAAAATTGGCAACCATCCTCAAGTTCCGAGGTTGCTAGATTTTTTTGAAGACCGTGAGCAATTTTATTTAGTTCAGGAATACATATCTGGCAACACTTTGCAGCAAGAAGTGAAAGCCCAAGGAGTATTCAGCGAAGCTGGAGTAAAACAATTCTTGAGTGAAGTATTACCATTGCTACAATACATCCACGAGCAAAAGGTAATTCATCGTGACATCAAGCCAGCAAACTTGATACGTCGCGCTCAAGATAGCCGACTAGTACTAATTGACTTTGGTGCAGTTAAAAATCAAGTTAGCCAAACAGCAGCGCTTCAATCTGAACAAACCGCATTGACAGCATACGCAATTGGTACTCCTGGGTTTGCACCACCAGAACAAATGGCAATGCGTCCAGTATATTCTTCGGATATTTACGCATTGGGTGTTACTTGTATTTACTTACTAACTGGCAAATCTCCAAAAGATTTGGATTACAATCCAACCACTGGCGAAATGATGTGGGAACACTTAGTGCAAATTAGCCCCCACCTTAGTGATGTACTGCGGAAAATGCTTGATGTGTCGGTTCGTAATCGCTATCAATCATCGCCGGATGTACTGCGCGCGCTAGAAATGGAGCCATACCTTAATAGTCTTGCCCAAAGTTTGGTTAGCCAACCAGCTGGTGGTATTAAAGACCGAGGTAGTCGTTTCGACGACTCTGGAGCATTACTAAGTAATTCTTCGAGTGGTTATTCAAGTGCAGGTGTTGCACAAGTGGCTGCCGCAATTCGTGAAAGACGAGCGAAGGTAGCACAAGCTACAAGTGCAACTGCTCATAAATTAGCGACAGCTAAATCGAGTGCGTCGGGTACTATGAATACTAGCAGCAGCCTCGGTTCTAAGTCTCAAGTGACTCGTCAGTTAAATACTGAAGGGCTACGAGCCGCTTATACTAAAGGTCGGCGCGATTTTGCACTTCATAATCTGAGCTTGCTTAACTTGGTAGGAATTGATTTATCAGGAGCCAACTTTCACTCTGGAGTACTAGAGCGCGCTAACCTAAGCGGCGCCAACTTACATAATAGTGATTTTGGCAGAGCCAGTCTCAACCGCGCTAATCTTCGCGATGCCAACATGAGCAAAGCTTATTTAAGTCACGCCGATTTAGAAGGCGCCGACTTGCGTGGTGCTGACCTTAGTTATGCTTATCTTAATAATGCCAATCTGCGCGGAGCTAACTTATGTGGTGCAAATCTTACTGGTGCCAAAGTTTCAGACGACCAACTGGCATTAGCTAAGACAAACTGGATGACGGTACGCCCGTCGGGTAAACGCGGTTTATTGTAAATGACTTTACATAAAAATTCATTGCAATAAACCGTGAGCGCTGCTGAGACCCAACAAAAATGATGCAAGAACTGTTGAGATGGCGCCCCTTAATTCGGCGCACTTCCTCTATTTAAATAAATTTAATAATTGTCCATATATTATTTAAGAATTATTTTATAAATACTTAATTAATATTTAATTATTGCAAATGCCTACTTGTGTATTTGCATTTTTTATACCAACTTAGGCAAAGTAATGAATAAGTCTAACTTTGCTACAAGCTTTGATTTATATGCGTTGTGTTCATGAATTTGCCAAATTGCAAGCATGTCTCTATATAAATAACTTATTGTTACCTGCTTGAAAGCATTATTGAATCAAGACTTCTTAAGATTTTTTTCGGAAAAGCTTGTATAGAAAAAATATAAAAGTGTATATAATACAACACCAAGTCCCTGTAATAATATTGTTATCAAATTATTTATTATGTTAACAAATTATTAAGTATTGTAAAAAAAATACCAAAACCTAACCGAAAAGTACTGATGTTACTTTTCAAGTGCAATATGATGATGAGAAATCGTCATCAGCCAAACGATAGGTTTCTTAATAAATAGAATTTGTTGTTATAGCTAGAGGCTCACCAAATTATGCTTGAGTGTGTGGAAGCAGAACTCGAACGACGATTGTGCCTATATCAAACGTTTCTAAAATTATATGAACACTACGGCAGTCTTCTAGATGAAATTCTAGGATTAGAGACGCTCAACCCAAGCTCGGTAGGAGTCAAGTCATTTTACTTGCAGGGTGTTATAGATAATTCTTCTGTATATGTGACTACTAATTTATGTCAGGGTCAAACGCTTTGTTTGAGACAACCACAAAGTATTTGGACGTTGGGACGAGATAAAAATAGTGGTATTCATCTGGTTGATTCATATGCATCCCGGTCTCATGCGGCTATTTACTATGAAGAACAAAAGTTTTACTTAGTTGATTTTAATAGTACTAATGGTTCGTATGTAAATGGTGAGCGTATATTTAAATCGATTGAGCTAAAAGATGGTGACCATATTCGCTTGGGAAATACAACCTTCGATTTTTTCTTAAATGCAAGCACTCGTATTTTGCCAGCAATCACATTAGAATCACGAATGCTAACTGCACAAGAATCAGTAGAAGTCACTACTACGAGAAATCTTTATCAACACCCTGGTAGTGTTTTAGAAATTTTAGAAGGTGCCGGCTATGCTGGTTGTATAAACAAGGCGCCTTTACAGAAGATACAATCAAACCAGTCAGCTTCACAATTATTACAGTTTGAGCAGTCACAGGAGATTGTAGATTATTTTTTGAGCAAAAATATAAATAAATGAGTTTAATCGGCTCTTCACACACTTCCCAATGCCTGAACGACTAGAATCCCTAAAAGCAGCAATACTGGCAAGCTTCGGCGCCATTTTTGCATTTATGATAATTAGTCAAATAAATAATTTGATACAAATCAAATTTTTCATTTTTAATAGTAGTTTTGATTTATATTGGTGGCTAAGTGCTGCTATCGTATTGTTTTCTGGATTTTTATTTGGAGTTACCTACAGATATATTATTCGTGATGATAATAACTTTCAGCTTAAAGCTGGAGGTGTAATGGCATTTGGTTTAGTACGAGGATTAGTACAAGCTGATACCAAACTCGCAATGGCTAGTGATATTAACGATATCTTCTCGTTAGCTTTGCCTTTCGCTGTACTTTTAGCGGAAAATGTATTTTTGTTTGGATTGGCTGCAATATTACTTGACGTGGCAATACAGAATAGCTGGATAAAAGCTTTTAAATCGGATTCGTAACGACTGCGAGTAATAGGCGCCTGCATCCTAAGAGGGTATTTTAGTACTTTAGTAGTAATCATGATTATAATAATCGAGAGGACTATAAAAATGTAAAATATGGATTCCCACAAGCTCTGGATTGTCGTAGCATCAAAAAACTATAATACCTTTGATTCCTAATTTAGATTTCATAAAGAATAAGCGTAATTGGGGCTACGTATTCCGATATGGCTTGTTTGAAATACAACAGCCTGACTTTGACTTAATTCATAGTCAGATGTGCCCAACCTGCATAGAAAATCGAGGTAGTGTCCGTTGAACTCGCCACACAAGATAATGGTATTTCAGTTTGAAAACCCAGATGACAGCCCAGGATTTTTACTGTGGCAAGTGTCAAATCTTTGGCAGCGAAAAATGAATTCTGGATTGAAAAAGTTGGGTTTAACCCACGTACAGTTTGTTTTGCTAGCAGGAATAATTTGGCTCAGTCAAGGTCAACAAACAGTTACCCAAGCCAAATTAGCTGCTCATGCCAAGGCAGATATTATGATGACTTCCAAAGTTTTACGTGCTTTAGAACAAAGAGGATTAATCAAGCGTGAGACTGATGCAAAAGACACCAGAGCAAAATCTTTAACGATTACTAAGGAAGGTTATGATTTAGCAGTTGCAGCAATCCATGTTGTTAACAAAGTTGACAGCGATTTTTTTGGTACGTTAAATGGCCAAGTATCAGATTTGAATTCACACCTTCTAAAAATTATCAGTGCCAATAATTCTTAGGGGTAAGAGGTAAGGGGTAAAGAGTAAAGGGGTAAATACTACATATATTATTTGAGGGTATGACGCTGTGTTATACCCTTTTTCGTTAATTAAATTATGTATTATGTGTAATATATAATAAAAATTAATGTTGAAGCAGGAAATAATATGTCTAAAAATAAAGATAGAAGTTTTTATTACTTGGTGGTTGATTTAGAAGCGACTTGTTCAGAAGATGGCGCCGTTCCACGTGAGGAAATGGAAATAATTGAAATTGGCGCCGTGATGCTTAATCGTTCGACATGGCAGATAGATTCGGAATTTCAGCAGTTTATTAAACCCGTTAGAAACCCACGTTTAACAGAATTTTGTATTGAACTCACGACTATTAAGCAAGATGATGTCGAAAAGGCGCCTATATTTCCTGAAGCAATAGTTAATTTTCAACGTTGGCTATCGGAGTTTCCTAATTATATTTTTTGTTCTTGGGGAGAATACGATAGAAAACAATTTATCCAAGACTGTGAATTTCATGGAGTTATTTATCCGTTTAATTCTGAGCATATCAATATAAAGAAGCAGTTCTCAGAATATCTTGGTGTATCAAAAGGGTATGGTATGGCAGGCGCCTTATCAAAATTAGGAATAGTGTTAAAAGGCACTCACCATCGTGGTATAGATGATGCGCGTAATATTGCTAGCATTTTTAAGCACATGAAAACTAGTAATAAGTAAAAGTCAACAATTGAAACCAATGTATCATAATTAACTAGATTTCAAATAAATTACGTAATAGCATTTTAAAGTGGAGTTTGTGGTATGCCATCTACAAAACTGTCACATGGGCTGAGTTAGGATTAGTACTAGTATATAAAAATAGTTGCAGCATTTGATACATCAATCCGACAAAAGTGAAGCTGTAATAAAAAATATAAAATTATCATAAATTTTTACGTGTAAATAACCAGAATATTTATGTTGATTTTATAAAGTAGCATTCAATCACATTATTTTGTAAGGGTTTCCGGAATTAGGGAACAACGTTGGGAAAGTATAAAAAGGAATGACTAAGTAACCAACTCATGACTCACCACATGCTCGGTAAAGTACTGTATAGACGTTACCAAATCGTACAAAGCCTAGGTGCTGGGGTGTTTGGACAGACATACATTGCTGTAGATATCGACCACCCAGAGAACCCAAAGTGCGTTGTTAAGCAACTGAAAGTAACAAATTTTCATCCAAGTCACTTGGAAACGCTGAGGTTACGGTTTTTGACGGAGACCGAAACTCTCAAGCAGTTAGGACACCATAACCAAATTCCGGAACTTATTGCTTGTTTTGAGGAGAATGAGCGTTTTTACTTAGTTCAAGAGTTTATTGAAGGACATGCACTGACGGCAGAATTGCCCACCAATAACAACTTTAGTTATTTCTGGAACGAAAACGAAGTTATTAAGTTTTTGATGGATGTTCTAGAAATTCTTGATTTTGTTCACTCCAATGGTGTTATTCACTGCGATGTTAAGCCAGAAAATTTAATCCGTCGCGTTAGTGATGGTAAACTAGTACTAATAGATTTTGGTTCGATTCAGCCAGTTGATTTTGGGACAGATACAGAACTACCAATTTATCGGATACCTGTTACTTCGTTAGGATATATTCCTCCTGAGCAATTTATTGGTCAGACACAGCTTAGTAGTGATATTTATGCGCTCTCGATGATTGCCATTCAAGCGTTGACAGGTTTAACACCATTGCAGTTACAAGTAGACCCTCGTAGCAATGAAATTATTTGGAGAACAAAAGAAACGCAAGTGAGTCATTATTTGGCTATGGTTATTAGTCGAATGATTCGTTACAGCCATAAAAATCGTTTTCAAACAGTAGCAGAGGTATATCAGGCACTTCAACAGATACCAAAAGATATTTACCCAGATACAGTTGAGGCTGAGTATACAATTCTTGAGACAGTAAATTCGCAAAACCCAGCTAATGGTAAAAACGGTGTTAGGAATATTTCACCATTGTTAACAGGTGTAAAAGTTGGATTAGTTGCAAATTCGTTAGTGATGGGTTTTGGGGTTTACTCGCTGCTTAATAGTAATACTCCGGCGCCATCAGAAACAGATACATTATATAAAGCGACAGAAGACTTCCAGTCAGGGGATTTAAACGGCGCCATTGCGAAAGCAAAATTAATACCTGTAACTTCTAACGTTTATCCAGAAGCGCAAGCGACGATAGAAGAATGGCAGCATCAGTGGCAAATAGCAGCAGAACAATATAAAACTGCCGAAAACGCCGTTTCGGAAGGACGTTGGTCGGATGTATTAAAAGTAGCTCCTATTGTTCCAGATATTTTATACTGGCAAACCAAAACTGGCAGATTAGTTGCACAAGCGAATCGTCATATTGAGGTTCAAAGCAAGACTTTATTAGCGAAAGCTTATGAAAGAGCAGGCGCCAAAGACTTCAATGAGGCATTGAATTATTTAAATCAAATACCCAAAAACAACAGTACCAATCCAGTAGTCGAGCTAAAGGTAGCTGAATATACTCAAAAACGTCATGTGCGTGCAGCATATATATTGCAGCAAGCGTATAAAAAAGCTACAAACCAGGAGTTTAATGCGGCAGTTAAATATTTGGAGCAAATACCTGAAGATACTTCAGTGTACGCAACAGCGCAAGCAAAGCTGATTGAGTACACACAAAAACAGCGATTTGCTACTGGAGAAGAAGTTGCAATGTCTACTGCACAAACTTCAAACCTAACTCGTAATCAAACTAGTACTAACAATTCGTTTATTAATGGCGCCTCACAAACGAGACTCCAAGATTTACAACCTGGAGATTTTATGCAAGAGGTAAATATAAGATAGTTAGATAGTTAGATAGTTAGATATTTGAACTATCTTTTAATTATCTGTTGGGGTTGTTGGGGTTGTTGAAGTTGCTGCTGCTGCGCTTGCAATGCTTTGAGAGCATTTATTGCTTGCTGGTAATCTGGTTTCAGTTTGATGGCACGTTCATAAGAAGCAATAGCATCTTGGAAACGCTGCATATTAAAGAATGCGTTTCCTCGACTGTACCAACTTTCATAATGGTCTGGTTTATAGCGAATCGCGCGGTTGTATGATGCTGCTGCATCTTCGTAGCGTTTAAGGCTAAATAGTGAATTGCCGCGATTGAACCAAACTTGGTAGTTGTTACGTTTAATTGCTATTGCTTTATCGTAAGATTGTACAGCTTGTTCATATTGTTGCTGTTGATGTAATAACCAACCACGACTTAAAAATGCTTGGTAGTTGTTGGGGTCGTATTTTATAACTTGGTTGAATGAGTCAATAGCTTCTGGATATCGTCGTAAATTTAGTAACGTGTTACTTCGAGAAAACCACGCAGCCGCATAATCTGGTTTTACTTGTACGGCTTTATCGTAAGCGTTAAATGCGTCTTGATAACGTTGTAAATTTGTTAACGCATTGCCTTTACTATACCAAGCTGCTTCGTAACTTGGTTTTAGCTCTATTGTTTTATCATAGGCGTTTCGGGCGTCATCATAACGTTTGAGAGTATGGAGTATTTTGCCCTTATTAAACCAAGATTGATAATAATCTGATTTTAGCTCGACAGCTTTATCAAAAGCCTTAATTGCATCATCATACCGCTTCAAATCAGTTAAAGACTCACCTTTAGCGTTCCATACCTCAAAATCATTCTGTTGTATAGTTAATGCTTTATCATATGAAGCAATAGCTTCGCTTTGACGATTTAACTTATCTAAAGTAAAACCTCTACCTCTCCAAGCGTCTTTATTATTTGGAGAAATTTGAATAGCTTTATCGTATGCTAATAAAGCATCTTTATATCGTTTGAGTTCATGTAAAGCTTTACCTTTACCATACCAAGCATCACCATAGTCACCGCGAATTTCAACAGCTTTTTGATATGTATTTAAAGCATCATTATAACGTTGCAATTCATATAATGTATTAGCTTGTTTATACAGTTGAGCAGAATTATTAGAGTTTACAGCGTTTGAAACAAACACATATACCGTTGACACAAAACCTATTAAAGCTATTCCAGTTACAGTTTTAGTAACAATACTTTTTATATTAATAGACTTAATCAATTTAATATAATTAACAGGCTGAATATGTTGCTGTACTGGAACAATGGGAGACGCAGGAGAAGCAGCAATTGTAGCTTGAGATGACTGGCGTTTATTTAAATCTTTAAATGCTTGTAGCGCCATACTCGCATCTTGGTACCGTTGGCGAAAATCGTACCGTACCATTTTATCTAGAATTGCTGCAAGCTCGTCACTCACAGTTGTTTGATGGCGCCAAATAATTTCTGAAGTTGACTCATCATATTCTAATTGTTCGGGTGGTATACCTGTTAAAGCTTGAATACCAATAATACCTAGTGCATAAATATCACTGCTATATCTAGGATTTCCCTGTGCTTGTTCGCTAGGAATATATCCAGGAGTACCGATAGCGACAGTAAATTTTTGACTTTGAGAAGTTACAACATTTGTAGTAATTTGCTTAACGGCGCCGAAATCAATTAAAAATAACTTATTATCGTGTTTGTGACGGAGAATATTACGGGGGTTTATATCGCGATGAATAACTTTATTTTGATGAACAAATTTTAAGATTTCTAAAATTTCTTGCAAAAGTAAAATGACTTGTTCTTGGGAGTAAACTTTACCTGGTATCAATTCAACACTCAGGTCATGACCTTCAATGAATTCTTGCACAAGGTAAAACTCTTGATTTTCCTCAAAATAAGCTCTTAACTGAGGAATTTGTTCGTGAGTACCTAACTTGTATAAAACCTGTGCCTCAGTATCAAATAGTCTCCGTGCAGTTTGTAGAGTTTCAGGGTCATTGGATTGAGGCTTGAGTTTTTTAACCACACATTGTGGTGTACCAGGGAGTTGGGAATCCGAAGCAACATAAGTTTCACCAAATCCACCACCCCCAAGGCTATTAATAATTTGGTATCGAAGTGCGAGTGTGCTTCCTAACATTTGCTTTAATTAATACGATATATCTAATTTTAATATTGACATATTCAACTTTATGATTCCTGTTAGCGATAATGTATTCTTGTTTACGCGCGCAAAGCCGTTTGCGACAATGAGCTTAATTGGTTTAAACATCGCTTTATTTTTATACGAACTAAAGCTCGAACTGTCAGGAGAACTAGGAAATTTTATTAATGCTTGGGGAGTGGCGCCAGCACAAATATCGGGTGCAATGGCAAGTACCGCATCAGGTAATGCAGCAGCAAGTATAGCCATCATAATACGTTCGACATCTTTATTTGCAGGAATGTTTCTGCACGGCAGTTTTGCCCAAATATTGGGAAATATGCTGTTTTTATGGGTATTTGGTAGCACTCTCGAAAAAGTACTCCTGAGAGTGCGCTTTTTAGCTCTTTATCTGACAGCCGGAATATTCACAAGTATAGTACAAATATTCGCAGAGCCGAATTTAGCAGTACCGTTAATTGGAGCTAATGGCGCCGTAGCTGCGTGCTTAGGAGCATACATATATAAATTTCCTAAAGTTAAAATAGATTCAGTATTACCTTTACTAGTTGTATTTATTCCTGTAGAAATACCTGCATTTTTCTATTTATTTTGGTGGTTTATTCAACAACTATTTTATGGAATAGGTAGTTTAGATATTCCACCTAACGGTGTTAATCAATGGAGTATAGGTTATTGGACACATGGAATGGGAATTTTGTTTGGCGCCGTTTTTATGCGATTTCAACAAAGGTAAAACTTACGCTAAAGAAACCGGGTTTCTATGCAAAATCGTCATTTGTATCAGGTATAAACAATATGACTTGGTTACGCTGGGCAACCTTGGATGGGCAGTTATTACCAAACTCAGAAGAAATTGCAGAACTTGAGAAACAACGTGCTGATAACGCTGAGTCTCAATTAAGGCAAGTTGCAGTGAATTTACTGAAGCAAGGAATGTCTGTGGAACAGGTAGTGCAAATAACAGGTTTATCAAAGTCACAAGTTGCAGAACTTGGTGATTAAATCTGGCATTATCATCAGTATCAATTTATATGTAGAGATGCGTAAAAACATATTAAATCAAAGCATCTCTACAGTATTTCTCCAAGAACTGCCAGAATTTCCCGAACAGGCGCCTTACATTGATTCAACTCTTGAACGACCTTCAGTAATTTCTTAGGAATATACCTAGAAGATTTTGATAAGCAGTCTCCTTTCTTCCAAAATTCATACTGAAAGTACGCTTCGTGATATTCTTTACCATTTTTAATAGAAGTCCGGTAATATATACATCCACTACCGTCACCCTTTAGGCGCCGTTTTTTCCTAGAGGATATATTGATGTCTTGTTTATCCTCTAGGAATTCCGCATCATCTATTTTTCTAGAGGATATATTGAGGTCTTGTTTATCCTCTAGGAATTCCGCGTCATCACTTTTCCTAGAGGATATATTTAAGTCTTGCTTATCCTCTAGGAATTCCGCGTCATCACTTTTCCTAGAGGATATATTTAAGTCTTGCTTATCCTCTAGGAATTCCGCATCATCACTTTTCCTAGAGGATATATTTAAGTCTTGCTTATCCTCTAGGAATTCCGCATCATCACTTTTCCTAGAGGATATATTTGTGTTTGAGGATTTCCTAATCTTGTTTCCAGTCCAGTATCTACCTCCTGGCTCTTTGGCTGGAAAAAGGCGCGCTTTAGCTGAAACAGAGTTTCTGTTGAAATCTTTAGTAGATGTAGTAGTCATAAGTGACACCTCCTCAAATGCATAATGATTCGCTCTTGACTTGCCGAATAAAAATTTTGCGGTAATAATACGGAGACGTTAATTAACGATTATTAAAATGTTGGGCGCCTTCCGCTTTTAATTGGGGGCAGCAAGAGGACAAGAGGTTGTTAACAAACACTCTCAAACTGTCCACTTATGTTCAGATGACGATTTAGGCAAAATTGTGAATCGTTTGGTACGATTGGATTAGCCGTATATCGCTACTTTCTATTGTATCGCTTAGTATACAGCGTATAGATAACTATACAATATAAAAAATGCAAAGTTTTATAACGCAGGAAAATTTTGAATCGCACTGGCAGTTGTTCGACGAAATGATGAACCGCTTCAATTTGAATGCGACAAAAGTAGCTGCTGATGCTGGCATTTCAAGAGTTATTCTTTCGCGCTTTCGTCATGGAAAAGCTGACCTAGGAGCCGCGAAACTTATTGCTCTACTCCTAGTACTGCCCCAAGATGCAAGAACTTGGTATTTATGTGAGTTATTTGGCGTAAAGACCGAAGGCGCTAGTTTACGAACTATGGTGGTTCAAGCGGCGCCTGAAGAACAAGTTGAGGTTTTACGATTAATTGCTGACTCTTTGGCAAAGAATAATTTAAAAACTTCTAGTACTAATGAATTGCCTCAAGCTGTTTAATTGGTACTAAAGCAAGTGCTTGTGCGACAACTTGTGATGATGCACCTTCACGACAAGAATATTCTGTTAAATGCTGTTTCCACGCGCGACTACCTGGTTGTCCAGCAAATAATTGCAGCATGTGACGGGTGATTTTATTTAGTTTCAATCCTTTTGCTGCCCATTTATCTATATAGGGATACATTGCTTCTACGATTTGATCACGTGTTGGCGCCTGAGTTATTTCTCTGTAAATTAGTGAGTCGGCAGCGGCAAATATATAAGGATTATCATAAGCTGTACGTCCAATCATGACCGCATCAACTGATTTTAATTGCGTGCGAACCTGTTCTAGATTTAAAAATCCGCCGTTAATTTCAATAAATAGGTGTGGAAATTCTGCTTTCAGACGATGAACATCTGAGTAACGTAAGGGTGGAATATCGCGGTTTTCTTTTGGGCTTAAACCTTTTAACCAAGCTTTACGGGCGTGAACATTAAATATACGGCATCCAGCAGAAGCAATAATACTAACAAAGTTTGCCATATGCTCGTAAGAGTCAATATCATCAACACCAATACGATGCTTGACGCTTACAGGAATATTAACAGCATCAATCATTGCTGCTACACAATCAGCGACTTTGTGGGGTTGTGCCATTAAACAGGCGCCAAAATTACCATCTTGGACGCGACTACTTGGGCAACCAACATTTAGATTAATTTCGTCATACCCCATATCGGATGCGATACGGGCACATTCGGCAAGTTGTACGGGGTTATCGCCACCGACTTGGAGAACTAGGGGTTTTTCTTCGGTTGAAAATCCTAATAGACGTTCTTTATCACCGTGTAATATTGCTGCGCTTGTAACCATTTCGGTATATAGCAGAGTTTTTTTTGTTATCTGCCGCATGAAATACCGAAAATGGCGGTCTGTGTGGTCCATCATTGGCGCCACACTTAAGGGGTAGTAGTCTTGTCTTATCAAATTTTTAGTAATTGCGATTAATAAATTACATTACATTGTAGAGACGTTACATGTAACGTCTCTACGACATTCATCAATTTTAGCGTCTTAAATCGGCAATGGCGCCTTTTGTCATTGCGGCGATGGCTTGGTCGGTAGCTTTAGGTAGGTGATAATATTTACCACCGGAAACAGTTGCTAATTCTTTTGCAAATCCTGTTGAGACAAATTTACTTTCGGTATCTATTACTAAAAGCTGCATTCCAAGAGCGCGGATTCGTGCTGCAATGTCTAATAATTCAGCTTTGATATCGGGTTTCCGGTCTGGGTCTTGCGGTTCTCCTAATGAACGTGAGAGGGGAATGTTACCACGACCATCAGTAATTGCAACTAATACTACTTGTCCAATATCACCACTCATTTGAGCGTTCATCCCTACACGTACAGCTTGAGTTAATCCATGTGCTAATGGGGAACCACCACCACAAGGTAATCTTTCTAAACGGTTACGTGCAAGTGCTATTGAACGAGTGGGAGGTAATAACACTTCTGCTTGTTCACCTCTAAAAGGTATTAATGATATTTGGTCGCGGTTTTGATACGCTTCGGTTAGTAATTGCATGACGGCGCCTTTTGCCGACTGCATCCTGTTTAATGCCATTGAACCAGATGCATCAACTATAAATACAACTAAGGCGCCTGCTTTACGAACCAACCGTTTTGAACGCATATCACCCTGTTCAACAACGACTTTACGATTTGGTTGTCGTTCTCTACGGGCTTTTTGATATGGCGCCGCAGCACGTAAAGTAGCATCAACAGCAATACGTTTTACTTTACCCTTGGGCAACATGGGCTTAACGTAACGTCCTCGGTCATCAGAAAATATTGAATTACGACTTCCTGACTTACCTTGACGTTGTGACATTTGGGCAAAATACAACACACTATCATCAAGAATTACTCCCTCTGAGTCAAAGATAAATTCTTCGGGAATACCTGGTGGTTCCTGTTCGGGTTGTTCTTGGTCTTCGTTTTCTTCTTGTTCTTCTTCTTCTTCCTGTTCTTGTTCTTGGTTATCTTGCTCGTCTTGACTTTGTGGTGGTGGAGGAGGGGGTGGAGGTGGTTGGTCGGGTGGTGTTTGTATAACAGTTGCTCTTGGCACTATTACTAATTCCACCGCGCGTTTTAAATCTTCGGCAGTAACTTTACTACGTCCTTCTAAAGCTGCTGCTGCCCTAGCTACTCGTACAGCAAATAACTCAGCGCGATGTCCTTGAACTTGCGCTCGAACAGCTTCATCAACTAAATAAGCTATTTGCTCATGAGTAATAATGACTTCTTTGAGCCACTCACGCGCCAATATAATCTGAGTTTTAATGCTGTCAATGTCTTCACTGTACTGCTGTAAAAACTCTTGAGGCGAACGCGAGTAAGATATAGCTTGTTCCACAGCTTCAACACGTTGGTCTAAACCAAGCACACCACTAGCAGAAAGAACTATAGCAATACGGTCAAGAAGGTGTTCACGCAAGTCTCCTTCTTCTGGGTTATACGTAGCTATAAATAAAGGTCTACAGGGATGCTGAAAGCTGATACCCTCACGTTCAATTTGGTTACGCCCATCAGATAATACAGTTAATAGCTGGTTACTTATTTGGTCATCCAGTAAGTTTATTTCATCAACGTATAAAACTCCCCGATGTGCAGTAGCGAGTAAACCAGGTTGAAATATAGTGGCGCCTTGTTTTACAGACTCTTCCACATCAACAGAACCTAATAACCTATCTTCTGTAGTGCCAAGCGGTATCTGTACAAAAGGCGCCGGAATAATCTCTGTCTCTGTTGTGGAACAGGCATCTTGCCTGTTTATTTCCACAAGAATATCATCCCACTCTTCAGGACGACTAGGGTCACAATTACTTATCCCCCCTTTTACAACTTCAATAGGAGGCAACAAAGCATGAATAGCGCGCGCCATTACAGACTTTGCCGTACCGCGACGACCTGCAATAGCAACTCCCCCTAGTCCAGGGTCAACTGCTGCCAATAATAAAGCTAGTTTAATAGCTTCCTGACCGACAACGGCAGCCAGGGGAAAAGCCGTAATAGTAGGTTGAATAGACACTGGCATAGCTTAAATAATTATCTTATCGGCTTTTAGCATACCAGAATAGTGCTGAGTGCTGAGTGTTGAAGACAAATCAGAAGATTTCACGACCTACTGGTTCTCCGCTATCTATTTCACCATGTAAATTATCTATCGTTACATGTGACAATAACTCATCAAGGTCATATATTTTCTCGCCAAAGCGGGGTAAACTGCTTGTAATACTTTGTAGCGCCAAAGATTCTACAGATTGACCAGTTAATTCTGCAAAGCGATGTAATTCCTCAAAGAGTGATTCTGATATTTCAAGCGTTAGCTTTTGAGTAGCCATTTTTACTTGTATTGATGATACAAAATCATTTATGTAGGCATAAGGGAATAATCCCTCTTCGTTAGTTATGATATCACAAGTATAAGTCTCGGTATTTAATAAAATTACACCAAGCCCTGAAGTCAAAGCCCGTCCAACGGCTTTAAAATAGTTGTTATATTTACGAAATAAAGGAGCGAGAATGCTTGTATCAAGATAAATCAATAGCGCTCCTCTTCACGTGCATTAATGATAGTAGTACTTAAAGGCTCTCCTTTAACTGGAATTGCCTCTCGAAATTTTCTAATGTCTGCTAAATACTGCTCTCTTTGGTACGGGGGAACCAAACGAGCTACAACCTTATTTTTTTCTAACAAAATTATCTCTTCTCCCTTCGCCACTAGCTCTAAGAGATTTTCGCGCGTTAGTGACTACTTCTTCCACATTAATTGTTAACACTACGCTTCTCCTAAAACATTGGCGTAGAATATTGACATAATACAACTATATCATATTAAAGCTTCACTACAAATGATAATGGGAATTGGTTGAGATAGTGTAGGCAAGCTATTATCCTGTAACTCGTGCATGTTATGCTGTCTGTAAATTTGTACTAACTGATTAAATAATTATCGTAAACAGTACCATAGTCAAAAATATAAGCTTTGGCGTGTAAAGCTCTCCAAAATCAGTAATACTGTGAATATGACAAGTTTCAGCAATATGCTTTTTTAACTTTTCGCCATACTTCGCTTTAAACCATTTATTAGAAGAAATAAACGCTAGCATACCACCAGCTTTTAAAAGCTGCAACGCACGCGCGCTAAAATCTGCCTGCAATGCTTAAAATTTGCAGTAGTTATCAATAATTGAAAACATGATGATATGGTGCCAGTCAGATAAAACTACTGCACGGCACCGTTAAAATTTTCGGTAAAATCCAGATTATGGAGACGTGACATGTCACGTCTCTACATTAATAGAAATTTTTTCATAGCATATGATTGCATGTTGAAAGCTTATATTGCGAACACATCTTCGTAAATATTTGACATTGTGAAATTTAAACAAAAACTTGATAGTGCATTTATAAATTTTCCTTTGCTTACTTTTAGAATTTTTACTTATATCTAACGTTGTCTAATAAGGTAACTTTAGCACATTATGGATATGGGACGGGCAGGGATGCCCATCCCACAAGAGGTTATACAAGAGGTTAACTTGTTGCAACGGCACGTCTAACTTTGTGCCATATTAAACCTGCGATAATTAATGCTATACCAACTTGCCAAATTGATGATTCTACCCAGAATGCTAAAAATAAGCAGGATAATATTCCTAGGATGGCTATCCATTTGGGATATAGGCGTTCTTGAGGTGGAATTTTTAATGCTGCAAAGTTGGTGATTGCGTAGTATATTAATACGCTAAATGCGCTGAATGACCAAGTTGTTTTTACGTTACCTAATAATACTAATAGCGCAATTGTGGCGCCTACTAATATAACGGCATAATGTGGGGTTGTTTGCTGTTGGTTTAAACGCGCTAAAAATCTTGGTGCATCAGAGCGTCTTCCCATTGCTAACCATACGCGCGATAATCCTAATATCAAATTTAATAGTACACCTAACATTGCTGTCATGGCGCCTATTGCTAAAACTACACTGGCGCCACTACCTGCTACACTACGAACTGCTGCTTCTAAAGGCGCCGTTTTGATTTGTTGGTTTTGACTACCTAATATATCTACTCCTACTGCACCAATACCGACAACTGCCACTGTTATATAAAGCGACATGGTTAGTAACAAACAAACAATCATTGCTCTAGGAATAGTTACCCGTGGGTTTTTGGCTTCTTCCCCCATTGTCGCGATACGTCCATAACCTGTATAAGCTACAAACATCAGCGCGCTAGCTTGAAGTATATTTGCCAGGGAAACTTCGCTTAATGTTGGTGATAAATTACTTGTACCTTCTGTAATTGCACGCGGTAAGCAAACTAGAATAAAAAACCCTAAAGATAATAACGTTACAGACACTATTACGGTGTTAGCTAAATTCGAGCGCTTTACTCCACTGAGAACAATTACAGTAATAATTGCTACAGGAATAAATGCAATAGGAACAATCAAGTTTGAACTTAAACCCAGAATATTAACTAAATATCCAGCGAAACCTAAAGCTGCTGTTGCTGCTGAAGCTGTCTTTGCTACCAAAAACATCCAACCTGCTGTAAACCCAAACGCTGGAGTTAAATATCTGTACCCATATTCATAACTACCACCGCTCACCGGATGACTTGCTGCTAACTGTGCGCTGTTGAGTCCGTTAAAAGTTGCTACTAAGGCGCCTATTGCTATTGCTATTATTACCGCAGGCCCAGCAATTCCGGCTGCAATACCTATACTTACAAATACCCCTGTACCAACTATTGACCCCAAACCCATAAAGGTGGCGCCGAATACTCCTAACTCACGTTTCAACTGAGGCTGTGGGTTAGTAACAGCCATATTTTACCCCCTGGTAAGCTAAAACCATTTGGCTAAATATTCTCAATAATTTAATATTTCTATTATTTTAGATTTTGGTTAAATTCAGGTAATCAACTATCCGTTACATCCGTTGCATCCGTTGTAAGCAACCCATCATTTTTTACTCGATGCCGCCAAGTAATGTAAGATTTTCTCTACACGTTGCACTTAAACCAGTTGGATTTGAGCATCGGCGCCACAAGCAAGTATTAATCCATTTGAACTAAAAGCAAGCGCCATACTGTACCATTATTTGTATTTAAGGTTTTGATACAGCTATATGTATTAATATTCCATAGTTTAATTGTACCATTTTTGGTGCCGCAAGCCAGTGTACCATCAGGACTAAATGCAATTAATGTAATTGCATGTCTATAATTTCCTATCTGAGTACACTCAGCACTCTTGATATTCCTTTGTGTCCTTTGCGGTTTAATTTTTTACCACAGAGACACTCTTGACACAGAGAAACTATCTAGATGTATTTCGTGTGTTTCTAAATTTTTTATCTTCAGCTTTAATCCAAATAAACATTGGCACTGCTATAAGTTGACTCACAACCGAAAAACCTACTAGCCAATTAATCGATTTATCATATAAAATCCCCATTAAAGCACTTCCCAAAAACCAGGCTATTCCATACCCTGTACTAAATATACCGTATGCTGTAGCTCTTATATCTGGAGGTACTATTTTAGCGACTGCTGCTTTTACTATAGATTCTTGGGCGCCCATTCCGATACCCCAAACTATAACCCCTAGTAAAACTAGATTAGTATTATCTAAAAACAGTAACGGAGCAAAAAACGCTGATGTGAAAGCGGCAATAGCTAAAGTAGAAATACCGAATAAGTCAAAAAGATAACCAAATAAAAGTGCTGCAATTGCGTCAACTCCCATTGCTAAAGCATAAAATAATGGAATGGTAAGCCCTGAAGCAACATGATTCTTTTGAAAGTGATAAGCAATTAAGGGAAAATCCACATATCCAGCCGCAACAATTGCTACAGCTATTAAGTAATACCAAAAAACTTTCGGTAATCCTTCATTACTTGTTATATTACCTGGCTCAAAATCACGAGGGTTTGGATAAATTCTTTGTCCGACTAATAATACTATCAATCCTAAAACAGCAGGAACTACTAAAATTAGAAAGCCGTTTTTATATTCTCCCTGAAAATATACTACAGCAGCAACAGATAACGGGCCAATAACGGCGCCTATTTGATCCATTGCTTCGTGTAACCCAAACCCAAAGCCATTACCAACTTGACTAACTGCATACGACAGCAAAGCATCACGTGGAGGAGTACGAACTGCTTTACCTGTACGTTCTGCCATCATCAGACCAGCAGCAACTTCCCATCTACCAGCAAATGCCAGCAGTGGTACAACTGCCGTATTTAAAATAAAGCCAAGTGTTGTAATACCCCAATATTTCTTACTTTGGTCACTTAAATACCCAATAAATACACGTAACCCATAACCAATTAACTCACCAAACCCCGCAACTAAACCTACTACCGTACCACTGGCACCTAATACTTGCAAATATGCTCCTGTAATACTGCGCGCTCCTTCATAAGTAGCATCCGCACATAGGCTCACAAACCCAATTAATATTACAAACTTTAACGCGGCGCCTTTTTGCTGCATACTTTGATATGACAAAATTTCACTTTTACCATTCAAGCATGTACACGCTAAAAAATTGTCAACACTGAACAGTCAACGTGTGCGCTTGTTGATCTTAGTTGTAAACACGGATAAAAGCAAATCTAAATATTTAATTTTTTATCTGATTCTATAAAGAGTTGGTGAAGATAATTTTTTTGCCATATTTTCATGTATAAATGTTATAATTTGCTTTTCGTAAAACTACTGAGCAAACAGTAATTATGTCGATATGACCTTGATTTAAAGTTTGTTCAACGTAGTTTACTCGCGTGTATTGATAACAAATTTTTGAAATATAAATGAAATTCTTTAAGCTATTAATTGGAGTATTGCTGGCTACAATCGCAGAACCAGCTCTCGGTGCAACGTTTACAACAATTAGAAATAACGGTCCATCCTCGAATCGAGTAGATGCTGTTTTTCTCGGTGATGGATATACAGAGGCAGACCTAGCGAGTGGAACATACAACAATCACATCAACGGCTATCTTGACTACCAGTTCTCTAACTCCTTAAACTCCGACCCATTCTTTCGATACCGCAACTATTTCAATATACATAAAATCGATGTGGTCTCTAACGAGTCAGGAGCTGATGTTCCGGTAGAAAATATTTTCCGCGACACAGCACTCGGCGCCAGCTACTACTATGATGGAATAACTGAGCGGTTGCTTTACATTAATGATTACCAAGCTAACGCAGTGCGTGATGCAGCTCTTGCTGGTGCTGGGTGGACAGCAGAAATGCAGTATGTAATCGTCAACGATACTAAGTATGGTGGTGGTGGTGGTGCTTATGCTGTTTACGCAGGTGGAAACGACTCTGCAAAAGAAGTTGCCTTACACGAAATAGGTCATTCTTTTAGTAAACTAGCCGATGAATATGGTGGGTTTGACACTCCTTACATTGGAGGAGAACCGAGCGAAGTAAACGTTACTACAAACCCTACAGGTAACAAGTGGTCGCGCTGGGTAGGTTATGACCAACCAGGTATTGGAGTTATTGGTGCTTATGAAGGCGGACGTTACTACAATACCGGAATTTACCGCCCATCAGATAATTCAAAGATGCGCTCATTGTACCGACCGTTCGATGCAGTTAGTCGTGAGAAAATCATTCTTGATATTTATGCTTTGGTCGATCCACTCGATTCTTGGCTTGATAATACGGCGCCTTTGGTTAATCCCACCCAACTTTTTGTAAACCCCATAGATAAAGGCGTCATCAACTTAGAGTGGTTTGTTAACGGTAATCTTATTCCCACAGCTAACCAAGACAAATTTAATTTGCGCGACTTCGGTTATGGAACAGGGGATTATACCATCTCAGCCCATGCTTTTGACCCAACTGGTTTTGACCCCGTGAATGCCTGGGTGCGAACAAACCAAAGTTCTTTAGAGCAGTTTGTCTCTTGGAATGTCACTTATACTACCTCAATTCCAGAACCTAGCACTATCTTTGGTCTCCTTGCCCTCAGCGCTTTAGCAACAAATTCAGCCCGAAAGCGTAAACTCAAACGCGAGAGCATCCACAAATAAACAAATCTCTAAAACTGTTAAAAATAGCTGAGGAACGTAATTGTAGGTTGGGTTGAGGAAGCACAAACGCAGTTATCCGTTATCCAAAGGATATTCGCTTGTGGTAAGAAAACCCGACGTTATCTCATATAATTGGGAGTAGCTGTGAAAGTTGTAACAATATGAAAGTCTTAAAGCTAGCAACAGTTATTGATGCTTCGGGTAATTTACATATTGATGTACCAACAGACTTATCGGCAGGCGCCGTTGATGTAGTTATAGTCTTAAACCCAGGTACTCCAGAAAATACTCAGAAAAAATCTTACGATTTTTCAGATTTAGCAGGGCGTTTAAAATGGCAGGGTGACAGTGTAGCTATGCAAAGGGCATTAAGAGATGAGTGGTAAACGCTATCTACTTGATACGAATGCTATTGTCGCTTTGTTGAAGGGTTCTACGGCATTAGTCCAATTACTACAAGATGCTGAGTGGATTGGAATTTCTGTTATTAGCCAAATTGAATTTCTAGCATTTTCACAGATTAGTGAAGAAGACCGAAAGCTATTTGAGCAATTCCTACAGCGCGTAGAAGTGATAAACTTACTCGCCGATAATAATTCATTAATTGAACAAATCATTCAAACTCGGATACAATATCGGTTAAAGCTTCCAGATGCAATAGTTGCTTCAAGCGCACTTCAAGCAAGAGCAATTCTAGTAACTGCTGATAAAGAATTTGTTAAAGTAACAAACTTAACAGTTATAAATTGGTAATGTATGTAAGGGCGTTACGTGTAAAAGGCACTTAATTGTCAAGTTCTTATATAATTTATATGTATCTACTTCATTTTCTCTATTTCTTCTACAGTCAATGAAAATGCCTGTGCAACCTGTTCTAGTTGCGGCGCCACGTTACCTTCACGGTGCTGTACGTATGAACCTCTATCGCCTTTTGGTCTCCCAAAGACTACCATTGCATCCGGCGCACACTTTATATATTTATTACCTCTGACTGGATACCATAGTAAGTCTCCAGCTACAAATACATCGAGAACTGATGCAACGCCGTATTTCTAAGCCTTCTTTAATTAAAACAATCCAACGAAACTGTATCGTATTCTCTGCCATCGGTTTACCGTTGCTCTCTGGGTAAAAGTCCAAATCGTCGGCGGTATCAAATTCTGTTACTTGTTGTACCATGTTGCAGCACCTCCAGATATATTGAGGTTGATATGTAGGGTGCGTGACACCTTCAACAATCTTTCAACGAAGCTTATAACTTCGTGGTGTCACGCACCATATCCTCTGTTAGTCGATGTTATGAATGTTGGGAAGTCGGCGCCAATCCTTTATCTCTTCTCTGTGTAATCTGTGTTAAAAATTACTAATTTACATGGTATTAAAGATACGGGCAAGGATGCCCGTTCCACAATTTATTAAGTTTCATTGGTAAGTGGTAGAGAAGCATTGACTAGGGGTAATAAGGGGCCTAGTTGTTCTTGACCGTTTACTGCTAGTTCGCTGTGACATAGATATAGTCGGTCGGATACGCGAGCGAGTAGGTCGGCTAAAATACGCTTTACCCGTTGGTTTTCTGCGAGGGTTTCGTCTTCTGCTGTCCAAGGTTGACCTAATCTATCGCGTAGAAATAAGTTGGCACCGTATAATGTTGCAGCACCACCTTTTGCCCATAAGTATGAACCCGCATCTAGCCAGAAGTGCCATTTGTGCGCTTTACGACTTGAACGGTACTGGAATATTGTTGATATTGTGACTGCGTTTGCTGCTGGGCCAACCGGACGAACTGGGTAAGGATATGACACTATTGTTCCACGTCGCAGTAGTTGAATAAATTCTGCAATTGTGGAATTTGTTGCGAATGGGGCGTTGAAAACTGGTAGGGTTAGTTGCTGGGTTCTGCTTCCATCTTCTCCTGTTTTTTGACTTCTTAATCTAGTATCAATTTCCCAGTAATGCTGTGCTGTTTCTAGTAATTCCCGCAGTGTTGTAATTTGGTCGTAGGGTAAATTTGTGACGTTGAGGAAAAATTTCTCTATGGCTGCGTACAATAACGATATGGGACTGGGTATTACACGTTCTTGCTGTCTGCTTCGTTGTGTTTCTATCCACTGTAATATTTGTTCGTATGCTCTGGTTGCTGCATAACCTAACCTGTCCCAACGGTCGAAACTTGTTGGTGGTAATAAATTAGGTGCATCGGGATGTGGGACGAAGCAGTAGTCTGCTATTAAACCTGCACGTACTGGGTCGATATGTGGATAGTGAGGGGTTGCTAGTTGGTTGTCTTGTATGTTGTTGTCTAAACTTTCTACAACACCACTATTACTTCTAGATGCTAAGTTGCCTCGACTCAATATTACTAACATTTCCGCTACTGCATCTCGGTCTACAAGGCGTCCATTTCCAGGATAAATTAAAGATATTAATGTCAGTAATGCCCTAATTAAAGGTGATGCGATTAAAGGTCTTTGGTTATTTAATAAGTTAACGTGAATATTCTGCTTGCTAAGAATAGATGTCAAAGTATATTCTGCAATCGCATCTAAACCAGGTGCAATTATCACAATGTCTTTTGGTTCTACTTGCTTTAATTTAACTGCTTTGACTATTGTATCGCCTGTTTGACGCAGTAATGAAGCTCGCGATGTTGTTTGAATTGATTGGATGTTATCTGGAAAATTTAGCAACGTCATTGGCTCACTGACAATTTCCACCATTTGTGTTGTGAGTGTATCACCTAAACCTACACTCGTATCTGGTGTCAGTGTTTCTACCTGACAACGTTCGGCTAAAGATTCTAGGTAAGCTGGGTCGGCGCCTAACCCTAACCGCACTATATTATCAGGGTTATAACTAAAGGCGCCCACTGCTCCTTTATCCAACAACACCTCGAATAAATCACGCGCCACAGCCGGATAATCACCAACGTCATCTGCTATTATCGCCTGATACCGCTCTCGCAGGCGCCGTTGATAACTTTCATTCGGTAATAAATGTTGACAAAAAAGCTCTGTAATTACTCCATACGTCAAAAAACCGCGCGTTCTACACCAGTCACGCCACTCTATAATTAACTCAGAATAAAATTCGGGTTCCAAATTCGTCGCATTTCCTAACCCTTCACTTAATAAACTCGTTATATCCGATACTCCATTCCCACTTACTGCTGCTAACTGCATTAAGTCAATTACTCGACGCACAAAACGATACTCATTCACACCCGCACGTCGTAACACTTCGTCATCCAAATGTGGACGCCATAACCTTCTCGCTAACTCTTGCTCGGTTTCTGGACGCAACCGCACCGGAAATTGTGCTTTTAAATTCAATAACTCTACCAATAAAGGAAAAAATAATACTACTTCTTCCTGAAAAAATGTCAAAGGTGTCTTGACGCGAATTGGGTATTTACCCTGTGTAGCTGTAACAATTTTATCTGCCAATTCACTCCGGTTTTCATTATTCGCCGCAAACACTAAAACACCTGGCTCGCTGGGATGTATAAATAAACGCTTTGGGGTATTAATACTACTTTTTTTACTTGTACTTTTAGTATAAAATGTTTCATTATTGGGAGAGGTGCCTTGCACCCAAAGGCAAAACTGCTCGACTAAGCGAGTGGTTTTTCCGCAGCGACTAGGACCTGTTACCCAGAGCAAATCAAAAATCACAAACTGTCTCCTTGCCAATCTGTTAGTATAACTCCTATGCACTCTCCTAGGTTAATCAATTACGCTCATAATGCGCTTATAGTTGCCTGCAATGAATAACCTTAGTATTTCTCAAAAAGTTTATGCTTACTTACTATCACTTTATAAGTGGTATTTAAAAACACCTGCGCGTTCTTTGGAAGAAGCTTACCAAGCAGCTTTACATATCAAGCAAATTGAAGATGAACATTTTAATGGTAGTCAAATAAGCATTGACCCAGCTTCAAGAAGCAGTGTAAATGACTACTTTGAGTCCGAACTTAGAAAACAATTAAGGCTCGTGAGAATGAGACTCACTGAGTTTAATTCAAGCCGCTTCTTTTTTAACGAGTCGAATACTCGTGGCGCCCAAAGGTATGGGGTAGAATTAGTTAATCCAGAACAGGTATTAGCGAAGTTAAAAATTATTGATGAAATTACAGCAAAATATACCAATATTGATACTGATAATGAGATAATTGCACCTCCAGCACTTTTTGGTTCACATATAGCACAAACAGAAACAGCGTTTTCTCAACCAGGGTTAAGAAATCTTGAAATTCGAGAATCTACGAATCCAAAACTCGGTAAAACTAATACAACCGGAGTTTTGCCTCGTTCCATTTTAGGTACTATCGGTCGGTTGCAAGTTGAGTTAGATCCAACAGCAGAACAAGATGTTGTTCAAAATTTCCGTAAAGCGCAGCGTCGCACCATCATATCAGTTCGGTTTCTTTTATTATTAATTATAGTACCAATTTTAACACATCAATTATCAAAAGCCTTCCTTGTTGGTCCAATAGTAGACCATCTTCGTAGCAATGAAAGCGTTAGAGTTTTCATTAATTCCGAAATGGAAGAAGAGGCACTAACAGAACTCGAAAGATTTGAAGAAAGAATTAAATTTCAAAGCTTAGTTGGTCTAATAGCACCAATGTCCGCGACCGAGTTGGAAGAAAAAGTTCAAGAAGAAGCGCGCGAACTAGCTGAAGAGTACCGTGTCGAAAGTTCTAACGCAATTAAAAATGTGTTTTCAGATATGACATCTGTAGTTTCTTTTACATGGCTCCTACTAGTTAGCAAGCGTGAAATTAGCGTTTTAAAAGATTTCTTTGACCACATTGTTTACGGTTTAAGCGATAGTGCCAAAGCATTTATTATTATTCTGTTTACCGATATTTTTGTGGGTTTCCACTCCCCACACGGTTGGGAAGTGGTTTTAGAAGGTATTTCGCGTCACTGGGGACTGCCGGGAAATCACAGTTTTATATTTTTATTCATCGCAACATTCCCTGTGATTTTAGACACTATTTTCAAGTATTGGATATTCCGCTACTTGAACCGTGTTTCTCCTTCGGCAGTTGCCACTTATCGCAATATGAACGAGTAATTGATGCTTGTCGTAAGTAAGGTGCGTGAAAGCAGTTTAATTTTTCGTTTTAAGTGAAGATTGTAATAGCTTTCACGCACCCTACAAACTAAACTCGGCGACATCCGTATCACTTTCATGTGCATCAACCCCCGCAATAGTCGGTTTAAAGTTATCACCATGAATAATGTCTTCAAACTTTAGATGCGGGTTTTGATGCATAATGTTTAGAATGCTAATAAAATCACGAACTATTTCACCAGGAGTTAATAGTGCATCGGCGCCTAAGCGGTTAACTATTTCTTTGACAAAGCTTTTACATTCGCGTATACCCAAAGCAGTACTATTATAATTCGATGCATGAATGTCAGCGATTTTTTGCAATAGCTTTAAAATCTCATCCTCACTCAGTGCGTTTAAACGAATCACTGGGCCTAAAAACTCTTGTACACCAGCAGCTTCGACAAACCGACTTTCTTTTGTACGTCGGCGCCATGCTAAGTCAGAAAACAGCCCCCTATTTGGGTCTTCTAAAAATTTTGTAGTTCCACCAATTAATACACCTAAATGCTCGGCTTTACACTGCATCGTATCATTAAATATCCCTAATAAACGATTGTAGTTTTTCTCGCGTGTCACAGTTGTAGGAATTTGATACAAATTCACAGCTTCATCAAGCATTATCAATAACCCTTTATAACCAATTTCGGCGACAAATTTGGCTAAAAGTTTAATGTAATCGTACCAACTTTCATCATCGATAATTACGCGCACACCCAAAGCTTGTTTAGCTTCGATTTTTGTGGTAAACTCACCACGTAACCAACGAAGTGCGGAATTTTTCAAATTATCGTCATCAGTACGGTAACCTCGCCAATATGAACTAATGACGTTACCAAAATCAAAACCGTGAACTAAGTCTTCCATATATTGCACGACTTCGCGGATTTTGTCTTCTACTTTGTCGTCAAACCCTTCATCATTGGGACGCATTCCAGAAGTTGAAGCGACTTCTTGCTGAATTTTGTTTATCCAACCTTCTAATATTGAAACTAAGGCACCACCATCAGGACGAGTTTTTGTAGAAAGATGACTCATCATTTCTCGATAAGTGGCAAGTCCTTCGTTATTACTTCCAGCTAGGCGCCGACTTGATGATAAGTCCGCATCTGCAACGACAAAACCTTGTTCCATCGCGCGGTTTCTAAGCAGTTGCAGCAAAAAGCTTTTACCGGAACCGTAATTACCAATAATAAAACGAAAAGCCGCTACTCCTTCAGCCATATCATCAAGATTTTGGATAAGACTTTGAAGTTCTTTTTCTCGTCCGACTGCAATATGCTCAACCCCTTCTCTTGGCACCACCCCCGCACCCAAAGAATTTATCAAGCCAATAGATATTTTTTTTGGGAGTTTAACTTTTGCCATTTGAAACCTCTATTAGGCAGGTCTACTAAAAATCTGCCCTATTTTATTTTACGCTAGTTCTAACATAATTACGCGAAGTGTGTTTCGGTAGCAGATGTACAGTCTGCTCTTATTATGATACGAACATTTTCGATGTGTTCTACATATATTTTGGGATACTCAGAAGTTGTTTCAATTATCAACTCACCAATTGTATTACTCGCTAACTCGTTGACCGCATCAATTAACAAGCTTGGCATTGTAATATTCTCTTCTGCTATTTTTTTAATTGAAGAGTTTGGATTTTCTTGTTCTAATATAGCTTTTAATACTAAAAACTCGCTCCGGTTTAACTGGCGCCTAAAATTATTCCATTCTCCTGACAATTGAACTATTTCATTTTCTGATTGAATATTCTGAGATGATACTGGTTCTATAATTCCTAGTAAATCGGAAAATGGAAATTCTGCTTCTGGTTCTACACCGTTATCATATATATTATGATTATCTTCAATGCTATATTCTGGGTTAAGTTTTTCTGTTTGCTGCAAAAGTTCCCAAACTTGAGTTTGTAACAAGTTTCGTTCGTCTTGCAGTAATGATATTTGGTCTTGTAAAGTTTTTAACTCTTCTTGCTTTGCGGTTAGTTTGGTTTGAAGAGATTTAATTTTAGAATCTAATGTTTTGCGCTCGTTAGATTTTTCTAATATTATACTGTTTTTCTGATTTTCTTTAACTTCTAACTCTTGAATTTGCACCCGCAGATCATGAAGCTTTTCTTCGAGTTGTGGTTTTAGTCTTTCTAATAAAGTTAAATTATTTTCAAATTCTTCTTTTTGTTTCTTTAGCTCTGTTATATGTATTTGTAACTGTGTAATTTCGGCGCGGCAAACACTAACATTCAAATCTTGCTTACGCTTTTCAGCAGCAAATGAGTTATGCAACTCTATTTTACTTCTTTCAATATTCTCTATTTCATGCTGCAATCTATTATAAGTCGTTTCAAGTGCGGCTTTCTGTCCTACAAAACTACCTAACTCGCGGTTAAGAATTTCGCGTTGGTTACGACGCTCGCTGATTTGACTCTGTAATTGATTGGTTTCATTGTATAATATATTACGATGATTTTCTAATTGGTTAATTTCGGCAATAAAGTTAGCTTCTACACCTTCGAGTTCGCGAATCCGCTTTCTGTAAGATTCAAGAATCAGCATTTCATAATTTCGGCGCCGTTTATCCACACAAAAGGCAGCAATATAAGTTGCCATTACGGTGATTATTGCGGTAAAAACGGCTTCACCAAAATTCCACTTAAAAATAAGACTTAGCCCAAAACTGAGAACAAATGCAATTGTACCTATAAGAAATCGATTGCTTGACACTGCTGGCTGCATATTAATTGTGTGCGTGAGTCATTGGATGAATATGATTAACTATTGATTTCTCCTGCGAGATTTTATATATATTCTACATGCACTTAAAAGCGAGATAAGGAAAGTGTGAGTATAACACTTTACTTCATGTCGCAAAAAAATGGAATACTTACTTGTGTATACGCTTCGGAGTACGTGTTTAAGTTTTCTCTCCAAACACTGCTATATCAGCTTTTAAGTAATCGACAAACTGTCGCGCGGTTCTTCCTGAGCGTCCATTGTGCCGAGTTGCCCACTGTAGCGCTTGATACTGTAAATCTTTATCATCAATATTAATTCCAGCTAGCATTGCTAAATGCCGCACTATTTTAAGATAAGTGTTTTGGTCGGCGCCTTCAAATGTCAAAGTTAAACCAAAGCGGTCGCTAAAGGATAGTTTTTCTTGCATCGTATCCCAAGCATGAACTTCATCGTTATCACGTGGTGCTGGTCGGTCAGCGAAATACTCGCGAATTAAATGGCGCCGATTTGATGTAGCATATACAACTACATTCTTAGCACGCGCTGTCAAATTACCTTCTAATACGACTTTGAGCGCTTTAAAAGCATCGTCGTCATCTTCAAACGATAAATCATCAACGAATACAATAAATTTTTGCGGCACAGAGCGCAACTGCTCGACAATCATAGGTAAATCCTTCAACTCAGATTTTCCGACTTCGAGCAATCTTAACCCCCGTTCCCAATACTCGTTTAATAAAGCTTTGACTAAAGACGACTTTCCAGAACCACGACTGCCATATAACAAAACATGTAAGGCGCCAACTCCTGCTAGTAAAAACTCTGTATTCTTTAATAAAGCCTCATACTGTAACTCATAGCCAACCAATTCACTAATTTTAACTGAGTCAGGATTTTCAATACCAACAAAGTTATTAGCTTGCCAGCGCAAAGCTCTATATTCAGCAAATAATCCTGTGCCATATTGTCGATAGTAAGAAGCTAACATCTCTGTCGCATCTGCCCAGTTTTCAAATTGTTGTAGAGACGCGACATGTCGCGTCTCTACGGTTTGAATGTTGTTTGATTCCACGTACCATATAACTGGCGACACAGGAAGATGGGCAACAGACTGCACCCACTCACTTAACACTGCACAACTACATTCATAAAGCGTTTGGAGTATTTGTAAGTCATGTTCCACAGCGGCAATTAGTGCTATGGGTAAACTTTCTATATCTTGCTGCTGCGCTAACTTCGAGAAAGGGTTATCCGAGCGTAAAATTTTGAGAATTAAATAATCTTCCCAATTTTGATTTAGCGTTGCCAACGACTTAAAGTAATTGCCGTAAGCTTGCAAACAACTACGTGCATCAGCTTCTTTGTAACGTATCGCTTGTAACAAATCTAAAAAGGCGCCTCCCACTTCTCCTGTTAACACAGACTGATAAATTAAAAGAGAAGCTGCTTGACGTTGGAGATATTGCACTTTGGCGATTGCTTGATTGTCCATACATTAGGATTCACGAATGAACTTAGCTACTATTATCACGTTCACTTACGGTATTTTATCAATTGTTGGTGGCATTATTGGCTACAAGCAAGCTGGAAGTAAAATTTCCCTCATTAGTGGCGCCATCAGTGGCTTGCTACTAATTATCGCTGGTATACTCCAACTTCAAGGACAAAGCTATGGTTTTGTCTTTGCCGGGGTTATTACGGCTATTTTAGTTATAGTTTTTGCTTTAAGATTACAAAAAACACGTAAATTTATGCCTGCGGGTTTAATGACTGTTTTGGGAGTTGTAACACTTCTTGTTATTGCAAGCCAGCTTTTTAAAGCTTCCACATAGTGTAGACAAACTGTAGGTTGGGTGAAACCCAACCCATAAATATTAGTAAATTTATTTAAAAATCATATTAAGCATATTTTTATCCCTTCAGAAAAAATTGTTACAAAATTTACAAAAAAGCCTTTACTTGTAAAAAAACATGTTGATGTCAACCTCAGTATGGCGCCTTGAATCATAATCCTATTTAGGTAAAAAGCTTAATTAATAAGGATTACAGGCTATTAAAGTATCATATAAAAAATTCCCTTATAAAAACATTGAACCTATCCGGAATTTAACGAAGTTTTTATGTACTGTGTAGATGTTGGGTAAATTTACAGATATGTTGATTATTGATTTAGAGCAGAACTAAATGAAAAATGTAACTCGTGAACATACGCTCGTTGGCGAATTGTTCTGATGTTATTTAAAGATTTAAAGGCTCTGATAAGCATTATTTAAAGAAAAAGTAAAGGCTTTATTGCCATTTTGGCAAGTCTTGCTACCACAAATCGGATATTAGTAGATAGTGACAATTACAATTAGTATTTTGCTCGCTGTTGTATTTTTGAGTTTTGCAATAATTTAGGTAGGAACTAGTACATGGTCTTTTCACTGTCTTCACACAACGTTATCCAGTACCTGCAAGTCGCAGGTCTGTTTAGCTTAGAAGATGGAGCTTTATTTGATTCTCAATTGCCAGATTGCAAGAATCGTAATTTTGTTGTTACCCAAGCAGGACAAAAGCTCCTAGTCAAGCAAGAACGCGGTTTGAATAATGAAATTCCTCACTCACTGTTTAACGAACTTCTTCAGCACCAGTTAACCCTTGCGTTTCCAGTGTTGAGAAACATTACTGCGCTGTCCTGTACGGTGGTGCATTTCGATGAAGAAAATTCAATATTGGTTCGTAATTATCTTGATGATTACCAAGAATTAGGCAGTTTGTATGGGGATAAGGGTATTTACCCCGAAACGATAGCAGCTACGGTAGGTAGTAACTTAGCAGCGCTACATCGCAGTACATACAACCGTCGTGAATATCGTAATTTTATGACGACTGCTCCAGATGGGGCAATTCGCTATGAATTTTTTAATCCAGCGCAGGGAGCGGGGTTTGTCACACCAGAGATGTTTGGAGTAATGGAGCAATCCGCACTCGACTTTTATGTACTTAACCAACGCTACGAAATTTTAGAATCTGCTATTGCCGACTTAGCATGTGAATGGAGTCCTTGCTGTTTGACGCACAATGACTTGAAATTAGAAAACATTCTCGTTCATGCGCGTTGGGATAAACTCGATAACTGCTTAATACGGTTTATCGATTGGGAAGCTGCGGCATGGGGTGAACCAGCGTTCGATTTAGGAACTTTAATTGCTGATTATCTACGAATTTGGTTATCTAGCATAATTGTTGACGAGACGTTGGAATTAGAAGAATCGCAACAGTTAGCTTTGATTGAGCTTGAAACACTCAGACCTTCTATATTAGCATTGACCCGTGCTTATATAGGCGCCTTTCCAATGATTATGGAATACCGCAAAAACTTTATAACGCGCGTAGTGCAGTTTGCGGGTTTAGCTTTAATGAACAGTCTAGAGCAAGATATCAAATCTCAGCAAGGCTTTAATAACACCCAACTCAATATACTCTTAACATCCAAAACACTGTTAACAATGCCATTCGAGTCTATCAACACAGTGTTTGGAGTCAACGAATCAGAAATTCTTAGACCACTGCAAAAACTTGAAAAACCAAGTGTAACAGAACGCGACCATGAAAATCTGTTGCGAATTTACTACGAAAAACCTCGTTTACGCGGATGTTGAAAGGGGAAAACAACCACATGCTACAAACTGCTATTTCTTCTCTCGATAACTTACGTGCAATAGCTAGTGATATTGAAATCTCAGATAATTTTTGTATTCGTCATCCTAGCTTTGAAAAGTTTGCTCTTTCGTCTGACGTGGTAGCGCGTTTTCAGCGTAACCCAGCTCAATTACAGCAAAAATACTACGCGCTGCTACTACGTAACTTCATTTTTGGGATTTATTTCAACGCATCGTTACAAAATATCTTGAGTAAACCCCCATCACGTGTAACCGGAATCTACGCACTGCATCACAACTTAGAGAATAATTCAATTCTGGGAATCGATGAAGAATTAAGAGCGCAACTCCACGAACATAACCACGGCGCCGGTTATTATGATTCTGGCTGGGAAGTACTACGACGCGAACCAGATGCAAGTTTAGCCGTAATCAAAGGTGGCTTAACTATGTATGCTGATAGTAATCATGTTTATAAAGATATTCCAGCACCTAAACGTGGTGACTACATATCTATATGGCTACCCAAAAACCGCTTGCAAAACGGATATTATATTGCTGTCTCTAATTGTGGACAAGCAGAATATGGCAATAGTGAAGATTGCGGATTGAGTAGAATATACTTTAATATTACGGAAGCAGGCGCCGTTCCATTAATCGATAGTCTTACCATTGCCCTTAACGAAGAAGAAATTCCTTTTAGCTATCATGTTCTGTGTCATCCTGCTGCCTTTAGTCGCTATGACTCATGCATACTTGAATTTCAAAAGCAAGATTTTTTAATAATTCGTAAAATATTACAAACCGTATATTCGCAGCATCAATCATACTTCCTTCCCGAAATACCCTTATTCACAAAATTCCTGGCACCGGGACTAGGAGTAGCAGAACAACCACAGCAAAAGTTAGCTAAGAATGAAAGCTTTGGCATGAATAGATGTCAAATTATAGCTAATACTTTGTTAGAATCGTGGCAACAAGGTGAGAATTCTATCGAAGGAAAGATGCAAGCAATTGAAAATAGTTTTAATCAAGCTGGTATAGACTTACAGTATCCTTACCTCAACTCGAACTCGGAGGATATTTACACATCTTTAACTTAAATAGAAACCTGAGAAACCTGGTTTCTACGCATTCATTGTCGCAGACAAATCGTTATTTCAATTAAATGCTATCAACTAAGAAACCAGGTTTCTATTGGCGCCGATTAATATATGAGAGGTACAACAGGTAAAGAACTTATTTAAAATAGATTTTTGCAGGGTAGCCAGGAATGCCATTTATATATCATCGTACCGTCCGGTTTCAAGATACTGATGCTGCAGGTGTAGTATATTTTGCCAACGTTTTAAAAATTTGCCACGAAGCTTACGAAGAATCTTTAGAAGCATCGGGTATAATTCTCAAAGAATTTTTTACAAACCCATCGGTTGCATACCCAATCATTCATGCAAATGTAGACTTTTTTCGTCCAATCACTTGCGGTGACAAACTCAAAATTCGTTTGATACCACAAAAACTAAGCGAAGAGAAATTTGAGATAGATTACGAAATAATTATTGCTGATTTAGTGGCGAGTAAAGCGCTTACTAGACATGCGTGTATTGATACAGCAACTCGACATAAAAAGCAATTACCAAATGCAATGAATAAATGGATACAAGAATATAAATTTGTACCTATATTCTAAACCTCCCATAGGGTAGGCGTTTTGCCTGCCTCACCCAAACATTCAACTGCAATTCTCAAAATTTCATCACGATTAACTTTACCCTGTAAATTACGTGGTATCACAGAAACAGGTGCCCAATACTTAGGAATTTTATACTTACTCAAACCATACTTTAGAATAGTTTCAATAGCAAAAGTTGAAGTATTCGAGTACTTAGGCACATAAACAGCGGTAACAGCTTGTCCCCAATACTTATCGACAATACCCACAACACAAACATCAATCACCATTTGTGTTTCTCGAATCGCAGCTTCTACCTCTTCTGGGTAAACATTTTCACCACCAGTAATAATTTTACTACTATCACGACCAACTATATATAAATAGCCTTGCTCATCAAAATAACCAACATCATCTATTTTAAAATTATTACTATTATCATTATCACCCCAATAACCCAAAAACAAAGATTCAGATTCAACATTAACCTTACCATCACAAATCGAAACTCGTGCGTGAGGAAGAACTTTTCCACAACCACGTTTACCCCTTAAAAAATCATCAGGTTTTAACGTAACGATTTGTGAAGCAGTTTCCGTCATTCCATAAGTAGGCGCCAATCTAATTTGGTGATATCTAGCTTTCTCCAACAACTCATCCCAAGCAGGGGCGCCACCTAAAAGCACAGTATCAAACTTAGATAACCATATAGCCAACTGTGAGTCTTGTAAAAATCGTTGTAGCTGAGTAGGTACTAAAGAAATAAAAAAACCAGAAGGGTCAATTTCAGGCACTTCCTCCAATACTAGCTGTTTAAAATTGCAAATAGCCAACTTTCCACCAGTAGTAAACGCGCGTATAAACTGCATCAACCCGCTGACATGGTACAACGGCAACAAACAAACAGAATTAACCTGGCTAACTTGAAAATATTCTGTAAACCCACGTACCGAAGCGACTAAAGTCTCCCAAGTATGAACACAAAACTTAACCTTCCCAGAAGAACCACCAGTGGGAATCATAATTGTAGAGACACATAAACCGGAGGTTTTCCCGTAGGGATTAATCGTGTCTGTACGAGTGCTGAGTGTTGAGTGCTGAGTGATGAGTGTCGAGTGATGAGTGTCAAATTTTTTGCCCCAAATAATATCTGGTTGTACTAAATCTAAAACTTGGCGCCATTCATTGTCACCCCAGTCAGGATTACATAAAAAGACTTGACATTTTGCTTCAACAGCAGCATTGAAACCAGCAAGAAATTTTATAGGGTCACGGTAAGCAATAATTACTTTTGAGGTGCCGGGGCAATTATAAGCGAGTTCTGCACTGAAATTTTCAACTAGACTTTTAAATAAGTCATGAGAAGCAAAATCAAAGATTTGATATTTTACCATATATTTGAATGTTTAGATGAAATATTTAAAAGAGTACGATTCGTTGATACGAGCCATTTTCGCCCAATACAGTGAATTTTGGAAGTAGGGTGCGATCAGGCTACGAAAATATTTCAACGTAGTTATAAGACTTGTAGCGTCACGCACCGACAAGAGCGTTGTGGCTTTGTACCTTTGTGGTTTATTTAAAAAATTAAGCATTGGTTAATAGTATATTAATTAGCAATTACAAGGAAAGTAAAGAAATAAAATTGTTTATATAAATAGCCTTCAAATGTATAGGCATAGCCACGAATAATTAGATAAGCGTTATATATTATATTGAGTCAGTGATGACGATAAAAAATAAATTTATTGTTATGCGGAATTGATAAATCGTGTTTTGTAGTTTATAGCAGCCTAGAAACCCGGTTTCTTTGTGTAAGTATAAACATGAATAATTTCAGCATTTTATTTGATTTGATAGAAACTATCATTCTTGAGTGAGCGCGTTCATCGACCAAGTATTTACCGAAGCCGTTTACTATAACTGCAAGCAGCACTCGCTCAACGGGCAGGAAATCAAGAAACTGCGCGTTTGGCAATGTCAAGAGTAATTCAAATAGAGCAACTATTACCCCAACTCGAAGCACAAGTAAAGCAAGCAGAACAGTACGTCAACGCTTCTAAAGAAAAGTTAAACCGCGAACGAATGAAGCTTGAAGCGTACAAAACCGATATGCAAAATATGAAAGACTTAGCAGAAATTAACGAAGCTTTAGGAGCAATTGCTAAAGTCAACAATGAATTTGATATTGGTTCAGCACGTTCGCAGTTTGAAACCGCAAAAAACGCTGTTCAGGGTAGAAACTTGCGCCAAAACGCTTTAGCTGAGTTATCTGAAAACCCAGCCGAAAAACTTCAGGCAGACCTGGAGCAAATGACCGCAGACGACGAAATTAATCGGCGCCTGCTTTTGTTGAACGATTCCAATCCGAAACAGCTACCTCAATAAGTCCAATCAAATACATCAACCACAGAAAATAATCATATGGCTCAAAGAAGCGGCCCACCACCAATCGTTTTCATTGCTGCACTACTTGCATTGCTTGGAGGGGGTTACTGGTTCTTCTTCATGCGTAACCAGGCGCCTGCTCCGGTTGCTACCGATGCTCCAGTAAATACCACTCAAACAGGTTCTACTGGTACTCCAACTGGTACAAACACAACAATATCTGCTGCATTTCCATTACTTGCAAACGTACCTGCCGGAACATCAGTTACAATTGATGGTTCTACATCGATGGTGACTGTTAACGAAAACCTCAAACAAGGTTTCCAAAGACAATTCCAAGGCGCCAACGTAAGTACTAGTGCAGGTGGTTCCGACAAAGGTATTCAAGACTTAATTGCTGGAAAAGTAGAAATAGCAGCAGTATCACGACCACTAACTTCATCTGAACAAGCACAAGGATTAATAGCTGTTCCCATTGCAAACGATGCAATTGCAGTTGTTGTAGGTAAAAATAATCCTTTTAGTGCAGGATTAACCATTGCTCAGGTATCAGATATTTTCCAAGGAAAAGTTAATAATTGGTCGGCAGTTGGAGGAACAGCAGGAACTATCCGCGTTATTAATCGACCAGCTATAAGCGGAACTAATAAATCATTTCAAGAATTAATATTAAAAGGTGCCAACTTTGGTACAACACCAAACATAACAACATTACCAAGGGATGCGACAACTCCTTTACTTCAAGCTTTAGGAACTGATGGAATTGGTTATGCCACATACGCACAAGTCGCGAAACAACAAACAGTGCGAGTTGTTCCTATTGATGGATTGACACCAGATTCATCTAGCTATCCTTACCAAAGAACCTTATATTACGTTTACAAAACTCCTGCAAATCCTGCTGTACAAGCATTTTTAGGCTATGCAACTTCTCCTCAAGGACAGCAGGCTTTAATCGGTAATTAACTTGCAACGTTTCGATCCCCCCTAACAAGAACGCGAATTCGGGGGGAACAAGAGCCAGTCAAAGCCCCCCCTTATTAAGGGGGGGTTGGGGGGATCCAATTATCCAACTAATTACTATGATTAGTACTACTATATCGAACCCTAGTACCTGCCCACAGTAACTTTTCGCGTAGAGTTTGATAATAAGAATTATTCTCGCGCAGTACAATAAACTTAGCGCGACAATCAGCCATTCTAATATCAACGCGGTGTCCTGGCCAAATAGAAGTAGCAAGTACTCCATCCATCCAGAGCTTTGTACTCAAATCGTAATCTCCTAGGGGCCAAATGCTAACTACCGAACCAGGAGGTAAAACAATTGGACGACTTGAGAGACTCATTGGGCAAATAGGAGTAACAGTGAGTGCTTCCATACCGTCGTGCATGATGGGACCGTTTGCGGAAACTGTATAACCTGTTGAACCTGTGGGAGTCGCAACAATTAACCCGTCTCCAACATACTGGTCTATAACCTCACCGTCGATTTCAATTTCTAAAATTGATGTAATCATTCGGTCTGCTGAAGCGGGTTTGACGCACATCTCATTCAAACATAAATACCGCTCAGTCACAGGTTCCAAATTAGACCCATGTCCCTCAAATACTGCCGCTTGCAACATCATACGTCGTTGAATTGCATAGCGGTCTTCTAGCAACCTGTCCCAAACTTGTTCGGTGTCTTTAAATTCATCTACCGACTCGGTTAAAAATCCCAGGTGTCCCCCAACATTAACACCTAATATCGGAATACCTTTCTCTGCCAAATGTCTGGCGCCTGTTAATACTGTACCGTCACCACCCAACACTAAAGCCAAGTCTATCTCAAGATTAGCGGAAGCCAAAAATACTGGATAAGGATTATCCTTTGGTCCGCTTGGTCCCATCAAGACTTGGCAGTTACGATTTTCGAGTTGTTTCGCGCAAATCTCTGCCCAACGCTTGCTTTGGGCATCGCGCGCTTTATAAGCAATAATTACCTGCTTTAAATCCACACGAATACTACCATTTAAGGAGATTAAACTGCTCCATATCGACAGTATCGCGATTACGATAAATTGCCAATACTATAGCTAATCCTACCGCTGCTTCGGCTGCTGCTACAGTAATTACGAATACAGTGAAAACTTGACCCTTAATTTCTACTGGGTCAAGGTAGTTAGAAAATGCCATCAAATTCAGGTTTACCGCATTCAGCAGTAATTCGATTGACATTAGCACTCGTACAGCATTACGGCTGGTAATTAAGCCAAAAATACCGATACAAAATAGTGCTGCGGCAAGTATCAAAAAGTACTGAAGTTGCATAAATTATTTCTACGATAGTTCATTCTCAACCGATGAGACTAATTCTCTCGGACGTTCGGGTAAAGTCAAAACTGTTTGTCGCAAATCTGAAGGACTAACTTCTGGTAAATACTCACGACGCGCCAGAATAATTGCACCAACCATTGCCATTAGCAACAGTACAGAAGCAAGTTCAAAAGGTAACAAAAAGTCACTAAAGAAATGTTCCCCAATTACTATGATGGGTTGTGGCGCCGGAGCAAGTGTAGAAAGTGACCAAGGAGTTGCCAGAACCATTGTACTGAGAAGAGCAAATAGTCCAAAGCTGACAACAGCAGTCAGTGCTTTGCGTACCCAAGCTGTAGGATAAGGAACAAAATTTTGACGCTTGTTTACCAACATAATGGCAAACAAAATCAAAACGTTGATGGCGCCGACGTAAACGAGTAATTGTGCTGCGGCGACAAAATCAGCATTCAGCAACAAATACAAGCCAGCAATACCAGCAAAAACTCCACCCAACAAAAAAGCGGAATAGACGATGTTATCAAATAAAACAACACCTAACGCACTGCCAATCACCATCAGCGCTAGGATAACGAACGAAACAGTTTGTACACCGGAAGCTAAATTCACTTTACTTATCCTTTATTTTTCCGCTTGTTCGATTAAGTCTTGAGGACGGGCGCCGGGACGAGGAGCATCAGCAGGAAGTCCATGAGGCTCCATAACACCCTTGGGTAAGTACACAAGTTCGCGTAAAGGTGTCACCATTGGGTCGTCAGTAACCTTATAAGGTAAGCGACCAAGGGCAACGTTATCATAATTCAACTCGTGGCGGTCATAAGTTGAAAGCTCATACTCTTCTGTCATCGATAAACAGTTAGTAGGACAATATTCAACACAGTTACCGCAGAAAATACAAACACCAAAGTCAATACTATAGTGATTGAGCTTTTTCTTCTTAGTAGCCTTATCAAATTCCCAATCAACTACAGGCAAGTTAATCGGACATACCCGTACACAGACTTCGCAAGCAATACATTTATCAAATTCAAAATGGATACGACCGCGAAACCGTTCACTAGGAATCAACTTCTCATAAGGATACTGAACGGTAACAGGGCGCCGCTGCATGTGGTCGAAGGTAACAGAAAGACCTTCACCAATATACTTAGCAGCTTGTACCGCTTCTTTCGCGTAATCGCCAACTTGTTTGAGGAATTTAAGCATAGTTTCTCTCTCTTTTTTCTTTAAGGTCAGGAGTCAGGAGTCAGAATTTAGGAGCCTTAACTCCTACCTTCTGACTCCTGAATTCTAACTCCTGACTGTTTAGCCCCCAAAAGCAACAGGAAAAGCTAATTTCAAAGCCGCAGTCAACAGTAAATTTACCAAAGCAACAGGTAGCAAAAACTTCCAACCCAAATCAAGAAGTTGGTCAATGCGAACCCGTGGAACAGTCCAACGTAGCAAAATAGCAAGGAATACGAGGAAGTAAGCTTTGAGCAAAGTCATAGTTATACCCACAGTCGCAGCAACAACCTGCAACACTGGGTCAGTAACACTAACTCCCAACCAACTTGCAATCAAACTGATAGGAACAGGAAAGTCCCAACCACCAAGATACAAAACAGATACAAGTAAAGCAGAGAGTACAAGGTTAACGTAGGAGCTAAGGTAAAAAAGCGCGAACTTCATCCCCGAATATTCAGTTTGATAACCTGCAACTAATTCTTCCTCAGCTTCAGGTAAGTCAAAAGGCATCCGTTCGCACTCAGCCAAAGCAGCTATCCAGAAAATAATGAATCCAACAGGTTGGCGCCAAACGTTCCAACCTAAAATGCCGTAGCCTGATTGTTGGTTAACAATATCAATAGTGCTAAGACTATTCGACATCATCACAATTGCTAACACAGATAGCGCTAGCGGAATTTCGTAGCTAATAGATTGTGCTGCTGCTCGCAAACCACCTAAAAGCGAATATTTGTTATTGGATGCGTAACCAGCCATTAACAACCCAATTGGTTGAACGCTTGATAAAGCAATCCATAAAAATACGCCCATTCCAACATCTGTAATTATCAGGTTTTGTCCAAACGGTACTATCAGGTAGGACAAAAATACAGGTAATACAACAATGATTGGACCGAGGGTAAACAGCAATGGGTCTGCCAATGCTGGTACTACATCTTCTTTAAACACCAGCTTCAGACCATCTGCTACTGGTGCCAGTAATCCTAAAGGACCAATATATTCAGGACCAATCCGCTGTTGTGCTGCCGCTGATATTTTTCGTTCCAGCCATACACAGACCAATACCCCAACAGTGGCGCCTATCAGCATTACAATCATTGGCAAAGGCATCCAAATAGCCTTCGCAGTACCTGCTGGTAGTCCCAATTGCTTTAGGGAATCAATAAAAGTTCCTTGCAGATCAATTCCTGAGTTCATTTTTCCGCTCTTTAAGTCAACGTTCATGTAGGGATACATATCCCTATGTAGTCATTGATACTGAGTCTTTGACAACTTTCTAATTATGTAAAGTAATATAAACTTACCAAAAGCATTGTATCTAATTGCTAGGTAAATTTAAGATTTTTTGCAACCCTTTAGGCTTACCCCATGTTTAGTATATCGTTGGTTGGTTTTTGCCCGACGCAAAACTAATACGATTTCTACTTATGGTATTGATTTGGATATGCAATTTGGGGCGGTTTGGGGCGGGTTTAGCCATATTTTTATAAATGTGAAGGATATGGGTTAACCCGCCCCTACGGTATTTACCGTTGTTCTATGGGTGTGTAACTGACAGCGTGGCGCCCGTTATATACCTGGGTTGGACGGAAAATTCGATTTTCTTCGAGCTGCTCTTTCCAGTGCGCTAGCCAACCTGCAACGCGGGCGATTGCAAAAATTGGCGTAAATAGGTCTGTTGGGATTCCCATTTTTCTATACACTAAGCCGGAATAAAAGTCAACGTTAGGGTAAATACCTTTATGAGCTAACTTTTCTTCTACGACTTGTTCCATTTCTTGGGCAATGTCAAAGTATTTATCATGCCCAAATTTGGCAAATAGCTGCTGGGCTAAATCTTGCAAAATAGTCGCGCGCGGGTCTTTAACTTTATAAACGCGGTGTCCAAACCCCATAATTTTGGCTTTGCGTTGTATACAGTCCTCAATATAAGGACGCACATTTTCAACCGAGCCAATTTCTTCAAGCATCTGGATAACTTCTTCGTTTGCCCCACCATGCAAGGGACCTCCCAAAGTACCAACGGCACTCGCAACTACAGCGTATGGGTCAGTTAATGTTGATGCTGTTACCCTCGCACTAAAAGTAGAAGCGTTCATGGTATGCTCTGCGTGAAGAATTAGGCATACATCAAAAATGCGCGCGGCTAATGGGTCAGGCATTTTCTCGTTTAGCATATACAAGAAGTTGCCCGAATAGTCAAGCTCATCATGTGGACGTACTGGGTCATTACCCTTTCGCATCAACTGAAATGCCGCCACCATTGTCGGGATTGTTGCGAGAAGGCGAACTACAGCATCACGAATATATATAGGGTTGTGCAAATCGCGCCGCGAGTAAAATAGCCCCAAGGCAGCAGCAGAGGCTTGCAGAGCATCCATTGGGTGACCGCTTTCTGGAAACGATTTCATCATGTCGCGGATACGGTACTTAATTCGGCGATGCATCCGAATTTCTTCTTCAAACTCGGCTATCTGTTCTTTTGTAGGAAGTTCGTTCCAAATTAAGAGGTATGCAGTTTCTAAAAATGTACTCTTAGAAGCTAGTTCCTCGATTCGGATGCCACGATATTCAAGAATTCCTTTTTGCCCATCGACAAAACTAATACTAGATTCGGCGGCAGGAATGCCTTCCAAACCGGGCTTGTATTCGCACACCATCATGGCAGTACCATCAGAATAGTTAAAAAGTTGCTGACTGCTAACTTACCAGAAATACTTACTACCACAACAGTATCCGTTCTAACAGATTTGTTTTCTGAAACGTCGAATATTACGTGCTTAGGAAGTACTTGGGTGGTGTCAACCAAAACATTTGACTGTTACCCAAGGGAGCAGCGTTTTCTGGCAGCTTTACCCCGATCATACCCGCTTTTTTAAGGACTATGTTGCCCTTGGCTTCTCCCCACACCAAAAGCTCTGCCCAGCTACTTAAATCTGGTTCATGTCCAACCAACACCAGCTTATAATCCGTCTCAAATTTTTGTTGAACTAACCAATTTTCTATCCAACCTGATAATGACCCATTCGGCGCCAAGTAACCTGATTCTTCCAACTTTTTACTAAGTCCCGCTTCCATAAGTATGGATGCCGTAGAACGCGCACGTACCAAAGGACTTGTAATAATCGCGTCAAATTTTAAACCAAGCTCAACCAGTCGTTTAGCAACCTTCTCAGTTTTGTGTTTTCCCTCTTTAGTCAGCTTGCGCGCTTCATCTTGTATATCTTCGCTTTTCTCTTCAGCAATACCGTGACGAAATAAGTAAAGTTCCATTTTTATAACTCAATTCCACTAAAATAAGAATAAATCTATATAGCGCTCCCGCAATAATTGATTATGGACGCTCTTGAATTGATACGCCGTTACGAAAAAGGAGAACGTAACTTTTCGGGTGTTAACTTGAGTAAAGTCAAGTTAATAGGGGCCTATTTACCTGGAATTAATTTATGGGGAGCAGACTTGACGGGTGCCAACCTTGCCAGGGTCAAACTGTGGGGAGCAAATTTATCGTTAGCTAACTTAGCGCAAGTAAATTTAACGCGAGCAAACATTAGTGGTGCCAACTTTCAACAAGCAAACCTTCGAGGTGCGAAACTCCACTATATAAAATACTACGGCGCCAACTTTATTGATTGTATTTACGACACCAGTACAAAGTTTCCACGAGGCTTTGACCCCACCGAGTACAACATGCGACCATTTGAATAAAAACATTACGTATGTAGAGACGTTATATGTAACGTCTCTACGCTACCAATTGTTTTTCCCGGCGCCGTGGAACTTCATAAGTCATAAAATCATGTGCCATATCGGTATTTGGGAAAATAGCACGCGCTTCTAAAAGTAAATCTTTAAGTTCAACGCTGTTACCTGGAGCATAGCGAGGACTAAAGTGAGTCATTATTAAACGATGCGTTCCGGATGCAAGCGCAGTTTGTGCAGCCATTGTAGTTGTAGAGTGCAAACGCTGAAAAGCCATGTCAGAATCTTGATGAGCAAAAGTAGCTTCATGAATAAGCACGTCGGCATCTTGCGCTAGCTCTACGGCGCCATCACAAAATACAGTATCAGTACAATAAGCAATCTTACGTCCAATCTCGGTTGGTCCACATAAATCACTACCGTTAATTATGCGTCCGTCGTTTAGAGTCACAGTTTCACCACGTTTTAACTGACCATAAATACGACCAGGAGGTATTTCAAGTTCTTTAGCTTTTTCCACATCAAAGCGTCCCACTCTGTCTTTTTCTACAATACGATACCCATATGCAGTGACGCGATGGTTTAGCTGACCACAAATAACACTAAATTCCTCGTCTTCGTACACAACCCCCGGACGAACAGCATGAACTTTCACCGGATAGGAAAAATGCGTGTGTGAGTAACGCGAACAAGCTTGGAGATACTCATTTAACCCAGCAGGCCCGTAAATATCAACACGGTCAACGTTACCTGCTAAACCACAACTTGCTAAAAGCCCCATCAAACCAAATATATGGTCTCCGTGCATGTGGGTGATAAATATTCGAGACAGTTGGCTGACCTTCAAGTCACTCCTTAATATTTGATGCTGCGTACCCTCGCCGCAGTCAAATAACCACAATTCTGCTCTTTGAGGTAATCTCAAGGCTACACTCGAAACATTGCGCGCTCGCGTTGGTACTCCGGAACTTGTCCCTAAAAATGTTATTTGCACAGTTTTATCTTGGGCTGTAATGCTTATGAAGCTCGCGTTTTCATCTATATATATAGTGACACGGAAAAACCTAAAATTCATACAACAGCCACAGTCGTTACAAAAAACAACTTTACTACTTTTGGTAGATGCAATTTTATGTTATTCTGATTGTTAAGCAATTTTAATTAAAATATTGTTACATTGCTGGTATCGCCAGTATAAGACGATTATTTGTCTGCATCGCTTGATATTAATTTAACAAGTTCATTTTATGGTTAAATAGTGATACAATAATTTTTCAAGAATTACTAATGTAAAATGTTATATATTCATAAAGTTATTAAAATTACGTGTGATGAAGTATACTAGCCAATAAGTTGTAAGATTTTAGTGCCACTTGTAAAGATTAATACTTAACAAAATCTTATTTTGGTTCGCGATTTGATTTTTTCTTTGTGTGTTATTGTTTGGTTAAAGCTAAAACTATGTATATATTAATACTAGTATCTAGAAGTTTGGCGCCTCTATCTAGTAAAACTATTGATAAATATTTGACAATCAGTAGAAATTTAAGTACAAATTTGAGTCGGTAGATTATACTCTAAAAACAACCAAAAAAAATATTTTTTTATGTGAAGTTTTTTGCGTTTATTTGATGAAAGCGTGAAGAATTAAAGTTTTTGTTGACATGATTCACAAAAGTGTAATAATAATTACTGAATAGTAGAATCAAGGTGCAAAAGTAAAAATATGGTAAAATTAATTTGTATTAGGCGCTGCGATATTTGTTAATAAACGAGATTAATAAAGTAGCAGCACGTTATTGGTGACGGTTTTAAAAGTAAGCGCAAAATATTTGTGCTTTGCTTTTTGTTACAGTCCACTATGCTGATTTGTGTCAAAGTCATTTTGCGATTTACATAGTTGTTAAAATGGCATTAGTTCATTGAATTTATATAACTAAGGTATTACTTTTCCGACTATCAGGGTATTTAGTTCGTTGCCAGAATAGACACCGTATAGAGATAGTGCTAGGTTGTGGATTACCGCAGCTTCAAATACATAAAAATAATTGTTTCCGTAATCATCTTATGATTAGAGTCTAGCTTGGCATTTGAAACTGCTTGCTTGAATAGGTTGTATATGTCAGATATAAGAGCAAATTAAATATTAATAATTAGGTTGAATTTGCTCGCTGACAGAAGAATTGTGATGCATTAGAAATCTGAGCTTTTCGGATATGCATTAAAGTCACTACAGTCAAACTATAACTGCTCATAGATACCTATAAACTATCTTTGATATCGTCCTATTAACATAGACGAACTGTAGAATGCTGTTGAGTGTAGTAATGCATTTTCAGGAAGCTGTAAATTCTGTTAAGAGAATAAAACAGTAAGTAGAAATACGTGGCTTAAGAAAGGAAATTCCCCCTAGACTGGCAATCATAAGGGGAAAACAACTTAATTAAGTCGCATACCACCTAACTCGCTGTCTTCTAGCTTTAAAAAGCTAGCATAGCTTAAGCAACTATAGCCTGATCAGAGGATTCTATAAGTTGCTAGGAACTTACGTACCCAAATTTAGTTGATAGCTACTTATATAGAATTATGTCACGAAAGCTCGTAATACAACAAGTTCCAAGCCGAAGATTTTTTGGCAGTTGCCAGAGTTATCAAGGTTGCTACAGTACCTTTTTAAAGACTTTCCCGACACAAGTTACTACCAATATGAACGCGTGTGTAGGTATAGCTTACATAACTATACTTGTGGCTATCAAATAGTTGGATTCATGTTAAAAGGTGACTTGAGGGGGTCTTGACGATGCGATTCCAGGAAGAACTAAGTTTAATAATTCCTAAAGTATTAGGTGAAAACCTTACACAAAAAGAACTGCAAAGTTGTTTACAAGCATCTCAAATATTGGAACTGCCACTTGCAACACAGTTTTGGCAGTTAAGAGATGCTGAAAGAGGTATTTATATTGTCCTTGCAGGTAGAGTTAGACTTTTAGACGACTTGGAGAACTTAATAACAACTTTGTCGCCGGGAGCATCATTTGGAGAGGCAACTCTTTTTAATGAAGACGAATTTAGTTCGTATGTAGCGAGAGCTTCGCATAACTTGAGGGTGTGTTACCTCAGTTTAGAGACGTTGCAACCGTTGATGACGCAGTATCCTGAAGTTCGCGACAAGCTTTATAAACAAGCAGAAATTTGGGATTTAATACTGTTATGCCGTCAAAACTCGAATTTTCCCAACTCTCCATCACTGGCGCCAGGAATGCTTGAAGCTTTATCGCTGTTCGAGCGACTTGATATTACCGCATCAGAGACAAAGCAGGTCTTTATTGATTGCAACATGCTGATGATACGGGTTGGGCATCTTCAGCATAGCAACGGAACTTCCCAAACGCCAGGTAAAATTTGTGCCAATCCAAAACAAGGTAATTGGCTCATAGAACAACCAACAACTGTATATGCTCTTAAAAATAGCGATTACCAAACAGCACTTGAACACTGTTATGAATTAGCACAATTTGGGGCGCCCGATGAAAAACCTGTTTTCTCTCAACAAAAGCCACGCAAAAGAAGGTCAGCAGCAGCAAATATTATAGAAAGAGAAAGTATTAGAGATACTAGCTCTCTTCATCAGAAGGTAATTCCCTTTCCGCAAAGCTATCACTCAACTCAACAAAAGCCAAAAAAATCGCGCCCTTACTTTCCCAGTCCCAAGCTGGCAATGGGACATTGGTGGGGACGATTGACCCGACAATATCCTTTTTATGCCCAACACAGCGCCTCTGATTGCGGCGCCGCTTGTTTGGTAATGATTGGTAACTATTGGGGTAAGCGCTTTAGTATCAATCGGTTGCGCGATATGACAAATGCCAACCGCAGTGGCGCCTCTCTACGCGCGGTTGCCAACGTTGCCGAAAGCTTAGGTTTTGCGACACGTCCAGTCAAAGCAACTCTCGATAAATTAGCAGAACAGCCACTTCCTGCAATTGCCCATTGGGAGGGCAAACATTTTATTGTTGTTTATGAAATCACCAAAAAGCGCGTAATTGTCGGCGACCCTGCAATTGGACAACGTATTCTGACACCAAAGGAATTTCAAGAAGATTGGACAGGGTATGCGTTGTTACTACAACCCACGACTGCCCTAAAAAACGCCAAGGAGGATAGTACTGGGCTGTGGAAGTTTTTTGAATTAGTTAAACCCCATTACAAGGTATTATTTGAAATCTTCATCGCTTCGGTATTGATGCAAATATTTGGGTTGATAACGCCAGTATTTACCCAGTTGCTACTCGACCGAGTGCTTGTGCAACGGAGTGTTAGCACCTTAAACGCCATTGGTTTGGGGATGATTCTATTTGGATTGTTCCGCATTGCCATGAACGCAGTACGGACGTATCTGCTAGACCATACCGCTACGCGCGTCAGCCTTGCTCTAGTTATAGGTTTTATCAAACATACTTTCCGCTTACCCCTGTCTTATTTCGAGTCGCGTTATGTCGGAGATATTGTCTCTCGTATCCAAGAAAACCAGAAAATTCAAGCTTTCTTGACTGGTGAGACTCTATCAATCATGCTCGATTTACTCTCATTTTTTGTCTATTTGGGCGTAATGTTGTCTTATAGCTGGAAGATGACGTTATTTGTGCTGTTAACGGTGCCGCCATTTTTCATACTGGCACTGGCTAGTACGAGTATTTTGCGCCGGATTTCGAGAGAGATATTTAATGCAGGCGCCGAAGAAAATAGCTACCTGATAGAATCCCTAACAGGAATCCGCACTATTCGTTCGTTAGCAATTGAGCAAACAGTGCGCTGGCGTTGGGAAGAACTACTAAATAATGTAGTCAAAAAATCTTTCTCGGCTGAAGTCCTTGGCATCCGATTATCTGTAATTAGTGGTGTCATCGAAACGTTTGTAAGTACGGGAATAATGTGGTTTGGCGCATGGCAGGTAATTAACGGTGAACTCACCCTTGGACAATTAGTGGCGTTCAATATGTTAATTGGTAATGTCTTAGGTCCATTGCAACGATTTTCTGGACTGTGGAATCATTTTCAGGAAATTTTTATTTCCGTCGAACGTCTTAATGATGTTCTAGAAGCAGAACCAGAAGAAGACTTAGAAAATAAGCCTCGTAAATCATTAGGTCGGCTAAAAGGTAAGATTGGCTTTCATAACGTTACTTTCCGCTATCACAAAGAAAGTGATACCAATGTCTTAGAAAACCTCAACTTTGAAATTAAGCCTGAACAAATTGTGGCTTTGGTAGGACGCAGTGGTTCTGGCAAAACAACATTAGGTAAATTAATTTTAGGTTTATACCCTGCGACTGATGGCAAAGTTACGATTGATGGATATGATGTTAACCATATATCCTTAAAATCGCTCCGTTCTCAAATTGGAGTCGTAGACCAAGACACGTTTTTGTTTGGTGGTACGATTCGCGAAAATATTGCCATAGCTCATCCAGAAGCATCTTTAGAAGAAATAGTTCAAGCTGCTTCCTTGGCAGGTGCTGATGAATTTATTCAAAAACAGCCACTCGGTTATGAAACCCAAATCGGTGAAGGTGGGGGAATGCTGTCTGGTGGACAACGTCAACGTCTAGCAATTGCGCGTGCATTACTTGGTAATCCCCGCTTAATACTATTGGACGAAGCAACCAGTCACCTCGACGCGGAATCCGAACGAATTATTCAAAATAATTTCAAAACTATTCTTAAAGGACGCACAAGCATCATCATTGCCCATCGTCTCTCTACCGTCCGTAACGCAGACCTAATCTTAGTATTAGACCACGGTGTACTCGTAGAAAGCGGTACTCATGATGAATTGATTGCCAAAAAAGGTCATTATTATTACCTCAACCAACAACAATTTGCCGAGGCAGGGTAGCTCAAAAAGGCGCCTTAACCCTCCGTTCTTACTAATATTTCACATACTTCACACCTCGAATTATGTCTCAACCATCTCAATATCCTCTTATTCAAGAGGAACACGACCAGTATCAAAGCGATATGCACGTAGACAATTATCCAATTCGCGACCCAGTAGAAACATTTGATGATAGTAAAGATTTATTCCACGGTAGTGAAGAATTACTCGATGCTTTACCGAGAGTTTGGACGCGCAGTTTACTGTACGTCCTACTAGGCTTTGGTGTTTTATTCTTACCTTGGTCAATGTACTCCAAAGTAGATGAGACAGGAAGTGCAAGAGGACGAGTAGAACCCAAAGGTGCAACGCAAAAATTGGATTCTGAAGTTGGTGGAACTGTCAAAGCGGTCAAAGTCAAGGAAGGTGAAAACGTACTAGCTGGGCAGGTGCTGTTGGAATTAGATTCAGAAATCCTGCGAACCCAAATTGAAGAGACAGAGGCAAAGCTGTCTGGACTGCAAAATCAGCGAGCGCAACTCCATATTCTATTGAACCAAGTACAATTGACAATTAACGTCACCCAACAGCAGAATAAATCCCAAGAATCAGAAAAACTTTCCCAAATCAATCAAGCAAAGCAAAATCTAGATGCAAAGCAGAGTACTTATAACCTGCAAAAGCTAGAGAAACAGGCATTAGTCAGTCAAGTCCAGCAGCAGATTGAGATTGCTCTTAATGACCAAGAAGCATCTAAGAACCGCTTGAGTATTGATTCAAAACAAGTTGGACGCTTTGGCAATCTGGTCAAAGAGGGCGCCGTTTCCGCGATGCAGATTGACCAACTCAAAAAAGAAGAACAAGAAAGTAAGCGCGTTTATCAAAAAACTTTATCTGATTTCAAACAAGCACAATTACGTTTAGCTGAAGAGAAAAGTCGCTATCAAACAACAGTCAACCAGCTTGAGTCTGACATCAAACAGGCTTTCCTTCGATTGCAAGAGGTGCAGGACAGCTATACTAGTTTGCAAAAAAATGGCAAGCTTGCTGTTTTGAAAAATGAACAACAACTCAAAGACTTACAAGCGCAAATTACAGCGAATCAATCAGCTATTGCTCAAACTGCTAGCCAAATGACATCGTTGAAGCTTCAGTTACAGCAAAGAATAGTCAGGTCTCCCATTAACGGAATCATTTTTGAATTGCCATTTAGCAAACCCGGAACAGTCGTACAACCCGGTCAAAGAGTTGCTCAAATTGCACCGAAAAATGTAGCTTACATACTTAAAGCGAGTATGCCCAGTCAAGATAGCGGCTTTTTGAAAGTCGGAATGCCAGTCAAAATCAAGTTTGATGCTTACCCATTCCAGGATCATGGAATAGTACCTGGCAAAGTCGCACGAATTTCTCCCGACTCAAAAGTGATTCAGGCGCCTGGAGGAACTATTGAAACCTATGACTTAGAAATTGCCCTAGAACAGCAGTATGTCCAAAACGGTAACAAACGCATTCCATTAACCGCAGGTCAGACTGCAACTGCTGAAGTCATCATTCGTCAGCGTCGCGTGATTGATTTTGTTTTAGACCCATTCAAGAAGCTACAAAAAGGAGGTTTGGAAATGTAACATTGCTAAGAATGAATCACAAACTTATTAGAGGAATTACGTTATGCCAGAAATTCTTACCATTTCTATTTCAGACATCATTAATAATATAAAATTATCCTGTCAAATTCCTGATGTTTTAGAAGCTATAGCATCTAAAACAATTATTACTGAAGCCGCGCGGGAATCTAGTGTTGAAGTTACTCCAGATGAAATACAACAAGAGGGTGACAAACTGCGGTTAGAAAAAAAACTCGTAAAAGCTAAAGATACCTGGTCGTGGCTAGAAAAGCATCATCTTTCTGTAAAAGAGTTTGAAGAGTTAGTTCACTATAAGGCTCTTTCTCGGAAGTTAGCAAATCACATGTTTTCGCCTTATGTAGAAAAGTACTTTTATGAACGCCGACTCGATTACGATAAAGCAGCTACCTATGAAGTCGTTTTTGAGGATAGAGACTTAGCCCTAGAATTTTTTTATGCCATAGAAGAAGGCGAAATTACTTTTGCTGAAATTGCTCGCCAATTCATTCAAGAACCAGAAAGAAGGCGCGCAGGTGGATATCAAGGACTTCGGTATCGTAAAGAATTTCGTCCAGAGATTGCGGCGCCTGTATTTGCTGCTTCTGCACCGTCCATTATTAAACCGATTACGACTTCAAAAGGAGTGTATTTGATTTGGGTGGAAGAAATCATTCAACCAGAGTTGAATGAGGAGTTACGTGAAAAAATTATTTCAGAATTATTTTCAGATTGGTTAAAGCAACAAAGACAGACTTTAGAAATGCTCATTCAACCCGGTTTAGATACAATATTGCAGCCTAACAAAGAACTACTTCAGCAGGCTTAGTCAAATATTTGACTTTATTTAATTTTGTCTTGCACTTAGTTCTTGTTCAAAATGCTTATGGATACAAAGTTTCAACGAAATTCCGAGGGTTTGAATCCCCGTCCCTTGGGACGAAAGTGCGTAAAGCGGTGCTTAAATCCCCGTTTTACGCACGTAATTGCGAATTGCGAATTGTTAACGTTAATTTACAAGTTAAATTACGGTTTTTGTATGAAGCAATAATTAAATAAAAAATAGAAGTCAAAATTGGGTAAAAACAGAGAGTTAATTACCCAATTTTATCATGCATTTATTGCTGAATAATTAATAGTATAAAACTGATTATTTTACTTAAATTCACTGGTTAAATCTATGCCTTTTCTCCTAAAAAAGTATTGACATTTGGAATATATCAGCTATATTGAAAACAAGAGTAAAAAAAATATTTGCTCTGACGAAAATGTAAGCAATGAAAGTTGTTTACAGAAAAGATTCCCAATTTAAAACTAGTAATTCCCAGGAGAAACTCAATGATTATTTCAGATTTGAACTACTTGGAAGCTGTAAGCGCAGAAACTGAGATCGTTGGTGGTCACAGTTATCGCGATGAATTCAAGTTCAAAAAGGATTTGAACGTCAAGATTGACACTAACGTAAAAAACAAATTTGAAACGGATGTTGATATTAAATTCAATAAGAATGCAAAGCTCAAGTCCGAAGCAGATGTTAAAGGTAACTTGTCTAACCTTGTATTCGACAATGAAGCCGTAGGTAAGAACACGGATACTGAAGTCAAGATAGACCAATTGGTTTACGCAGGAGAACTTTCTAGCCAAGTTGGTTATGTTACTGCTGCTGCTAACGACTAGCACCCCTAGTCTAGCTAGCTTCTGTTAAGCTCAAATAGTTGCTCCCAAGGGAGCAACTATTTCAAAGTCTCTTTCCTAAAAGGGACTTTTGGGTGAGGGTATTTACAAGTACACTTTTAGTTAGATGTGAAGAACGCGCGTACAAAGGTTTTTAGATGATAATTTCTGATATCGATTATTTGGACTCCATCTCTGATACATCCGCCATGCATGTAAGTGGTGGTAGCGCTCTAGCCTTTTCTGGATTTTCGGCACAAGCTTATGGTGATTCAACCAGTGTAATTTCTTATATAAGAAATAGAGCAGTCAGCACTCCTCGTAAATCTAGTGCTAGCAGTTCCGCTAGTGTTGGAGCAGCAGCATCTGGTAGCGATACCTTGGTTACGGTTTCTGCTTCTTCTGCTTCTTTTGTTTCTTCTGATTAGCAATATATAGGCGCCTTGCAAATACTATTTTAAGTAAGTAATTCTCCTTTTTATTGATGTGTCAACTCAACTCATTATCAAGCGAGGCTTACTATGTACAGACTAAAGATATCAGATTTAAGTTTTTGTGAACTGGCAACAGAGGAATCTGAGGTCAAAGGCGGACTTAATTTAGGATTGAGTAATATTAAAGAACTAAACTTAAGTTCGTTACTTACAAAACTTCTTTCTACAACATCAAAACTATCATTAGAAGAATATTCTCCTAAAGAAGTCTATTCGGACTCAGAGTCTTCTGTCTCTACACTAGAGAATAAAGCTACTGAAGAATATAGGTATATAGTCTCAAGTAAAGACGGCAAATCTCAAACGGCTGTAGTAGTTAATCCAAAATTTACAACAAGTACTGCGGTATCATTAATTACATCATATTCTTCTTAACATCCACATTAATCTTGTCAAGAATCCCGGTTTCTTTAACAAAGACGAGTTTACTTCACGAGTGTTATAGCTGTAAAATTATGGAACGTCATGAAGTTGTAGTTAAAAGAATAGTCTCATCTGATGGTAAGGTTGTTGCCGAAGTTAAAAGTGTTGCCAAGACATCTGGTAATGGTCAAACTGAGATTAGTCAGGACATATCGGTCAATGTTTCATCTAATGGTAATTCGAGTCGCTCTTCTCAATCTGGTTATATTTCGGTTTCTTCTAGCAATTAAGGCGAATTAATTTTGTAGAGACGTTACATGTAACGTCTCTACTCGCTCGCAATTGTGTTCATGAAAATCAAAATTGAAGGAAACACAAAATACAGCAGCTTGACCTAACTTGTCAAGCATCACATACGTAAACTTGGTTGATTAATTTTAGTTAGTTTTAGTTAAAAAGTTGTGTTGCTTAACTATGCAGATTGTAGATTTGTCTTATCTCGATAATATCTCAGAAAGCGATTTGACTTTAGGTTCTGCTGGAGCTATTGTCGCAGCTAACGCATCAGCCACAGGGTCTTCACCCAAAACCTATGTATTTACAGACACTTTTGCCAAAAAACTACGAAATGGTGGTGCCATTGCAGTAGGTACAGGAGTAGCTATAGCGAATGGTAATAATTCTACAGCTAGCGTAGCAGTCGCAGGTGAGGGTGATTTTGTAATTAGTATAGATAATTCTAAATACTTGGTTTCTAAAAACACTGCTATTGCTTTTGGTATTGTAGTTGCAATAGATTTGCCTTCCGAAAAGGCGCAACAATTGTAGGTATGATTGCTTCGATTCGAGGTTTTCATCTTGATGCTTTACCCAATATTCGTTTAGCTGATAACAAACAGCTACAGTTACAAGTCGCGCGTTCTGTAGGTTTAGATACACCACGTACTAATAACATTTAAAAGCAAAACTGCTAATTTTTCATCAAACGATTACGAATGCTAAAAAGTTTTTCCTGGCTGTTAACTGGTCCTCGTGGTGCAGGTATTTCCATATTCGGCCAAGTTTCTAAATCAAAGCAAGGACATGCTGTAGATGGCATTCCCACATGTCGCATTGGAACTGGCATACTGCACCGCGCACAGGACTGAATTCCCCATTCGGGTTGCAAAAGTTGGGCAATCGTTTCATGCGTACCTTCAAGATGACAAATATTCGGCGCCTCTACTATCTTTTGCCAACATTCTTCAAACTCTGCACTATATTCATCACCCGCTAAAACTTTTCGGGGCAGCAAGGTCGCTGTTCCGTTATTAATAACAACACTTTTACCTAGCTGAAACCAATAAGCTAGATATTTCTTTACTTCAGCTGTTTTTGCCATGCCTTTATTATAAATTTGAAATACTGAACCTTATACCCGCAATCATAAATAAACAATTAAGAATATCCATCTCGCTTTGGTAGAGACGTGATTAATCACGTCTCTACACGTCTCTACTCTAATGGTGTACCTAGCGTAGTCAGATTAAGAGCATATCCACCTGTAACTAGGTATACCGTATCAGAAATTTTGGAGAGGCGCCGTACTAACGAACCCAAACGGTCACGAAACGTTCTCCCTATCGGATACGCTGGCACAACTCCCCACCCTGTTTCTTCAGCAACAAATATAATATTACTTGCAACTAGTTCCACTGTATTCAAAAAATCCTGTACAGTGTTATTCCATTCGAGTTCTTCCTGTTCGAGCAGATTTGCCACCCAGGTTCCCAAAGAATCAACTAAAATACAAGTTTGCGGCTTGACATTAGCTAATGCCTGTGATAATAAAATTGGCACTTCTAACGTTGACCAGTTTTGCGGGCGCCTAATAATATGTCGCTGAATCCGAGAAAGCCACTCAACATCGTTAGTATCTCTGTTTGCCGTAGCTATATATACAACGTTATTTGAATTTGAAGCAAGTTTTTCAGCCCACTCGCTTTTACCAGAACGTGCTGGCCCTGTGACTAATATAACTTTACCCAAAGTTCTTCCTTAGTATATGCGCGCAGAGTAACCATATTAAGTTTATCTAAAAACATTTAACTGTTTTTGTGTATAAATACTATTTTCGTGCTGAAATAATTTTTAATGGATAAAAATACTATCAGTGTTTTCGTCTATAAAATGTAAGTTATACAGGTTGAAGCGATTATCAGGGTTATTCGGCAATGGTTAAGAGTGGAAGATTGGTAATATTTAAAATACGGTGCCCCTATAAATTCTTCTTTGTGCCTTCCACTAATATTTAGGTACTTTTGCACTACTAATTTTTATTTCCTCTTCTCAGTTTATTAACACAGGAATTACTTATGAAAGCAGGCATCAAGCGTATTGAGACGACTCTACAAAATTTAGTACCACAAAGCACTACACAAGAGATACATCAAGGGACACCATCACCGACATTATCTTTTGAAATCAATGTTAGCAAACAGACAATGCAGACACAACTTTCACAAGAAGTAATCAGTAAAGTTACTGAAATCTCTAACCAAAATATCTCAAATTCAAATATATTTAATCCACATACGCATGAATCAGTGCAAGCTTTTTCTGTAGAATCTGCACAAGATGATGAATGGAAGGCGCCGGATTTACCAAAATTTAAAACACCTGCTTTCACTAGTCATCGTAATGGCGCCAATCCAGCACTCGCAAGTAACCTTCTTTCCGAAATTCAGCAAATTGTCACAGGTTGGCAAGTTGAATTACAAACAGTAATTAGACAAATTCAAGATGTTTATATCGAAGGTCCCATCGTTAACGGTTGGCTAGAGTCGCAATCAGTACAAGCTACCGATGCCACAATTGGAACCGCAGCACTACGTCACGCTGAAGTTGACCGCTTAATGGACTATGTTGAAGAAATTTGTGCCACACAGGGACAAACAAAGTCAAAAGAATCACTACGCACTGGCTATCGTTTGTGTGGGTTAGATGCAGCGGGTAAAGTATGGAGTCGTCCTTGTCCACCCGAACAAGTCGCTAATGTCAGTATGGCTATTGCGCGCTATCAAAAGTTGCGCCACCTATTAGAACGTAAACAGTATTTAGAAAATCGCCTTTCCCAATTGTCAGAAACCCTTGTAATGTTACATGGACATCTTCAGTCTCCGTAGTATCTAGGGACAGAAATAAAGAATTATAAGTTTTTCCGAAAAAACTCGGTTGGTAAGCTTCTGAATTTTGGTATAGATTAGCATCATCAGCACAAATCGTAAGACGTAATTAACGACGCCCTACGATGTAAATATGGAGATGTGTATCGCATCTTCGCGTTCGTTGGCTGTGCCACACACCTTACATTTTTATGCCTGAAACGCTTATCTCAGCCATCATCTGTACCCACAACCGAGACACCTACTTGGGCGCCGCGATTGATAGCCTCCTCGCACAACAAACTGCCGTTGGTTTTGAAGTTGTAGTCGTCGATAACGGTTCAACCGACCGTACTCGCGGAGTCGTCGAACAGCGACTTGCAGATGCGCGCCTGCGTTACGTTTTTGAACCAGTTCTTGGTTTATCAGTCGCACGTAATACAGGCGCGTCGTCATCTAGAGGCAAAATCCTAGCTTATCTAGATGACGATGCCGAAGCTAGCGTTTCATGGTTAGACACTTTGCACTCAGCGTTTGAAGCTAACTCTAAACTAGCAATAGCCGGTGGTAAAGTTACGCTTATTTATCCGCCAGGACAGGAGGCGCCTGCATGGCTGTCCCCTGGTTTGGCGGCTAACTTGGGTGCATACGATTTAGGCGATAAAGTAATATATATAGATAATCCTGGCTTAACTCCAAGAGGATTAAATTATGCGATTCGTCGCAGTTTTCTAGAGGAAGTTGGAGGTTTTGACGCTAATCTTGGTCGAGTCGGCAAAAAATTATTGTCGAACGAAGAACTACAAATGACCGAACTTGCCATTGGTCGAGGTTGGCAAGTTGCTTACCTTCCTGATGCACTAGCTGCACACAACGTGCAAAGTGAACGACTCCAACGCAGTTGGTTTTTTAGTCGCGGTTGGTGGCAAGGAATTAGCGAGTGTTATCGTGAACAACTAGCAGGAAAAGCAGGCATTGGACAGTTACAGCGTGGCAGCGAGAGATTTTTACGCGGTTTATATAAATCAGTGCAGTATATATCTGACCCAGCAGAACGCTTTGACAAACTCGTATACGCTTATGGTCAGATAGGATATTTGAACGCCGCCCTTCAAGGTCTTCTATCAAAAAAATAATTAGTAATTAAATAAATAACTATAGATATTATGTCCAATAAAATACCAGTTTCCGTCATCATCCCAGCTAAAAACGAAGAAGCAAATCTCCCCGCTTGTTTAGCTAGCTTACAACGAGCTTCGGAAATTTTCGTCGTAGACTCCCAAAGCACAGATAAAAGTGCAGAAATAGCTACTAGTTACGGCGCCAACGTCGTCCAGTTCCACTTCAACGGACGCTGGCCCAAAAAGAAAAACTGGTCATTAGATAATTTACCATTCCGCAACGAGTGGATATTAATAGTCGATTGTGATGAGCGCATTACCCCAGAATTATGGGATGAAATTGCTGTATCCATCCAAAATGACCAACAATCTGACCAACAATCTCAATTTGATGGTTTCTACCTTAACCGTCGCGTATTCTTCATGGGTAAATGGATTCGCCACGGTGGTAAATATCCTGACTGGAATTTACGTTTATTCAAGCATAAACTCGGACGTTACGAAAACCTCAACACCGAAGAAATCCGCAACACAGGCGATAACGAAGTTCACGAACACGTCATCCTCAAAGGGGAAGTAGGCTACCTCAAAAACGACATGCTTCACGAAGATTTTCGTGACTTATTCCACTGGCTAGAAAGACACAACCGTTATTCCAATTGGGAAGCGCGCGTATACTATAACATCCTCACAGGAAAAGATGACGACGGCACAATCGGCGCCTCACTATTTGGTGACGCAGTTCAACGCAAACGCTTTTTAAAGAAAATCTGGGTAAGACTACCATTCAAACCCTTACTACGCTTCATTTTGTTTTACATCATTCAACGTGGTTTTCTCGATGGCAAAGCCGGTTACATATATGGTCGCTTACTAAGTCAATACGAATACCAAATTGGGGTCAAACTATACGAATTACGTAGCTGTAACGGTCAACTAAACATCGCCAAAAAACCAACCAAAACAGCCCCAAAATTCCAACAAAAAGAAGCAGAAACAGCTGTCTAACACCATCTTGTGGAGCGGGCATCCCTGCTTGCCTACTTATAATCAACAAGCAAAGATACCTGTTTCACAACATAGATAATATATAGCTACTATATTCATGATTAGTGACATAAAAAACCCAGAACAAATAAAATCATTCACCGATTTAAGCAAATATGACCAATCTTGGTTTGACCGAGGGCGCCCAACTTGGTACATATTACTGTGGTGGTTCGTGCAAGCTGTAACTTTTCCCTTAACTCTCCATCCATTCAATGCGTTACGTTGTGGCATCCTACGATTATTCGGCGCCCGTATCGGTAAAAATGTTCTAATTAGACCAACTGCACGTTTTACATATCCTTGGAAAGTAACAATCGGAGATTATAGTTGGGTTGGTGATGACGTTGTTTTTTACAGTTTAGACCATATAAATATCGGTAGTAACTGCGTCATCTCTCAAAAAAGCTATCTATGCACAGGTAGTCACGACGTGAAAGACCCAGCATTTGGACTCAAAACTGCTGCCATTACAATTCATGATGGCGCCTGGGTTGCCGCAGACTGCTTTGTCGCACCAGGTGTAAATATTGGTGCAAACGCAGTTATTGGCGCCCGTAGTAGTGTTTTTGCTAACATGCCCGCCGGACAAGTTTGTGTAGGTAGCCCATGTCGTCCCAGACACCCACGAATCAAAACTCCTGTACAGACGTGACATGTCACGTCTCTACATTTATTCCCTTTTGCCGATTAATAAATAAGTCGTCATCTTGCCTTTACCCTTAACTTCTATTTGACCGCGTTCTTCAAAGATAAATTTATCACGCAAAAGTTTATATGTAGTTTCCGATACTTGTATCTTGCCAATCAAACCGTGTGATTCCATGCGGCTGGCTATATTAACAGTATCCCCCCAAAGGTCGTAGGCAAACTTTTTAATCCCAATTACACCCGCAACCACAGCACCACTGTGAATGCCAATACGAATATTAAAGTTTTGATGATTATCATTATTAAAAATTTTGATTGCGTTTTGCATGTCAAGTGCCATACAAGCTATGCAAACGGCATGATCGAGGTGCCGTTTTGGTAAACCACCGACTACCATATAAGCATCACCAATAGTTTTGATTTTTTCTAACCCATAATGCTCGCTCAGTCGGTCAAAGGCTGAAAAAATTTGGTTGAGTAAGTTCACAAGTTGAATAGCACTCAACTGTGATGATATTTGTGTAAAGCCAACTATATCAGCAAACAAAACCGATACATCGGTAAAATTCTCGGCGATGTTGCCTGGTTTATTTTTAAGCCGATTCGCTATCGTTTCCGGTAAAATATTCAGTAACAAACGTTCGGTTTGTTCTTGCTGCTGACGTAGCGCTGTTTCTGTAGCGACCCGTTGCGTAATATTACGAAAAATACCGCGTGTTGCCACTGGCTTATTATCAACAAATTTACAACTAATATTACCTTCTACAATAATTTTCTGACCCTGCTTAGTTAAAAACGCTGTTTGTACAGTATCAATTTTTTCACCTGCCAAAACTTTGCAAAAAAGCCGACGACTATGTTGTTGATACTCAGGGTGAATAATTTCAAACATATTTAAATCGACAATATCAGCTTCGCTATATCCTAACGTTTCACACCAAGCACGATTTACATATATAAACTGTCCATAAGAAGTTACTGACTGTATCAAATCATTTGCGTTTTCAAATAAATCTCGGTAGCGTTCTTCACTTTCTAACAAAGCTTCTTCTGCGTGTTTACGCTTAATAAATTCCGCAATTTGATTACCTGTAGATATGAGTATTTGTAATAAATCAACATCAGCAATTTGCACATCGCGGCTAAAAAAAGTCATTACCCCAAAGACTTGATTATCGTCCAGGATAGGAAAACCAAACGCACCTCGTAATCCTGCCATTTTAGCAGCAGTCGCGCGCGTATCAATTTCAGACTGTATATCTCGTATCCATAATGGAGAGCGCGTTTCCCAAATTTGACCTGGTAAACCAACACCACTTGTATATGTCGTTTGCCAACTTACTGACTTAAAACTACGTGCAGCAATAGTACGTGCAGACCACACTTCTACACATCTAAGAGTTGGATTTACATATGAAGAAGCTACACGTTTAGAAGGCGCCGTGATATGCTGGTTTGGTGTCCATAGTTCTCCTAAATCCCATCCTAAATTTTCGCAAATTGCCTGGATAATTTTTGGTATCGTCACAGCAATACTCAAAGACTCTGATAATACACGAGTCACCGCAAATTGGACGGCATGATGCTGCTGTCTACGTCTACGAGTTGTAACATCTCGACCGACATACACAATATCTTCTAAACCTTTGATTTTTTTCTCAACTACCGAACACGAAAAAGCAACTAATATTTTTTCTTGACTTTTAGTACGACAAATAACTTCTATATTTTGAAAATATTTTTGAAACAAATTAGGCTGTTGAATCCCTTTCTGTAATAAACTATTATCGTCGATTAAAATTGAAATCGGTTCCTCTATCAGTTCAGCTTCGCTATATCCAAATAATTCAGTTGCCGCCCGATTCACCTTTTTAATATTACCAAACTTGTTTGTAACTATAAAAGCATCCGCCATCGAAGTGATAATTTTGTCCATATAATTTTTATATGACATCAAAACACTCGATAGTAAATTTGCCTCTTTCAGATGTTGCGAAAATCCATGCTCTATTAGCATCTGACTTGTGACATCTTCAATTAAAATAATCAACCAGGAAGCAAAATTATCATCTTTTTCAGCCAGAATATAAACATCAATATATAAATCACCTTGATTTTCATTGCATCGGTGAACTCCTTCAATCTCAAATAATTCTTCTTCACCATGCAATATAGATAGTAAAACATCTTCCAAACCAATAAGTTCTGGAAAACCTTGTCGAACATCTTGACCGATAGTTACCTGTTCAGGGTTTTGAGCAAATTGCTCAACTCCTTCAGATGTACTAATAATATTAAAATTGGCATCCACTTCTAAACGCTCAAATTTACGTGGTACCTGATATTTGTTAAAAATTCGGTTGAGTACCTGGTATTTCATTATGGTACAAAATAACTATAATTATTGATCTACTTCTGTGGCGCCAGTAAGTAAAGCTTCAAAGTCTTTTTCCTTTAGCCAAGAACGACTTTATCGCGTCCTCGGCGTTTTGCAAGATTTAGTGCTTTTTCAGCAGCTGTAACAATACTGTCAGGTTCTGTTTGTGCTGTTGGTACAATACTAGCAACTCCAATACTGACAGTAAGAACATTGGCAGGAAGTCCTCCTATTCCAGGATAATCACAAAGTATTGCTAGTTCTTTAATTAAAGCGCGAATTTTCTCAGCAATACTAACTGCTGTAACAGCATCTATACGAGTAAGAACAGCAAACTCCTCGCCACTATAGCGCGCAACTAATACCGACTTGAGTAACTCCCGCATATTTACAGTAGTAGATGCATTCAAATTATACCTATTGCCATCATCAACTAAATCGTTAACTACATTCTGAATTACCCTAGCAATTTGACGCAAGCAGTTGTCACCAGCGCTTTCTCCGTAGGTTTTATTATAGATTTTGAAGTAGTCGATATCGCATATTATCAATGATAGCGGTGTTGTTTCATTCAGTGTACCTTTTTCGCTTTCGCCAACATAACGCTGCCATTCAATTTGTAGGTAAGTATTAAAGTAACGACGAGTGGCAAGCTGTGTTAGTTCGTCAATACTCGAACGATATCGCAACTGCTGGTTCTCTCGTTCTAACGCTTCAACGCGAGTAATCGTTGTTTTTTGGCTAAAATCAAGTTGAGGCAAAAAGTAAAGCCGAAATAATTCACACGCGCTCACCGCACGCTCACCTTCCAAATTTACTAATCCTAAACTTTCTAAACGTTGTGCTGCCATTGTTTCTAACTTTACCGGAGCAGAAGCCGTAATTACCTCATAAAAAGCTGCTGCAATTTCAGGTTGTTGACGTAACAATAATAAATATTGACGCAAATATGCATCATAAATCCCTGTATCTGTCGGCGCCTGTTGTAGCAATTTCTGTAAATTTCCAGCTAGTCCTCCTTGTCCAACCAAATAGTATAAAGCCAACCTAATTAAGTAAGGATGTCCTCCTACCATCGCCATCAAACTTTCAACTTCTGCTCCGCTATGCCAATCTAAACCATGTAGCTTTGCTAAAACCTGAACTTGTTCAAAGGTAAACGGCTTTAGCTTGATTGGTAAACCAATATTAAACGGTGAATCAGTCAAACGCAACGGGATAATGATTTCCTCTGAATGCACAAGCACCAAGCGTAGTTTCTGCCAGACATCATGAGATTTTGCCTGCTCGTACCACGAACGTAACAACGGTAAAAAATCTCTGGCGATTTCTGGATACTCTAGCACTGTATCTACTTCATTCAGCACCAACACCACAGGATGTTTTAACGGAGCTAGCAAATAATCCTGAAAATAAATCGAGCAGCTAATTTTGCTACCCATGTCTTTATCCCAATAATTATCTAACTCTAAAGAAATTCCTAACTCTCGACTGACGTTAGCGCAAAACCAACGTAAAAACTTGTCAATATTGGTACATACTGCTGTGTCCGCTTGCTGAAAATCCAAACTTACAGTCTGATAACCAAGATCATTCGCATGTGCCAAAATTCTCAGTACTAGCGAACTTTTACCCATTTTTTTGGCTGCTTTTATACATATCGCTCCTCCTGATTCGGTAATTTGAGTGCGAGCAACTTCCTCAATCGGCGGACGATTAATATAAAATGGTGAATCAAGTGATACCGGACCATTCGGGAATTCTAACGTTATAGGTGTTACCGCACGACTAAACAAAGCAATTGTTTGCTGTTGCTTCTTATTCAATGCACGGGTTTCTAATAAGGAGCGAAAGTTGGATTTCTGAATTGGCTCTTCCCACAAATCGCTCAAAGATTGCCATAAAGAGGAAGCAACTTTTCTAACTCGTTCTTCACCGTAGTGCGCTTCTAATGCGATACTTGTATAAGTTTTACCTTCCCATGAAGAGCGCAACACAAGTTCTTGAAGTGGAGTTAAACCATTGGAAAAGCTTGCTTTGACTAGCTGTAAAACTTCTTCAATTGTCATCAGTCATTTGGTTGAGAACAGGTGATTGTAAATGGATTTGATAATTTTTATCTATAAACTTAAAAATGCTACTAAGTATTTATGTAGCCTCAGCTTCGAGAACCGACAAGCGCTTTTGTTCAAGAAACTACAGTATGGTATTGACTTTTTTACTAATTTATGAAACATTTGTCCTGGTTAGATTACAGACACTTACAAAACTAGCCAGACGAGTCTATCAATAGGTTTAATCTTATTTTCGTGTAAACACGTATACCTCATTTTGCCATTACTTGGAACATATGGCGAATTAAATGTAGTCTTTTTTTTGATTTTCTTTTTGAAGCGTCTGTGAAAGGTAACAAGGTTGATTACATTTTTCCGTTTACGTCCAAACAACTTAAGTTCAGGATTGGTAATAGTGATTAACCACCAACACCGCACAGAAATTAGTGTAAGTTTACAGTCAGGGTGAATTGACCGCGTAGAGCTACAAGATACTCGAACCATCCTACAGCAGCTATGCACATTGAAGAACCAGCCACCCATAATTTTATTGAGGTTGATTTTCAACCGCTCGAAAAAGTATATCCATATCTACCCACAAGTGGATAAATCTAGACAACCGGAAAGATAGCGGTCAATCTTTCCTGCCTTGAAGGAGTCGCACCTTCACTGCAGTCAGGGAGAGGATTGAACTCTCTTGCTCATGCTGAAGCGGGGTTCGTCCTTTTAACCATCTTGTTGATGGTACGAACGGTGTTCACTGAGCCGTCACCAGTAGAACCTGTTAGATTAGGTGAGCCAAACCAAGCATTACGAGAACCTACCTTCAAGTAATACTTATTAAAGCGTTGCCAATGTGCAAAGACGTGAGGCGCGAGCTTCAGGGCGTACTGAAGTCTGAAAGGCGTATCTCGCCAGCAACCGCTCATGATAAATTCCCATTCCACGACGTGCTATAACTAACGCAGCAGAGCTATCGCTTCCCATGCCATAACGACGCATGTATTTTACAACACCAATCTGACTGGAATATTTGGGACTTACTTCTATAACTCGAATGCCTAATTTCAAGCATCGAGCTTTTAACAATTCAAAAAACTTGGCATAAGCAAACCCAGATAACATCCGATTATATTTACGACCACGTAAAAAAAGCTTCTTCTTCGAGGAGAAATCTAATTTCTCAATCACAATTGGTTTTTTGATATCTTATCATATCCATACTCATTGATTTTGTGAAGTGGTAAAGTCAGATATTCCCCAAACATTTCTTCTAAAAAATAAGGAACACGAATGACGACCCTACCGAAACCACAGAAAATTCCCAAAATTGCTATTGCGGCAAAAGTATTCCACTGGATAAACATCGTTAGCTTATTAACCATGCTTACCAGTGGACTACAAATTTATAACGCCAACCCAGTATTTGGAGGACGTGCAGGTTTACATATTCCTCCAATTTTTGCCTTGGGAGGTTGGTTAGCTGGTGGTAGACATTGGCACTTTGCGGCAATGTGGGTCTTTTCTCTGAATTTACTCTGGTATGGTATTTTTGTTTTAGTAACTCGACGCTGGCGCCATCGTTATGTAGGATTACTAGACATCAAAGCATTGCAAAAAAGTCAAAACCCCAAACGTTTAACATTTGCTTGGCATCGAATCGCCTACACTAGTATCATTCCTATCTTGTTATTTGCGATATTTACTGGAATAGGAATGTACAAACCTGCTCAATTTCCTTGGATAGTAGACTTTTTTGGAAGTTGGCAAGCTTTGCGTATAGTTCATTTTGCTACAGTACCACTCGTAATAATTTTCGCGCTTGTCCACTCGTACTTAGCGCGTAAAGTTGGTGGCACAGAATTTACAGAATCAATGTTTTGGTAATTCACTATGGGTCTAATTCATACACCGAGTCTCAAATTAACACGGCGCCAGTTTTTAACGATATCAGGAATATCAGGCGCCAGCCTACTACTTTCGGGTTGTGGTTCACCATTATTTGAAGATGTTGCTGGTGCAATCTCAGAACCGTTGAATCAAAAAGTCGAATCATTTATTTTTGGGCTAAAACCGCAAAAACTCGTACCCGAATTCTCGCTCTCACAAATCGAACCAAAAGCACTAATCGTCAATACCTTTCGTAACACACCAATTATCGACGTCGAAAACTACCGTTTGGTAGTGGATGGAGATGTAAATAATCCTTTAAGCTTGAGCATGGCAGAAATACAAAAGCTGCCGCTAACTTCAATGATTATCCGTCATGTTTGTGTAGAGGGGTGGGCGGCAATCGTGCAATGGGCAGGTGTGCGTCTGCGTGATATCATAGCCTTAGCACAACCAAAAGAAACTGTCAAATACGCATATTTTATATCGGCAGACAAATATTATTCAAGTTGGGATATCGCTTCCTCTGTACATCCACAAACACTACTAGCATATCAAAAAAATGGTGAACCATTACCAATCGATAACGGGGCGCCTCTAAGGTTAGCGTCACCAGTTAAACTTGGCTATAAGCAAAGCAAATGGGTAACTCAAATAAGTTTAGTCAGTAATTTATCCCGCTACAAAGGATACTGGGAAGACCAAGGTTACGAATGGTTTGCAGGACTATAAAATATGAATTCGCTGAATCGACTAGTACAAATATTAATAATAACACTGCTATTCCCATTAATTTTTTTAAATGGCTGGTTAGCTTTTCGCGTTTTTGATTACTTTAAACCGATAATTACAACAATTGTACTAGCTTCGTTGCTGGCGTTTATATTAAACTTTCCGGTATCAATACTTCATGCTCGTGGTCTCAAACGTGGGTATGCTGTTGGAATCGTATTTATTTCAGCTTTATTACTCATATTTACCCTAGGTGTGACTATACTACCGCTGGGTTATGAACAGTTTAACGAAATGACAAAAGTCATTCCAGAATGGATAGACTCTGGACAGCAAAAGTTACTAGCTGCAAATAGTTGGGCAGCAAATCGTGGGTTCGACGTAGATTTTAGTAGAATTGCCACAGAATTAACCGATAAATTACCTTCGGAAGTAGAATTTTTTGGCAACCGACTTTTTACTTTTGCAGTTGAAGCTATTGATAGTGTTTCTGAAGCTTTAGTGACCGTCGTGTTTACATTTTACCTTTTGAGTGACGGCGCCCGTATTTGGGATGGGATATTTAAGAAATTGCCAACTAGCTTTGCCGTCAAATTACAGGAATCATTCCAGCAAAATTTCCGAAACTATTTAATCGGGCAAGTTGCTTTAGCTATGTTGATGGGAGTATCGCTAACAGTGGTATTTCTTGTTCTACAAGTTCCCTTCGGTTTAGTGTTCGGTTTAGGAATAGGTGTTTTAAGCTTAATCCCGTTTGGTGATGTTGTTAGCCTTGCGGTTATCACCTTAATTATTGCATCCCATGATATTTGGTTGGCAGCAAGAGTATTAGCTGTTTCTGTTGTCATCGACCAATTAATCGACCAAGCTGTGGCGCCTCGTCTTTTAGGTAGTTTTACTGGGTTACGCCCTATTTGGGTATTAACTTCGCTACTTGTAGGTACTTACATTGGTGGATTATTAGGACTACTAATTGCCGTACCAGTTGCGGGTGTAATTAATGATGCTCTAAGAGGATGGGTCGATAAAACTAATGCAGTTGAAGGAGATACACCCTCAATGTTAACAACAGAATCTGCACCATAATAAGTAAATAAAATAATCAGACTAAAAGATTACAATCCCATTGACAAATCCACCAAAAGGTGGATTCGACATGGATTATTATTAATTAGTATTTTTATTTGAAAAACCAATACCAACCTTGTTGGGATTAAATATTAGTCATCTTTATTGCCGAATACCATTTGTAAAACCATTGGAACACCGTTTTCTTGGTGATATTTATCAGCCCAAGCACGGATAACCTCATCTAATTCTTCGATAGCTTGCTTAATTCGCTCAGGAGGAATATCAAGTTCTTCCAAAACGCGCATAGCATTAGGACGACGTTCTGCCCAGTCACGCATCATGCGGAAATACCGAGCGGTATCTTCCACCATGATATAAGTCCGCTCTTGGTCATCAGCGGGCGCATAAAATGGACGAGTTAGAGCGTAGAAAGGCATACCCCAAGGCGAATCGATTCGCGTTACCGTACCAGAGTACAGTAAACGACGTTTGATATGCTCCGCCAAGGCTTCACTCAACAGCATTTGGTGTTGTGCGGGCAGGTCTTCTTGGGAGCGTTTATGGAGAAACTCAATTAATTCTAAGAATTCAAATGAACTAATTAGTTGAGCGTCGGGTAGGTTATCGGGCAATTTCTGCTCAATTTGCCGTTTTTCTTCGCTCGTTAAACTAGTACCTGGAATTCTCGAACGTCCTGGTTGCCAGGGGTACTTCTCCATCCAGACATAAGGCAACTGAATTAGATAGCGTGGCTCTTGCGAACCGAGCATCTTCAGCAATTTACCTTCTGTTAGCGCTTGTCTAACTTCTTCGACAATTGCCTTAACTCGTTTTGGTTCGAGGTGGTGCAAATGTCCTGTCATCCGCAGGTTTTGTCCCTGCTCAAGATAAGTCATGTAAATTGCACATTTTGCTGCGGTCGCGGCTGCATCTAGAAACGCCCCATGTCTGTGCCCACTCGTCCGCATGGCACTAAAAGCCAGATAAAGCATGATCTGATCCATCGCGCTGGGGCTGAGACTTTTGATCAGATCGATGTCGTTACTCATATTACAGACAGTTGAATAGCACGTTTACAGGTTATAAGTTAGACCGAAAGTAAGTAGTATACACCCCACAATGAAGCAATGTGTTCAATGAACGATAATCTATTATGCTTCAAATCTCGGTATTATTGGTAGTCTTAATTAACTTTTCATCCGTATTTTCTGGTAAATATATAAAACTCCTCTCCTCAGTTTTGATTTCCTTCAAGACTTTATGAGCAAAGCTTTTGGCTAAAATCACTTTGTCTTCAAGAGTATTTATGGGTGAAACTATTATAACTACATCCACAAATACTCTTTTACACCAGTTTTCGTCTAACGAGCGAAAATTGGTAACAGTACCAGATGATATTTTTTTTACAAAACATCTTCTGGCATCTAGAGTACTCCTTAGTGGCACGCTCGATATAATAATTTTTACTTTATTCAAATAAAAATCGTTTGTGTAAAGTTAAGGTGTACAGTACATGTCACCAATGACACAAATAACGGTTTTATTTAAAGTTTGCATGAATACTACCACTATCAACACTAAAAATATGTCCCAATAGATACATACTCATCCTGATAAGGATATTCATTGGTTTTAAGCGGTTGTTCTGGAGCTTCTAGAGCGATTACGTATTTTCTCTAAGTTGAAAGCAGCGGCGCCGACTGTAACAACTAGAACGCCTATAACTTGAATTAGTTCCAAGTTTTCTTGAATTATCAACCCAGCGAAAAGCACCGTCAAAGCTGGGACACAGGCGCCAATGAGCGCAGAGCGGATGGCGCCAAATTTACGGATACCAAGGTTGTTAAGCACGTATCCCGCTAAGGTTAACACACCTAAAATAAAAGCGCTGAGAATAAGTTCAAGAAAATTGGTGTTATTAACTTGCACACCGATATTAGCGGGTAGCGGAATAATTAAAGCCACAAAGCACAGCAGCAACATCGTAGTAAAGTTAAGCAAAGTAAACGAAACAGGATGTAAGCGTGCAGCACAAATACGAGTTAGGACAATATAAATAGCAAAAGTCACACCCGACACAATCGCAGCAGTACTTCCGAACGATATATTTGGGTTCTCTGTATTTGAACCTAAAACAAGTAACTGACCAAAGCAAATACAAGCAATAGCGCTAACTCGTGACAAAGTAGGACGTTCACGGTCATTCCTAAATATTAACCAGCCAAAGAAACCACTAATGACAGGGTAAATAAAGAAAAGCGAAATTGCCACACCCGTGGCAACTTGACCAATAGCCAAGTAAATTAGCACCTGGGACAAAAACAAGAAAAACCCACTAATCAGCGATAGCACCAACACTTGCTTAGTAATAGCCCGTGGCATTGGTGTAGCATTAGGTGCAGAGCCCTTATTATTACGTAATGAATCTACCAAACCTCTAATATCATTCCAAATACCTTGATGCATAATAGGCGCCATTACCAACATTAGCGGTACAACCACCAACATTCGCAGCATCAAAATTAAAAAACAATTACCAAGGGTTGGAACAATAAGCTGCTGGACATCAAAAACTCCAAAAATTTGCGATTTCTGGAAGAACATCGCTTTCACAGAAACGTTATACAGCGCAGAAGCAACAACCGATAGCATAATCAGTATAAACCCAGCCCGAAGCGAAGTAGGAAGTTCTCGACTGTTCACTTCCACTTCAGGTGGGGTCTGTGGTCTTCTAGCTTCAACACGTCTTCGACGTATACTTGGAGTTGGAATTGGCGTAGGTACAATTGTTTCAACAACAGGAGTTTCAGGTAGTGAAGATTCTTGAGGTCTCAATAATTTGACTCTTTCTACAGATTCTTGGGGTTGTGATTCTACAAATTCTGTATTTTCAACAGGTTCTAGGGAAGCTTCAACTTGAGTGCGTGTTACAGGGTTAGGAATAACAGTATTAGGAAACTGATTACGAGGTGGTTCATCTGCACCTTGAGTTTCTGATTGGCTCGATGGTGCATTTATATCTATATTATTAAGGGTGTAAAATTCGGCAGTTTCGGGATTTTCAAGCGCTTCTTCAAATTCAACCGAGGCAAACTCCTCGACTCTATTATCGAGATTTTGAGGCGCCGCATCAAGTTCGTTACGGAGACGGTATACTAACTCAGCTAAAATAGCTTCACCTTGTTCCTGTTCGCTATACATCCGAGAAAGCTGCACAGAAAAACTGCTTTGGTAATTTTTTAACTCACTTTGTAGTTCTTCAAAAGTACTTGTTACAGCAGCTTTGAGCGAAGCTATTAAATCATCAACATCAGAATCCGGATTCGCGGTAATTTCTTTTTCAGTATAAGGTTGTATAGCATTATTCTTTGACACACGCACTATAGCCGACTCAAACAACTGCTCTAACGACGACTGCAATTGTATAGAGACGTGGTTGGCAAGAACTTGTACTAATTGTCGAATTAATACCTGTTGCTGCTGTTCAATTTGCGAGGACTGTAAATTATTCTTTTGTACAGAGAGCTTTTGGACATCATCAGTTAGCTGACGCTTTTCCTCAACTAGACGCTTCACATCTTCCTGCAAAGAGTTGAGAACGTTTGATTGAAGAAGCTCAAGCTCACCAGTTAATTTTTGCACAGTCTTCTGTGCGTTTATCGTTGCTTCGAGCGAAGCATCTAATTGTGGCGCCGAGTTATTTTCTCGGTGATTTATATTTATATTGTTCTCAGACTGACCCATTAGTTCTACACCTCTGGTCTGTTGTGGAAGAGTAAGCAGTTATTCATTCGTAGTTTTATGGAACTATTGTGTCAGATAAAGCCCAAACAATAAATCCAATTTTGGCAAGATACCATATTTTTTCTGATAAAAAAAAATCATTAAATATTCATTAATTTCTTTACGTATAAATAATTAATACCAGTATTTAAAATTAACCATAGTCGTAAAAAGCCCTGTAAAGCTGATTAAATATAGGTTTTATAACCAAAAAGTGATATTGTAAAAACTTACTGAATATAAAATAATGTTTGCTAGCCTACAAACCCTCTCAGGCTTTACCCCTATAAATAAGTTTACAATTTTATCAACAAAGGGATGAACGTAGGCGCCTGTAGGGCAAGTTATATTTATTAAGTCTCAACACAAACTTTAAACGATGCGGCAACCAGACGACCACTTTCGAGACATCGAAGCCATCATGCAAAAACACAGCAACGCACTCGAAGCAGAAATACGTGCGCTTCAAGCAGCAGATGAAACAGGGCAATGGTCAAGTGCTTGGAAACGAGTATACAATTGGCGCTTTGCCAATGCTTTCGCCAGACAAAAAATATTTCGCAACTGGGCAGCAGACGCAGAAGCATGGGGACTACTACCAGTGCGCGAGTACCCCAACCAAGGTAATCAAAAATTATAGATATGGGCATTACTCATCAATTAATTAGCGAGGTAGGTGTAAATTACGATAGCCTAGCCAAATTACTAGCATCGAAAATGTGGCGCCAAGCAGACGAAGAAACAAGAGCGCTAATGTTAAAAATATCCCGACGTGTAGATGCCGGATGGCTTAGAGAAGAAGATTTTACCAGTTTTCCCTGTACTGACCTGGAAACAATAAATTACTTATGGGCTTGCTATAGTGGTGAACGCTTTGGCTTTACCGCACAAAGCCGAATTTGGGATAATACACAACAAGACTACATTAAATTTAGTAATGCGGTAGGATGGCGCCTTAATAACAACAGGCAACGATACCCCCAACTTCAATTTAACCTAGAAGCTCCGACTGGACACCTACCTGCTGCACCATTCTATAAAGCAGGAGATGATATAGCTATCGGTTGGGCTGCAACACTGGCGCCGAAGCTCTTACAATGTTTAGAAGAAAGTTTTTAGAATTTAGACACTTAGTATTCAAAAAAGTCCTTCTAGCTAGTCAAGTAAACATCAATCAACCCAATTTTCCACTCGTAGACCAGGTACTTGTTTGAAATGACGAGTGTTCCGTGTTACTAAGGTAGCTCTATTAGCCAGAGTCACACTAGCAATTAACAAATCAGCTCTTCCAATTTTGCGTAGATTGGACACTGCACGTAATCGCTCAAATTCTAATCATGCTGCTTGATTAATTGGAATAATTAAAAGTTCGCGCAAAAACTCTTCAGTACGAAATAGAAGCTCTTGCGCTTTAAGTAAATCTCCCCCTGTCTCAGCTTTAAGAAGATAATCAATGCGTCTACGTAAAACTTCGGCTTTTGTAATAATAGTTATTCCGACTTCAGAATCTTCTACAGCCTTTAATCGTGCAACTACATTTATATTTCCAGCATGGAGACGTGATAGCGTATCAGTATCAAGTAAATACATTAATTATCTGGCTTTTCATCAACTTCAGAACGTCCCCTTGCCTCATAAATTGTCGTCGTCAAATCTACAAGAGAATCATCATCTGCAAAGGCACCTGCTTGACTTAAAAGAATAGAACGGCTGCTCTTAGGACTCAACCAATTGTCAATAGCGGTCTTTAAAAATCTCCACTCGTCTCCAATTTTGCGACCTGGAATATTGCCTATTTGAGCTTGATGTAATACCAATTCAATCGGTAGACGTAAATACTGGGATGTTTCTTCAAGTGTTAAAACGGATGGTAAGGTAACTTGTTCCATAATTTAGAACCAGATAATTATACAATATATTTTATAATACGCAACAAAAAGCAGTAGGCTGATGCCACTCAGGTAACTGGCAACGATACCCCCCAACTTCAATTTAACTTAGAAGCTCCCACTGGGCATTTACCTGCCGCACCTTTTTACAAAGCAGGAAAAAGCTGAGGGAAATTATTCTGCTTACGTTCCTGATTTACCAGGTTGTGTAGCAACAGGTGAAACTGTGGAAGAGGTAAAGCTTCAAATTCAGGAAGCTATCGAATTTCATATAGAAGGAATGCTGGAAGATGGATTACCAATTCCTCAACCTACCAGTATTAGCCATGATGTTGAGGTATTACTAAAAAGCGCATAATTAAGGATGCACACGTGGTCTATCCATACAAAATGCAAAAATTGTGTTGTAATGTCTCAACAAATAATTCCAAATACCAATCAAAATATGAATTTCAACAAATAAAAAATCAGCGCACTCAATAATGCACTAATCGGAACAGTAACCACCCAAGCAGCAGCAATATTTTGCAGCGTTGAAAACTTAATTGACTTCAAATCTTGCACCAACCCGATACCTACAACACCACCAACAAGTGCGTGAGAAGTTGAAACAGGCAAACCGAAGCGAGAAGCAAGCAAAATTGTAATTGCGGTAGCGAGTTCAGCACAGAAACCACTGCTAGGTTGTAAAGTAATAATACTTTCACCAATAGTCGCAATCACATTTTTACCGAATATCGCCAAACCAGTAACAATACCAGCGGCGCCAAGTACTAAAATCCATAAAGGTACATCTATCTGTGTTATTGGCACTTTAGTGCTATTAACTGTATAAACAATAGCTGCCAATGGTGCTATAGCATTTCCCACATCATTAGAACCATGTGCAAACGCAACAAAGCAAGCACTCAATAATTGATAGCGTGCAAATATTTTTTCGATTAATGAATTATTACCCCCCTTCTCTACCAGGCGCCAGCTATAAACAGTTAAACTGACAACAGCAACGGCGCCTGTTAGCAGCGAGTAATCATAAAAAGGTATATTTATACCGAACTTATTTATAAAAAATTCAGCGATAGGATGAGTTAAAGTTGGTAATACAATAACACCAAAAGCACCAACTAAAGCAGCACTTAACCAAGGAATCCACTCATTTAATTGTATTATTTGATTCGGCTGATTTAAAATCCAACGTTGAATTTGACTGTAAAATAAAGCCGCAATTATACCGCTAATAATAGGTGTTAATACCCAACCAATAGTAATTAACTTAATCGAAGACCAATCAATGGCGCCAACTCCCAACGCTACCCAACTAAACCCAGCAATGGCGCCGACCACAGCATGAGAACTCGACACAGGTAAACCGCGCGAAGTTGCCAGTTGTAACCATAACCCACATGCTATTAGTACAGAAAACATCCCAGTCACAAATAACTGAGGAGTATTTACAAATAACACAGGGTTTGCCACACCTGTTGCTAAGGTCTGTGTTACCTCACCTCCAAACAACACGGCACCCGCAAACTCTAATACACCTGCAATAATTAAAGCTTGCCTCAAAGTAACCGCTTTAGAACCTACCGAAGTGCCCATTGCATTAGCAACATCATTGGCGCCAAGGTTAAAAGCAAGGTAAAAAGCTAAAATAGCAACAACAATCAATATACCAATAGAGTAGTCAGTAAAGCGGAGCAATCCGACGTAAATCATGGTTAATCTGTGGTTTATGAAAGGTGGAAATTGGTCTACCCGGCTACACCAGAGTCGCCCTTTGGCAAGGCGTAAGCGCTACTAGAGTCACGACCTTAATAGGATTTTACCAGCCTTAAGGTATAGCTAGTCCTAAGCGGTCAGGAAAGGAACATCACGTAGTTTGCTCTCGTGGAAAACCAATCCGATTAACAAGCAACGTAGCATTCTCAAAGCAAACTTTACCCCATAAAAGAGCGGCGTAACTGCCAACAAAAAAATGTCGAAATTAACAAATCACGTTTTTGTATTGAACAAAGACAAAAGTTTTCTAAGTATGGTGCATCCAGCACGAGCAAGAAAACTTTTAACGCAAAACAAAGCGGCTGTATTTAGGAAGATGAAAAGAATGAATTATCATTATAAAATAATTATCCAATGGTCAGAAGAAGATAAATGCTACGTCGTTAGTCTTCCAGAGTGGGGAGAATTTTGCCATACCCACGGGGATACTTATGAAGAGGCGTTAAAAAATTCTCAAGAAGTTTTAGAGATGCTTATAGAGTCATATATAGAAGATGGTCAACCTCTTCCAGAACCTCAAATTATTGGAAAGTTAGTTCAAGCCGCCTAAAAGCTAAATGATGAAATATACTATTGTGATTCAGTGGTCAGATGAAGATAAATGCTATGTTGTTTCGCTACCTGAATTTACTGACGTGTATCAACCCTGTACTCATGGCGATACTTATGAAGAAGCGTTAAAAAATGCTCAAGAAGTTATAGAGATGCTTGTAGAGTCATACATAGAGGACGGTCAACCTCTACCAGAACCTAAAATTTTAGGACAGTTAATTCCAGCAGCTTAACATTGGCAATAGATGAATAACAGATTTTATTGATGGTTGATGGTGCGTGAAAGCAGTTTGACTTTGCGTTTGATTTATGTATAGTAAAGGCTTTCACGCACCCTACTTTGTTTATAATAAATAGGACAATAACTAAAATGACTGATATATTTGCCACAGCAGAACAAGCACTTATTACTCGACAGGAGTTACCCGCAGTCTTTGGCGCCAACAAGGTGCGACCAAGTTACGATGGACTGGGTTTGGCAAATATTGCTGCACTTCCAATACATTGGCTGTGTCCACAGGCGCCAACTTTAAGTGAACAGCCTGCATTACCTCCATTCAATCCAAGTTTATTAGAAATAGACGTAGTAACTCAAGCTTGGGAAAACTGGCAAACTATAGCGCCTATTAACCATGTAGTGTTATTAGTGCTGGATGCTTTTGGTTATGACCAGTTACAAAGTTTAATCACAAACAATGTTGTACCTGGGTTTGCAAATGCTTGTAGCAGTGACAAAGCTTTTTTCATGCCAGCTACTACAGTATTTCCTAGCACAACTGTTACTGCTTTAACTTCTGCGGCAACAGCTTACGCAACTGCCCAACATGGTGTTACTTCTACAACTGCCTATTGCTGTGAAATTGGCGCTTTAGTTAGTTTACTGCGTTGGCGCCCCTATACTGCTCCAACTTCGGCAAGTTATACAGACGAGCAACTTAACCCAGATACATTTGTTACAGTTCCCAATATCTACCTACGCATGGAGAAAGCTGGAATAGATGTAGGAATAGTTAATTACAATGGTTTTAAAAATACTAGTATTAGCCGCTATACAACAGTAGGTAGCGAAGCTGGCAAAGAAAAATATACTGGATATTTAACTTACGCCGATGGCTTTGCTCAGTTACGTGACCGCATATTAACCAGTTACGATAACGGTAAAAGCTTTACATATATGTATGTGCCAAATATTGACAGTGCAGCACATCGTTATGCACCGTTAAGCCCTTACTATCAAGCACAAGTTGCTACTATTGATTTTGCGCTCAAACGAGAACTATTAGACCCTTTAATTGGTCGAGGTGATGTTGTTTTATTAGTAACTGCCGACCACGGTCAATGTCCTACAGACCCAGAAAAAGTTCTTTGGTTACATGAACACCCAGAACTAATTAAATTATTATGGACTCCAGCAGTTACTGGTGAAGGACGCGCGCGCTTTTTGCATGTTAAAAACGGCGCCGAAGATGCAGTGAAAGCTTATATTAACTCGCATTTTGACGATAATTTCTTGCTTGTATCTAAAGCCGAAGCTATCGCAATAGGATTATTTGGCTTACCAAATGAAGCTTTGAGTCCAGAATCTAATGACCGGATAGGAGATTTTATATTAGTACCGCGTCACGACTGGGTTTGTTATCAATCTTCAACTGGAGAAAAATGGGCGCCAAACGCTGGAGTTCACGGTGGGTTAAGTTGCGCGGAGATGCTCATTCCATTCTTAGCATATCGATTTTAAGCATATGTAAATCAAATCGTACAACTTCAGATTTAACAATCCTGGTTTGGCTGCTAAATTTGAATAATATGCCGCAGCCCAAATTATGGAGTAAAATTGGCATGATGCTCTTTAATCAAATCATCGGCGCCTTCGCATTCAAAAGTACTACAGTCTTTTCCGCTGTTTTACTGTCTATTAGTGGCGCCTGCATTCAAAGCACTGCATTAGCTACTAAAACGCAAGACTCACATTTGGCACAATTGGCGCCAGCAACAGAGCGCAACAACAGTACAAACACTCTAATAAATATTGGTATAATTATTTGGGTATTGTTTCCAGTAGCAGCGCTCGCATCATTTTGGCTGCTGCGACGTGCAGCACTCCGAGAAATTGTCAATAGGGCTACAGATAAGGTTCAAGGGGTGACAGAATTGCAAAAACAGCTAGCCATTGTTGAACAGCAAGCCGAAAAAGCGATTCAAAGAAATCAGGCAATAGTACACGAATTAGAACAGGAAGCAGAAAAGCTACGCAACAGCATTAAATTAGAAAAACAAAATTTACCGTTAGTTACCTCTGAGCTTTCTCAATCAAAAGACCAGTTATTATCACAGCTAGAAACAGTAATTAAATCTGCTCAAGAAAAAATAAATAATTTAGAAACTGAATTCGAGACTCAACTTAATAACGAAAATTTAGGCGCCAAGCAAAAAACTGATGAGACTTTAAAAAATATTCTAAAATTAGAGTCACAAATAGCATCTCATTTTTCTAGTTTGCAATTAGATGCTCAAGAACAAAAGGACGTAGCAGTTACCGATATAGCTAAATATAAAGATGAAGTCAAAAATATAATTACGATATTGCAATCTGATATACAGCAACAAAAGAACTTAGCTACATCAGATATTGCTAAATCTAAAGATGAAATTAAATCTTTAATTTCCGGGTTACAATCTCAAGCTCAACAGCAACTTTTCCAAATTTTAGGAGAGTTACAATTACAATTTTCTTCTCAACTACAAGCTTTACAAACAGATACTCAACAAGAACGCGACAAAATAATTCAGCATTTAGAAAAAATGCCGTTAGAATTTGCTTCTTTACTTTCAGAATTGCAAGCAGACACTCAACGTCGCAAAGACTTAATACTGGAAAACATAGAAAAATCAGGTTCTGAATTTGCTGCTCAATTTTTAGAACTCCAGTTAAATACTCAGCAGCAACAATCTTTAATCTTAGAAAAAATGGAAAAATTAGAGTTAGAGTTTGTCTCTCAACTCTCAGACTTGCAAAATGATGCTCAACAAAAAAAAGAACTTGTTTTAGAAAAATTAGCAAATGTTACCCCTATTGAAGAAACATTACACGATAAACCACAACAATTAAAAGCAGATGAATATATAAAAGAAGGTGAAGAACTTTTTGCTCAAAAACGTTATCAAGATGCAATTGCCTGCTACGATGACGCACTGGAGATTGAACCAGAAAACCCTGACGCTTGGTTTAACAGAGGTTTAGCTTTAGCAAAAATAAAACGATTTCCAGGGGCAATAAGTTGCTATGATAAAGCTATAGAATATAAACCAAACTACTATAAAGCTTGGTCAAATCGTGGTGTAGCTTTGGGTTATATTAACCAATACCAAGAAGCTTTTGATTCGTTTGTTCAAGCTGTACAAATTAAACCAGATGATGCTTCTGCTTGGTTAAATCGAGGATTGACATTACAAGAATTAGAAGAATATGAAGAAGCTATATCATCCTTTGATAAAGCCATTGAATTAAAACCAGAATCTGCCAAAGCTTGGAATAAAAGAGGTTACTCTCTTATGAAACTGGAGTTTAGTGAAGACGCTATTGATAGTTTCGACAAAGCACTCGAAATAAAACCTAATTATGCCGATGCATATTATAATAAAGCAGTTTGTTATGCGTTGGAGAAAGAAGTAGAATTAGCTTTAGAAAATTTAGAACAAGCAATAAATCTTGACCCTAGTTATAAAGAAGAAGCTGAAAACGATATAAATTTTGATGATATTGCCCAAGATATAGAGTTTCAGAAATTGATTCAACTCTTGTAGCACAGGCATTCGGCGCCTGTGCAATGTACATTTGTATGGTGGGCAATGCCCACCCTACTTATGGATAAATCAAGATTTTGTAGGTTTCTGGGGTAGGTTTAACTGCTTGTTCGACGGCTTGTGATAATTCTTGGAGTGGGAAACGGTCGCTAATTAGCGCTTTTACATCAATGCGACGCTTGAATACAATATCTGCTGCTAAACTTTGGACTTTAAATGATGAACTGTAGCTGCCCATCAAGTCTATTTCTCGACGATAAAGAATATTTGGGTTGATAGGAATTTCTACTTCATCGGGGAATTCGGCGAAAAATAGTATTTTGCCTCCTTTGCGTGTACAGTCTAATGCTTGGAAAAATGCTTTGTCACTAGGTACTGCAAGCAAAGTCACATCTACACCCATACCGTTAGTTAGCGTGCGGATTTTTTCAGGTAAATCAGCATCACGCGCGTCAAAAGCAGCTTCGGCGCCTACTTGTTTTGCTTTTTCTATCCGCGAGGGAATTAAATCTGTAGTAATAGCTTTGGCACCAAAGTATTTGACTAACATTACAAACATTAACCCAATTGGTCCCGCACCTGTTACTAATACAGTTTGTCCAGGTTGAATATTTGCCTTTTTTACAGCTTTGAGACAACAGTTTGTCGGTTCAACAAAACTTGCTTCTTCAAAACTAATATCATCTGGGATAGGTATCAACCCCCCATTCTCAACAATATGTCCAGGTACTTTTACATACTCAGCAAAACCTCCACCACTCGGCGCAAACCCTGCTGTTGTCACAATATTCTTATATGTGTCGCACATTGAATAGTTTTCATTGAGACAATAATCGCAGCGCATACACGGTATATGGTGCATTACTGCAACTCGTTGTCCAACCTGCCATTTTTTAACATCGCTTCCCACTGCTGCAATAACACCCGCTGTCTCATGTCCAAAAACGCGCGGGGGTTCATATAAAGGATAAAGAATTTTCTTAATATCTGACTGACATAACCCAACAACCCTTACCTGTACCAACACCTCATCTGGTTCTAGAGATGGAACTGGTATTTCCTCGTATGAGAGATTTTTGACACCACGGAATACTTGTGCTTTCACGTTACTTTCTCACCGTTTATATTGTATGGTGGGCAGTGCCCACCTTACATTTACCACAGAGACACGGAGAACACAGAGGATGAGTCGAATTGTTGTTACTACATTAGGAACCCCAGGAGACCAGAAAAAGCAAAAGAAATCGCGCGTATACTGCAAGCAGAAAATGGTGTTAGTGTTGCATGTGATGCGATTGAAAAACAGCTTGTAGATTAATCTAAATCCCGATATTCCTTACCATGCCAAATTCGTAGCACAAAAATTTCTTCGTCGCTACGTAGATACCTGACGACGTAATTTCCTGCGACCAATTCGCGTACACCTTCAACTTGTTCTACCAGGTGTCCGATATCTGGATATAGCGCAAGTTTTCCAATCGCTTGTTGTAACCGAAGCGATATTCGCTCTGCGGCTTTAGGATTATTAACAGCAATAAATTTTCGTAAGCGAATCAAATCTTGTACAGCACTTGCTGAAAATTTAATCTCCATATTCAGGCGCCTTAGTTTCAGCTTCGGTTCCCCAAGTCTTTAACCAGTTCAACACCTCTTCTCCAGAAACAATACGCCCAGCTTCAATATCAGCGACAGCTTCTAGAGTTTCGGACAACATCCTAGCTCTAAGTTCTTCGCGCTCGATATACTGGCGTACTGCTTCATTAATTAACCAACCTTTGGTTCGCTTGAGCCGCGTAGCAGTGCTATCCAACTTCTCCTGTAAATCTTCATCCAACCTAAAGCTTGTAGTAGTCATGGTTTTACATTAATAATGCAAGTTAATACAATGCATTATTTAAGATAACTCATTTTCATCCAGTAAGGCAAGCCGAGCGTTGGGCAATTATTTTAACTTTGTGAGACTGTTTGTTTTGTTCTTTTGGGTTGGGCTGCAATTTGTGCATCTATATGTGCTAATAATTTATCAAGTGATTTTCCTATTTTCTTCATCTCTTCCTCTGTTTTTTTGAGATTTGCGCTTAATCTTTCTCTAACTTCTAATGGCGGGACGTATGGCTGATTATTCATCTGTAAGTCTCTATTCAATAGCAGCATTATACAACTCTTGTGGGGTGGGCATCCTTGCCCGCCATATCATACTGGTGCGTAACAGCACTTGATTTTTGCGTTTGATTTTAGGTTGATTCATGCTGTTACGCACCCTACCAGATAATAAAATAATGTTAGATTTGTATTTTGATGGTTTTATTTGGATTTGTGGGGCTTTTTATGACACTACCTGAAAGCTGGCGCCAAAACTTTCAGAGTACCAAGCAGTTAGTTAACGACAGGGTTAACTTGCTAAGTAATACTGCACAGCAATCTAGAGACCAAGCGGTAAATACAGTGACAAGCGGTATTGATAATCTCAAAGATTCACTGCATAAAACTTTGCAGTCTGCTGAAAATATCCAGCAGTCAACATCAACGGCAATTCAAAATTCGATGAATTCTTCTGTCAATGATTGGTTGGTGCAACATCCTGCTATTTACAAGTTAGTGCAATTATTTGGGTGGGCAGCAAATCATCCAATTTGGAGTCTTATTCTTGGTTTATTATTTATCGCTTTTGCTTCGAGCATAATCCGCGCGGTTGTTCGCTTGATTGAAACCGCTAGTTTATCAATATTAAAAACACCGCTACGATTAATTTGGTTGTTAATTAGTTATAGTGGGCAAAAATTAGGCAAGTATACAGCTTTTGGGTGGAATAAATTAACGATTAGCAATGCTGTTAAAGAGGCGCCTATTATTTATGTGAACGATACAACTACAGTAGATACAAAACCGGAAAGATTAGCAGAAATATCTGTACGGTTAGCCGAAATACAAAGCGAGCAAAACGCACTGTTAGCAGAGGCTGCGGAATTATTAAAATTAGATAAGAATCATGTTGAATTATATCAGCGTGTCGATGGAAATCACAATATCGTGTGATTCGCTGGGTGCATATTAACCCAATAAACCGGGTTTCTTTTCGTTGATGTTGATGATTTTAATGCTTAGTGACAAAGAAACCCGGTTTCTGTATACTCTGTGATTCGCTGGGTGCATATTAACTAAGTTTTTGGGAGAAACCTGGTTTCTTCTTGTTGATGTTGATGATTTTAATGCTTAGTGATGAAGAAACCGGGTTTCTTTTGAGTCCTCTTCTCTCTTTCTCTGTGTACTCTGTGTCTCTGTGGTAAATAGAAACTAAGTCTTTACTGCTACGCGCGGATTTTACAGCAATATCCAACGATATCGCCTCAACAACCCGAAAACCTTACCTTAAAGGTAGATATCAAATATAGGAATCTCAGTATACTCTAGAGCCGGAGTAACAATATTAAAAAACTAAACCCAAAAATTACTATGAGTATAGAGCATAAAATATCACCAGCATTTGACCCGTTTCTAGCTGGACTCGACGAAGATGACAAACGTGATGCGATTGTCATCTACGAGGCGCCACAATGTGAAGGACTACCAAAACGCGGGCGCCTGCGTGAGGTTCACAGTAGATTAGAAAAGTCCCAACAGCGAGCTAGTATTCAAAAAGCGCTACAAGAAGAAATATTCGACCATTATCAAGAAGCAAGTCGCGACTTAGGATATAGTGATGACCCATTGGAAATTTCGCTAATCGGTTCAGGCACATTACCAGTCGCAACAGTTGAAGTTACCCACAAAACCTTAGAAGCACTTGCCGAACAACCTCATGTAGTAGCAGTTTTACCAAATCAAAGTATTCATCTTATTCAACCACGTCGGATAGAATACGCTGACTCGGTAACTCAAGAATCTACTGAAAGCACAACATGGGGACTTGATAGTCTAGACATTCCCAAGCTATGGGAAACCACCAAGGGTGAAAACGTAAATGTCGCTGTCTTAGATACCGGAGTATACGCTGCACATCCAGCACTGAACAACCGTGTTAAAGAGTTTGTTGTTATCGACCCTCTCGGACGTCGCATTACCGCTTCACCTCCATTTGATAGCGGTCAGCATGGTACTCATGTGTGTGGAACTATTGCTGGTGGGAAAACCGATAAAGGTGTCTCCATCGGTGTGGCACCTCATGCTAACCTATTAGTAGCAGGTGTATTAATTGGTAACACTAGTTTACGAACTTTGCTCGAAGGTATTTCTTGGGCTATTGAAACAGGCGCCGATATTATTAATATGTCGCTTGGCATGAGCTACTACGAACCTTTATTTACCGAAGTTCTCGATATATTAATTAACCAATACGGTATTTTACCTGTTGTCGCAGTTGGGAATGAGAATCACGGCAATACTAGTTCACCAGGTAACTCATATAATGCCTTCTCAGTAGGCGCCGCTGAAAAGTTATCTAATAATAAACATGACGTAGCGTTTTTTAGTAGTGGAGCAAGTTTAGTATTTCCCGACCAAGAAGATGCTGGTAGATTGGTTACAAAACCGGATGTTGTTGCACCAGGGACTCAGATATACTCATGTATACCACCTACTAGAACTCCCGAAGGAACTTACGCTTACAACTACATGGATGGAACATCAATGGCTACTCCTCACGTCGCTGGAGTTGCAGCTTTATTGATGGCAGCAAATCCAAGAGCATCTGTAATCGATATTATAAGGGTACTAAAGGAAACAGCTAAACATCCAGCAGGTGGTACTCGTCGTCCAGATAATCGCTGGGGATGGGGATTAATACAACCTCTGGAAGCATTACAAGCTCTAAAGTAAGAGCCGCCAGGGGATTGCATCATCTATTATATGTATCAGCGTAACCCTTTTAATCACAAAATTAGCGTCGATTTCGCAAATCGCTTAAGCAATTTGCAACCGCAGCAGAAAGTTCGCGTCATTGTTCTTCTCCATATAGATAAGGGGAAAAACTGTGGCGTCCGTCAATCTCCTGCGGAGCGCAAAGCTGCGATTGAATCAGTACGCAACTCGGCTAGACTCGCGCTTGAATATATTCTTAATATTATTAAAGACTTCGGCGGACAGCCCTTAACCGAAAACCCAGGACCATTAGGTCAAATACCAATTGAAATTTGTGCTGCTGGTGTCAACGCACTAGCAGAGTCTGACATGGTAAAAGCCGTCCTAGAAGAAGACCAAACCATAGTATCAAGTGATGGAACCGAAAGTTAAAATTGTATACGTCGTAGCCGTAGGTTGGGTGTAGCGACAGCGCAACCCAACACTATTAACCACAGCTATATATCACTATAACGTTATAAAACGATTTAGATATATTTTGTCAAGAAGTTTATCATAAATTCTTGACATGACCAGCGCGCTAATCGAAAACAAACTATTTTTACTGAAAGACAGTATTAGGAGCCGCCAAGTTCCTCAAGTCTTATCAGCGCGCAATTCACTTAAAAATTTATAAAACGATTTGGCGATAACTGGTTAATAACTTCATCTTCTTGTCCTGACGCCCAATTAGCAAACCGTGCAGCAAGTGGAGGTATATATACAAGTGGATTACTAAAACCTGAGAATATATATATATTGTCGTGTTCAGGAACGGCGCCAACCAAAGGCAAACTATCTTTACTAAAAGCTACTAAACAATGGCGCCAAGTTGCGGGCAAAGAAGACAAACACGGTAAAATACGACCGATACTATCACGTAACCAGTTTTCACTAACGAAAGCATCAACTTTTGCTTCTGGGTCAGTTAGCGTTCGACTAATTTGACCAATACGCAAACTGCCATCTAAAAACTGCACTACACCAGTATCTAATATTGCAGCCTCCGGTTCATTACCAGGTTGGCGCCAAATTTCATCATCTTTACCAGCTTTCGCTTCAAAACCAAAGCGTTGTAACACTGCGGGCATTACTAATGTGCTAAGTTTGACATCGACTGGCGGCGTTTCCAGAATTTCTGCATGAGTAAAATATTGCTGCACGAAAATACCAGACTTATTAAGCAACTGCCTAGTAATACCTCCAGCACAAATAGCAAGGTTTTTATACTCTACTTCTAAAGATGGAATATCAAGAACTTTAGTAATTTGAATTTTTCCACCCAAGTTTAGAAAAGCTTGAATGTATGCTTGTGCTGTGTTCTCTGGTTGAATATGACCGTGTTTGACTGTTAAGGCGCCGCTCAGAGCATTTTTATTTAATAATGGTTCTAATTCACATGCAGCTTCCACAGAAAGCAACTGTGGTGGAGTTTGAAAGCGAGAATAAAATTCAGCAATTACGTTGGGGTCTGAGTCAGCGTCAATAGTTAAGACTAAATCTATTTCGCGATACTCTATATCATTGCCAAGCTCATGCAACAACTCAGAATAGCGTTGTTTGCCTTCGTCGCATAATTGACGTGTTAATAAATTAGTACCAGACCAAAACGCTAAACCACCATAACTGTAACGGGTAGCATTGTCAGGTACTGGATTTTGTTCCAATAAAAGAACCGAAAAGCCTTTTTTGACAAGTTCATATGCAAGTGCTGCACCCGTAAATCCGGCGCCAATTACTACCCAATCATAAGTCATGCTTGTAGAGGCAGGTAAAGCTAAAATGTAATAGAGTAATTATAATAACATTCCTCTGTAATAAAAATTATAATGTCAGAATCGAATCAGCCTAAAAAATATGATGTTGTTTTAGGGAATCAAAGTCAAGCTCCTGTATCTGCTGTTGTTTTAGGAGGATTAGAAGGAGTTCAACGACGATTATCAACCAAGGTTGTTGAGCATAAAATTGCAGCCTTACCATCTGCTTTAAATTATGGAGAAGAAGGTTTAACGCTTGTAATCGAAGCATTAAATGACCCAGAAGACCAAGTAAAAGAATTCGCTCATAACTTATTAAAGAATAGAAATGAATTAAGAGTTAAAGTAGCATTGCGTGAGTATATTAAACGTTGGTATTCAATTCGTTACGATGGATTATATAAAACGAATAGTATTTATGATGAGAGAAGAAAATTAGAGTACTGTAAATATTTAAGGTTTTATCCAGATGGAACACTCCTGACTAAATCTACAAATGCTAATATTGAGGAAGTAGTAAAGTTGTTGTGTAAAGACAACTTTATTCAAATTGACACTTACAAAATTTTCAACAAAGATATAAAAATATCAACTGAGAAGTTTTATTGTTCAATAGACTGTTGGGGAAGAATTCATATGCACGGCAATACAATTTCCCTTAATCGCTATGACCATTATATTAGTAATCGCCGTAGTAGTAAGGATGATTTTGCTGACGCATACGAGGAATATCATTTTATTAAATTATGAGGTGTAGAGACGTTACATGTAACGTCTCTACAATGGTTTTATTTATTTATTTCGTAAAACACCAACAGTAATAGTCGCAACAAGAAAAATTAAAGGAACCAGCATTGAATGTTCTGGAACTTTGACTTGTGATTTGGTTTGTCGAAGTGCAATTAAGGTTACATTTGTTTTATTTGTAAACGAACGTTGCAGCTTTCCTTGAATTATTGCACTCGCTGTCTCTTGATTGGCGCCAAACATTGTTTGTTTATTCTCGTTTGTAAATGAGACACCTTGACTACGCTGATAATTAAGAAAATCGTATCCAAAGGTATTTAAACTGGCGTTGAGTGTAAAATAATCAAGAGGTTGATATTTGAAATAATCTTGAACATTAACTTGTGGAATATTTACCGTATCAAATAAATAGAATGATATATCGCTTCTAGCGTTAGCTTGTTCACTCAATGGGTCATCGATTTCTGTTTCAAGATTGAGAGCTGCACTAAAGTCAAACGAGAATAACTGACCTGCATCAACGTCAAAGTTTCCAAGTACGCGCGCTTGTGCTTCTGCGGTTCCTTCATAATCTCGATTTTCACCAAAAGCAAGGCTAAATGCTGAAGAATTAATTTGTAATGGCGATGCTGTAGAGTTATTGAATGCTTTATTTTCGGCGCCAAATATGCCTCCATTTGTCTGACCTGATATATTGGCTTGGTTCACAAGTTCGATTGTTCCGAAATTGCTAAAATTATTTAGTTCAATTTTAGCTTCCGAAAATGCGAAGGTTGCTGCATATGTTGGTATACCTGTTAATACTGAGGTGAATATAAATGATGGTACGCTCAATAACCACTGGCGCCTTCTTTGTAAAGTTAATTTAAAATTTAACATTGCTTATATAACCAGCTACTTATTAAGCAATACTTCTAATTGAAATAGCTTGATTTCGGAAAAGCTTTTAGTACGTAGCTTGTAAACGTTCTAAAAGATACTCTTTTGCTGAAATTGCCGGGTATATTGGCGATTCATTTATACAACTTGGTAAGCAGGTTATTTGAGTGTCATCATTAGGATGACAGAAAAACGCTATCGAGTAGCGCGACTGGTTAGCATTATCTGGAATTACTACACGGTGTTTGGTTGAGCAAAATTTATTATTCGTCCAGCGTTGCATTAAGTCACCTGTGTTGACTACTACTGTACCAGGTATTGCTGGCGCCTTTATCCAATCACCAGATGCGGTTTGAATTTCTAAACCACTTATTTCATTATGTTGAAACAATAGTGTAATGGTACCGTAGTCTGAGTGTTCCCCAGCGCGTGTTTGTTCTGGTAATAATGGAGTTTGTATTGGTGGATAGTGTAGTAGTCTTAAAGTATGATGGTTTTGGTTGTGGTTGTTGGCAAAAAAGTCTACTGGTAATTCTAGCGCGCAGGCAAATGCTTCTAAAATTTGGTTTGCTAAGTTAGCACATGCTTGGAAAAATTCTATTATACAAGGTTCTTGAGTTTGGGTGTTGGTTAACCTGCTAATATTAAATGCTTCTTTTAAGTCACCTGGCTTATTTGGGTTGAGTCGTTCGCGTTCTATACCGACATAACCTTGATTACTAAGTTCGTCACTCCAAGCTGATTTTTCCTTAATTTCTAAGGGTTGGTTAAAGAAGTGTTTACTGGTGTTGAATACTTGTTCGATTAAGTTTTGAGATATATCAAAATTTTTTATATACATAAATCCGACTTCGGTGCAAGCTTGGTAAATTTGTTTTATTGTCTCGTCATCGCTTGCAAAGTTGGAAAAATCTATAATTGGGATTTGTAACATGTTTTAATGAATGAACCACAATAGCCTAGGGTTTTAACCCTACGAAAGCAAAGGAAGAGTTAGAGATGTTAAAGATTATTTTAGCGGATGTAGAGGAAGATATAGATGATATTCGTGAGTTGTTTTATGGTAATTTGTGTGAAGTTGAGCCGATTTTTGAACGTGAGTTAAATGTTAGTTTTGATGTGGACGAGTATTTAGAGAATGATATTGCAAAGCTTTCTCAGTTTACGGTGCCTTCATGTGGTTTATTTCTTGCTAAAGTTAATGGTCAGAATGCAGGTTGTGCAGGGTTTAGACGAAATAATCAAAGTACTGCCGAAGTTAAAAGAATGTACGTTAAGCCAGAATATCGTAGACAAGGTATTGGACGCGCGTTACTGCAAGCAGTAATTACTGAAGCAACCAAACTAGGTTATGCAAAAATTCGTTTAGACACAGTTTTCTTCGCTAAAGAAGCGCAAAAACTATATCGTTCGTTTGGGTTTCAAGAAATTCTACCATATTCAGAAAGCGACATTCCCCAAGAATTACACCCCAAATGGATTTTTATGGAACTGTCATGCTGAACGCAGTAAAGCATCTAATAATCTTGGGTACTATTTTTATAGAACTGTCATGCTGAACGTAGTGAAGCATCTAATAGTCTTGGGTACTATTTTTATGGAACTGTCATGCTGAACGTAGTGAAGCATCTAATAGTCTTGGGTACTATTTTTATGGAACTGTCATGCTGAACGTAGTGAAGCATCTGATAGTCTTGGGTACTATTTTTATGGAACTGTCATGCTGAACGCAGTAAAGCATCTAATAATCTTGGGTACTATTTTTATAGAACTGTCATGCTGAACGTAGTGAAGCATCTGATAGTCTTGGGTATTATTGAGACTTTTGAGATTCTTCGCTTCGCTCAGAATGACATTTTTGACAATGACATTTTTAACTTATAATGACATTACCAAAGTTAAGCGCTGGTCAGGAACTCCATAACATCCCCTTCTTGAACGACATATTCCTTTCCTTCTTTACGTAACAAACCCTTCTCTCTGGCGCCACTTATTGAACCAGTACTTACTAAATCATTGTAAGCAACCGTTTCCGCGCGGATAAAACAGCGCTCAAAATCTGAGTGTATAACACCTGCTGCTTGCGGCGCCTTCATTCCAGCTTTAATAGTCCAAGCACGCGATTCTTTTTCGCCCGTGGTAAAATATGTTCGCAAACCTAACAGCGCGTAGGTAGCACGAATCAAAGATTTTAATCCACCTTCTTCAACACCTAGAGAAGCTAAAAAATCGGCTCTTTCTTCGGGTGGTAACTCAATTAACTCTGACTCTACCTGTGCAGAAACAACAACAACTTGCGCTTTTTCTTGTCCAGCGATTGCGCGCACTTGCTTTACATACTTGTTACCACTTGCCAAGTCATCTTCCGATACATTTGCAGCAAAAATAATCGGTTTGGCAGTTAGTAACCCTAAAAACTTGATTGTTTCGTGTTCTTCGTCGGTTAAATCAATTTGACGAACAGATTTACCTTCGTTTAACTGTGCTGCTACTTTCTCTAATACTACTAACTCCGCTTGAGCTTCTTTAGAAGCACGTGCTTGTTTCTTTGTACGTTCGATACGCTTGTCAACTTGCCCTAAATCAGCTAAGGCAAGTTCTAAATTAATAGTTTCTATATCCCGTACTGGGTCAACTGAACCAGAAACGTGAATAATATCATCATCATCGAAGCAGCGCACCATGTGAACGATAGCATCTACCTCGCGGATGTTCGACAAGAAAGCATTACCCATTCCCTCACCCTTACTCGCACCCTTAATTAAACCAGCAATATCGACAAACTCAACCTGTGCTGGAACAATTTGCTTCGATGAGGAAAGTTTTGACAGAACGTTTAACCGTTCGTCAGGAACCGAAACAATACCGACGTTTGGGTCTTTGGTACAAAAAGGGAAGTTAGCAGCTTCAGCTTTGGCATTTTCGACCAAAGCGTTGAATAAAGTTGATTTTCCTACGTTGGGCAGTCCAACAATCCCAGCTCTGAGCATAATAAATAGTTTTACAAGCGTCTCTTACTGTTGCAAGGATATCAAATGTAACGCACTAGTGGAGAACGAAGAAGCGTAAAGAAACCGGGTTTCTACGCAAAATCTTTGTTTCTATTACAATAATTCGAGAAAGAAACCCGGTTTCTAATATTTTTTCTGTATCTATTATATCAATAATGCGCGTTAATTATTTTCATGAAAAATTAATTTCATGTTTATACAAATTTTAGGTAAAGTAGATTTATCCCAAGACGTAATGGTCTTACTAACACTTCAGGTAATTATGGGGAAACCAATCCTTTATAAATCTGTTCGCATTTTGTTTTCAATAGTCACACTGCCAGTTATAGCACTCTCTTCACAAGCTGCACTAGCAGAGGAATGTAATATCCAGCTTCACAACAGTAGCAGCTTTAAAATTCGTGAAGTAAAGATGTCACATGTTGATAAAGATGATTGGGGAGAAAATCTTGTTGATAATCTTGAAGATAAAGTTGTCTGGCAAAATCAATCAGTTAACATGCACTTTGACCGCGATAGCGATAAGTGTTTATATGATATGAAAATTATCAACGAACACAACCAAGAAGAAAAACTTCACGGTGTCAATTTATGTGAAAACTCTGATTTTGAAATCTCAGATGAGTAATTAAACTAAAACTCTTATACAATTCTTGTGGAACGGCTGTCCCCAGCCGTCTATCTTATATTCATCTTACATTAAGGCACAGTCTGCGGAATCGGCGCCGGAACAATTTCAGGTACCCGTTCAGGTAACGGTTGCGGTGCAGGGTCGGGAACAGTACGAGGACTTGGGTTGGGTAATGGGTTTGGGTTAGTTGTAGGAATTTGTGGTTCAGGTATAGATATTAAGCTAGGAATCATATTAAATAGGTAAACGTGTTGTAACTTTACTACTTTCATCTTTCCATTACTTGTTGCCATCTATCCAAATGACGAATCATGTCTCGCAAGCGCAAACACCCTTACTAACTGCAATAAAGGAATGTATCAAATCATCGCACGCGCCTTTTTATACTCCTGGACATAAGCGAGGTGTAGGAATTTCAGCTTCTCTTATAGACATATTTGGTTCTGCGGTGTTTGCTGCTGACTTAGCAGAATTAACTGAGTTAGACAATTTATTTGCACCCCTTGGTGTAATTGACCAAGCACAGCAGTTAGCAGCACAAGCATTCGGCGCCACACGTACTTGGTTTTTAGTAAATGGTTCAACATGCGGCATCGAAGCGGCAATTATGGCAACTTGTGGTGCCGGAGATAAAATTATTCTGCCGCGCAATGTTCATTCATCGGTAATTGCTGGCTTAATTCTATCTGGCGCCATCCCAATTTTTATCAATCCTGAATACGATGCAGTTTCAGATATTGCCCATAGTATTACACCCGAAAGTATTGCACTAGCACTGCATCAGCATCCCGATGCCAAAACAGTATTAATGGTGTATCCAACTTACTACGGAGTTTGTGGTGATGTAGTTTCTATCGCAAATATTGTACATCAATATAACATCCCATTAATTTTAGACGAAGCACACGGCGCCCATTTTGCCTTTCATCCAGACCTACCCATATCAGGGTTAGCAGCAGGTGCAGATATTTGTGTCCAATCTATACATAAAACATTAGGCGCCATGACACAAGCATCAATGCTGCACGCTCAAGGAAACATAGTAAACTATGAGCGCATCAGTAAAGCATTACAACTAGTCCAATCAACAAGCCCAAGTTACATACTAATGGCTTCTTTGGATGCAGCACGCGCACAAATAGCATTACACGGTCGCTCATTAATCACTCAAACTCTACAACTAGCCAACACCGCACGCGAAAACCTAAAAAAAATCCCACATCTATCAGTATATCAAAGCCCCCCTTATCAAGATATATCAACCAATCAAAGCCCCCCTTATCAAGCTCTGTTGGGGGGATTCAACTTAGACCCAACCCGTTTAACAATAAACGTCTCCAACCTAGGAATCACAGGATTTGAAGCAGACGAAATATTAGAAACTCAACTCGAAGTCAGAAGCGAACTAGCATCACTGCAAAATCTCACATTCATTATCAGCATCGGCAACACCCAACAAGACATCGATAAATTAATATATGCTTTTAACACCCTAGCTGCAATGGCGCCTGTAAATAAAAACAACACAAAACTAAATAGTACAAATCTATTGAATAATCTTACAACACTAAACAATACATTACACATATCTCCGCGCGAAGCTTACTTTGCAGCTACCGAAACTCTACCACTTGACCAAACTTATTCGCGCATCAGTGCCGAAACAATATGTCCCTACCCTCCTGGTATCCCCATCCTAATGACTGGAGAAATAATAACCAAAGAAGCTTTAGAATACCTTCAACAAGTCAAAACATTAGGAGGATTTTTAACTGGTTGTAGCGACACTACGTTAAAAACCCTAAAAGTCATATCTTGAAAATCTTTAACTTCTAAAACTAACCATACTGCTCTTGAGGAAGTAGTAGTTAATACTTTTTTAGTAATATGTTGGCACCATTCGAGATTTTCCTAGAGGATATATTCAGAGGTGTCATAAGTATAAAAATATACAAAAATTTTCGTCTAAAGTTCCCCTTTCCTTGTAAGGAAGGGGTTAGGGGTTAGGTTTTTGGTTAATATTGATACTTTTAAAACATCCTCTTACAGAGGACTTATCCTCTAGGAACTTGGCGCCGTCTAAGATTTTCCTAGAGGATATATTTACACGTAACTTATCCTAAGCGGAATTTTGGCAGTTTTTTCATTATTATGCTTTTGTAAGTTTAATTACAATCATCTCAAGAGCAATGCTTAATAATACCAGCGTGGCACAAACTGACTACTCTCCTCTATTACCAGAACATCAGTCAAATCCTTATCAGTTCTATGCAAGAGCAAGGCAGGAATACCCTGTATTTTACAGTCCTATGCTCAAACTTTGGATTGTAACTCGTTACGCGGAGATTACTCAAGTTTTAAAAGATACAAAGCACTTTTCTTCTGCTAACTCGAATCTTGTTGATTTAGAAATCAGTCCAGAGGTAGAGGCTATTTTGAAAGAAGGCTATCCAAATATGCCACGTCCTAGCCTTGTCGATAACGACCCACCCGGACATACACGCATTCGCAGTTTGGTAAGTAGTGTATTGACGCCAGCGCGAATTGCTGCATTAGAACCTCATATTTACGCAACAGCAAATGCATTAGTGGACGATTGGATTAATTCCGGATGTGTTGATATTATCTCCGGTTTTGCCTCCCCATTACCTCTATTTATTATTGGTGATTTTTTGGGGATTCCCCGTCAAGATATTCAAACGGTTAAAAAATGGTGTGACGATTGGTTGATAATACTTTCTGGGGGGGCGCCTGTGGAGCAACATGTTGGATGCGCTCGCAGTTTTGTGTCTTTGCAGCACTATGTTGCGGATATTTTAAAACAGCGCTCTATAAATCCCCAAGATGACTTACTGACAGGGTTGCTTAACGCTAGTTTGGAAGGAGAAGCAAATCTTTCAACACCAGAAATTATCAGCCTAGTTATGCAATTGTTATTTGCAGGGCATGAAACTACTGCTAATTTGATAGGTAACGCCGTCGCTTTATTAGTGCAACACCCGGAACAATTAGAAGCTTTGCGCCAAAATCCGAGTTTGGCAGTTAATGCGGTGGAAGAGGTAATGCGTTTTGAGTCTCCTGTACCGGGATTAATTCGTACAACTACCGAAGCAGTGGAATTAGGTGGAGTGCAGTTACCTAAAGGCGCGCGCTTGCAGCTACTATACGCATCGGGTAATCGCGATAACATCCAGTTTCCAGAGCCAGAACGTTTTGACATTCACCGCATTCCTAACGGCAAGCATTTAGGTTTCGGTGGGGGTATCCACTACTGCGTTGGTGTAGCACTTGCACGTTTGGAAGGAAGAATTGCGCTAGAAGTGCTAACTCAACGCTTGTCAAATTTGCGGATGGTTCCCAACCAAGAAATCGCTTATGTATCAAGTATCATCATTCGTGGGTTATTAAAGTTTTTAGTGGAGTGGGATGTTTTAAGGGATAATTACTAACCCATTCACAATGCAGAGCGGGAATGTTAAGTTTTTTAAGATGAAGTCATAAACATGTTAAATTTCACCCGCTCGCTGGGAACTCTAATAAAAGAGTTTCAAAAATAAAGAGTGTGAGATAATGCTGTCCGCTATTAATCTTCCAGGTTACGAAATTACCGAATTGATTGACGAGGGACCAAATACGATTATTTATCGAGGTGTGTCGCAATTACACAAGCAAAACGTTATCCTCAAGGTTTTAGCGGCAGAGTATCCTACCTTAGAGCAGATAGCTCGCCTCAAACATGAATATATTCTCACAGAAAACCTCGAATTAGAGGGAATCGTCAAAGTTTTGCAGTTAGAAAATCACCAGAAGCGCTTAATCTTGGTATTACAGGACTTTGGCGGTATCAGTCTCACAAAATTCCTCTGTACTAAGAAACTATCTATTGAATATTTTGTCAGCATTGCCGTCCAATTAGTAAAAGCTCTAGTGTCGCTGCATAGTCACCACATTATTCACAAAGACATTAAGCCCAGCAATATCATTATTAATCCCCAATCAGGACAAGTCAAAATCACAGATTTCAGTATCGCTTCGCGTTTAGACAGAGAAACTACACAATTAACTAATCCCAATCAAATCGAAGGGACGTTAGCGTATATGTCTCCAGAACAAACCGGAAGAATGAACCGGATTGTTGACTACCGCAGTGATTTTTACTCTTTAGGGGTGACTTTTTATGAAATACTCTCAGGTCAGCTACCGTTTACTAGCTTAGACCCCTTAGAAATAATTTACTGTCATCTTGCTCGGCAACCAAAGCCAATTCAAGAATTAAACGCAGAAGTTCCCGCACCCATTGCTGCAATTGTTACCAAGTTGATGGCGAAAAATGCGGAAGACAGGTATCAAACCGCAGTTGGACTATTAGCCGATTTAGAATTTTGCCTCGACAATATCCAAAATCTGGACCAAAATCTGGGAGAACTAACTCAATTTATACCAGGAAAAAAAGACCGTGCAGCCCAACTTTTGATTCCTCAAAAACTCTACGGACGAGAACAAGAAATATCAACTCTCTTAGCTGCATTTGACCGCGTTAGTCAAAGTCACAGTGATACCGAAGGTTATGCCCGAAGGGCTGAAATTATACTAGTATCTGGGTACTCTGGTATTGGTAAGTCATCTTTAGTTGCTGAGGTGCATAAGCCAATAGTACAACGAAAAGGCTATTTTATCAGTGGCAAATTTGACCAATTAGGACGTAACATTCCTTATGCTTCTTTGATTCAAGCTTTTCAATCATTAATGCGACAATTACTTACCGAAGGTGCTGATAAACTACAGAATTGGCAAGAAAAATTATTAGCGGCTTTAGGCGCCAACGGGCAAGTTATAATTGATGTTATTCCAGAAGTTGAATTAATTATTGGTAAGCAACCTGAAGTACCTCTATTAGGCGCCACAGAATCACAAAAGCGTTTTCATAGAGTATTTCAACAATTTATTCAAGTTTTTACCCAACCAGAACATCCTCTAGTGCTATTTTTAGATGACTTGCAATGGGCTGATTCTGCTTCTTTGAAGCTGATACAAGTTTTAATGACTAATTCTAGTAGTAAATATTTGCTGCTGATTGGAGCATATCGAGATAACGAAGTAAGTTCTGCTCATCCGTTAATTAATGCATTGTCAGAAATAGAACAAGCTGGAACGGTAATTAATAATATTGTCCTGCATTCGTTGAAACTGGCTCACATTCAACAAATGGTTATAGATACATTAAGCAACACAGAAAAAACAAGCAATTTGGCAGAGCTACTTTTTTATAAAACTCAGGGTAATCCATTTTTTGTAACTCAATTATTAAAGACATTATATCAAGAAAAACTGTTACAGTTTGATTTTGACCAAGAACAATGGGTATGGGATATGCAAGACATACTCAGTAAAGGAATAGCTGATAAAAGTGTTGTGGAGTTAATAGCATCCAATATTCAAAAACTGCCAGAAGAAACGCAGATGGTATTAAAGTTAGCTGCTTGTGTTGGTTCACGTTTTAGCTTGGATGTTTTGGCAACCGTTAGTGAACAAAGTTTATTAGCTGTCGCATCAGCTTTACACTCAGCTTTACAACAGGGTTTAATATTACCTCTTAATAATAATTATAAAGTACCACTGCTATTCACCTCGGAAGAGTTAGAGATACTTGACTTTGATGAAAGGCGCGTTAAATATAGATTTTTACACGACCGCGTACAACAAGCGGCTTATGCTTTGATTCCAGAAAGATTAAAAAAAGAAACTCATCAAAGAATTGGAGAATTACTTTTAAAGAATACCCCTCAAGAAAAACTAGAATCAAACATATTTGATATTGTCAATCAATTAAATGTGGCAATTGATAGGCTAACACAACCAGAGAAATATGAATTAGCAAGGCTAAATTTAATTGCAGGTAGAAAAGCTAAAGCATCAGCAGCATATGAAGCCGCATTTAAATATTTGCCTGTTGGGTTAGAGTTATTATCACCTTCTAGTTGGGATTCTGAATATAATTTAACTTTATTAATGCATGAAGAAGCGGCGGAAGCGGCTTATCTGACTGGAAATTTTTTAGACACAGAACAATGGGCTGATATTGTTCTGCAACAGGCAAAAAATATTTTGGATAAAGTTAAAGTTTATGAAGTCAAAATCCAAACAAAAATAGCGCAAAATAAATTAATAGAAGCCGTTAAGCTTGGACTACAAGTTCTAGATTTATTAGGTGTTAAACTACTAGAATCACCTACACCTGCTGATGTTCAGTTAGCTTTACAAGAAACAGCAAGCTACTTACAAGGAAAATGCATCGCTGATTTAATAAACCTACCTCTAATGACGGATGCTTACCAACTAGCAGCTATGCGAATGCTATCAATTACCTGTTTTCCAACCATTACTGCGGCGCCTGCATTATTTCCCCTAACTGTATTTTCTCAAGTCAATCTATCAATTAAATATGGGAATGCTCCTTTTTCAAGCTTTGCTTATGCTACTTATGGACTAATTTTGCAAGGATTTTGTCAAGAGATTGAAGCTTGTTATCAATTTGGTAAATTGGCTTTAAGTCTTGTAGAGCAGCTAGATGCTTTAGAGTTAAAAGCTAAGACGTTTTTTATGGTAGCTGTATCTACAAAACATGGGAAAGAACATATTAGGGATACTTTACATCTTTTTCAAAAAGCATACGAGAGTGGATTAGAAAATGGAGATTTAGAATATGCAAGCCATGCTACTATTAACCGATTCCAACATGCATATTTTGCGGCTCTGGAACTCACTTCATTGTCACGGGAAATAGCAGATGTTGGTGATGTTTTAATTAAATTCAAGCAAGTAACTACTTTAAATCATCGTGCTATCTTACAACAGGTAGTTTTAAATTTGACAAGTCAAGTTGAGCAACCCTGTTATTTAGTTGGTGAAGTTTACAACGAAGAAGCTACGCTACCTCTTCAAGTTGTGGCAAATGACCGAATTGGACTCCATTTCTTTTATCTCCATAAACTTATCCTCTGTTATCTATTTGAGGAATATGATCAAGCTGTCGCTAATGCAGAACAAGCTGGAGTTTATTTAGATGCGGTCGCGGGATGTCTATACGGGCCTATCTTACATTTTTACGATTCTCTAGCAAGACTTGCGGTATATTTTGATTCCCAAAGTACACAGCCACAGCAAATACTGGCTGCATTAAAAGCAAATCAAGATAAATTAAAGCTTTGGGCGTATCATGCTCCCATGAATTTTCAGAATAAATATGATTTGGTTGAAGCAGAAAAATATCGTCTGCTTGGTCAAAACTATCAAGCGATGGAATATTACGATAAAGCAATTGCTAATGCGGCAGAAAATGGTTATATTCAAGAAGAAGCCCTTGCAAACGAACTAGCAGCTAAATTTTATTTGTCGTTAGGTAAACATAAAATCGCTAAAACCTACATGACAGATGCATACTACGGCTATAATCGTTGGGGTGCGGTGGCAAAAGTTAGAGACTTAGAAAAACGCTACCCAGGCTTTATTATTGGTTACACCAATTCTATTAATATACAAGAAGGCAAATATCAAATTATTGCTAAGACGATTAACAAGACAACGGCTAGTACTAGCAGCACCAGTCAAATTCTTGATTTAGCTACAGTTATTAAGGCATCATCAGCGATACAGAGCGAAATCAATTTAGAAAATTTGCCTAGCAAGTTGCTGCATATTATTATTGAAAATACTGGCGCCCAGAAAGGTTGTTTGATATTAGAAAAAGATAATGATTTGTTTATTGAAGCAATTTATACAGACGAGCAACTTAATCATATAGTTGTGCAATCAATGCTAGTTGAAGAGAGCGATGATATTCCGAAATCTATCATTAACTATGTTGCCAAAAGCCAGGAAATAGTAGTTCTCAGTAATGCCACAGAACAAATTTATAGTCAAGACTCTTACATTCAGCAACATCAAACTAAATCCATACTTTGTGTCCCTATTTTATATCAAACAAAGTTTATTGGTATAATTTATTTAGAAAACAACCTGACATTCAGTGCATTTACTCCTGAAAGATTATCACTAATTAAAATACTTGCTCCCCAAGCAGCAATTGCCATTAAAAACGCGCGTTTGCTATCTCATGAGCAAGAAAAATCCGACCTCTTACAAAAATCAGAGGCTGAATTAAGACAAAAATCAACAGACTTAGAACAAACATTAATTAAACTACAAAATACACAATCTCAACTCATTCAAACAGAAAAAATTTCTGCCCTTGGTCAAATGGTTGCAGGTATTGCTCACGAAGTCAATAATCCTGTGAGCTTTATTTCCGGTAATTTATCTCACGCTCAACAATATGTAAAAGATTTAATTCATTTGGTCAATTTATATCAAGATGTACTTCCCAACCCAGGAAAAGAAATAGCATCGGAAATTGAAAATATCGAATTGGAATTTTTAATTGAAGATTTACCCAAAATGCTCAATTCTATGAAATTAGGTACAGACCGCATTAAAGATATTATGCTGTCGTTACGGAATTATTCTCGTATCGATGGTAATGATAAAAAAGCCGTTAATATCCATGAGGGAATTGATTCTACTTTAATTATTTTATCTCATCGTTTAAAAGCTAAACCCCAACGTCCCGCAATCGAAATTATCAAATCATATGGAGATTTACCTCCAGTTGAATGCTTTCCTGGACAGTTAAATCAAGTATTTACTAACTTAATTGCCAATGCAATTGATGCAATAGATGAGTCGAATTTTGGTAAAAGTTACATAGAAATTGAAAAAAATCCTAATAAAATTGTAATTAGTACCTGTCTAGAGAATCAGCAGGTAAAAATTAGTATTGCTGATAATGGTCCTGGTATGCCAGAATCGATTATAAATCAAATTTTTCATGCTTTCTTTACAACTAAATCTGAAGGTAAGGGAACTGGATTAGGGCTTTCAATTAGCTATGAAATTATTACAGAAAAACACGGTGGAACAATTGAGTGTATTTCCTCTTTGGGACAAGGGACAGAGTTTATCATTCAAATTCCCCTTTGCAACGAATACAACGGATGCAACGGATAATTTAGTGGTTGCAAGTAAAGATAGGGTGCGTGAAAGCTTTTACTAGTTATTTAAAATCAACCATCCGTTACATCCGTTCATCATCCGTTGCCAAATTTATCAGGTTACTAATGTGACTTTTCCGCTCGCTAGGTCATAGATACCACCAACTATTTTAAGTTTACCTTCTTTAACCAAGCCACCTAATATTGTTGAAGTCTCTGGTAATTTTTTGACTTGGTATTGAATATTGGCAATAATTGAATTCTTTTCTAAGTCACCTGTTTTTTGTCTTACAGATTCTACAGCAGGTTTTATTTCCTCGACGAATACACCTATTCTTCCAGGTAATGGGTCTCCTTTTACTGCTGCAATTACGGCGCCGCATTTAGCATGTCCGAGTACTACAATCAGTTGTGACCCTAACACTGCACTCGAAAATTCTAAACTACCAATAGCTGTCTGACTGGCAACGTTACCTGCAACTCGAACTACAAACAAGTCCCCCAAACCTTGGTCAAAAACGATTTCTGCTGGGACACGTGAATCTGCACATCCTAAAATCGATGCATATGGATACTGTGCAACAGATGTTTCGAGTAAACGTAATTTTGACTGATTCGGATTATCGCGTTTACCTGCTATGAAGCGTTCATTTCCTCGCAGTAATTTTTTTAAAGCTTCTTCTGGAGAAACTGGTCTTGGTTTATTTTGAGTTGTTGTTGGAGTAGTCTGTGCTTCTGCTTCTTCACTATTCAACATCAATCCACCTGCAACTGCACTTGCTGCTATACCCGCACCTCCTATTCCTGCGAGTTTCAACAAATTACGGCGCCCTACAAAACCATTAATTCGAGTCATGAAGTTATCCTAAAGTATGATTAAACAAATTAAACAGATTCATCTACATATGTATGCAAAATCATACGCAGAAATTGCACTTTTAACCAATAAAAATGACCAGAGCTGACTTATCGAAATGTAAAACATTCGATATCAATACGTAACTTAAGATAGAAGAATTATCTTGTTGTATGTATAAATATACCAGAATATTGCAACGCTATGACAGTATATTTCAATTCTTTATATTTGTTAAAATTCATTGCCTGGTTCTTTAACGCGCAATTCACAACTCACTATTTATCAGCCATAGAAGCAATATTTTTATTAATTAAGATAATCATTATCAAAATTGACAGGTTATTATTAAAACTTAATTAGTATTATAAGTTCTTGATTATGGTAATCATAGATAAAAATAATTCTAAATTGTCCAAGCTGCTTGAAAGAAGTCTAATTCGCATTGCATAGCGTAGCGATAAGTTGAATGAACTGTATCAATTTCAGTAGTGTAAGTATCAACTAAGTCATCTAATTCTTGAGCTATTTGATGAAAATCGGCGCCGCTATACACACGAATCCATTCACTATAATCATGTTCCGGAATCCCATCGTGGGCTAGTTCTTTACCTAAAAACTCGTATAAACGCATACATGGTGACATAGCAGTGGCAGTTAAGCCGATATTCTCACCCCAAGCGGTTGCAACTAAAAAATCAGTATAACGACGAGTGGCGGCGCCTGGAGAAACCGACTTTATATCGATTCCCCAAGTTTTAGCGTAACTTTGGTGTAATTGTAATTCTTCTAACACACCCCCAGCTAAAGCATGAAATGTTCTAAATCCTTTAAAATCAGGCGCCTTTGCTGCTGCAATACTATAAGCGCGTGCAAAAGCTTCTAAAAAAAACGCATCTTGACCAACATAATAAGCAAATTTGTGTCGCGGTAAACTACCATCACCAATACCACGAACAAAAGGATTATCTAAACAAGCTTGTGCTAAATCTTGATTGCGGCGCCAAAGCGTAGATGATATGGACATCAGGATTTTAGATAAAGGTCAGAGAAGTACTATATATAATTTACTTCTCTTAACCCTTTTTCTTTTAAAACGGTAAAAACTGAAGTAACACAGATGCTACTCCGCTTACAAAGTCCATAAAGTTGGGTTTGCCTGCACTGACTTTAGTATCCTGGGGTGTTTTTAGCTCCACGATAAAAGCTTGTGCGGTTTGAGTACCGTTAAGATTATTTTGAGCTTTGAACATTTTCTCTGCGATTTGCGCGTCTTGGAAGGCGCCAGTACGGTCGAATAGCTGGTAACGAGCAATACCACGTGCTAAAAATGCTCCCGCATAATCGGGTTTAATAGCAATTGCCTGATTAAAATAATCTATAGCTTGCTGCTGATTACCTTTTTCACCAGCTGCTACACCCAAAGCATAAAACTCATCGGGTGTGGCTATTTGTGAAGGAATACCCGCTGCACCCTGTAAGTTGGCGCCGTTAAATGTTACGTTCGTCAATTCAATGTTGTACAAATAGGCATTTCTTAAATCTGTACCTGCTATTGTGGCGCCACTTAATTTTGCCCCATTTAGATTGGCGCCGAACAAACTCGCACTCGTCAAATTTGCACCTCGCAAATCTGCTCCTGTCAAATTAGCACGGCTAAGGTTGGCAAGCGCAAGATTGGCGCCCGATAAATCAGCACCCGATAAATCCGCCATGACTAATCCGGCGCCGCTGAGGTCGCAGTTTTGACATTGTTTGGTAGCAAGTAACTGTCTAACGTGTTCAGGGTTTGCCGCCTGAACTGCGGTTGTAAGGGTAACGGTTGTAAAAAATGCAACTGTTGCTATAATCTGGTTTTTCATAGAGCCTACGGCAATATGTGTTGGTTAATACCCAACATTAACCTATGAAAATTGAGAATGGTAAGACGTTGTGCGATTAATCTAACAACCCTTGGACAATTTCCACAGACAGTATCCAATGAGGGTTTACCGATTCTAATTGCTGGTTTGTATGCTTTTGAGACGGTGCGTTGATTTTTGTGAATACACTCAAGCTAAAGGTTAAACCGATAGCGAGCAAAAGTTTTTCTAACATAGCTACACTCCACTATCACACGACGGTTGCTTACACTTTTATTTACTGAAATAATATTGTATTGTTGTTTGCTTTTAACCTACGTGATAGCTCTATGTCAATATAGTGATTTAAATCACTTTATGTAGTGATTTAAATCACTGGTATATTTCTCTTGTCTTGTCTTGTGGAGCGGGCATCCCGAACTGCCTAACATAAAATGCCTAACGCAAAGCACCATTCAAATTCGCTCCATCAGTCTTGGCGCCATCTAAATTTGCCCCTCTAAGGTTTGCACCACTAAGGTTTGCTCCTCTCAAGTCGGTATTACTTAAATTCGCGTTTGTTAGGTTCGCTCTAGCAAGGTTTGCCCCACCCATATTGGCGCCACTTAAATCGACCCCACTTAAATTTGAACTCGCTAAGTTAGCTCCACCCATTTGTGCTTGGCGGAAACTTTTTCCCCGTAAATCTTCACCCTGGAAGTTTGCACCTCCATAATTTTTACGTGTATTGCTGGTTACTATAGTGCTTCTTGCCTGTAAGGGTTGTGTTGCTGTTGTGGGTTTTTGTGCTGGAGATGGTGTGACAGGTATAGAGGTATCTACAGGCGCCTCGGATGCGTTACTGTCTGGAACAGAATTAGACGATACGCGCGTTTCTTCTAAATTAGAAGGTTCGGTTGATACTGGCTTTTCTACAGATTTTAGTAGTAAATATATACCTGCTCCTGTAACTAATACAGCTCCTGTTAGTACAGCAGTCAAGATAATAAGCAAACCTTGGCGCTGATTTTGCTTATGCATAGTAATTTTATATATATAAATATGGATAGCTCTAATTCATTTATACACGAGTCATTTAATCATGCGGGATACTTTTTGAGGCGCCTTCCTTACCAGATGCGGGTTGTGTACGAATTGAGTTAGCTGTATCTCGCAGTAGAAGTAGAGGAATAGTAAAGCTGCCAAGAATACTAATGAATATAGCCAATACCCAAACCATAATACGATTTGGCTTATAATCTTCGCGCTGGATTTGCTGATATATCTGGTCGTAACGCCACACGGCAAATGCTATCGTCGCAATACCAAGTACTACTAAACTAATACCTAAATTTTCAGAATTGAAAACAGGATGTGGTATTGGAGGGCGCTCTTGTGTCGCTGCATCTAACTGACGCACGAATAATCCAAAGCGTGCGATTGCAAATCCAAAACCAATAAAAGCAATCGATGTTCGCACCCAAGCCAAGAATGTACGTTCGTTTGCTTGATGTTCGCGTATGCGGTCAATTTTACGTAATCTAGTCACACCTGGTCAAAACCTAATAAAAGCTGATAAAAAGCATCATAAGCTTTTATGGGATATTAGGCATATAAATAAAGTAATATTTTAAGGCGCCTTTAAAAGGAGCATAATTCCAAATAAGTGAAATTGTATTACCATACTTTCCAACTTCTCCAAAGCAATAAGGCTTATTAGAATATTTAAAAAACTTTATAACATTACTTTCAACTTTATAAATTCCTTTCCCTATAAATCTATGCTCTTTATTAAACCATTTGGCAACTGCTTCAATATCTGGTTTAAAATAAACAGTTATACTCAAAATTGTTCCGTCTTCATAAAACCTCAGAAACTCGTAATCTCCAGGCAAACTATAATTACAGTACAAACCATCATAACGAAGATAACAATGCTGGATATAATGACATAATGCGGCTTGAACGTTTATTTCTTTTCTATCTTTTAACAAATCATAAGCTAATTGATAAACTTCTTCTTCTGGGTCATTTAATGCTTGTATCACGAGCAATAAACCTTCTTGATCATAATTTAAGGCTCTTGATAAAGCATGTACCCTATTTTTAACAACCTGACTTAAGAATCTTTCTTTAAGTTGTTTAATTCCTTGTATTTCTCCCAAAACAGCAGCATTTATAGGATAAGCATTATTACCCCCTAAGACAGCATCATAACTTCTAGGATTATGTAAATCGTTTGACATAAGATTACAACAACTTAGGCTTCACATATATTTATATCTAAGGCGCCTGGATTTATGCATTTTTGATCTAATTAAAGGACAACGGCGCCCAACTGTAAATAGCTCCACATTTGGTACATAAGCTCTCAACAAAAAGTATGGCTTGCAATTCAAGCTTTCTTCCGATGTACGAGAACTATTGAAATTCCTATTATTTACTCATGAAGCAAACAAAACAGCTTCAAATCTAAACAATATATTTGAGGATAAAATGATGAATAACGAAATTAATGCAATTGAACTATCTAATGATGAGCTTGATACAGTAGCTGGTGGTTTAGCAATTACTTTAGGCGATGTTGGCGGTTTTGCTTCTGATGCATCGAATACCTACTCACTCAAACAACTCCAAGTTGGACAACAAACTTTCGCTGGTCCCACTGGTAGCGGTACAGCTTCTGTAACTAACCTTACAGATATCTTTAGCAAGGCAGGTCAAGCTATTGCTGTCAAATAACCTCAATCTAAAGTCTCTCAATCCACACAATCCTCATTCTTAAATGACTTTGTACGGCACCTGTATATCGGGTGCCGTTTACTCTGCAATTTCAAGCAGCATGGAAAATTATTTCAATATTTTCTCTATCTTGTTTTTGAGTATTTTGTATAAAATTTAACTTGAGTCTTGCTAAGTGGCGATATAGCATTACTATTTGATTTTTGAAATATACGTAGGTTGGCGCCTATCCACCAAAAACTAGATATGGTGCCTTATGCCAACCCACTTAGATTTTTTCAATAACCAAATCGGATTCCTATATTAACTATTAACTAACATGCTCTAGCCGCAGGTTATTTAATACTTAAGACTTCCTTACTGGTTTATGAGCTTGCGCCTCCGCTTCTAACTGAAGCAGCGCTTGTTCAAGCTCTTCCCCCGCTTGTTTCATCTCCAAACAAGCTTTTTTTGCTTTTTCTGCAGTAAGTCTAACTTTTGCTATGTCAGGCTGTACTCTTGAACTACTCATGATAACCTCCAATCGTTTGTAATTTCTTCAATGCTGCGTAAAATAGCTGGAATTCTATTTTGAATGTTTACGATTCTATTACTAATTATAGTAAGTGAATCATCAGTTGCTCTAGGTTGAATCGATGCTATTCTTAACATTGCATTTGTTAACTGCGAGTATCTGTCCGAAACTTCCTGTCTAATGTCAGTGAGTGTCTCTAAAGCATCAGTCGTCATTTCTGTTTCATTGAATCGCTGCAATATTTCGTACTCAACTGACGAAGATTCATTTGCAATTAAGAGCAATTGCGGCAATATTTCCAAGAAACTAGCTAATAACTCTTCAGGTATTTGTGCCATAAGTTTGTCGCAAATTTTACTTGTGTTGTGTTTCAATTAGAGCTTCTTCATGCGCTTTTACTTAATTAATTTATTTTCTATTCTGCCATTGATATCAATGGATGTCAATGGATGACATGGATGTAATTGTGACTAGGGCAACAGTCAGTAATGCTTTTATGTTGCTAAGGTAGTATTGTGGAAATTGTAAAACTGGTAGCAATATGCACGTAAGAGATAAGGCTGGACGTTTTTCAGAATCTCCTGATAGCTTGCAAGCAAAGGCAATTGGTTTGCGTTTGCCTAAAAAGTATTATCCGCATTTTGAAGCTTTAGCTAAAGCTCGTGGACTGTCGCTTGCTGAGTTGGCTCGGTTAGCTTGTCTAGATTACTTGGAACGTAATATTGAAGAAATTAATCAATAAAAATGCATTCAGTTATCACAACTGAATGCAAAGTTAATCATTTACGTATTTAATGCAACATGGTTCACACCTAAACGCTTATCCTAGGAACCAAAGACCTCTGACTGCTACGGCGCCAGCAAATGCTGAGACTGCGAGTAATGTAACAGCAGTAGCAGTACCGAGAAGCTACCAAGCTGCGTGTGCAACTGCTTTTTTAATGTCGCACGCTTGTTTTTTGAGTTTTCTTTAAGTTGTTTGATACTTAATACTTTTTAACTGGTTTTTGAGCTTGCGCCTCTGCTTCCAATACTGCTCGGTTAAGGATTTTTTGCGATGATTATCGGTACGTAGAGACGCGATTAATCGCGTCTCTACAGGGTTTTGGGTTTATCAAATTCTCTTAACCGAGCAGTATTGCCTCTGCTTCTAACTGAAGCTACGCAATTTCTAGCTCCTCAACCGCTTGCTCCATTTCCAAACAAGCTTTGTTTACTTTTTCTGACGAAAGTCTAACTTTTACCATGTCAGGTGGTATTTTATAACTACTCATGATAAAAACTAATTATTTTTAATGCTGTGTAAAAAGTAGCAATCCTGTTTTAGATTGTTCGCAAGTCTATCATAAAATAAAATTCCCAACTTCTATTAAAGAAGTTGGGAATTTTATGTTACAACTTTACTTTCTTTACAAGCTGATAAGAGATGCTACCCTGCGGGAAAACTGCGTTAACGTGCCTCAGCATGACATAGGGGAAAGATGCTACCCTGCGGGAAAACTGCGTTAACGTTCCTCAGCATGACATTATCCTAGGAACCAAAGACCTCGTACTGCTACGGCGCCTGCAAATGCTGAGACTGCGAGTGATGTAACAGCGGTACCGAAAAGCCACCATGCTGCCTCTGCGACTGCTTTTTTGGTGTCGCGCGCTTGTTTTTTGGCATTTTCTTTGACTTGGCTAAGACGTTTTTGTGTTTCCGTTTGAATTAGTTCTGCGCGTTGTAATACATTGTCGCGTGTAGATTCAATACGGTTAATAATTTGGTTTACTTGCTCCTCAGAAATATCTTCGCGTGAGGATAGTACTGCTACAAGTGTGTTGCGGTCGAATTGACTCAAACGTGAGCGCAATGCATCAAAACCTGCTTGTGGGTCGTCGAATAACTTGGAAAAGTCTTGTTGAATACTTTCGTAGTTAAGTTCGGGACGGTCGAGGGAGTTGAGGTAGCTGCGAATTTGTCCAAATACATTATCAAGTACTGATTGAACTCGCTGTTGAATTTGACGGTATTGTTCGACGAGTGAGTCACGTACTGATTCAATTTGACCGACAATTCGGTTTGCTTCTTCTTCGGAAATATCTTCGCGTTGTGAAAGCAGTGCTATTAATGTTGAACGGTCGATTTTTGAAATTCGGTCGCTCAAACTGCCTACTCCTGTACGGGGGTCTTGCACCAATAATGCGAGGTCACGCTTAATTGCGTCTGGGTTGAGTTCTTCTTTGTTGGTGTTTCGTAGGTAGTTTTCTAAGTTAGCTTCAAAGTCTGCTACTCGTTTTGTTGCACGTTTTGCTAAACGCTGCGGCGCCTTAATAATATTGTTAACGTTAGCTTGGAACGAGTCGATTACTTGGTTAATTTGCTCCTCGCTTAAATCTCCACGCTGAGTTAATAATGCAACGAGTGTTTCGCGGTCGAAGTTTGAAAGTCTCTCGCGTAATGCTACTGCACCTTCAGATGGGTCATTGAGCAGTTTTTGCAAGTCGCGTTGGATACCTTCAGGGTTAAGTTCTTCTAACTTGGTACTGCGAAGATACTCGGTGATGGTATTAAGGGTTTGGTCGTACTGTTCTTTAGCTTTTGCTGCTGCTTTTTGCGGCGCCTCAAGAATACTGTCGCGTACCGATTCTAAATTGTTTAGAATTTCGTTGACTCGTTCTTCACTCAAATCTTGACGCTGTGAGACCAATTTTACTAATGTCTCACGGTCAAACTGTGATAAACGTCCGCGCAAAGCACTGGCGCCTGCTTGCGGGTCATCGAGTAAAGTTCTAAAATCGCGTTGGATACCTTCTGGATTTAATTCTTCCAGGTTGGTATTGCGTAGATAATCTTCGACTCGTTGACGTAGCTCTTGTGCTTGGGCTGTAACTTGCGATTGTAATTCGCGTGCTTTGTTAAGAACTCGGTCGCGAACTCCTTCGAGTTGACCTACTATATTATTCGCTTCTTCTTCACTCAAATCTTGACGTGAAGCAAGAACTTGGACTAAGGTATCACGATTCAAGTTACCAAAACGTTTACCCAACTCGTCAGCATTTGCTTGTGCGTCTTCGATTAAATTGCTAAAGTTCTTTTCGATAGCTTCAGGGTTAAGTTCATCTTTGCCAGTCGAACGTAAATAATTTTCTACTCGACTGCTAAGTGATTGTGAATCTTCATTAGTATCTGAATTTCGCACCGTTTCAAAGACTTCTTTACGAACGCTTTCTAACTGTTCAGAAATCTCTTTAATACGTGGTTCGCTAATGTCACCCCGTTGTTTGAGTAAGTTAGCAAAGTATTCTTGATTTAACCCTTCTAGCTGTCTTTTAATAGCTGCCGGTGCCGCATTGGGGTCAAAGATAACTTCGTGGAATTCTTCTTTAATGGTTATGCGGTTAAAGTGCCAAGGCAATGAATACAGAATGTACTCTTCAATATCATCCTTGATGGTATTGTCTTCTGTCTTCTGTACGGTTTCAGCTACTACAGGTATAGTATCTGCTACTTTTGCTGTGGCTTTATCACGTAGTTGCTTTAGCTGTTGAGTGATATTTTCAACATCCACATCTTGAACTTTACCTTTGATTTCCTGTAATTGACTTGTTACTTTATCAAGGTCAACATTAGAGAAATCAACTTTATTAAGTACGGCGCCTGCTACTGCACCCATACCAGATTGTAAAGCTCTTTGAGTTAAACCTTTTGAAGAACCGTTACCAACTGCCACCAACTCTTGTAAGCGGGCGCCAATATTTTCTGGTTTTAGGTCATCAGGACTTGCTGACTTGAGTAAACTAATAACCTGTTCAGTGGGATTTTTACGATTAGTCGCAGAATTCCAAGCTGCTTCTAACTGGTCTGCAATGCGGTTAACATCACTTTTAGAGAAGTCAGTACGACTACTGATTAAATCTACAAGTGTTTCGCGGTTGACATTTTTTAGTAAATCACTATCACCAAGAGATTCAAAATCAACGTCTTTCAGTAGTTTATCAAATTGACCGCGAATCTCGTTTAAATTTAGATTCGGCAATTGCAACGAGCTTAAAGAACTTTGCAGAGTATTTTTAATACTGTTTGCGTCAAAACCAGAAGTTAGTTCTTTACGTACAGCAGCAGCAATATCTTCAGCAGTTGATACCGCTTGGTTTTTAGTAACGTTGGCGCCAATAGCAGCAGAAGCGGTACCCATCAACCCTTTTAAACCAGAGTTAGCGGTATTGACAATTGCACCAATTAATGAACCAACTGCGTTGGAACCTAACCAGGTAATTAGCGAAAAGAATGCAGCCCAAATGACTACACCAATGATTGAGCCGAGTAATGTGCTTTCGATTAAGCTGAGTTTAACAGCCAGAAAACAAGCAGCTCCCAAAGCTAAACTAACAGTAAAAAGCGCCCAGATGCCTACTTTTGCTTCAACTGCACGAATTTGATTACCAACAGTATCAGCGTCATCATCACTAACATCTCCTCCTCCAGCAGAAATACCTACTGCAACAGAAAAGTTAGTTAACAGCAATTGAAATGCAACTGCCATTAGCAAACCAGCAAACAAAGCTACTAAAAATTTTGGACCAGAAAACATGAGAGATGCTTGTTCTGGTGTAATATTCTCTGTAATAACAACAGAGAACAATCCTAACTGCAAACAGTAGGATTGAAGTAAATCTCCGAATTGGTACATGTTATAACCTCAATCTAGCTCAACTTGTAGATATTAGTGAAACCCTAGAAACCCGGTTTTTGTTTTTGCAACGCATTAAATTATTAACCGAGGAGACAGTCTTGCTTCGATTATATAATTCTATAGAATGATACTTACTCAACTAACCTAGCGACTGTAATTAATATTGATTACATCCTAAAGGAATAAATTTAGGCTCGATATCAGCATCGAAAGTTAGATTTAACAATGATTATAATTAAAACTTGATAACGATTTATAAACAATATTAATTTAATAATTTAATTTGTTCAATCTACAAACAAAGAATTAACAAAACACAAAATATAACTTTAGATAGAGATAAAAACTCTAGCAATCGATTGATGAAAAAAAAACCAAAGCAAAGTAGAACTTAATTAGTAAGTCAAAAAGTTAAATAAGACTTAATTAAACCCAGTAAAACACAATTATAGTGGGGGAGCTAGCATGGTAGTAGGTTTACATAAAAGAGCCGTAGGTGTATTTTCTCATCGTCGGGATGCAGAAGATGCGCTACACGAGTTAAGAAATTCCGGTTTTGCGATGGATCGTGTCTCGGTTATTGCCCAAGATGTTGATGGTAAAGACAATATCGCAGGCGCCGAAGTTCACGACCGAGTAGGCAATAAAGCAGATGAAGGTGCATCACTCGGTGCTGTATCTGGTGGAACATTAGGTGGTTTGACTGGTTTGTTAGTAGGTTTAGGAACCCTAGCAATACCAGGTGTAGGACCCATCATGCTCGCAGGCGCCGCAGCTACAACAATTGCAACTACACTAGCAGGAGCAGGTATTGGAGCAGCAGCAGGTTCTTTGCTCGGAGGTTTGGTAGGTTTAGGAATCCCCGAAGAAGAAGCACGTGGTTATAATTCACGAGTAGAGCGCGGACACTATTTAGTAATTGTAGATGGCACTGCTTCAGAAATTGCTAAAGCTGAAGCAATTATGCGCCGTCGTGGTATTGAAGATTTTCAAATTTACGACCAACCCGGACGTGAATATAATTCTTCAGATATTATACCACCAGCACCATCTGTAGCACCCGTAGTTACTCCCGTTTATAATACTGACGTTCGTTCATCAAGCTCTTTGCATCGCGGTAAACGTATAGTTGGTGTATTTGAACACCGTCGCGATGCTGAAGCAGCTTTGACTGAGCTGCGCGATGCTGGTTTCTCAATGGATGAAGTTTCCATCATTGGTAAAGATGCAGGTGGTAATATTAACGCCCCTGGTACAGACTTACATGGTAATAAGGCTGATGATGGCGCCAAAGCAGGTGCAGCAACAGGCGCCGCTTTAGGTGGTTTGGGTGGTTTACTAGTGGGCTTGGGTGCGCTAGCAATTCCTGGAGTTGGACCAGTACTATTAGGTGGAGCAGCAGCAACTGCACTCGCAACCGCAGCAACAGGTGCAGGTATTGGAGCAGCAGCTGGTGGTATCACTGGTGGACTAGTTGGTTTGGGAATTCCTGAATACAAAGCGCAGGCTTATAACGACAAACTTAACCGAGGCGACTATATAGTTATGGTTGACGCCACCGATGATGAAGTTCGTCGTGCGGAAGTAATCCTCAAGCGTCACAACATTCAAGACTACAATGTCTTCGATGCCACCGATGTTAGTTCATCGCGTCGTGAAAGACCTACTATGGACACCTCGCGTGTAAACTACGCTGCTGATACTAGTACCACAACTAGAACTATCAACAGTGATGGTGATGCAGATGTAATCATCATCGACCGTCGCGAAGAAACAATCTAACACACAGAAATCCCCCTCCTCAACAAAAGTAAGTAGGGCTATGCCCTACCTACGCAAAAATCATTACCAACCAATAAACAATAAAAAAATGAAAAAGTTAACTTTACTCTTTATTAGTAGTGTTCTTGCTTTAGGTACTGCTGCGTGCCAACAACCTGCTAAAACCAGTGCAGATGCTCCTAACAATCCTGCAACAGATGTCAATCAAGTTCAAGCACCAAACGCTGGGTCAACTGAAGCAGCTAAAGATGATGCTCAAAGCCAAACCCGACGCGATCAATTAGATGCTGATATTCGTGCCCGCGAACAACGAAACAATATCGCGAACGATGGCGCTGCTACAAACCGAGCAGCAGGTGACCTTGCAAGTCAAGTACGCTCTAAGTTAGAAGCAAATATCCCTAACGGCGCCCTTGCTGTCAAAGGCGAAGATAATGGTACTGTAACAGTAACTGGAACTGTACCTAAAAAAGCCCAATTGGCAAAGATTGAACCTTTAGCTAAAGAAATTAAAGGTGTTACAAACGTAGTTGTGAATGCAAAAGCTACCGAATAAATGTATCAAAATCCTAAGAAACCGGGTTTCTACGCAAAATCGTCGTTGTTATTACAATATATCAACAAAGAAACCCGGTTTCTAGGTTTCATATACCGAACGGAAGAAAGGTAATATAGCTATCTTCCGGTCGGTTTTTCGTAATCTATTTCCTATCGTTTGAATTAACATCTAGAATAGAAAAGTTGTAACCATTAGGGGAATTACTATGGAAACTCAAGAACAACCGCAATATATTAACCCTGACATCACTCCTGAAACAAATCCTACCACCGTAAATGGTATAGGAACAGTTGAAGTTGCTGTAAAAGATGAATTGCCAAAATTGCCACCAGCATCAATGTCAACTACATCTACTCAATTACAGCAAATTAGTGATAAAATAGCAGTTTTTCTTGCGCGCTTACCCGATTATATCGGTAACTTCTTCAACGACTACAAGCCGCAAATTACCACTGTAGCATTAATATTAGCAGCACTTCTTTCAGTCAAACTCGTATTTGCAGTACTCGATGCAGTTAATGACATTCCATTGTTTGCGACCATATTTGAGTTAGTTGGTATCGGTTACGCAACTTGGTTTGTTTCCCGTTACCTGCTTAAAGCTTCCACACGTCAGGAATTATCATCTGAAATTAACAATTTCAAAAATCAAATTTCCGGTAAACAAGTATAAATTGCTTCGATAACAATTTACGTAAATAAACACAACGATGTAGAGACGCGTTCACGGAGTGTCCCGCAGGGAATATATTGCGTCTCTACATTTTTATATACCTTTTGATTGATAACTTTAACCAAAAGCATCAATATAATTCCCCTCTCAAGATAGTGTATTTTACGCTACGAAAACTTTACTCTTATTTTATACATAAAAAAATTGTATCAATCAGGAGAGGTTACGATGGGTAACGCTAATCAAGGCATTGATTCGCACGAGCGTGCAGAAAGAGACCAATACGATAGAGGTATTATCCCAGCAGAAACAGCAGCGCGCAAAGAACGTGAAGGTGAACTCTACAAAACAAAACCAACTGAAGAACGTGAAGCTGCTGCTCTTACTGATGACCAAACTGCATCAGATAGTATTCGGACAACAGATGGTTATACAGTAGACAATGAAGGTTTATTAAATAACTACGCAGTTGAACCAGAAATGTACTACGAAACACCTGGTGACGCACGTCAAGTAATTGAAGAAGATAAACAGGCACGTCTTGAAGAATTGGCGGCAATCAAAGACCATAGCGAAGGCGAATTAACTATGGATGATGACAAGCGCGGTAGAGGTACTGGCGCCGTTTAGTTAGATAGGCAAAATTAAATACATCTTGTGGGACAGGCATCCTTGCCTGTCCTATCTTTTTACAAGAAAAATGTAATCACCCACCCACAACAAACGGCGCCATCTCATACTTATTCCACTGTCGCTGATGCCATTCTGTAATCATAGGACGCACTACAAATTTAGGCGCCTCTCCAGCTAAAACATCTATACGTAAACAAGAATATGGGCGCCGTTTTTGCGAAGCTTGTCCGTTACGACCAACAAACAAACGCGAACTAGCAACCTTACGCTGTTGACCGTCAACTGTTTCCATCAAATCATTACCTTCTGGACGCTGACGACGCAAGCTAAAACCACTACCCCCACAAACTATCCAATTAATACCCCCATCACCATATCCAGTATCTTGGGTTTGTAAATATTCTAAACAATGGGCGTGACCGTTTAATACTAAATCAACGATGGGACGGTCTTTCCTTAATGAATTTACTTGAACTGCTACTTTATTAAATACTTCACGTAACCGCTTACGAACAGCTAAAGTTTGTGCTTGCTGCCACTTTGTTGCCTCGGTTACATAAGGTGGATGGTGAAAAAATACTACTCTGCCCCTAACTTCTTTATTTTGCCAAGACTCAACTAACTTAGAAGCGAACCATTCGAGTTGTTCGGTGTCGGTGGCACTTCGATGTTTCGGCGCCAGTTGCTTTTCAATATCAAAAGCCATTTCATCTATTTGTGTAAGTCGTCCATGCAAATCATCAAGTTCTTCAGCTTCGTTGGGTTTCGACGGGTCAAGCTGAGATATTCTAGCAACAATTTCCTCTTTTTGCTGTTCTAACTCTTGAAGATGCTGTTCAAGGTCTTGACGTTGTATCACACCTTCACTTGTTTTTGGTATTGGTAACGGGTCGTTAAATGTATTAGAATCAAGAGCAAAAAAATCTATATCACCATAACGAAACGTATAATACCGATTAGGTAAACGAGTAAATTTACCTGGTTCATACCTCAAACAATAACCACTATCCGTTTTTGCGTCGTAGTGGTTATCAAGGTGCTGTATTAATTGTTCGTCAGAGTTAAAAGCTTTGAGATAATCTATAAATGCTTTCGCATATGCATCACCTGCCCTCGAACCATGCCAGCCAACATCTAAATCAAGCTTTGATTTAAGTAAACGCCGAATTGGCATTGTCCCTAAAGACACAATACCCCAAAATATAGGTAAATCATAATAATCGTGATTTCCAGGTACAGGGAGTATTGGTAGCTTGAAGGTCATTTTGTCGTAAGCAATATTTTTATAATGCTGGGCACCGACAAGAAACTCACGATAAGGTTGAATAAAGTTTTGCTGGTAGTATTCGCTTGACCCAACCAGATATATAACATCTCCTGTATGGAGCATAAACCGACATTCGTCATGATGAGGAAGCATTAATTCTGCAACTTGACGCTGCGGGTTGTGCGAAGTGTGCGAACCCGAACCGCTATCACCGACTACAAGAAACGAGAATTCCTGTTCCGAAGCCTTTCCATCATCGAATACAAACTTTGTTTGGTCAATATTTTTATTAACCAATAACGGGTGTTGCCACCGTACCCGTTGATTCATTCTACGAATTTTTTCGGCAATTCCAACTTCAGAGGCTAGTTTCATAATTATAAGGAGCTACTTTGAGAATAAAATGGGGTTATGAGCGAACCAGCAAAAATTCCCCATTATTATTTTCCTACTTTTCTTCAATTACCAAATTAGGTAATCCTTCCAATTTTTCCATCGGTTCTGGCTCATCGACGGTAGGAACAAAGATTTGTATAGCTTTAGGAAGACACTTAATCTCAACAGGTGTAGGATCCATCACTTCCCCATCAACGACTACTTTTTGAGGAGGATTCGTTGTAATTTTGAATTGCTTCGCACGCATATAACCTACATCATCGCGTTCGGCACCATTTCCAGAAGATGCACTTTGAAATAAATGAATAGCTGTTGCGAGAGCGGCAGCTTTATTAGCAGGCGCCACAATTGTCATATCAAGCAACCCATCATCTACAACTATACCACCACTACCTTGAGCAAGTACAGATGTTGGGGGTGCAGCGTTAGCAACGGTGACTGCTGATGCGGTTGTTTTAACTATCTTATCTTCGGTTTCTATTTCAACGTCAAAGCTTTCTAACTCGCGCAACTCCTTTAACCCCGCGAGTATGTATGCCATTACACCCAAACGATTTTTACTTTCGCGGTCAGCAGTTTCAACAGCCTCAGCTTCAAACCCAATACCTGCTAGCAACATCATTGGGCGCCCATTACAATCAGCAGCATCAATTGTTCGCGTTAATCCTTGTAAAATAACTTCGCAGGCGCCTGGAATTGTATCAGGAATTCCCAATGCATTTGCAAAAGCATTTGCAGTACCGCGCGATATTATACCAAATTTAATATCAGTCCCAATAACAGCTTCCGCAGCAGCACTAAGCGTCCCATCTCCTCCAGACGCAATAATTGCTTCAACTCCACGCTTTACCGCTTCTGCTGCAAGTTCGCCGGCGCCGACTTCTTTTGTAGTCAATTGAATATCAAGATTTATTTCAGGTTCTAAAATAGAACGAATCTGTGCTAGTTCAGACTCTGGGTTTCCTTGACCCGCAACCGGGTTAAATATAAGACAAGCTGAACGGCTCATAGGATATTTTAAGAATAAGAATATATTGTTAAATATAAAAACATTATTTACCTATATAGAGCATTCAGTCTTCCTTCTGACGATAGGTTTTGTTGTTTAGTAGGTTGGGTGGAGGAACGTAACCCAACGTAGAATCTTAGTTAACTTTTGTGAATATTAGTTAAGTGCATAATACCCTGCTTCTGAAGTCGCTCTTATTAGTCCAAATCTTTACATACCTTGGTTCTCAGCCAATTGATATTAAATATACATGTTTACAATGTATAGATATATAAACCAAGATGCTTGACTCTTTAACGTTACTTCGTAAAGATATATTAAAAAGTCAAAAATAAACTTGCCTCAAATCCACAAGGCATAGCTCAAATGGGGCATTCACTGCGGTAGTCTAGATAAGTATTTAGTCTTCTGTTTTGATAAACCGCTTTATGACATCTGTTGTTTCCAGTCCCCAACGTACAATTCGCATTGGTTCTCGTAAAAGTCAACTAGCCCTGGTGCAAACGTACTGGGTACAAGAACAACTCCAGAAGAGCTTTCCAGAAATAAAGTTTGAAGTTCACACAATGGCAACTCAAGGAGACAAAATTCTTGATGTGGCTTTAGCAAAAATTGGTGACAAAGGACTTTTCACAAAAGAACTCGAACTGGGGATGATAAATCAGGAGATTGACTTCGCGGTTCATTCGCTCAAAGATTTGCCAACTCGTTTACCCGAAGGTTTAGTGCTGGCAGCAATTACCGAGCGAGAAAATCCTGCTGATGCTTTGGTTGTTCACGAAAAATATAAAGATAAACAAATTGATACACTACCACAAGGCGCCATAGTTGGGTCTTCATCGCTGCGACGGTTAGCACAATTGCGCCATCATTTCCCGCACTTAGAATTTAAAGACGTGCGTGGTAATTTGAATACTCGTTTAGCAAAATTAGACGCAGGTGAGTACGACGCGCTAATTTTGGCGGTAGCGGGGTTAGAGCGCTTAGGAATGGGTGACCGTGTACACCAAGTATTACCCAAAGAAATATCACTTCACGCAGTTGGTCAAGGTGCATTAGGTATCGAGTGTCGAGCCGACGATACTGATTTAATATCGATGCTTAAAGCAATCGAACATCCTCAAACAAGAGACCGTTGTCTTGCCGAACGCGCGTTTTTACGTGATTTAGAAGGTGGTTGTCAAGTTCCTATCGGTGTAAACACTGAAATAACTGGTAATACACTTACCCTTTCTGGAATTGTCGCCAGCGTTGATGGTCAAAGATTTGTAAAAGATAGCGTTTCTGGTGCTGCCGAAGATGCCGAAAAATTAGGAACACAATTGGCAGACCTTCTACGTACTCAAGGCGCCCAACCAATTCTCGAAGAAATCTTCCAAACCGTTCAACGTGGATCATAGTAGGGTGCGTGACGCCATCAACAATCCTAAAACGAAGTTAGCAATTTGGTAGCGTCACGCACCTTACCTACGAGGAGCGGAGGAGCTGGGCTTCTTTGCTCCAAAGGCGCCGGTGCGTGAAAGCACTTTAATATTCTGTTACATTGATAGATTCAAATAGCTTTCACGCACCCTACTCATAACTCATAACTCAATAACTAAAAAATAGATGCGGATTTTATTTGTAGCAGCAGAAGCGGCGCCAGTAGCCAAAGTCGGCGGAATGGGCGATGTCGTCGGGGCATTACCAAAAATTTTGAGAAAGATGGGGCACGATGTCAGGATATTTTTGCCTTACTATGGCTTTTTACCTGACAAAATGGAAATTCCATCTGAACCAGTTTGGAAAGGATACGCCATGTTTCAAGACTTTCATGTTTATGAAAGTCTGTTACCTGGTACTGATGTTCCGTTATATTTATTTGGACATCCAGCTTTTGACCCTCGTCGTGTTTATGCAGGAGAAGATGAAGCTTGGCGGTTTACTTTCTTTTCTAACGGCGCCGCAGAATTTTGTTGGAACTATTGGAAACCCGAAATTGTCCACTGTCACGATTGGCATACAGGCATGATACCCGTGTGGATGCACCAATCACCAGATATTAGTACAGTATTTACAATTCATAACCTAGCTTATCAAGGGCCGTGGCGTGGTTACTTAGAAAAAGTAACTTGGTGTCCGTGGTACATGCAAGGACATAACGTCATGGCGGCAGCAGTGCAATTTGCAGATAGAGTAAATACTGTATCTCCAACTTATGCCGAACAAATAAAAACAGCAGCTTACGGCGAAAAGATAGAAGGATTATTATCATTCATAAGCGGCAGATTATCTGGTATTTTAAACGGTATAGATACTGAAGTATTTGACCCCAAAACAGATAAATATATACCTGAAAACTTCACTCCCGAAACTTTAGAAAAGCGCAATAAAAATAAAGTCGCATTGCAAGAAGAAGTTGGCTTAGAAGTTAACAAAAATGCCTTTTTGATTGGTATGGTAACACGCCTAGTCGAGCAAAAAGGAATAGATATAGTATTACAAATACTAGAAAAATTATTGTCTTATACTGACTCCCAATTAGTACTATTAGGCACAGGCGATAGAAATTATGAAAGCCAAATGTGGCAAATGGCATCGCGTTTTCCAGGACGGGTAGCCACCTACTTACTCTACAACGATGCATTAGCACGACGCATTTATGCAGGTAGCGACGGATTTTTGATGCCAAGTCGCTTTGAACCCTGCGGTATTAGTCAAATGATGGCATTACGCTACGGTTCGATTCCTATAGTTCGTCGTACAGGAGGATTGGTAGACACAGTACAACATCATGAGCCAATGAATCAAACTGGCACGGGTTACTGTTTCGACCGCTACGAACCATTAGACTTATATACTTGTTTAATACGTGCGTGGGAAGGTTTCCGCTACAAACCCCAATGGCAAACATTACAGCAACGCGCAATGCAGCAAGACTTTAGTTGGTACCAATCAGCAAAGCAATACGTCAAGCTATACCGCTCAATACTAGGTTTACCCGAAGAAGACGAACAAACATCACAACAACAAAACACAGAGCAAACAAAACCAGAAATTGCAACCGAAGTACAAGAACCAGTAGCCAGCCCCAGCTAATTAATACAAAAATACACAACTCTTGTGGAGTGGGCATTCCTGCCCGCCCCCATACAAATTACATAAAGATAGATAAATAAAATCTTAAAAGGTGCCATAAAAAGATTTCTTCAAGCTGTTATTTCAGAGTGTTTTGTGGGAACCCTAAATCCAGCAAGGGATTCAATCAATTGCTTACCACAGTAAACACATATCGAGAAGGAAATCATGCCTAAGCCAAGTTTTTCCGGCAGTCGCAGTGCAAACCAAGTTGCACTTGAGACAGATGTAGCTATTGCAATAATTGGTATTTTTTCAGCGTTTGCAGATGAAGAAGGTTTGAGCGCAGAAGAAAGCGAAGCTCTATGTGAAATGCTTTCTAGCACATCAGAATTTGAAGAATACTCAGAAGAAGACTTACAAAGCTTAGTAGACTCAGCAATGGAAGTTTACGAGCAAGAGGGTGTAGCAGGTGCAATAGAACTAGCAATTGCATCGTTAGATAGCAAAGAAGATAGAGAAGTTGCTTATATCACCGCAGTTTGTGTTGTTGCAGTTGATGGTGAAGTTCCCTCAAATGAAGAAGAATATATCAACGACCTTCAAAAGGCCTTAAAAATCTCTGACTCACGCTCATCTGAGATTTTAGATGAATTGTTCGGAGAAGGAGAAGACGAAGAATACGAAGAAGAGGAAGAGTAAAAATTTTTTTATAGACCTTTATCAAATTTGATGGTGGTGTGGCGCCTCTTTTAACTATAGAACGGATGTTACATCACCTCAAATTTATATATAACTCACGGTTGTTTCGTTTCCCTTGACCACCAGTTTTTGTATTATACACTACTCGAACAAAGAGTTGCGGAACGAACTTCAGCACTACAATCAGCACAAGTACAATTAGTCCAACAAAAAAAATTTGCCACAATTGGACAATTAATAGCAGGGGTTGCCCATGAAATCAATAACCCTGTTGGCTGTATCGTTAATAATGTGACGCCTTAGTTGTTCTTCCCAGCTTGGACGCGGTACAGAATTTATTATCACCTTGCCCATATAATTTACCAAATGTACGGTGGGCAGTGCCCACCTTACCTTTACAAAGTGCGAAACAGTAAGTATCTATATATAGTCAATCTAGTATCACATCTAAACATTACATTGGATTCATGAAAAAAGGCGCCTTACTCCCTATTTATGGCTTGGTTGGATTAATTTTGGCAATTATACTAAGTATTAGTACTCCTGCAAAAACACAAACCATTAATTCTACTTCAAGTTTTATTTATCCTGCACAAGGAATATTATCGCGCGGATTTCGTAAATATCAGCACGAAGGAATTGATATAGCAGGCGCCAGTGGCACACCAATTTATGCAGCAGCAGCAGGTAAAGTAATAAAAGCAGGTTGGGATGATTGGGGACTAGGTAACGCAATCACAATTCAACATCCAGATGGTCGAGTCACTCTCTATGGTCATAATCGGCGCCTTTTAGTAAACCTTGGGCAACGAGTTAATCAAGGTCAAATAATAGCAGAGATGGGGTCTACAGGTAACAGTTCCGGACCCCATCTTCATTTTGAAATCCATACTAACAAGCGTACAGCAGTTGACCCCATTGCTTTTCTACCATCACAAAACACAGCAACTACAAACACTACACAGATAGCTGCTATCAATACCAATCAAAAAGCTCTTTGCAAAGGTACAACATTAATTGCAGGTGAAACCAAAAACGCGCGCGTCAAAGTCTGCCAAGAGAATGGTCAATTGTTCTATATTGGCGAACTAAAACAAAACCCCAATCAACCCGTTAAACTACCCGCTTGGAGCATTAGCAATTCCAAATACCGCGCAGAAAACGGTACTTTTTCATACTTCGTCACCCCACAAGGAGTTGAAATTTGGCGAAACGGGCGCCGCTTCCGTAACGATATATTTTACACAAATCAAAGTTGATTCCCCCTAGCCCCCCTTAATAAGGGGGGGACAAGAGTAAGATTTGAAGCCCGCCTATTAAGGCAGGGTAAGATTTAAAGCCTCCCTTCCACGCGGGGGGTTGGGGGGATTTCCCATCCGGAAGAATGTAACAAATTTTATATTTTCTTAATTTCACTCTCAGTAACAACGTTTTAAGATAAACAGTAACCAAAGATACATCTAAGCAAATCGGCTTTCTGAATGAGAAATCAGGAGAAAGCTAAAGCATTTCTAGATTTCTCATGTGTTAGAAACCCTATTTGTGACTTCAAAGAACTATTAATATTTAGGAGATCAACATGGAATATCTAGCTTATTCTTCGATGTTTGACGCGAACGAGACAGTAGAACCAGAATTAGGACTCCCCGAAATACAATTTAATTTCAAAACACTTTTCAACCAAAACCTATTTAAATCAACCAGCTTGGCACTAGCAAGTCTTGGTCTTGTATTTGCAACATTCTCTGAAGCACAAGCAGCAGTTACAGGATTTGTTCGCACGAGTGGCAGTTGTTTACGAGTACGTACTCAACCAAGTTTGAATTCACGAGTCGTTGGATGTTTACCAAACGGTTTGCGAGTATCAGCTATTGTAGATACCGAAAACGGTTTTACTCGACTAAGTTCAGGTTACTACGTAGCAACCAGATTTATAAATGCTCGTGCAGGAGGAGGAGGAAACGTTTCTGGGCCTGGTGTTGGTGGACCAGTTACTCTCAGTGTTGGTTCAGCAGGCGCCCCAGTTTCACAAGTTCAGCGTCGTCTCGGAATAGCACCAACTGGATATTACGGTACAATAACAGAACGCGCAGTGCGTAACTTCCAACTTAATAACGGCTTACTCGCTGATGGTCGAGTTGGATCACAAACAAGAATCGCACTAGGTCTGTAGAATAATTCGTGCAATATTCGTAAAATACGTGCATTGTAGAGACGCGATATATTCCCTGCGGGACACCGCGTGAACGCGTCTCTACATTTGTTATTTTGATTCCACGACATTTAAAAATGATTTGCGGACACGTGTACATTTAACTTCCCAAATCACAATTTGCCCTTGCTTAATAAGAAAAGAATCACCAGGCATGTTTTATCTACAAGCTATTTAGTGCTAAGTCTGAGTTTTTACTGTTAATAAATTCGACAGGATGGTTATGTGTGCATATGAAAGCAGTTCATAAGTCCACTTCGAGAAAATTTTAAAAATTTATTCAACTACATAAAAAGCCTGTTTTTGCTGCTCCTCAGATCTCTTTGCAGTCTATGCGATTGGTTATCATACTACAAGGGATAGCTTGAAATACACAAATTCAATTTTTGGGCTGTTGCAAATTATAGGGCGGGCAGGGATGCCCGCTCCACAGGAGTTTTACAAGAGTTTTACAAGAGGTGTGTTAGTTGTTTAGGAATTTTTTTACTATATCTAGGATACGAGCGGAAGCTTTTCCATCACCGAATGGGTTAATAGCGTTTGCCATTGTTTCATACGCAGTTGCATTTGCTAATAGCTCGGCGCCTTCAATTACTATTGAGTTTGAGTTTGTACCTATTAGCTTGGCTGTTCCTGCTGTTACTGCTTCCGGACGTTCGGTTGTTTCGCGTAGTACTAATACTGGTTTACCAAGACTTGGCGCCTCTTCTTGTAGTCCACCTGAGTCTGTTAATAATAGATATGAGCGCATTATTGCTCCAACGAGTTCGGCGTAGTCGAGTGGTTCGGTTAAAAATATACGCGGATGATTGCCGAGTATAGCTTGTAATGGCTCGCGAACTGTGGGGTTACGATGCAATGGAAGTAATAATGCGGTATCAGGGAATTTATCTAATAATTGTAAAAATCCTTGGGCTATATGCTGTAATGGCTCTCCCCAATTTTCGCGACGGTGAACAGTCGATAAGAGAACGCGGTATTTATCCCACTCTAAACCTGGTATGTTACATGGGGGTTGCTTGGCTGCCACATCTAATAAGGCATCAATTACTGTATTCCCAGTTAAATGTATTTCACCTAATACACCACTTCGCTGTAAGTTTTCTAATGCTAAACTTGTTGGTGCAAAGTGTAACTGCGTAATTTGCGATATCAGGCGCCGATTTGCTTCTTCTGGATAAGGGTCATATAATTCATCTGTTCTTAAACCAGCTTCAACATGTCCAACTGGAATTTTTTGATAAAAAGCTGCTAAAGAAGCGGCGAACGCGGTAGTTGTATCTCCCTGAACAATTACTAAATCAGGCTTTTCTTGTTGAAATAATGTCTCTAACCCTTGCAAACTCCGAATTGTTATATCACTCAAAGATTGCTTGGGCTGCATAATCTCTAAGTCATTATCTGCTTTAATATCAAACAACTGCATCACCTGTTCTACCATTTCGCGATGCTGTCCTGTCAATATCACCTTCGACTTAATACCTGCAACATTTTGAAACACCTTAATTACAGGCGCCAGCTTTATCGCTTCAGGACGAGTACCCAAAATAATGTAAACACATTTATCAATAGTCATGCTTCAATAGTCAATAGTTTTAATTATCATTAACAGATAAATAGTTAATGCTTAATTCTAAATAGTCAACAGTCATCCATCACATTAATAATTTGGCGCCTATAACAAAGTCAGCACTCAGAATTCAGAATTTAGAATCCTAACTCCTGACACCTCCCCTCCTAACTCCTGACCATAAACATGAAAAAACCCGGCTGAACCGGGCAGATACACTGTTTATCGAGTAAAAAGCAGTAATATGCAACTATTTGAGTTCGCAAGTCAAAGGACAAGCAGCATAAACAGTGGTCTGCATTTGTTCAGCCTCACCATGTAACCAGCTTAACCATTTCATATCGCTAGGATGAACGCCTTTAGCTGTCAATACACCCGCCGCAATCATAACTGCCATTACATTAAACAGAATTAATCCACCCGCAACTAGTAAAACCGCACTAACTGGCATTACTGATTGCAAAACAATCGACAACAGACATCCAACCGTTGCCATCAAAACAACCAACGGAAAACCAACCACCAACAAGCATACAGCCAATGTAAAAGTCCAAATTAGGAAGCTTTTAATCATTTGCAATGAGTCGGTTTGTCTTAAATCTGATGCAGTAGCTAAAGTCATAACCTTTCCTCCCAAATACACAGCGATAAATCCAAAGTGAGCGCAGAAATCAAACAAGTAACTGATAGCAACTCGTCGGGGATCGCTCTCCGATAGAAATTAAGTATATAAAAACCGCCTCAAAAGATGAGCATTTGTTTAATAAACTTTACATTTAATCTTTCGTAATTATGGAAATAAACCCCAAATTCGGCGCCGTCAATCTTCCCTTGGGGGTATCTTATATAGTCAACAAAACCTCAAACAACGCTGATTTTATAGTTCAGGCCCCAAATCTGATTACTGAGAGCCTTAACATTTCTTATCAAAACTCCTATCCATTCTCATAATTGCCAAATTGTCTGGAGCAATTATCTAGTAAACGGTTTGGACTAACTAAGAGAAGCAGCTGTAACTGAAAATTTCAAAAACCCTCTAATTTAACTAAACATCGGATTACACAGTCAAAATACATACATTTAATACATAAAAATTATAGTGTATTTACTGATAATAGTTATTCAGGTAGATATGTTAAACAAGTAATCAGAAGCAAGTGAGAATTATATTGGCTCACGCCATAATTAACCAGTGCAATATTTGATACTGGTATTTAAGATGTAATTGAATATCTTCTCAACATTTGTTTAAACATGTGTTGTTACTTTCCGCTTGAGGTGGGGGCGCTTTTTCCGCTCCTTCGTTTTAGAGGTAAATCTCAAGATTGAATATTGTTTAAAAAGTAAAGATATATGACAGACACAATTCGTGCATCAAGCCCAGCCCCATCAGTACCTCGTGGTGTTCCTCCGGCGCCACCACCACCACCAATGAGTACACAACGGCAGGCAACACAAACATTAGATATGTCAGCTGAGAGAAGCACAAGGGTTGCTCCTCTTGGGGCGCCTCCAGTACCAACGGCGCCACCACCAGTTTCGACGGTTGCAGCTAGACCCGGTACACCAGCAGCAGCACAGGGTAATGCACGCGCACAAAGTAATCCCAACAGATTGACAATGGCGCAAATAATTAAAGAAGCATACGATAAAGGATTTTCGGATGTCCATTTAGGTGTCGGGGAAGTACCGCGTTTCCGTAACCGAGGCGAAATTGAGAAAACCGATTATCCTGTAACCGATAATGAAACCTTCATGTGTTGGTTACGCGAAATAATGACCGAAGAAGAAATTCGTCGCTTTCAAGAACACCTCGAATTTGATGGCGCCACACAATATGACTTTGCACGTGTGCGGATTAACGTTTTTGATTCAATGCTCGGCAACGCGATGGTGCTTCGATTGATTCCATTAAAAATCTTAACAATGGAACAATTGCGTCTTCCCGCCATATTCCGCGATGTTTGCCATTACCATAAAGGTTTGATATTGGTGACAGGCCCTACAGGTTCAGGTAAATCGACGACAATGGCGGCAATGATGGACTATATGAATAATGAAATGCCTCGCCACATTATCACCATCGAAGACCCGATTGAATTTGTTCACCAAAGTAAAAAAGCTTTAATTAAGCAGCGCGAAGTGGGAATGCACACCCGCAAATTCGATAATGCCTTAAAAGCAGCATTACGGGAAGACCCAGATGTAATACTCGTGGGTGAAATGCGCGATAAAGAAACCGTAAACACAGCACTCAAAGCTGCTCAAACAGGTCACTTAGTAATGGGAACCCTGCACACCAACAGTGCAGTCAAAACAATTGAACGTATTTTGAACCTTTACTCAGCAGAAGAGCAAGATGCAATGCGTGTTGCGGTCGCAGAATCATTAGTTGCAGTAATTGCCCAAGGATTGTGTAGAACAACCGATGGTAAACGTGCAGCATTCCACGATATCCTAATTAACACAGATGCTGTTAAAGAATGGATAAAAGATGGTAAATACGATGAAATCGGCGAATTGATGAAGCAAGCCAGCTTTGACGGTATGATTACCATGAACCAAGCATTGCTCAATCTTTATCAAGAAGGACGAATCACCGAAGAAACCGCCTTAGAAATGTCGCCAACACCTAACGAAATGGCACAATTCCTCAGAGGTCGAGTTTAAATCATAGTTATGAGTTAGGAGTTATGAGTTATGAGTTTTTCATCATTCCTAACTCCTAACTCCTCACTCCTAACTCCTAACTTTTAACTCTCTTGACACAAAACCAACCGCTACCAAAATTGTTTAAAGGCATTGCGCTGTTTACACCTGGAGGAGATATGCTTTATTGTATTGACCCCAGCAAACAGGGTAGATGGCATTCGCACTTATGTAGTACTTTACAAAGAATCTTAGATTTATCAGAACCGCCACATTTCTTAGTTCCTTGTTATACAGCTACAATTGACCATTGGTTAGACCCCAAAACTCAACAAATACAAACATTTGCAGAAGCGCATCCAGCAGTAATTCGATATCAACCCTTATTAAATGCAATTTTTGATACTCAAGGTTTAGTTTGGAAAAAGGCGCCGTGGAAAGAGGGGTTATGTGATAGCGTAGTATTATCTACATATCGTTCAACATTTCCTCAACTATGGGAAGACCATGATTTAATAGTTCGTGCAGACCTAGCAGAAAAAGAATTTAAGGCGCCGACTTTAACATTACCCATACAAGAAGAAAATACACAAGCATACGTACTCAGACTATTTGTAGCAGGACGAAGCCCCAACACCGAACGAATATTAAAATTTCTCTACGAATTACTCGAAAAATATCTAAGTCATCCTTATACACTCAAAGTAATAGACGTATTAAGTCATCCTGAACTAGCAGAAGCAAATCAAATATCTGCCACACCGACTTTATTAAAAGTTTACCCACAACCAATACGACGTGTTATAGGTGATTTAGATAACGCCGAACGCATTTTACACATGCTAGGCGCCAAAGAACAACCGTGGGATATTTAACCGTCTGTCCTAATATATATATATACCCAACATCCCCACATAATCTAAAATGAGCATAAGTACTGTTACAGCTAAACGTTTTACGATAGAAGAATACGAGCGTTTAGCTAAACTCGGATTTTTTCAAGAAAATGACCGAGTTGAGCTAATTAAGGGAGAAATAATTTCAATGGCAGCAAAAGGTACACCTCATGCAGTTTGTGAAACACGGTTAGAACGAGAATTAAATAAACTTATTGGAGAACGTGCAACCTTACGCAGTCAACTACCAATCATTATTCCCGACTCTAGCGAACCCGAACCTGATAGAGTCATCGCCAAAAACCGAGATGATGACTATCTTAATTCTCATCCGACTCCAGAAGATATACTATTATTAATTGAAATTTCTGATTCAACTTTAAAATTTGACCAAGATGTAAAATTACCTCTTTATGCAGAAGCAGGCATTACATATTACTGGATAATTAATTTAGCTGATAATCATTTAGAAATGTATAGCGACGCAATACAAGACCTTCAAGGTAAATTTACGTATCGCCGTAAAGAGATTTTATTACCGAATGAAACAGTAATTATTCCTTGTTTTCCAGATTTAACACTCGATTTATCTAAAGTATTTCCAAATACATCAAGCATCAAACATCAAACTAATATATGAATGCTTGTTTGATACACCATTTCAACATAACCGCGTTCTGAACGAAACTTTTGGTATAAGTCTTGTAAACCAGAAATAAGATGTTCATAACTTTCTCCTTCACTTGGAAGATAAGAAATACTCCGAGTGCGTCCTATCAAAGCTTCTAAATCTAATTCTTGGCGATATTTTGTTGTGCATTGATGTTGATAATAATTCGCGAAATATTGAGTTTGCTCTAATGTTTCTGCATATGTGTCTGGCCATTCACAGGGGTGGTCATTAGATACTGCGCGTATAAAACTGCTGTACTCAAGAGTAAAATCATCATTCTGATCACGATTATTCCATACCAGAGCCAAACGACCATTCGGTTTCAAAATACGGCGAAATTCCATTAAAGTTGGTTCTGGGTCAAACCAGTGAAATGCTTGAAATGCTGTTACTAAATCAATTGATGCATCTAGTAAATTAGTCGTTTCTGCACTACCATCGCGATATTCGACATTCGGGTGTGTTTGTGCAGCTTTCCGCATTGCTGCATTTGGTTCAACTGCAATAACCTTTACTCCACGCTCTGCTAATAACCGTGATGCTATTCCTGTACCTGCACCAATGTCTGCTGCTAAAATTTGAGAAGCAGGCGCCAGTCCTTCCAAGACAATATCAATCGCTTCTGCTGTATAACTGGGACGATATTTTACGTAATCATCCGCACGTTGTGTAAATCGATTTAGCGGGTCTAGTGTGTATAAGTCTGTAGCTGCACTTTGATTGTTTTGCATGGGTTTAGGTCTAGTGGCGCCGAGCTTATTTTATAGCTAAAGAGAAAGCCTGTGTAGTCAAGTGTATAAAAATCTCACTAATCCCATACATTCATCCTGTAAAATAGCGCCTTTTTTGCGTTCACGGAGTGTCTCCGGAGGAGAATAGTACGTAAAAAAATAAAATTAAAGTAACAATATTAACATTATTGAATCAGAGCGCCAACTCCTGATTAAATCTTAAATAGCTAACTAACTAACGCAGTAAATATCATCCATGTGATGGCAAGGATTAATACATTTAGTAAAAACGTCAATACGGCTTTTAGTTGTTGGTTTGAACTAACCCAACCAGTAAATAATAGATAAATTAGTAGCGAAAGCGAATATAATTGCAATACACAAAGCGGGAAAACAAACAATCCAATTATTGCAGCATTAAAAGCATCGTCTAAAATTTTATCATTTTTACTAGTAGAACTAGAATGGCGCCTTGAAGCTTCCTCATTCTCAGGTCTTTGTAAATTTTCATGCAAATTAACAGCGGTCAAAATATCGATAGCATTATCGACATCAGCTTGCATGACCTTAAGTTTAATCCACCCTAAAGCAATAGTTAAATGCCAAGCCACACCAGCAGTATTATCATCCATCAAAAACGCAGGAATTCCTTCAGCTTCGAGTAGTTGCTGTGCCAGCGAAGCTTCGACGGAGTTCCCAAAAGTTGCGATTGTTACAAGTTTATTATTCATAGCATCGTAATTATCAAGCCTTGGCGCCGCTAATTACCTGCAAAATCATCTTTTCTTAAGCTTGAAGTCACAAAAATTAAAATATTTAACTTAACCTCTTGTGGAATAAACATCTCTTGTGGAACTCTAATCCCTGCCCGTTTCTAAAACATAAACATTAGTCTGGTAAACTATATACACCAACCCATCCCTATCACAAAACCTTTCATACAAATCTCGCAACCCAGAAACAAGTAGCTCATAACCCTCTCCCTCACGTGGAACATAAGAAGTACTCATAGCACGTCCTATCAAACCATCAAAATCTAACTCTTGACGATATGGAATTGGTTCGTGTTCGTAATAACTCGTAAAATATTGAGTTTGCCGTAATGGTTCTACTAACTCTAACCTTGACTTACTTGGATGGTTATTAGATAGCGCACGGACAAAATTATTATATTCTTCAGTAAAAGCATCATTTTTATTACGATTATTCCACACAACAGCCAAACGTCCGTCCGGTTTTAAAATACGGCGAAATTCCATTAAACTTGGTTCAGGGTTAAACCAGTGAAAAGCTTGAAATGCCGTTACCAAATCAACCGATGCATCTGGTAAATTAGTTGCTTCCGCACCACCATAACGATATTCGACATTCTTGTGTGTCTGTGCAGTTTCTCGCATTGCTGCATTTGGTTCAACTGCAATAACCTTAACTCCACGTTCTGCTAATAACCGTGATGCAATTCCTGTACCTGCGCCAATGTCTGCTGCTAAAATTTGAGAAGCAGGCGCCAGTCCTTGAAGAATAAAATCAATTGCCTGCGCTGGGTAACTGGGACGATGCTTTACATAATCATCCGCGCGTTCTGTAAATCGCTCACGTGGATTTAAAGTATACAACGGTGTAGCTGCACTTGGATTGTCTTGCATGAGTTTAGTTTGGTGGCGCCGTGCTTATTTTAAATTAACTCTCCTGAACGTACAACCCAAACAGGCGCCACAAACATGTAAACTATCAAGGTAAATATTGGAATTCACCCCACAGTATTTCTTGAGCATTTCTAACTGTTTTCACACGTCGGGATGTCAGCGCTTCGCTTTCTTTTGCTAAAATTTTGAATCCTTTTCCCTCACGTTGGTAAACAATAGTTACAGGGAAAGGTTTAGCTCCTGTTCGGCCAATACCCGTGATATAGTCAGCTAAAACTAAAATACCATCTTCATTAGGGTCAGAAAAACCTAGCTGTATAAAAGACACAGCCTTTACATCATGAACTCTCCAACCAGCAGGTGTTAAATCCTCTGATTGTGGAAAAGTATAAACAACACGATTATTTTTGACCAAATATATTCCAAGTGTATTTTCGTTGTTAAGAGCAGGGACAAAGAAACAATCTTGATTTATTATATATACTTGAGTAAGTTTGGTTATTACTAAAGAAAGTTAAGTATGAAAACCCTTAAAGAAATTGAGCTTGCCATCAGTCAGCTTTCAGAAGAAGAGCTTGCAAGTTTCCGTACATGGTTTGCTTCCTTCGACGCTGCTATATGGGATAAGCAATTTGAGGCAGATGTAGCAGCAGGTAAATTAAATACACTAGCTAAAAAAGCATTACAACATTTGAGAGAAGGACGTTGTACTGACTTGTGAAACATCGAGCAACACCAGACTTTTGGTATTTTTACCGACAATTGCCAAGTGATATCCAAGAACTTGCAGACAGATGCTACGAACTGCTTAAACAAGACCCAAAATATCCATCACTTCATTTTAAGAAAGCGGGTCAGTTTTGGTCAGTACGGGTTGGTCTACACTATCGTGCGCTCGCTGTGGAAGATAATGATGACATTGCTTGGTTTTAGGATTGGGTCACATGCAGAATATGACAAGTTGTTAGGTTAAAAGAAAATGGACTTACAAAGAGTTTGAGTTATAAAGCTTGCGTAGTTTGGGTTTCACAAACTAACTTCTAAGCTTTTTATTTAAACATCTTCTAAAAGTTACCGATTCAAATATTGCGTTAGATACTGGCGCCCCATTTTACTAATTTCCCAAACACCTCGTGGGGAATCTTTCTTGACAAGTCCCTCTGCGATTAAATCGTAGCGAACCCATTTGGCTCTTTTCTGCCAACGAGTTTCTGAGCGGCTTGAAGAACCAGCTTTCTGATAATCTACCTTTTTCAAAACTCCTTTCATCAGCTTTTTAACTACAGCTAGTACATCCTTAGTTTTAGCTGAACCACCTAACAAATCAAGAGCTTGTAAAATTGGTAGTTTGTAAGCTTCTTCAGGTGTACAAATTCCGTTAGGTAAGCGACCGAGGAAACGGCGTTTACTGAAGAAGTTATTTTCATTTATATTATAATCGCAGTCAGGGAGTCCAGGAATGTCATCGTCGTCAGGGAGTTCGGGAAGATCATCGTCTGAGTCATTTAAATCGTAATCGTAGTCCGGGAGTTCGGGAAGATCATCGTCTGGGTCATCCAGATCGTATCTTTCACCAGTTTCTAGCACACCGAGCAGCAAATTACAAGGCTCAACAGTAATACATCCCCATGCGCTATAGAAATCAGGTATTGTGTAGTGGACTACTCTAGTTAACCTAAATGCCTCTGTTTCTACATCGTTACCAAGCTCAATTATTTCTCCAACGCAAGGAATTCTAGTGACTTCAAAAACCAATGCGTCTGAAAACCTTTTTGTGAGTTTCCTGATAAATTTATCAATTATCTCAGTTGCTCCTACAATTTGTATTTTAATTAAGTCCATCGATCTATTCTTGAAAGCTGGTTAGTTAGTGGTGTACCCAATATGTCCAAGGTTCCCCTACTAAACTAAGCGCAGACAATCTAATTAACACTTAGTAAATTCACTGATTTTTTTGGTAGTGCAAATAAACTAAAAGCAGAGTAAACTAATATTTAAAAATTACTATCTTGAAATAATATATTATCTTGCTATAGCAATCCTAAATCATTCATAAAATTTATAATTCAATAACGAACCGCAAAGGACGCAAAGGGAGCAAAGGAAGAAGAGGTTTTACAACTCATATAAGAATACTATATCTAATGTTATCCCAGTTTATCACGGCAACCCAAATATTTTCCTCAGTAGAATATTCAACAACTCCATCGGCTTCTAAATCTTCGCTATACAAAATTAAATTTTCACCATCTTTTAGCCAAACTTTATGACGAGCTAACTCTTCAATCGTTCCTAATGCAATTAAGACGTAATCTGCCTTGAGCATCAGTCACTATCTATAGTTACAATCCAAAGATACCTTCTACGCGCTCAAGCCAGCATAGTTAACTATGCTGGCTTCTGGTTGCGGAAACTTATCTACGCCGTTTATATTCAATGTTCTAAACTTATTTAATGCACTCGTTCCCATTTACCTGTGGATTATGTGCTTTGCGTCACAAACCTTATTTGCTGATTCATCACAATCTTCAGATGAGGGCTGTGGTAGCACTTGAGAAACTCCTAGCAGTTTTCCTAAAGGTGATTGCTTTAAAAAAGCTTGCCTTTCTGCATGAGTCATTATAACACTAGTTCCAGCTCTAACTTCTTTATGTTCCATAGCTTTCAGGTACTCCCCATGTGCTTTCATGTCTTTGGCAGAATTGCTTGGCTTCTCGATCAAAAAATCGAAAACCGAATCCATCCTCTCCTGGTGCTATTGTAACAGTTCCTAAATACTCCATTTGGATTTTATCTCTGTAGTATGACACAGCATCATCTAAAGATACAAGTGCAACTAGAGGTACTCCGGGTTGTATTACGCAAAATTTAATTCCGACTTGAATCGCATACCATATTAGCCATTTACCAACGGGTTCTATAAATCTTTTCTCTAAGCTTCCACGACTTATGGGATTCGCTTCTAATTGCTCTATCTCTATATACATGGGTTCACCCGGATATGGATAAATGCCGTACCTTACCAAACCCCATATTTGATTGCCGTAAGATAGTTTAACTATATTCTGGCACTCAAAATCTGTGTTTTCCCATAATCGGCGCCAGCGAAACGTCCAGTTAGTTGGCATATCTTGCTCTGTCGCGGATGAAAGCAGAGCTAATTGCCGTTGTGTTGATTCAATTTGTACGTTAACTTGATAAGAACCGATAGTAGTCAATTTAACTGTAAAGTGATTTTTGTAAAGTTTATTGCTTTACAGATTATAAAGCTACGGTTAAATTAAATAGCATCTGATACCAAAATTTTTATACTTGATTTATTTCAAATTTTTTTGGAATCAGAATTAGGTGTCTAGAGGCACTCAAAGATAATTTAAAGCTCAAATAAAATGAAAGCTATATTTGTTACATTAAATCTAACTTTTTCGTTATTCGCTTACGCTTAAAATGTACCTTTAACACAATATCTTAGCCTACTTTTAAATCAATCCCTCTAAACTTACTTGTAAGTCCTTTGTCAAATCAGCTACCGCAAGTCTGGCGCCACTACGACTGCCTTTATATTCTGGATATTTATCAGAAACAGATATTGGTGTGCCGATAATAATATTAGCTTTTTGCTTACCTAAATTTGGGCGCCTTTGAGTATCGCTTCCAATGATTCGTGTTACCATTTCCCATAAAATTAGAAGAGTTTCAGCGAAGCGTTCGGGTGTGGGATTTTCTCGTACATAACTGCCTGTAACAGCAACGAAACTTTCAACTACGCGCATGTGCCACATTCGCATATTGGCTTCTTCGGCAGCACGATTGCCTAAACCTTTTTCTACAACAGATAATGTTTTAATATCTTTAAAGTCTTCTCTAAAAATGCAGTTCCAACCAGCTTGCTCGACTCTTCGACATCTATCGTTTAAACTACCTTTGGGTTGTAATTTAAAAAAGTCTTCTGCTACTTGTAATATTACATCTAATAATGCACGTAACCGCGCGGCTATAGCTTCATTTTTATCGCTTGGTAGTTCGGCGCCATCGTTTGTTGATAATTTACAGTGGTAAAATTTAGTGTAAAAATTTTCCATTATTGACAGTAAATGCTCTGCTAAATGCAACAGTCGAGCATATAAAGAATGTTTATCGGTTGTAGAGACGCGATTAATCGCGTCTCTACGTTCATGATTACATTCGTCATTAGGTAAACCGCTTTTTACTTCGAGTTCGGTGAGTAAATCATTAATGGCATCCCACGGTTCGGTTACGTAACTATATTTAATTCCAACTGGTAGTATTACAACTTGTTCGGTGCGTCCTGCTTTGTGTAAATCTTCAGCACACCAAAACGCCATTTGCGAAATTCCTGGTTCAAGTGGACTAACTATCTCTGAAAGACCATTTGTAGCACCTTCCGGCGCCGCTGCCATTGGAAAAGCTCCGTTTACAAACAAATCACGTGCGCTTCTAAGTCCCGTCCAATCTGCTTTGCCACGTTGTATTGGTGTTCCTCCCAAATGCTGCAATATCCAACCCATGTGGGCGCCTGCCCAAAGTGGAATGCCTCGGTCATAGATACAATGAGCATGAATAGGCGCCGTGAATTTAATGCCTTTATGACGTGCAACTTCTGGTACGATTCGAGAAAACAAGTACCCCAATGCTATCGGGTCATCGGTTTTGGGGTGGCGAAATGCTAACATAAAACGGATTTTACCCGCTTGAAACTGATTGTACAAATCTACTAATGTTTCAACATTTTCTGCTTCAACCTGGGTGAGTGAGGTTTGCGCGCGCATCCACAGTGGTAGCAGCAAATGAGTAAGACGCAAAAACTGGGGATTATACTTTGGCTGGATAAATTCGAGAGGTGGTTGTGCTTGGTACATAAACATTGGGGAAAGGGTAAAGGGGAAAATATCTTAGTCTGGATAATCTAAAATCCAAAATCTAAAATCTAAAATCTAAAATTGTTCTAACCGAGAACGAAATCAACTATAGCTAAAAGGGGACAACGATGCGACTGTCACAAATGTTATTCGTCACGCTTAGAGATGACCCAGCGGATGCTGAGATTCCTAGTCATAAATTGTTACTTCGCGCAGGTTATATTCGTCGCATCGGTGCTGGTCTTTATGCGTACATGCCGCTCATGTGGCGGGTATTGCAAAAAGTATCCCAGATAGTGCGCGAAGAAATGAATGCTACTGGCGCCCAAGAGTGTCTTTTACCACAATTGCAGCCTGCGGAATTATGGAAAGAGTCGGGACGTTGGGATACATACACTAAAGCTGAGGGTATCATGTTTGCGCTCACTGATAGACGCGAACAGCAGGTAGCTTTGGGTCCGACGCACGAGGAAGTAATTACGTATGTAGCGCGCGATATGATTCGCTCGTACCGTCAGTTACCTCAGCACCTTTATCAAATACAAACTAAGTTCCGCGATGAAATTCGTCCTCGCTTTGGGTTAATGCGGGGACGCGAGTTTATTATGAAGGATGGGTACTCGTTCCACGCTGACGAGGAAAGTTTGAAAAAAACCTATCAAGATATGTACCAAGCGTACAGTAATATGCTGCGTCGCTCTGGTTTAGCGTTTCGTCCTGTAGAAGCAGACTCAGGCGCCATTGGTGGAAGTGGTTCAACCGAATTTATGGTACTCGCCGAAGCTGGAGAGGACGAAGTACTTTACACTGAAGATGGGCAATATGCTGCAAACGTAGAAAAAGCAGTTTCATTACCTGCCGATGCAGAACCTTCACCTTTTACAAATTACGAAAAAGTCGAAACACCAGGAACCGAGACAATAGAAAAAATGTGTACGTTCCTCAAGTGTTCACCTACTAACGTCGTCAAAAACGTTTTATATCAAGCTTCTTACGACAACGGCATGACGGTACTGGTATTAGTTAATATCCGTGGCGACCAAGAAGTTAACGAAGTCAAATTACAAAACGAATTAACCAAGGTAGCTTCCCAATATGGCGCCAGTGCATTATTAAAGCTAGTCGTTCCCGATGCCGATTCACAATCAAAATGGGCTGCAAAAGCTTTACCATTGGGTTATATTGCACCTGATATCACCGATGACCATATTAAATCAGCCAAAGATATTGCGCCGAAGTTTTTACGCCTAGTCGATAAAACCGCTGTTGACTTAAAAAACTTTGCCACAGGCGCCGATACTGCTGGGTATCATGTTGTAGGCGCCAATTGGAACGAGCAAATTAAATTACCAGACATCACCGTAGATGTGCGTAAAGCGAGACCCGGAGACAGGGCAGTACATAACCCACAGCAAACAATTCAAAGCGCGCGGGGTATAGAAGTAGGTCATATATTCCAACTAGGAACTAAATACTCACAAGTAATGGGCGCCACATTCACCAACGAACAAGGAGAAGAAAAACCCCTTATTATGGGATGTTACGGTGTGGGAGTTTCCCGACTGGCACAAGCAGCAGTCGAACAATCTTATGATAAAGACGGAATAATTTTCCCCGTAGCAATAGCACCTTATCACGCCATTATTTGCATACCCAACATTAGCGACGCCAAACAAGTCGAAGCAGCAGAACAACTCTACACAGAACTTAATAAAGCAGGTATAGAAACATTGCTTGATGATAGAAACGAACGCGCGGGTGTTAAATTCAAAGACGCCGACTTAATAGGCATCCCTTATAGAATAGTCACAGGTAAAGCATTAGCAAACGGCAAAGTTGAACTAGTCCAGCGCAAAACCAAAGAATCACAAGAAATTCCAGTTGAAGATGTCGTATCAACCTTAAAACAATGGGTTGAAGAAGCAATCAAATAACATCTTGTTGAGATATCTTGTGGAACAGGCATCCCTGCCTGTTCAATTTATTTGAATTGTAGGTTGGGTGAAGCTAAGAGCGCAACCCAACACAATAATATACAATTTGAACGAAGAAAGGCGACATTAGAAAAGATATGGCACCTTATTTACAAGTCCTTCATTTCAGCTAAACCATTTTAAAAACTGCTTTTTATACATGAATGCAAAAAGGCAAAATATACCTGCTACCCCTAAAGAAATAAAAGCGATTTCTCGTTTATCGTAAATATAAGCCATAATTAAGCCATTTATAATACCTAATAAACCAATAATCAAAATCCCCATACTATAAACAAATGAAACAAAAGCGTTTTTAGCCTCTGAAACTGTGCCAACAACCCTTTCTCCAGCTTTGGTTACATTTTCTGTCACAGCTTTTGTTGCTTGTGAAGTTGTGTTGACGACTCCTTCTTTAACTCCTACAACTGTTCCAACTATTACATTTCCACCATATGCGACGGCGCCACCAATTGTTTCTCCTGTCTTGACTGCGGTAGTAGCAACAGCTTTTGTCGCTTGTGAAGCTGTATTTACAACTCCCTCCCCAATACCTGCTGCTGTTCCAACTACAGCTTGTCCACTGCCTACAACTACACTACCTACAGTCTCTCCCGCTTTAACTGCGGTAGTAGCAACAGCTTTTGTCGCTTGTGAAGTTGTGTTAATAACTCCTTCTCCAACACCTGCTGCTGTTCTAGCTATTGCATTTCCACCATATGCGACGGCGCCACCTAGCATTTCTCCTGTCTTTACAGCAGTGTGCGCTACAGCTTGCCCTGTATACACTGCTGCCTCACCAACTGCTCCACCAACTCCAACTGCTGTTCCAACTACAGCTTGCCCAGCACATGTGGCTGCTTCACCAACTGCCCCACCAACTCCAACTGCTGTTCCAACTACAGTTTCAGTAGCTTGTGATGCTGCATTACCAACTGCTTCCCCTGCCTGGGCTGCTGTTTTTGTAACAGATTCAAAGGCGCCTTGAGTTAATTTGAAAAAATCCATTGTTAATTACGAAGTAAAAACTTATGCTTTACTTACATGATTCCCTTCAAAACAATAAAATTAATATAGTTCTGAAAATTATTAAAAGTTACGTAATACTACTTAATTATAAGTAAAATTACTAACAATCATGGTAGATTAGACAATTGATAATTGGTAAAAAATATGACACAAATATTATTTTTGGTTGAAGATAATCCAGAAGACGGCTATACGGCGAAAGCTTATCGGAGATGTCTAATGAATCAATTTTTACTCAAGCTTCAGATATTGAAACTTTACGTGAGATGATTCGTGATGCGGTTCATTGTCATTTCCCATTCAAGGAAAGTCGTCCGAAAATCATCTGTTTGCATATAGTTGGAGATGAGGTAGTAACATCACATAATTATTGTTTGCTTGATTCTTAGAACTTAGCCAAACTTAACTGAGAATTAACATCCTAAATTTCGATATTCTCTTGTGATGAGTGCCAAAACCTTGCAATGCTGATCTGTTTTTTATCTTCTTCTACTCTATATACAATACGATATGGTCTAAGAATCAGTTGACGGATATTAGGGTCATCAAATTCAAGTACTTTTTGACCTTGAAACGGAAATAAGCTTAATTCCTTGGTTTTATCTAGTAGACGCTGACCCAATTTTGCAGCAGCTTCAGGATTGATTGTTCAAAGCAACGTACCTGACAATGGCTTCCAAATCCCTAACCGCTTTTGGAGAAATAATTACTTGGTAGTCCATCCTTCTATCATCTGCTCTACTGCTTCAATTGACACACCTTTACCTTGGTCAATCTCTTGAATACCATCTTTAACAGCAGCAATAAACTCAATTTTTTTTATAATGCCGCGAAATGATATGTCTGGGGGTAAGCCCTTGACAAGCTCAAGCACTGCTTTTTTATCGCTCATGGCATTTCTATACTTTTGCATCTAAGTACCTTAATTTTAACTTACTCATACACTTTACTACGATGGTCTATCAATAAAATAGTTACTATTTTTTTCGCTTCATCGACCTCATAAACAACTCGCCAGTCACCGACTCGATAACGAAGAAGTCCTACCAAGTCACCTTTAAGTCGCTTAATATTCGGATGCTTATAAGGGCTTTCTCGCAATCTATCAAAGCAACGGTTAAGACGTTCTGCTAAGGTAATGTCCGCTTCCTCATAAAATTCTTGTGCTTCACGAGTAAGTACTAATTCATACATGGCGCCGTATACTATCAAATTTTCCAACTTCTCCGGCTTGTGCTTGCTGTTTAGCACGCTGTAGCTTTTCTTGAAAGCCAGGAATACTTAATAGTTCAGAGGTTGCCTCATTCTCTTCTCTTTCTTCTAAGTAGCTAATAAAATCTACTACTACCCGTAATCTATCTGGAGAAAGTCGCAACAAACGTTCTTGTGCTTCTTGGAGCATTGCATCGTCTTCGGACATTGAATTCATTTTCCTGTACCTCTTGTTTACGCTAGCCTAGATATACTATTTATTAAGCTATCCTTATCTTATTGTAGTTCTAGCTCAACGATACAGGAATATGCGGCAGGATATGATTGTAGGAACATTTGGCAAGAACGGCGAGCTTTTTTATGACAGATTTCAAAGAAGCGTTAAAGAGTTGTTATAGCAAAGACCTAGAAGAGCGCAAAACTTGGTATTCTCCTGCTGCTGAGGCTTACAATAAAGCAAGACCCCGCTATCCTCAACAGCTAATTGAGCGCGCGGTTGAGTTAACCCAACTTCAAGACCATGCAAAGATTTTAGAAGTAGGATGTGGGCCTGGTATTGCTACCGTTGCTTTTGCTAAATTAGGTTATTCCATGCTTTGTGTGGAACCAAACCCAGATTTTTGTTCTTTAGTACAGCAAAATTGCCAAGAATATCCTAATGTAGAAATTCTTAATACGTCTTTTGAAGAATCGCAACTCGAAACCAATAAATTTGATGCTGTTTTAGCTGCTACATCGTTTCATTGGATACCTGCCGAAGTTGGATACCCAAAAGCTGCTTCATGTTTGAAAGATAATGGTTATTTGATTTTACTCTGGAATATGAGGCTAGAGCCTAGCGATGAAATATACAAGAACTTTATTAAGATATATGAACAATATGCTCCCTCGTTGCTAGAAAAATACGAAGGTGAATATGAAGGTAGGGAGAAACAGGAAGAAAATTTAAAAAGTTTTGGAGAAATAGTTCTCGAATCTGGTCAATTTCAAGATTTAGTCACTGAATATATTCCTTGTGAACTAACTTATAGTATTGATGATTATTTTGCACTATTAAATTCTTACTCACCGTACTTGAGTTTGGAAGCACAAGCAAAAGAAGCTTTGTTTGCTGCTTTACGTGAGAAAATAGAAGAAGACGGCACCAGTATTCAGCTTTCGTTCTTATCGGGTTTTAATATAGCCCGGAAAATATAGCTAATTTGATAAAATCAGCAGTTGGACGTTGTACTTGCATCAATTAATACTGAAAGCGCGCTTTGAGCAAATGTTGCACCATCGGGTGATTGCTCAATTGTTGCCATTAAACTGGCGCCACCAATTAAAAGTAAATACTGTCTAGAAAAAGCATCAGGATTTTGAATTCCTGTTTCTGCTGCCAAACGCATAATAATTTGGCGAATCGATTCTCGTAGATTTACTGAAACATGATGTGCCTTATGCGAAGCGTCTGCAATTTCTAATACTGCATTAATAAACGGACAACCACGAAATCCAGGTGATGCATACCACTCTCGCAGCACATCAAACGTTGCTAAGAGTCGCTCTTTCGGTGTATTGCCACGTTCACTTACTGCGTTTTCAAACCATTCAATCCAAGAAAGCGCGCGGTGTTCCATTACAGATTCAATTAACTTGTCTTTAGAGGGAAACCAACGATATAGCGTTCGTTTGGCAACTCCAGACTCTGCGATAACTTCATTGATACCAACATGCTGAATCCCTTTTTGATAAAAGAGTTCAGACGCGGTTTCTAAAATTTTTAGTCGAGCAGCACTGTTATCAGTAGTCATATTTTTAAATTCAGGTAGACAAGTTTGTCTCCATCTGTATATACTAGCATTTACTGCATGTAGACAAGTTTGTCTCCCTCAAATTGAAAAGCGAGGAAAAACACATGGAATTTACAGTCCACACGATTGAAACGGCACCAGAAGCATCAAAAGAAATGCTTGCTCATGCTCAAGCTACTTTTGGTTTAATTCCCAATCTTGAAGGAATTTTGGCTTCGGCGCCCGCAGTATTGAAAGGTGGAATGGTATTATGGGATTTATTCGAGACAACTAGCTTTACACCTACTGAGCGGCAAGTTATATATTTAACAGCTAATTACGTACATGAATGCCACTATTGTATGGCTGCACATTCTGCACTAGCAGCTAGTTGTATGTTACCGAGCGATATTGATTTACTTCGTGATGGTAAAATCCTAAAAAATCCGAAATTACAAGCATTGCAGAAATTTACTCGGCGCCTGATTGAAGCACGAGGTTGGTTAGAAGATAAAGAGGTTGAAGAATTTATTAATTCTGGTTATACAAAGCAGCAGGTTTTAGAAGTGATTTTGGGAGTTGCAATTAAAGTTATTCATAATTACACAAATCATATTGCGAAAACAACTTTAGATAAACAATTTCAACCTTTTATATGGGATAATAGGGAAAAACATATGTAACATAAAGGTTCGCAAAAATCTGTTTCAGGGGTTGGAGTTGCTGCACTAGGGGTAATAAGCAAAGATTTCTTTCCTGTAGCAAGTCCAGAGAGTGTAAATGCTTCTCTGTTAAAAGCAAAGGTACATCCAATGCGAACAATATTGTCAATATACGCTTTAAAATTAGCTGGCACGCTCAGGTTATACATGGGAACCGCTAGAACTATATAGTCGGCGCCGAGAAATTCATCAATTAAAGCATCAGATGGGGCAAGATAGTCTATCATCTCCTGGGTTCTATTTTCTGGAAGCGTGTAATTCGCCTTTACCCAAAAATCATCTGGCATCGCAGGAGGGTTGACTCCAACATCACGAACAATGTGCTGTACATCAGGATGATGCAAACACCATGCATCTACAAATAAGCTAGAGAGTTGACTGGAAATAGAATCTTGTTGACGAACGCTCGTTCTTACTTCTAACAATCTTACTGCTTTCATAGACTTTTCCCATGCCAGTATATTAATTTCACTACTAGACAGACGAGAAAGACTCAAATTCTGTGACAAATTCAAGAATAACTAAAATTTTTAGTACTTTTGCTCTCGAAGAATGAAGTAACCAGTACCTCTGATATGTTTATAAAACACCAATAAAAGAGCAAAACTTGAGAAAAATATGAAAACACCCGGCGAATGCCAAAATATGACAGATATTAGAGCAGAAATAGATACTATCGACCGTCAAGTTATTAAACTGCTAGGTCAGCGTTTCGCTTATGTTAAAGCTGCATCCAAATTTAAGACAAGCGAAACCAGTGTTAAGGCGCCTGAACGTTTTCAAGCTATGTTACAACAGCGTCGTGTTTGGGCACAAGAAGAAGGTTTGAATCCTAATGTAATTGAGAAAATGTATACAGACTTGGTTACTTACTTCATCGAAGAAGAAATGAAGCATTGGCAAAATAAATAAATATTTCGGATTTATCCAATTTATTAAAGAGTATACTTTGTCTTAAAATCAGTCTTTTTTCCAAATTTGCCAGTCAATATTGGGTGTTTCACAGGGTTGATATAAATCAATATTACCAGTTGCCAAAACTTGAGCTATCATCTGCATTGACATGGCATCACTGGGTCTGAAATGCCTGTTGGCTTTTTGGTTCCATTGTAAAATATCAGGATGATACCAGTTATCAAGCAATATTATTTGTTCTAGCGCACTTGGCAGTATAGCTTGAATTTCGTTGTCTGTAGCGAGCATTTTATCACGATAAGTCGGTAGTAAGTAAATTAAAAGATTAAACCCTAAATTCCAATTACTATGCTTCTTAATTGAGTTGTATTCAACTGTAACAAGTTTGCCACGGATGGTTAAAAATAGTAAATTTTGATTGATTATTTCCTCATTTTTTAACTCCCATTCAGTTTGATTTTGAATTTCTACTGGAAAGAAACTTTCTTGAATCCAGTTTTGTTTATTTGAAAAACAGTTACCTATAGCATCTATTATAAGTATTGGTTGAATTCCCTCTGCTGCATAGCAGTTCACAAGCTGCTCAAACAAAATTACCCAGGTAGTTTGACTACGAAAACCCCTTAATCTCGCAGTTACTATATTTATTTTAAAATTACTAAAAGCAGGAAAACCGCAATCTATATTTTGAGCATCTAAACATTTTAAAATGTCAGCAGATGTATATTTTGTCATATCGCTCAAGTTATAACAGCTTCGCGGTTAACGTGCTATTGATACTTTTGTATCTCTAGCTAAAATTTTCTTATCTTTCTCCTGAAAGCATGATGAACTTATGACAGAAGATAAAATATATTTAGCAAATTTTAAATTTTCAATTTCGGATATTTTTACATAATCGTGTACTCCTGAAGTCTGTTCTGCTAAAGGACTTAATTCTTTACTAAAAAGAGCAAATTCTTCAGGGCTAACATAAAAAATAACTCTAACATCAGATATTAAATTAGTATCTTTTGAATTTTCAGCAGCCGAGGCAAGAGTAATTATTTCTTGTTGTCCCTTTTTGAGCGAATTAGGTGTAATTGTATAATCAGAAAAACACAGTGTGAAAAGTCTGGCTTCAGCCTCTGAACTAACGTTGTCTATATTTTCTGGAAAAATGAGAGAATTGTTCACATTTATTTCAAATTCAGGCACAAACATTACATTTACTAAAAAGTTTAATGTCACAGAGTATATTCCCTGATAAAATTCAGCAACTTCTGGTGGTTCCTCCCATGATTGATGTCTAACAGAGACAGTAAAATCACTTGACAAAGACGGTTTCATTATTTTATACCTCTAAACTTTTTGTGACAATTATAGTTTTTTACAAAGCTATTATTCTATAGTTTTTACTACATCAAAGTAACGTGATTGAAGTTCAACTATATCTGGATAGGACTTATATCATGTCCGGTTGCTTGCCCATAATTCCAATAATGTAGAGACGCGATTAATCGCGTCTCTACGAGGATTTTATTATGGTTATGTACCCGGACATGATATTACGCTGCATAAACCTGGTTTCTACGCATTCATTGTCACAGACAAATCGTTATTTCTATTACATGCTATCAACGTATATTCCAGGTTTCTAGGTTTTCATGCGTAAGTCCTGCTGGAAAATACTTTTGACTCCATTGTTTCTGAGTTTGACTATATCCATCTCTTAAACCTTTTTTTCGATATTCGGACGCTACCTTCACGAATAGTCTCAGGTGTAGGACTTTTCCCTGTTGTTGCTGCAGTAGCCAGTTTCGACTGCCTGGTGGTAGATTCGTCAAATTTCTCCATTTCTAAGGATAAATATGTTTTAATATTGAATTATGCCTTAATTTAGTACTAAATTTAATACTTTTGTATGATTAATTTAGAAAATATTCATCCTCTAACAGATTTTAAGCGTAATGTCAAGCAATTTATAGAGCGCACCAAGGCAACAAAATCTCCTCTTGTGCTTACCGTTAATGGGAAAGCAGAAATTGTTATCCAGGATGCAATTAGCTTTCAAGAAACTCAAAAGCGACTGGAGCAAGCAGAAGCAGAAGTACGGAAACTTAAGCTAGAAGCTTTGCAGCGTGACATTCACCTTGGTGCAGAACAATTACGCAATGGACAGTACACTGAGTATAGTGATGAAACTCTGCCTGATTTGCTACAAAAAATTAAAGAGCGAGGAGAACGTAGGTTGAATTCCCAGAAAGATTAAATGAATACCTATAGACTTTCCGAACTTGCCGAACAAGACCTTGAAGATATTTGGGTTTATATTACTGGGCAAAATCCACTTGCTTCTGACAAACAAATCGCTCAAATTCTTGACCGCTTGCCCATGTTAGCGCAATTTTCTGACATGGGCAAGAAGCAAGATGCTTTACTTCAGGGACTTAGAAGCTTTCCAGTTAAACCATATATTGTTTTTTACGTCAAAGTTGAAGATGGCATTGAGATATTACGAATTTTGCATCAATCAAGAGATTTTGAAAGTCAGTTTGGAAACGAATAATTTGTAGTCTATGTTTGTTTATTAAGTCCTCTTTCAAAGGAGTTAGGTTATTAGCATGGGGGTTTTTAACCCCATGCGGGTATGAAACAAATAGATAAATTTACCTTTTACAAAGCGTCATCTTAATTCCATGTTTGGGACGGAGCGTAAAAGCAGGCCAAGGTGTAATTTCTTGTCCCGGCGCCAATTCAAGGTGATACTTTTGGGTAATGGTAGCTAATAGCAATACAGCTTCCATCATTGCAAACGATTTACCAATACAAATTCTTGAACCTCCACCAAAGGGAAAATATGCAAATTTTGGTAGTTTTTTCGCAAAGTCTCCTTCCCAGCGTTCGGGTTTGAATGCTTCGGGGTCTTCAAAATAACGTGCGTCACGTTGCATTACCCATTGACTGACAATTACTGCATCTCCTGCACGCAAGTTATATCCACCTATTTCACAATCTTGTAATGCTTGACGACCTATTGCCCATGCAGCAGGATATAATCGCATTACTTCCATTATGACTTGTTCGGTGTAACGTAAAGCAGGTAAATCAGCAAAAGTAGGCGCCTTTTCTCCCAATACTGCGTTAATTTCTTCAAGTAACTTTGCTTCAACTTCAGGATGTTGCGATAGTAGATATAATCCCCACGATAAAGTTAAAGCTGTAGTCTCATGTCCCGCAAACATTAGCGTCATCACTTCGTCACGCAATTGTTTGTCTGTCATGCGGGCGCCGTCTTCGTCTTGGATATGCAGTAACATTGATAGCAAATCGCCCTTATCTTGATTACTAACGCGACGTTGATTGATAATGGAGTAAAGCATTTCATCCATCTGCTGCATCGCGCGTATATATGCTAAGTTTTTGCGAGTAGGGAACCAATCAGGAAGTAAATACACTAATAAATTTGTATTGCGTACTTCATAATATTCAATGCTGGTTTCCAATGCTTTGCCTACAATTTCTACTTGCTGCTTAACATCAGCTTCAAATAGGGTCTTAGCAACAATTTCTAGCGTTAACCCCATCATCTCATCATGAATATCACGCTCTTGACCATCTTCCCAACTATTAAGCATAGCAAAAGCATAATCAACCATCACCTTGCCGTAACCAACAATCCGTTCTTGATGAAATGCTGGTTGTATCATTCTTCGTTGACGTTGCCAAAATTCGCCATCGCTACTGACTAACCCATTTCCAAGAAGTCGTTTGAATATGTTTAAACTTTGATGTTTGCCAAATAAGTTACTTCTACTTACTAGTACTTCCTCTATATAATCAGGGTGGTTAAGTTGAAACGCACGGAATAACGGCCCCTGCCACAGCACGATATCACCGTATTCTTTAGCACATCGGGTTGTAAACTCTAAGGCGCCGTCTCTATAATCTGGCAAAACACCAAATACAGGGTGTCCTTTTGGCCCAGGTGGAAGATTCAGCTGTGTTTTTGGCTTTGTAATAGTAACCATAGCTAGATATAGATAATATAAAAAATTTTAGGATATTATTATATTAACCAATCATAATCAACACCCAGTTCATCTATTTTCGCTCTCAGGTGCTTAAAATGCTTAGACGCGAACCATTTTTGAGACTCGATAGATTACAGCATCAGGCAGAATATTTAATATTTTCTTTACACATGCAAGGATTTAGTGAATGAGCAATAATCTTAGTAGCTGTGTTTCGAGATGATTTTATTTCCTGATGCAAGGGAGGCGCCAGTTAATTCGCCACATAAATTATAATCAAGAGAAATAATATCAAAATCATAGGCATTTAAAAGCATAATGGCACGGCGCCTAGTATTAACTAACATCCAGGCATGAGAACGATAAAGAGCGGTATTTGCCGTCGGATTATTTCTTGCAAATTTAGCTTTTAGTGTTATTACCGCTTCTGGTAATGGTCAAGCCCAGATTTTAGGACAAATCGCGGATGTTTCTAGCAGCTTGGGAATTCCTTTGTAACTCTTCAATCAAATAAATAACCCTGAATCAACCTGAAAAAACTCGCCCAAAGCTTTAGCTTGAGCTTTGCTAATCTCTCGCTTTCCATTCACAACTTCAGAAGTCACGCCACTCGAACCGAGAATTCCAACTAAATCAGCCTGTTTTAAACCACGAGCTTCCATTAAATGCAGGAGCATAGAGTGAGGACTTGATTCACCCATTGGGTATTGTTCATCCTCATATTTTTCGATTAAAGCAATCAAAAGCTCAAACAAAGCAGATTCCTCTGCTGTTTTGTTTTGACGATGTGCTAGTTCTTCAGCTAGTGCAATAGCTCGCTCATTTTCTTCGTCACTTTTAATTACCTTGGGTTGATATTCAGCCAGTAAATTGGCATAAATTTCAGGATTAATAGTAAAGGTCATTTTTCCACTTGTCTCTATCATATTCGGCATGAGTTAAAACATATTTAATAAAAATTGTGGCTTCGGCATAAACGATATCTACTACTAAGCGGTACTTGTTACCTTTAATATTAAAAACTGTAAAATTACCTACTGCCTCCGCTGTTGAGTAAATTTCTTGTACTTCTGCCAGACTAGACCACTTAGCTCTACTTGCTGCCTTGTACCAATTATCGAGTGCATCATAGGAATCCGCATGTTTCTCCCAGAATTCTCTCAGCTTTTTACGACTGATGACGTGCATTGAACTATTAAACTATATTTTTTATCTTATGCTCTCATTATGAGAGTATAAAGTCAAAAAGTCAAGAAACTTTGCTTAGAGTGCGCGTAAACAGTACAAGTACAGGTAAAATAATAGGCGCCTACCCACAAAAGCAGGACGCGAGATGAAAGCTGTAATTCAATACTTTTATAGTTTATTTGACCGTAAATTTGCGCCGACAGCGTTTAAAGTAGCTGCAATTATTGGTACGCTTTTGTTTGTAATTAATCATGGTTGGGCATTACTAAACGGTCAAATGAATTCAGGACGCTGGATTTCTGCTGGTCTGACTTATGTTGTTCCTTACATGGTGAGTACTCACGGGCAATATATTAGTCGCGCAAGGATGAGTAAAAAATGTTAGATTTTGATAATTACGTTAAAGCACCCGCGACTTGAGTATTATAAAGCAACTCAATCAAAGTGTATGTTTTCTGATATGGTACTTTACGCTTGTAATGCTCTAAATTGGGCGTACATACCATTAGACTTTTGTATAAGTTGATGATGATTACCGATTTATTTGGCACAAGCTATTGAAATAGCGTTTAATAAAGTTTCCCTAAAAGATATTCGTAATTGCTTGACACATTGTTATTATTGTACCTCACTAGATTAGGAATTGCTATAAACCTACTGGCAGTAGTTCAAGCAAAATCTCCGCAAGACATTATTAAGTTAATTACACAAACGCGCACAAGTTCCGTTACGGGATAAGAGCGAACATCGAAGTCAAGGGCGATTATTTGACCCTTGGTTTCCCTATCATTGTCTTATGCTATGGCAATCCTATCTGAGTTGTGAAAATCGCGCATACAAGATTCCCGACCTCTTTGAGAAGTCGGAAATCTTATTTTTCACAAATGATTTAGGACTGCTATAGTTAATTAATAAATGATTAATAATTAATAACTTTGCTTAATAAAAATTTAATCATTTTTTATAAGAGTATATTCGTGTTTACGCAAAATACTTTAAGAATTGTTCTCAGAAAATTTTGCTCCCTTGCCCCTATTACTATCTTTGTGAGCAATTTGAAGATTACCTAGAGAATCTTCACCTCCTATACTGATAGGTTTATTATGGTCTACTTCAATATCATCACCTATGAAAATAAGTGTTCCTGAAATAGCACAGCGATTACCTTGCTCCCTAAGCATTTCAATTTTATCTGCTTCAGAAAGTTTAATTTCTCTCTTATCTGTAGAATATTTTGCATGAAATTCTTGCACTTTTTTCAGAAAAGTTTCTCTATAAATTTCAGAGTTATTTCTCAAAATATGGAAAAAGTTTTGTAGGTCTTGTTTTATCTCTAATCTATGATACTGAACCATCTTTATATTAAGTGGAGCTAAGAGATACCAAAGAATATAAAAGTCTTGTTTTGTACGTCTAAAAGAACGAATCTGTCTTTGAGCTTTGAAAAGTGAATTTAACTCATCTGTGAAAAACTTTTCTAATATACTTTTATCCTGGCTAACATCTCTATCTAGTAAAACCGTTTTAATTTTTTTTATAAAATACTCTACAGCCTTAATTCCTTTTATAAAATTAGCTTTTACTTCTTCGTCTTCCGATACATTTTGCAATAATTTGGTAATATCTTGGGATGACCCAATCCTTACGCTAATACCATCATTTTTACTATAAATATACAAATATTTTTCAGAGTTGTTACTTTTCATTCTTTGAAATTCCAGATATACAAGAGACATATAAAGCTCTTCATTTTCCATCCTATCTCTATCGTTACGTCCTTTAAATATCTTCGTATAAAACCACTCTCTGTGTTTTTTTACATTATCCCTAATAGTTGCAATAACTTCTCTATCCACGCATGAATTCCACATTTCAAATGAATTCTCACGAATTGGATATGGCTTGTTATTTAATCTAACAAATAAATCAACTGGATTAAATTGTGGGTTTAAGTCTTCTCTGATTTCGACTACAAATAGCTCAAAATCTAAAATTTTATCTTGTAAGGAAGAATTGAAATCTTTCAAATCTTTATAGCTTTTATTGTTTAATTTTTCTAATATCTGTAATCCTTTTAGTGAAAAACCAGAGTTTTTAGTTGTACATTGGCTATTGTTCTCGTCCACATATTTTTCACCTATAAAGCCTAATATTGTCAATAATCTTTGTTGACCATCTATAACTTCTGAAATTCCATCATTCCGTTTATAAATAAATATTGGAGGTAAGCTAATATCTAATAGTATACTTTCAATAATCGAAGATGCCTTAGATACACTTATAACTTCCGACCTTTGATAAGAAGGCCGCACAAGAAACATATTACGTCCCATGACTCTAGCAATATCATCAATTGAATTACGAGATGGTTCTGGTTTTGTCACTCTCAAAGACGCAAGCTCGCCTAATTTCGTAACAGTATCATTACTCTCGCTCATTCTTAGCTTCTTCAAATCATCTCTTACTTTCTTATCCCCATCAATATAAGCACGAAGAATAATATCAAATTCCTCTTCTAGCAAGCTTGCAGTAAAAAAGAATCGCTCATAAACTTGACTATAATAATTTGACTCTATTTCTGTATATTTTCCAATATTACTCGATATCTTATTGCACAAACGATGAATTAAGTCAGTCTCATTTAAATTAGAAATACTGCATCCTTCTGATTCTAAAACTTGTAAGCCCCATAGTAAACATTCAAAAACTAAACGATTATGTTGTAACTGAAGCTCTATAAAAGTATCTTTTATTTTACGAATAATAGATATTTTTTTAAGAAAATTATCAGTTAATTGATCTACATCCTCAGTCTGAGTAACAAAAAATTCATATAGCTTATCTAGAGTTTCTGTCCGATTATTTCCCCATGCATAATATTTAATAGGAAATTGATGTAAAACTAAATATCTTCTTATAAATTGTAGAATCTTGCCGGCATCTGAATCTTTACTACTTTCTCTTGGAGATAAAAATATGTCGATGATAGTCTTAGAGAAATCTGTATTATTTTTTATGATTTTTTTAAAGTTTTGAAACAGTGGGCCAGCATCATAAACAGCATTATCTATCTCTGGCTTTTTCAAGGGTGTTATACCAGAATTATATCGACCAAATATTTCTTTCTTTACCTTATCTTCCAAAGATGAATCTAATTTTGGTTCGTTGACGATTTCAAATTCAATAATTCTAATTTTAGCATCTAAAAATAAATCTATAATACCTGTTGTTTCCTGATTATTCTGTAAAGAATGATAAGTCGACTTTGCTAGTTGCTTAAGAGCAGCTAATCCATTTCTTGTAAGAGAAAAATCATTTTCCTTAAAGCGTTTTATAGTTTCAAATCTCTGCCTTCCATCAATAACTTCTATTTTAGTACCATTATTAAAAAATATAAGTGGTGGAATTTCTGTTCCCAATAAAATACTTTCTATAAAATATGTTGCTTTATGATCGTCCCATACATAATTTCTCTGGTAATAGGGTTTATAGTCTATTTTATGTAAGCTTCGTAACTTACATCTTGCACCTTGCGCTTATTGAGAATAAAAGAGCTTGTAACCTTTATTTTTGCGTAGGGTGGGCACTGCCCACCTTACCCTTGTTGAGAAGGTGCAAGATGTCAGGTAAGGTGAATAGAGAGTCTATAGATTTTGAGTAAGTTTCAATCTTTAAGTGCGAAGTAAAAATTCTTTCAAAATCACTAGGAGTTAAAAATAAACTACTCATGTTACAATTTATATATTCAGTATACTCATTTGATAATATACGACCTTTTGAATAATTTATCAGCAGTTTAAAAAAATATACATTCAAATCTCTCACGTTTTGTATTGAGAAAGGTTAAAAATCTATCTTAGATAATCCAGGCAAACTAACTGTGGCTATGCAATTATGGCACCTCCCTATCAAGTGAGGTACGAGAACCCCACCCCCAATCCCCTCCTTACTTGCGAGGCTACGGTGTATACACATCTTTTAATCAACCCTTACATTCCCCTATGCAGCGTCCTTCGCGTTCTTTGCGGTTATTTTTTTAACAAACCGCTAAGGGTGCCCTTCGGGTTCATCAGTTTGCCACGCACGCAAACCGAGACGTGGCAACTGATTCACAAAGAACGCAAAGAAAGAGAAAAAAGGTTACTTTTAGAGAATTGTGTGTACACCATAGGCTTGCGAGGAGGGGGCTTTTGATGTACGTTATGCAATTAGGAAACGCTATAATTCTTAGGATTTTCAATAAAAATCAATCTTCCAGTAGGATAGGTAGGACAGCCTGTTACGAATGAATATAAGACAGGCGAGACGCCTATCCTACGGAATAATTTATTTTATGCTTGTAATGCTCTAAACTTTGCGTACATACCATTAGGATCTTGTAAAAGTTGATGATGATTACCGATTTCTACGATTTTTCCTTTCTCTAATACTACAATTCGGTTGGCTTTACGAATAGTCGAAAGTCGGTGAGCTACTACAAAGGTTGTACGGTTTTTCATTAAGCGTTCGAGTGCTTGTTGAATTAATGCTTCGGTTGCGGTGTCTACTGATGCTGTAGCTTCGTCTAATATTAATACTTTGGGATTACGAATTAATGCGCGTGCGATGGCTAGTCTTTGACGTTGACCTCCCGAAAGTTTAACGCCATTTTCACCAATAAGGGTATCTAGTTGTTGCGGTAAATTAATAATAAATTCTAATGCGTTGGCATCAATAAGGGTTTGTTCTAGTTGCTTGTCACTAACTCCTTGTAACCCGTAAAGAATATTCTCGCGCACTGTGCCTTCAAAAAGTATCGTTTCTTGGGGGACTATTGAGATAAACTGACGATAAGTTCGTAAGTCTAAGTCGCTCATGTCCTGCCCATCTAAATAAATTCTTCCTGCGGTTGGTCGTAAAAAACCAATTATCAGATTTAGCAAGGTAGACTTTCCGGCGCCGCTCGAACCGATAATAGCAATTGTCTCATTAGTATTTACTTGAAGAGAAAGATTATCAATCGCTTTATGGTAACAATGGGGATAAGCAAAACTAACTGCATCGAATAAAAACTCTCCCCGTACTTGGTCAACTATACGCTTACCTTGATTAAGTTCTATATCTGGACATTCTAATATTTCACCTATCGACCGAATTGACTCAAACCCCGTACCCATTTGCGGTAGCACTGTGAGTATTTGGACTACAGAGCCAGTAAGTGTATCAAAGTACCCTGCAAGTAACACTACATCACCTGCGGTAATTCCTCCGTAACCTGTATAAGCTAAATAACCTGACGTTACAAGACACACTGCATGAAACAACCGCAATATTACCCAACTTGAGGCGCCCGTAATTGCATTAATTCCATCTAACCGCATTGCAGCTTTTTTGACTGAGATTAAATGCGAACTTGTACGTTCCATCTCAGTTGCTTCTACTCCATGCGCGCGCGTCACAGGTACTAGCTTTATCATCTCTATTAAGTGCGCGGACATTACTTCGATTTTTCGCCGAAAATTATGGTTACGCTCAGTTATCGGCGCCTTCAATACCTGTACTAAAATTACTGCAATTGGAATTGTAATCACAAAGAATAACAAAAACCACGGCGCCCGCATCGCAGTAACTACCACAGAAACTAAAATCGTTAATAATGCCGCAGGTACAAGCTGAAAAATATAGGTAGTAAGTATTTGAATTTCTTCTACATCTCGCAAAAGCTTAGACTGCAATACACCAGTACTGCGTTGCTTATAAAATCCAATGCTGAGTTGCTGTAAGTGCTGCGTCAAACTATACCGTAAATTAACTTCCATTTGGCGAGTTGCTGCGCTCATTGCCATAATATGCCAGTAATGAGTTGGTATATTTTGAACAATAGATACAGCTAAAACGGCGCCGTTAAGCCAAAGCTCAGTTAACTCATGTTGTTGAGGTCGAGAAATAATATCAACAATATTGGCAAAAACTACGGGACGTATCCACTCTGGACTGTGCTTGATTACATAAAACAGTAGTGATAGTAAAAGCTTGTGCCAATCATGGCGATATAACAAAAGTAGCGTTTTGAATGGCGCATTACTGCGGTAAAAATTTAAGTTTAACCTAGTCATGGAGTAGTAACAATATATTTACCCATAGGATAGCGGATGCTGCCAAAATTACGTTTAGCCAAAATGGACGATATAAGTGCTTTACAAGAACTTATTCCTCGCTCTGTTCGCCAATTACAAAAAGATTATTATTCTCATGAGCTTCGAGAAGGTGCCTTGGGTTCTGTTTTTGGTGTTGATAGCCAGCTTATTAAAGATGGTACTTATTTTGTAGTAGAAAACAATACTGCTATAATTGGATGCGGTGGATGGAGTTATCGCAAATTGTTATATGGTAGTGACCAACTCCATACTATAGATGAATTTTCTTTACTTGACCCAAAACTTGACGCAGCGAGGGTTCGTGCATTTTTCGTAGACCCTAACTATGTTCGCAAAGGTATTGGTACAGCTATTTTAAAAGCTTGCGAAGAAGCTATTATTGTAAATGGTTATACCCGTGCTGAGTTGGTCGCTACGTTGACAGGCGAGCCTTTATATACATCATATGGGTATATTGCTGTAGAGCGCTATGATATTGGATTAAAGAATGGGCTATTTTTGCCTGTTGTGCGAATGTTGAAAAGCTTGGACGTGTGAGCAATTTAAACGTATAGGCGCCAAAATCTTCAAATAAATACAAAAACCTCTGTAAGATAGCTTCTTGTGGGATAAACTCTTGTGGGATGCGCGGTTCGGGATGCCCGCTCCACAAGAGAGATAATTTTTGTGGGTTTACTGCTTTGTTCGGAATCAAGCTTAAACATAATGAAGTAGTATATATCCCCTCGCCTCAACTTGATATTTTAATTATTAGTGCTACTCTACTGGAGGCTATATGTAATAAAAAGCACGTATTAACTGAATATGGAATTGTTGACTATACTTTTGTCTGGGTTACTGGGTTTAATAACTCCTGTTGGACTTGTTGTTGACCGCACCGCAGAAAAGGCAATTCGTTCGCAGTTAACTTCTGGACAATTACAAGTGCGTGTGGACAATGCGCCAACGCATCAATTGCTACAAGGGAAAGTTAATCGCGTCAGAATTGCTGGACGTTCGCTACAATTAAGGCGCCAGGATTTTCGCATCGCAGCGTTGGAGTTAGAAACCGACGCAATTAAATTTAATCTTCAAAGCAGAGGGAAACGACCTTTTCTTAAGGAGCCTTTGCAAGCTGGTTTTAGGGTGGTTCTTACCGAAGCCGATGTCAATAAGCTTTTACAGTCAGAAACATTCTTATCGCGCATTAGTAAACTGAACATAGCTTCTATGGGTTCAGTCAATACGGTATCGAACCCTATATACCGTATTGTTAATCCTAGAGTAAAATTTTTAGCCAATCAGCGTGTCAAGTTACAAGTAGAAATACTGGAGGAGGGTAATAATCAACCACTACTGGTAACGGTAGAAACAGGAATTACGGTAGCAGCAGGAAAAATCCAGCTAATTAATCCAGTTGCGCTGATGAACTCAGAACAAGTCCCAGCTCGATTTTTAAATGTTATAGTAAATAACCTTAACCAACGCTTAAACTTACGTAACTTGGAAGCTGACGGTTTTATAATGCGAATTCTGAAATTTAATATGAACGCTAGTGAGTTAGAAATAGGTGCTTTTGTAAGAATTGAACCTTCTTCAAAATGGTTGAATGTCAGGTTATAAGTTTCGTCTTCGTGCGGTAAATAGTCATTGTACTCATGGTTCAAAGCGACAAGGAAGGTAAGAAATGAGAGAAGAGCCAAGAAATAAACGTATCTCTTCTGGTGTAATTGCGGCAGTCTCCGCTGCGGTTGTAGCTGTCAGTTCTGGCGTAGCTTGGATAACATGGCAAGCCACAAATAATACTCAGCCTGTCAATCCTCCTAAAAACGGAGTTAGCCAGAATGATACTAAACCGCCAGCGACAAGAGAGCAAACTGCCGAAATCTACTTGCTTAGAGATACTGGTAAAAATTTAGAATTAGTACCAATACCTGTAAAGGTATCAGCATCTAAAGATAAACCGTCGGAATTTCTACAAGCTGCATTCAATGGTTTATTGACTGCAAAAAACGATGGAGACACCAGTAGCACCATTCCATTAGGAACAAAAGTATTAGAAGTCAAAATAGAGAACGATGCTGTTCGGGTAAATTTATCTGAGGAATTTACCAGTGGTGGTGGAAGCGCGTCGATGACAGGACGTGTGGGACAAGTTTTGTATACTGCCACTAGCCTGAACCCCAATGCTAAAGTCTACATTGATGTAAACGGCAAGCAATTGGATGTTCTAGGTGGGGAAGGTTTAGAATTAGACCAGCCCTTGACTCGTGACAGTTTTGCTAAAAATTACCAGTTGTAACTATGTAGAGACGTGACATGTCGCGTCTCTCCATATACCTACACCCATAATTTTTCACTTTGTATTTAAGACGCGAAAGTTTTTGGCTTGCTGTTCGAGTCTGGTCGCGAGACGGTCACAGACTCGGTTGCAAAGTTCAAAAATCATTTCATCCTCTACCCGGTAGTAGGCACAGGTGCCTTCACTACGACGGCTAAGAATTCCGGCTTGCCACATCACCTTCAGGTGTTTTGAGACATTCGCCTGAGACGTCTGTGTTGCCTCCACCAATTCTTGTACGCATTTTTCTTCATCCCGCAATAGATGCAACAACCTTAGCCGCATTGGTTCACTCAGCAAGCTGAAATATTCCGCGACTTGTTGCACAACTTCTGGCGGTACAGGCAACATTTGTTTCATCAGGTTTGACCCGCAAGACTACACTGAATTAGTGAAAATTACATCTCCGTTATATAGATTAATACCTAATCGGGATTTATTCGCACCAGAGGTTGACCATATTCTACAGGTTCGCCATTTTGCACCAGAATTTCCATCACAGAGCCAGATATTTCGGCTTCGATTTCATTCATTAGCTTCATGGCTTCGATGATACAAACTGTATCACCTTTACGTACTCGACCACCGACTTCGATGAAAGGAGCTTCCCCAGGTGCAGACGCGCGATAAAATGTGCCTACCATTGGGGACGTTACTTCAACGAGTTTGGAATCGTTGGACGGGAGTGGATTTGTTGGGGGTGCGGTTGCACCATCCACGCGATTAGCAACAGATTCTACCACAGGAGGTGACACTATTACCTGGGGTGTGGCGGGGTGTGAAATTAATCCTGTGCTGCCTAACCCTGCTTGACCTATCGACAACATTTGATGAGGAGTGCTAACAGCTTTACGTACTGTTATCTCAAAGTCGTCGCTTTTAAGCGTTACTTCGGCAATATCTGTTTGTGCAATTGTTGTTAATAATAGGCGGATTTCACCAAAGTCCAATGCCACAGTTTTTATTACCTCATCTAAAATATTCTGTTTGAATGTAGAAATCGCATTTTGAAATGGCGCCATTCCAAATATGTATCGCCTGAAAGTGAGCGAAATTGCACAGACGGTAGGGAACCGTCCGGGCACATTCGCAGCTAGACACATAACAGGAGCGTACTAGAGTTGACCTATTTTTTTAAATAGAATCTGTACTAAGGCATTTACCTTATTCTCTACCTAAGTACTTATCTTCGCGTGTATCAATGCGGATGCGCTCTCCTTGTGCAATAAACAAGGGAACCATTACCGTGGCGCCTGTTTCTAACTTTGCTGGTTTACTACCACCAGTAGCTGTATCACCTTTAACACCTGGGTCGGTTTCGATGACTTCGAGTACTACCGAGTTAGGAAGTTCAACATCAAGCACTTGCTCATTCCAACGCACAACATTCGCTTCCATACCTTCCTTAAGGTACTTGACTTTATCGCCAATTTGTTGTGCAGTTAATCTACCCTCTTCGTAGGTTTCCATATCCATAAACACGTACTCCTCACCTTCTTTATAGGTGTGCTGCATCGTGCTTTTTTCAAGGTTTGCCTGCGGTACGGTTTCACCAGCACGGAAGGTTCGTTCTACGGTGTTACCACTTTGAGCATTTTTGAGCTTAGTCCGTACAAAAGCGGCGCCTTTACCTGGTTTAACGTGGAGGAACTCCACAACCCGCCATACAGACCCGTCTAGTACAATTGAGACACCAGGGCGAAAATCGTTACTGGAAATCATGAAACATTCAAATTTTCAAGACAATCGGCATTTATTGTACCCCTCATAAGGAGAAAATTGTTAATTAGTTGGCAACAAGAGTGTGAGAGTAGGGGGCTATCATTAACTACGGCTAAAAAATACAGCAGCCAGGATAATCAAACTTAATAGCACTAAAGGCGCCCATAGGTTGGGTATGTCAGATACACTCATAAAGTAATAATTTTTACATCAGTCAAAAAACACCAATTTATAAAGATAATCGATGAAATGTAGTACAAAAAAACGTAATCTGATAAGAAGATAGGCAACCGAATTACTGAAGCAACACAGTTAGTTAGAACGCCTAACCATAAATTAATATTACAGAATGCGGCGCCTGTAGTTTACAGCGTTGCTGAGGCACAAATTTGTAATCTATAATATTTTATGCCCAATTAAACCTGGCTAGTTCATAATGGTAGTAATATTAAAACAATAAAAAATTTTCAATGACTAAAGAATTTAACGTAATCATACAACGTGACAGTGATGGCTATTTTGTCGCCTCAGTCCCTAATCTTGCTGGATGTCATACCCAAGCAAAATCGTGATAACGAACTTATGGAGCGTATTAAAGAAGCTATTGAACTTTGTCTAGAATTTGAACAGGAACAAAGTGAGATATTAGAATTTGTAGGTGTCCAGAAAGTTTTAGTTCAAGTATGAGTAAATTACCCAGTTAAAATGGACGTGAAGTAATTACAGCGTTAGGAAAAGCTGGTTTTAACGTTGCAAGAATTCGAGGTAGTCATCATATTCTTATACATAGTGATGGTCGTAGAACCGTTGTCCCGATGCATTCTGGTGAAACAATTGGTACTGGCTGATTGTCCCAAATACTGAGTGACTGTCAAATTAGTCGTGAGGAATTTAGACAATTGCTGTAGCAAAAAGGTTATGTACTATTGGTTCGTTATATAATTTTTCTGATACACCAGCGCGCGAAAGCATTATGATATCTCCTGATACTGCGATATGGTTACAGGAACGCACAGCTTTAGGTATTTTATCCCCTACGGTATTGGATGCTATTGCCGAAGTCATCGAAGAACAAGTTGTACCTGAGCAAACCCAACTTGTAAAAGAAGGAACGGCGCCAACGGCACTGTATATTATTAAAGAAGGTCGTATTGAAACAAGCAGTACTTCTAATAATGCGGCGCCTTGTTGTGGTTTACTTCCTGGTACTGTTATTAATCTCAAAGACTTTTTACTTCAACAAGATACTCAATACACAATTACTACTCTAAGTGAATGTGATTTATGGGTAGTTCCAGGGGAGAAATTCCGCGAAATAATTAATCAACATCCAGAAATTGCCCAAGCTGGAAATATACTACTAAAAGACGAGCTAGCGCAGTTAGCTTCTGCTTTATCTTACGAACAGGAACGTTCGTTAGAATTGCGTCCATACTTAGTAACTAAAGCTAAACGTGGTATAGTTGGCGCCAGTAGATACGCAACAAAACTACGCTCTCAAATTCGCGAAGCAGCAAATAACCGTAAGTCGGTGTTAGTTTTTGGTGAACCTGGTTTAGAAAAAGATAATATTGCCGCTTTAATTCACTACGGCTCAAATTATCGCCGTGAGCCTATTATTAAAATTAATTGTGGTATTCTCCAAACTAGCGGCGCCGATTTGTTTGGCAGGTATGGTGGTAAACCAGGACTATTAGAATATTTGGGCAATGGAACTTTAGTTCTAAATAATATTCAAGAATTACCAAAAGAACTTTTTCCAAGTATAAATAATTTAATTAAGAATGGGACTTATAAACCTGTCAACCGCTCTGAAAATATAGAAATCGAATCTAGAGTCAGTAATGCCCGCATTATTATTGTTTCAGAAAAATCACTACCGCAAGTTGAGCGCGCAGTAGGGACAATAATAAAAGTACCACCGTTACGGGTACGCAAAGCTGATATCAAAGCGCAGGTTGATTACTATATTAGTTTGTACACAAGCGCACGAGGAATTCCCAAAGCGCGCGTTACACCCGAAGCACTACGTCGGTTACAGTCATATGACTTTCCTGGCAACTTAAAAGAGTTAGAAAACTTAGTTGAACGGGCAATAGTTCAAGCACAAGATGAAAATGAACTTACCGAAGAAATCTTTTGGTCAGCAGACACCAAGAAAAAACGCTTTCGAGTCAATCTATTAAATATATATCCGAATTTACGAAAATTTCTTCGCAGTGACTGGTATCCAGACCGAATAAACTATGGTTTTACGACTTTTGTTTTTGCTTTTATCGTCCTGGTATTATTTCTCGGACCACAAACGCGCGATAAAAACTTTGTATTAAATTTTTTCTGGTCGTGGTGGTGGATGGGGTTTTTATTTTTATTTCCTTTCCTTGGACGTATATGGTGCGCGTTTTGCCCGTTCATGATTTATGGTGAAATTACGCAAAAACTCTCACTTAAATTGTTCCCAAGACAACTTAAAAAATGGCCACGTGAAAAAGCCGAAAAATGGGGAGGTTGGTTTCTATATGGTTTATTTACTCTCATATTTTTGTGGGAAGAACTTTGGCATTTAGAAAACACCGCGTATTTATCTGGGTGCTTGCTGCTACTTATTACTGCTGGCGCCATGATTTTTTCAGCTATCTTTGAAAGAAGGTTTTGGTGTCGCTATCTTTGTCCGATTGGAGGAATGAACGGGTTATTCGCAAAACTCTCCATGACCGAACTGCGCGCCCAACAAGGTATTTGTTCAGCAACTTGCACCACCTACCAATGCTATAAAGGTGGGCCGCAAAAAGGTGAAGGAATGGAAACGAACGGTTGCCCACTATATTCCCATCCTGCCCAACTCGAAGATAACCGTGACTGCGTTTTGTGCATGACCTGTTTAAAAGCATGTCCACACCGTTCAGTTGAATTTAACTTGCGTCCTCCAGGTGTAGAACTATGGACTTCTCACATACCCCATACATATGAAGTCGCTTTGCTATTTTTAATGTTAGGAGGAGTATATTTACACCGCTTACCCGAAATACAAGCAAAACTTGGTGTAATAATTGACTTCAGTCAATTTTGGCAGCATCTAGGATTTTCACTACTAGCTTTAATAGTGCCTGTATTAATCCCCTTTGCTGCATACGGCATAATTAAACTTCAAAAAATAATTAAAAATCGTAGATTTATTGAACTTGCCTATGGATACTTACCATTAGTTCTAGCAGGTAACTTAGCACATTATCTACGTTTAGGTTTAGGAGAAGGTGGACGCATATTACCTGTAGCATTTGCAACGTTCGGTTTAAACGGCGAATTTTTACCCGTTGTAGTCGCACATCCTGCGGTAATTGCCTTTTTACAAGGTTTTACATTAATATTAGGAGCATTCTTAGCCTTTGTACTGACACAGAAAATAGGGCGCCAACCCATACAAGTATTAATTTGGCAACACCTAGCCACAGTAATTTTAACAGTAACCCTGTGGCAGATAATCGTGTAGGGTGCGTTACGCCACGCAAAATCGTCATTTCAAACGAAAAATAAAGTGGCGTAACGCACCATCAATATTTTAGTTATCAGAGACCTTATCCCTTATCTCATCATAAAGTAGCGTAGGTTGGGTGGAGCGGCAGCGCAACCCAACATAAATCTTATTAATATAGTAGTACCTTGGAACGTTTACTTAAAGATAATATGTTAGGAAAATTACATAGCTGAACTCAGTAGTTAGCAAGATGCGTTTTTAACCATTTTTGTGTCTAAATATTAAAAAATAAAAAACTACTAGCAATTTGGCACAATGGCAAATATTCTAGAACCACCGCGTTTGCGTACTGGCGAAGAAGAATCGGAACGACGTGCAACTTGGCTCGAACTGTTCTATGATTTAGTTTTTGTAGTAGCAGTCTCACAGCTTGCTCACAATCTTAAAGAAGATATTTCGATATCAGGTTTTCTAGGATTTGTTTTTCTGTTTATACCTGTGTGGTGGTCGTGGATAGGGACGACGATGTACGCGAATCGCTTTGATAACGATGATATTGGGCGCCGTTTACTCGTTGGTTTACAAATGCTTACAGCCGCAGCGATGGCTGTAAATATACACCACGGTTTAAATGAAAACTCGGCGGGATTTGCGATATCTTATGCTTTGAGTAGAATTGTACTGGTAATTGAATATGTACGCGCGGGCAGCTATATACCAGAAGCGCGTCCTTTAACTACGCGGTATGCTGCTGGGTTTGCGATAGCTGCTGCTATTTGGATAATTTCTGATTTTGTTGCTTTGCCTTGGCGGTTTGCTTTTTGGGGTGTGGGAATTATTGTAGACTTGGTGACACCTTTTACCGCACGCCAATATCAATTAAGGTTACTTCCCCATGCGTCGCATTTACCCGAACGGTTTGGACTATTTACAATGATTGTTTTAGGTGAAGCAATTATAGCTGTCATCGATGGTGTTTCCGAACAACGTTGGGATATTTATAGCACTATGGGCGCCGTTTTAGCTTTGACTACCGCATTTAGTTTGTGGTGGGTTTACTTCGATAACCTTGGCGGTACTCCTATTGTAGCTGCGAAGTCTGAAGGGCGAATTCGGAAAATGTTACTATGGCTGTACACACATTTTCCCTTAGTAATTGGTATTGCAGCTGCGGGTGTGGGTGTTGAGGAAATATTATTAAGCGAACAAACCCAACCTTTACCAGATAAAATCCGTTACTTAATGTGCGGTTCCATTGCTTTATGCTGGTTAGCACTAGCAATTTTACATCGTACTGGGATTATTCGCTACTGTAAAATGCGCGCCAAATATCGACTTGGTGGCACCATCGCAGCAATTGCACTTTTATTTTTTGGCAAAGGTTTGTCACCTGTTGCCGTAATTGCAATTATTGCAGCAATTGCAGTTTTTCAAGTAGTGCAAGATTTAAGTGGCGCCCGTCCTACAACTCGTATTGCTGACGCTGATATTTGATCCCCTGCCCCCCTTGATAAGGGGGGAACAAGATTAAGATTTAAAGTTATTAATTATAGAATTTTTATGAGTTACATCAAATGACATTAATAAAAATTTACTTAAAATTGACGTTTAAATTCCTTAAACCATGTACCTTGAGAATAAAGGGTTCCTTTATCACCTTCTGCAATTAAAGCATATTCACGACCGCTCAAGCCTAATTCTTCGCGACTGCTATCAGTAAATTCAAAAGTAATGTAGTAACTAGTTGATGTACTGCCGTTACCTCCTCCTCCCGAAACATGCTGACGTTTACTTACTACTTTTGCTTCTCTAGAAATTATTGGCTGTTTACGATTATATGCTGCGGTGGATATGCCTTTATAAATTGCAAAACCAAGTAAACCAAAAACTGTAGCGAATATACCAATGACAAATATTGGGAAAATTAGAGAGAAAATTGGAACTATATCAGAGCTAGAGGGTTGGGTTGGTTGAGTATTTACCTGAGAAAGTATAATTGTTTCTGTATTAGTTTTATCATTGGTAACAATATACTTAGGGTTATTATGTATAAATAAATTTGGCATATTGTTTATGTGCTTATATTTATATGTATATAATTATATACAATATGCGGAAACTTGATTCCGCAATAAGAATGCTATTTTTACAGATGCTCTTGTGGAGCGGGCTTAAGATTGCCCACCCTCTTGAAATCAACTATCAAGCTACTGTTTCAAATTAACTATCAAGCTACTGTTTTAAGTGACGGGCAAGGATGCCCGTTCCACGAGAGAAATTGACCCTTTTATATTAAGTGTTTGCAGTTACAGTAAGCTGATTGAGAAACAAGTAAAAATATTAATAATCAATATTTGAGGCAGCTTCTCTTTACTATTGCTGCTGATTATGAAACCACGTATTATTGTTTGTGGCTTAGGACGCACTGGATATAAAGTGTTTCGTTTACTCCGTCAGCAGGGTGCAATGGTGGTGGGTATTCATCAGCGCCCTATTCCTGGTGAAACGGGACATGATGTGATTATTGGTAATTTACATACTGCTGCGACGTTGAAAGCAGCGGGTATTGAAAGCGCACACACTTTGGTGATAGCTGGCCCCGATGATGCTATTAATTTGTCGGTGACTATGCAAGCGCGCGTTTTAAATCCTAATATTCGTATTATTAATCGATTTTTTAATACTAGTTTGGGTGAACGTCTTGACCAAACTTTGCCCAACCACATGAGTATGAGTGTCGCAGGTTTGGCGGCGCCTGTATTTGCTTTTACTGCATTAGGTAGTAAAACGCTTGGACATATCAAACTGTTTGAACAAACTTGGCCTATTCACGAAGAATATATAGATAACAAACATCCTTGGCACGGGCGCCAGATAGATGATTTGTGGGAAAATCGTTCGCGAATGCTAATTTATTATCTGCCTGTAGATGGCGACAAAGATTTAGTCTCAGCAGTTTTAGAAAGACGACGTTTGCGCGAAGGGGACAGAATTATTGTTGGCACTAAACCAAAAGTACGCTCTACCCGCAGGTCAATAATTGCTAAATTTCTCAAAATCATCACTAACATACAGCGCTTCCAAGAACATGCTAGCCCGCTAATTGCGATGACCGCAGCACTTGTAGCTATTGTTCTGTTTGCCACGTTTATCTATACGTATACCAGTACAAATGTTTCGATTATTGATGCGTTGTATTTTGCCGTGGGGATGATAACAGGTGCCGGTGGTAACGATAAAGTTGTTGAACACGCTTCTATTAGCATTAAATTATTTACTGTAATTATGATGCTTGTAGGCGCCGGTGTAATTGGTTTACTATACGCGCTTCTCAATGACTTTGTTTTGGGTACTAGGTTTCGAGAATTCTTAGATGCAGCGCGCGTACCTCCACGTAACCACTATATAGTATGTGGACTCAGCGGTACTGGTATAAAAATTGTTCAAACTCTGCATGAAAGCGGACACGAAGTAGTTGTTATTGAACCCGACGCAAACAACCGCTTTGTTAATAATGCTCGCAGATGGGGAATACCAGTAATTAACGGTGATGCAACTTTTCCAACGATGTTGCTTGGCGCCAATTTAGAAACAGCAGCAGCACTATTAGCAGCTAGCGGTAATGATGCCACTAATCTAGAAATAGCTCTAAATGCTAAAGGTATTAAACCAACTGTACCAATAATAGTTCGCTACGCAGACCCAGACTTTGCGAGAATGGCACAACAGGTGTTTGACTTTGACGCAGTACTCAGTCCCGCAGAACTCGCGGCGCCTGCATTTGCTGCTGCTAGTTTGGGTGGACGTATACTTGGTAACGGTATTACGGGAGATAGTCTTTGGGTCGCTTTAGCAACTTCGATATCTATTACACATCCCTTCTGCTGTCTAAAAGTTCAAGATGCTGCAATGTTAGCCGACTGTGTACCCCTATACCTTGAAACCAATAATCAAACATTACACGGTTGGGATTTACTCAATACAAATTTATGCCCAGGAGACATACTATACTTAACAATGCCCGCCACTAAATTACACATGCTTTGGCGCCATACCTCCCACGTAGCATAGGCATCCTTGCCTGTGCTTGGCATCATTTTCTTATTTGCTGCGGATTATAACAACATCCAACCGAAACATTCAAAGCCACACTCTCCCCCCTCTATCTAGATTAAACTTCAACACCGAATCAAGCCCACTAGACTGAATAGCATTTTGCACCTGCTTAACATTACTCACATTATTCTCATTAATACTAACTATCACATCTCCTGGCTTAACACCACTTCGAGAAGCTGTAGAATTAGCATTTACACTCACAACCAAAACACCACTATCTCTAGTTATTAGAGGTAAATTATTCTTTCGATTTATTTCGCTTCGTTTCTCAGGTGTAAGTTCTACCATATTAATGCCAATAGAAGGATAACCAAGAAACTTTCTTTCTACAGGAGACTCAGTTAGTGATTTATTGGCGCCACTTAGCGAGTAATTACGGAGAACAACCGAATTATCAGGTCGTGTGGCAATTAAAAAATTATCAGGTGCGTAAGTTGGACTGGAAGTGTTAGTTTTAACATCAATTGGGTTATTACCTACTAAAACTAATCCCTTCGCAGAAGACCAAAGCGTCATATTTTGTCGGACAGTTTGAGTTACACCGTTATCACCAGAGTTTATTTTTTAAATACAACACAAATACTAATACACAGATAGTACCGTGTTTTTATTCAGATGATTGCTAAGTTTTTATAAATTCTCGCGCTCTTGTTGGGTTCCGTTCCTCCACCCAACCTACACACTACACACGTTGTTGTATCGGCAAGCTAATAACAAACTCTGTATCTTGCCCTAAAGCAGAATGGCAACTAATTTGACCGTGATGTGCATCTGAAATGATTTTATAACAAATCGATAAACCTAAACCTGTTCCTTGTCCCGGCGCCTTTGTTGTAAAAAATGGGTCAAATATTTTAGATATAATTTCCGTTTTGATGATGGCGCCATTGTTAGAGATTCTAATCACAGCATGTTTATCTGTAACCTGTGTGAGGATGCGAATAAATGGGTGTATGCTTTTTTCTATACTATTTTTTATACTCTCTTCAATCGCATCAATTGCGTTTGCGATTATGCTGAGAAATACCTGCGTAATTTGACCTGGGTAGCATTCGACACTTGTTTTTAAGTTGTATTCTTTAATTATTTGAATCGATGGACGGTGTGGTTGTGCTTGGAGACGATGTTGCAAAAGCTGTATTACGCTGTCAATGCTTTCATGTATATTAATTTTATTATACTTAGGGCTATCTGTGCTAGAAAAAGCCTGTAATAACTTAACTATTTTACTAATACGCTCGGCGCCTTCTTGGATTGAACCAAGCAATTTTGGAAAATCTTGGGTGATATTGATACAATTTTACTAAGTTGAGAAGTTCTTGGACATATTCATTCGCTGGTTGAATATTGGCATAGATAAAATTATTGGGGTTATTAATTTCGTGAGCAATACCTCCGACCATGCGACCTAACGAAGCCATTTTTTCATCTAAAACTAATTTAACTTCTGCACGCTTAAGTTCGGTTAAAGCAACTTCAAGTTGTTGTGCTTTTTCACGTTCTTGGGTTTCACTAATTTGTAAAGCAACTTCAAGATATTTATGTCTGCTAATGTCGCGCGCTACCCATAAAACTTTATTTTCTGCAATTGGAGAAATATTGGCACTAAACCATCTTTCGCTATTATCACACTGTAAGCTATAATCGAAATTGATAATTTGCTTTTTTCGTAATGCTTCGGAAACTTTTGCTAACCACAAAGGCGCCGTTTGTTGCTGATGAAAGCATTCAACCATTTCAGCAGCTAAATTAATTTTAAATTCTTCTTCATAGCCGTAATAAGTTGGTAGTATTTGAACTGTTCCAACTTTGGTGCCGTCAATATTCACTAACAGTATAATATCACTCATCGCCTCAAACAATGCCCGCATTTGCTCTTCAGAAGAGCGTAACTTAGCTTCATAAAGCTTGCGATGCTTGACTTCGCGCTGCAATTGCTCGTTTAATTTGTTTAATTCTGATGTCTTTTCTTCTACAATATCTTGTAATGTTTCTACTGTTTGTAAAATTTCTACATAATTAATTGCTTCCAATATTTTGGTTTGAGTAATGAGTCCAACTAAATAATTTTTTTCGTCTGTAACAATCAAATGCTGAACTTGACGTGTTTGCATAATTTTATTCGCATTCCACATCGAATCAAAAGCTTTAACACTTAGTACTGGAATATTTATCAACGCTGAGGCTTTAATTGTTAAATCCAATGTCTGATTACAAAACTCGACAATATCGTGTTCGGTAATAATTCCAAGTGGAATTTGAGTAACTTTATCTTCAACAATTACAACACAACTAACTTGTTGTTGAGCCATAATTTGCGTTAATTCCAAAATAGAAGTGTTTGCAGTTAAGCTAACTACATTAGGTGTCATCACTTCTGAAACCCGCTTTTGCCTAAGTAAATCGAGTGGTTGAATAATTTCTCGAATGCTTTGCGGGGTAATTACTCCAATTAAATTATTTTCGTTATCTACCACAGGAAGATGGTGAATTTTGTGGTTACGAAACTTAGTCAGCGCTATAAATATATCTTGTGATTCGATTTCTGTAATCGTGACTATTTTTTGATTCATCACGTTATTGATTGTGATGCTATTTAAATTCATTTGGTTTGCAGCGAGTCGTACCAAATCTCTTTCTGTAAATATTCCTATTAATTTTCTAGCTGATGCATTGCTTGCTTGATTTTGATTAACTATAAATAAATAATCACTGTGGTTATAGCTCATCAAACTCAGCGCCTCAAATACCGTAATATTTGGTGTAGCGGTGAGTACATGATGGTTAACAACCGAACGTTTTTCGTAACCTATCATAAAGCATTTATATTAATTTCATTTGAGTTTTCAACGCACCCGAACTATTTAAAATAACTTGCGTTCTTGATGTTAATTTTATTGCTTAATATAGACAATTGTTATTACCAAAATAAATATTAATAGGAAACATCACACTTTAAATGTCTGTATAGCTTATCACAATATATAAAAATTGTGTAACCCGTTTCATACAAAAAATATAATATATCATTAATTCTTTGAAGTAGGCGCCTATCTTAAACCTCTCTTCTCTGTGCCCTCTGCAACTCTGTGGTAATAATGTTTACCAGAAAAATGAATGGTACGGTAGAGTAAGTTGGGTTGCGCCTACCCTACCCTACGGGAAAACTACCCTGCGGGAAAACTACGTTTACGTTAACGGGATATGCTACCCTGCGGGAAAACTCCGTTTACGGATAACGGCACACTACGTGGGCGCAAAGCCTTCACCCAACCTACAAGCTACGGTGTTTCCATCCAGGTTAGGCATTTTTGCATCTGAGAAAGCATTGTTTCTGGGTCTGCATGATACCTACGACCGTGACCAGGTAAAACCCATTCAAATGTATACTCTGCTAACTTCCGCATTGATTTAATTTGTTCCGAGTACGAATACCAGCAGAAGTCACGAAAAGCTATGAGTTGATGATTTTTTTCTGACCATGCTAGGTGGTCGCCAGTAAATAGGAACTTGTTCTTGTATAGTAAGACTGTATGCCCTTTACTATGACCAGGTACAGGGATAATTAGTAAATCCTGCGGCGCCAACTCTATTGGTTCCGTACCTGTAAGCTGAATTTCCACATCCCTTGTATCGGATGTAATATCATCACTATGAAGAATCCGCTCACACTTGAAATGTTCGGCAAACTTTTTATGGTCAGCAACATCATCACGGTGTGTTAAATACATGTAGCGAATTCCTCCCAGTTCCTCAAGTCGCTTGACCAACGGTGGAGTAAACCGAGGTGAGTCTACTAATATATTTCCCTCTGGTAACTGAATCAAATAACTCGCGGCGCCGTAGGAATTTTCCGAATGATACCCACAATGGTAAACATTATCTTCTACAAGTATAGGAAAACTCTGTTGTGCCTCTTTAATATCTCGCGGTTTTTCTACAGTCCCTATCGAACCCGTAGGACAAGCTAACAAAGCCTGAAGCGCCATTCTTCTTTCAGCTTCATTTTCAGGCTGATGATAAACAGCCGACTGTTCACTATCTTCTACAAATACACTAGGCACCATCCACCTACAAGTATCGCAATCAATACAGCTAGTATCAACATAAAAATCACCACTGACATTTTGCGGACGCCTTCCTTCCAAATGTGCCATCTCGGTATTAAGGACTTCAGTCCTTTCTTAAAAATCCATCCTAACAAAACCAAACTCATAACGACATTGTATTGAATTCCAAAATCTATCTAAAAGTACAGACACAGCTATGCGAAAAGGGGTGAACATTTGCAATACAGAACTATGTAGGCTGAGAATAAAGTTAGCTCGTTGCCAAAGAAGGTTAAAAATTGATTAAGTATGCAAATTTATCTAGACTATAGTGCTACCACTCCGACTCGAATTGAAGTCATAACACTTATTCAATCTGTTTTAGCGCAACAGTGGGGCAATCCTTCCAGCTTACACGAATGGGGGCAGCGGGCTGCAACAGTAATGGAAACCGCGCGCTTACAAGTAGCCTCCTTAATAAATGCCACAGAACCAGAGTCCATCGTATTTACATCAGGTGGAACAGAAGCCGATAATTTAGCAATAATGGGAGTAGCACGTTTATACAGCCAGCCTCAACACATAATAATTTCCAGCGTCGAACATTCAGCAATTACCGAACCAGCGCGCATGTTGGAACTATGGGGATGGCAAGTAACACGCTTAGGAGTTGATGCCAAAGGGCAAGTAAACCCCGAAGATTTAAAAGCAGCAATAAAAGAAAACACCGTATTAATATCTATAGTTTACGGGCAAAGCGAAGTCGGAACCGTTCAACCAATAGCCCAACTAAATCAAATCGCGCGTGAAAAAGGCGTATTATTTCATACCGATGCAGTGCAAGCCGCAGGTCGTTTACCTATTGACGTGCAAGCAATGCCTGTAGATTTACTTAGCTTATCGAGTCATAAAATATATGGCGCCCAAGGAGCAGGCGCCTTGTATATACGTCCAGGTGTAGAAATAGTGCCACTAGTATTAGGTGGTGGACAAGAAACACGACTACGTTCAGGAACACAAGCAGTTGCCATGATAGCTGGGTTTGGGTTAGCAGCATCACTCGCAGCAGAAGAAATTACCAAAGAGGCGCCGAGACTAGTAAAATTGCGTGATAGGTTATTTTCACAAATATTAGATATACCTGGCTTAATGCCAACAGGAGATTTATTGCATCGTTTACCACATCACGTTAGCGTTTGTATAGAAACAGGAGATAAAGAAAAAACTAATGGAAGAAATTTAGTTAGACAAATGAACTTAGCAGGAATAGCAATTAGTGCAGGTTCAGCATGTAGCAGCGGCAAAATTAGCCCCAGTCCCATACTTTTAGCAATGGGCTATTCAGAAAAAGCAGCCGTCGCAGGTATTAGAATGACACTAGGAAAAGACACCACACAACAAGACATAGATTGGGCAGCAATGGTATTAAAACAAATTTTATCAAGACTCTAAAAATTGAGACTCTAAAAATTGTGGAACAGGCATCCCTGCCTGTCCATACTATAAGGGAAGTATTTAAGAAGCTTCAAGTAAAGAAACATCTATATTTTGATTTTCATTCTTATCGACAATTTCCCACGCACTCTTAACAGCAGTATTTAACCACCAAGACCAAAATTCTAAACGCTTTGCAGAATCTGATTTTCCAGAAATACTTTCCCATACAGCACCATTAGCATATGCACAAGCCGCAAAGAAAGCAGCATCATTACCTTCTGTATCTAGACTATCTGTCAAACTTAAATTAATCTCATCCAAGTCAAAAATTTCATCATCAATAGCAGTATAAAGTGATGCAACTGCTGCACACCCAACAGTAAAAGCCATACCCGAACCTTCATAACCCAATTGTTGCATTTCTCGCCACAGACGTTCGGCTTCTTTTTCAGCAAAAGCTTTACTAACATCTCCAGAAATTACTTCTTCTGCGAGGGTAAGAACTTGTTGCGGCCTATCATCATGAGGAAATTTTTGATTCCAAATGGGGAGTACATGACGAACTGTGGAGAGTGCCAATACTGTACGCTTCAAATGACCATTATCACCAAATGCTGCCCAAATAGCTTGACGATAACCTAAATATAAATCATGTTGAGGATGATGATACACTGACTCTAAAGCCTCTTGAATCAGTTTTTGTAGCTGAGAGGGAACCGCCATAAAGCACCTTCCTTTACTTAACTATATATTTATAGTAGACGATAAACGAATTTAACTTGACCATGAGGATAAAAGACCCAGATACCGTTAGGGTCAGCAATAATAATATTTTTTTGTCTTATTTGCGCGGCAGCATAAAAATAAGGATAACAGTCTTCTTCACACATACCCCTTGACACACCAACAGGCTTATCAAGATTGATAACTGATATTTGTTTTTCAGCATGAGAACGATAGTGCTTTCCCAAATCGTCTTTAGGGTCTAAATCCCATACTCTTGTTTGATAACCATATTGATTAAATTCTGTTTTTAAATTTAGATAATAATTTTTAACTTTACTTTCATCCTGTTCCAAAGATATACCATTATTTTGTTTAATAGCCTGCTTCCATTTTATATTTAAAGAATCCCAACCACTAATCGTGGCAATATCGTCACTTACTGCAATAGTTTTGCGCTTACTCATTTTTGGCTTAACTAATTCACCACTGGTCAAAATAGAATATATTTCTTGAGCCTTTTTTTGAAAAAGCACTGCTTTCTCAATATGTGTAACTATTTGTGCAGCAACAACTACATCAAGATTGAACACTAAATCTTGAATATTTGCTACAACTTCTATACTCGGCATGTCTAAAAAATATTTTATTATACTAAAATATAGATTATCACTAATTCAGGTACAAATTAATAAAGAATAAAAACATTTTTTAACAATTCTTAATTTTGGAGTTTTAAAAATGACTAAACCTGACTTCAACAAAATGACCAGGCAAGAAATAAGAGCTTATTTACTAGCTAATCGAGATGACGATGATGCTACTGATGAAGCCATTGATGTACTCGTTAAAACGGGAAATTTTAGCGAGAAGTATCCATACCCTCAAACCGATGAAGATTTAAAAAATATGAATGAAATCTTAAAAAATTATCTCAAAAAAAGCAAGGCAATTAATTTTTGTACATCTTGTGGAACACGCATCCCTGCCTGTTTCTTAATTGTTCATATCATGACAACAAATCCCTAACATTAAGCCTCCCAACCTCACATCCCTCAATCATCACACTAACCTGCGAAGATAAATCATAACAGGAGCGCCCTATATACGTAGCTTCTTCACCCGAAACATCAGGTTGTGTATAAACTTCGATTTGTTGTTCAATCAAATTAACTATCCAATAAACAGGAATACCCGCACATGCATAAATACGTTTCTTATAAGTTCTATCACGTTCTAGTGTCGAGTCAGCTATCTCTACAACTAAAGCCAAATCATTAGAACCGGGATGACGTTCAGTATAATCACGAGTATCGCATTGTACAATTACAACATCAGGCTCAGGTTCACTATCTTTTAAAGTAACAGGTTCTTGAGCATCAACGTACCAACCAGCAGGAACGATTTCTTCCAAAGCATTACGAACTAACTTATTCGCAACCCGATGCGGAGGATTTTTTGGCATTTTCTGAATTATCCACCCTTCGAGTAATTCCACAGGGTCGTCTGAAGTAAGTATACCAAGCCGAATCATCTCATGATATGCAAAAACACTAAAACGCCAAACAGGTTCAGTTGGTACTGGCGCCAAATTTTTGCTATCTGCATCAGAACGAGTAGAAATTGACACAACTTTATTTGAAGAGCGCGGTTAAAACGATTTTAACACCCAGCACTATTCACAGGTCAGGCGGCTGCCTCCAAGCTATAAAATAAAAAGTTGACGATTCAAATCTAATATAGATTCTTTATTAAAAACAAAATGGCTGAATTACCGAAGACTTTAGAAGACGCTGTTATTCAAGCGCAGCAAGCAGCTCAAGCTGCAATAGCCGATGGTCAGACACGCTTACAGGTTGAGTTACTGTTTTCCGAACTCAAGTTTATGCCTGTAGCCGAGCAATTTATTCCGGGTTTTGAATCTTACGGTGATAAACTCAAAGTTTTGTTCGCAGATGCAGGCGCCAGTGCGCTTGCACGTCGTGACTGGGGAAGCGTACCATATAAAATTGAAGACATTGGTACAGGTAGAGCAGCTTCGCTTGAATCTAAAATTCAGCCCGAAGATGAACTTTTCTTATTTATCTCCCCAACTACGCAAGAAGTACCCCAATTAGAACAGCTTTGTCAAATAATTGGTGACGCACGTCCCTTTGTAATGTTAAACCCACGTCTCGAAGATGCAGGAACCGTAGGTATTGGCTACGCTGCCCGTCAAATTCGTGAAAGATTTATCAAAACTATTGAATCATGTTACTACCTGCGTCCAATTTTTGAAGAAGCAGCAGTCTTTCGATGCTATCCAGGAATGTGGGAAATATGGGTACAAAACAGCGGTAACTACGAAAAAGTTGCAGAATTACCCCAAAGACCCACGGGTGAAGAAATTGATGCAATTATTGCCAAAGGACAACGCACTACTGCCAACGGCGAAAAGGCGCCTGTTAAAAAACCTAACATGTTTAGAGATTTACAACGGTTTTTAAAAGCGTTGAGTAGCTAGCTTGCAACGGATGGGAACGGATGTAACGGATAGGTTACTCATCTGTTACATCCGCGCTCATCCGTTGCCAGTTACCAATTGTAAACAAATATGAATTATTTTCTGAATAACTGCTCATAGATATTTGTCTATGTGTTACATGTATTTAATATAATGTAATAATTACATTGTAAAAATAAACATTTGCCCGTACTACTAATATTTGCTACCGTTTTCCGACATTAAACGGGCAACAAAATACCATCAAAATGAGAATTGTCTTTTATAAAACAATAATTACTTAAGTGTACGTGCATATTTTTTAACATCAACTAAGTGATATCACATACATAAAACCCTTAGTAAGCTAATTTAACAGTGTTATTACTTATTTTGATATCTGAAAAATGAACTATCCTTTTATTTAGTACAGAGACATCTCGTTATAAAAAGGTTGTAGCGAGCCAAATATTTCACAAGGTGCAGCTTTGTATAAATTTATATACAGTAGCTATAAAAAATGAGTCTATCTAGTTCTTTCACAGATTTTTCTTTAGCTGAACTATTTCAGCTGATTGACCAAGGAAAAAAGTCAGGTTGTTTGACGGTTTGTACTTTACCTAACCTGAAAGTTATTGGCTCAAAATCGCAGCACTACTATATCTGGTTTCGACAAGGAAATGTAGTTGCCGCGACAAGTAAATTAAATGGACTTGGGTTAGTCGAAAAGATTGTGCAGCGAGGTTGGGTAAACGAACGAACATTAAAAAGACTTCGTTTGCAAGCAGCAACAGATACACCTTTAGGTTTATATCTCAAAACTTTAGAAATTTTAAGCGCAGAGCAATTAAACTTGTTGTTTGCAAGTCAGTTACAGCAAGTTAGACAGTTATTTGAAATCCAAAAGGGTGTTTTTAAGCTCGATAGTAAAGCAATTTTACCTACGAGCGAAATGACTGGGATAAGTTTACGTGCTACAGAAGTGGCTTTAATGGCTTTACGAGTAATCAAAAATTGGGCAGCTTTGGCTGATGCTTTACCCAACGCGACTTCGGCAATCGAAGGAATTACACTCGCTAAAACCCAACTTCATCTACATCCCCTTGAATGGCAGTTATGGGAATTTGCTGATGGTTTTGTTAGTTTAAACACACTTGCATCTCAACTTAACCAACCTATTGCTACTATCCAGCAAGTTGCTTTCCGATTGATGGTTGCTGGTTTGGTTGAAGAAATTCCGTTATCATCGCATTCACAGAGCTTTGATGGTTATATGTCCACTTACAGTCCTCAAAAGTCTCAACCGTTAAAAGTGAGTACTTCGTTTTTACAAAACCTAGTTGGTTTTCTGAAGAGTAAAGCTTAACGACTCTATAAATTAACTGTTATGGAAATTCTACGGATTGTAGTCACAGGAAGTGTTGCTGCGGGAAAAACAAGTTTCATTCGCACTATTAGCGAAATAGATGTTGTTGACACCGATAAGCGTGCAACTGATGAAATGGCAGAAATTAAAGCTAACACTACTGTAGCTTTAGACTTCGGGCGCCTAACAATCAGTCCAAAACAATCGCTTCACTTATACGGTACACCCGGACAAGCGCGGTTTGATTTTATGTGGGATATTTTAATTCAGAAAGCCCATGCTTATATTTTATTAATTGATGCCCACCGTCCTGAACATTTTCGCCACAACCGTAAAATTCTTCAATTTTTTAAAAAAAGAGTAGATATACCTTATTTAATTGGCATAACACATTCTGATTGCGAAGGCGCCTGGGAAGCGTCGGATATTGCCCTGAGTTTGGGAATGGTAGACGAACAACCACCCATTGTAACTGTTAACGCAACAGAAACAGCATCAGTCCGAGAAGCTTTAATTAATGTTGTTGAGCTATTGACAAATTGCTATCAACATCATTAGTAAAAAAATCATTGAAAGAAAAATTGTAATATATAGCACATTCATTATTATTTCTTAAAGTATTTTCACCTTAATATTGTTGAGTTTTGCTCACTATATCGAGATAATACTGCTAATGTATATGTGGTGATAAAAACATCGGATTCAGCACAAAAAATCAGTACATAAACCGCTATGGCTTTAGGCATAATCCTGAAGCTACTCATGGGTGGGTTTCAGCAGTCTCCATTTTCCATTTTGCCGGAGCCACAGAAAACTTCGTCTGACATCAAATCAGACGAAGTAGAAGCAACTGTTATTCCAACTCCAGCCATTGAGTTACAATCGCTTGATTTAACAGCTATTGAATTACCAACTTCTCTAGGACAAGACATGATTAATATTTCGATGTTGCAACAAGAGTTGCAAAACTTTGTCACAGGCGCCTCAGATGTTCAAGGTGCTGCATTAGTAAGTCCAGATGGTCTTGCCTTAGCATCAGTACTTCCTGGTGGAATGGATGAAGAACGGACTGCCGCCATGTCAGCTTCAATGCTGTCGCTTGGTGAGAGAATTGGGCGTGAGCTAGCACGCGGAAACGTTGAACGTATTGTAGTTGAAGGCGAAAAAGGTTACGGTGTTTTAATTGGATGCGGTAGTGAGGCTGTATTACTAGTGCTAGCAGGCGCCGCGGTCAAACAAGGAATTTTATTTTTGGAACTCAAACGGGTGGTGGCAAGAATAGCCCCTTTGTTGGCATAGTTAACAATCCTTACTCAGATGCTTGGATTACTGAGTTTAAGTGATGGTGACATAGCGTAAAAATATTAAAGTTTTATCAGTGGAAAGCATCGAATAATTTAAAGCAACACAAACAATTTATTTTGATTAGCAGTCAGGAGTTTATTACATCATGGCCTTAGACCCACATGTCTTTATGTCCACCCTTGAAAAGCGCGTTGGCTTAACAGATGCTGACAAAGCTTTATTAAAATCTGAGGCAGAGTGGGGTGCAAAATTAGCTCCAGAAATGGCCGACCACTTTTATGGTTATCTTGGACGTGACCCAGAAATGAACAGCATACTTAATGATGATGGCAACGGACGAGTTCATCGTCTACACGAAACCTTCATTCACTGGTTCCAAGAAATGTTTACAGGTATGGACGGATGGGGTAATGCATACGCAGACCGTCGTTGGAGAATTGGTTTAGTTCACGTCCGTCTTGGTATTGGACCCCAGCATGTCGTTCCAGCAATGGCTACAGTTGTACACGAAGTTGGCAAACGTCTCAAAGTTGATGGTAAAACCGAAGAACTTAAAGACGCGCTAGGACGAATTTGTATGATTGATTTAGCTTTTATTGAGCAAGCATATGTAGAAGTGTCTTCCTCCGCAGTCCTTCAAGAAACTGGTTGGAGTGAAGGTTTGTTCAGACGCTTAATTGCTACTGGCGCCAAATCAATGTAATATTTACTTTCATCCCCCTTGTGGGGAATATACGCAATTTTTTTTAAACATGTATCACAAGATACTAGTAAATTGTCGGAATATATATAAATATTTATCTATATATAAGTAAATATCTAGCAAATATAAATAAAATGAAACAAGGGTAAAGACTTTAAAAGATAGATATTATATACACACTATATTTGTGTAAGCAGGATGTATTTGCCAATGTAGTTAATAATGTAAGCTATAAAAATTAAGGGAGTTTAATGTTTTCAAGTCAATTCGCTGTGGCTAAAAGTTTACAGGCGCCAAGTTCACAGTCTAATCAAAATAGATGAGAATTTTACGTGTTGTAGTTACGGGTAATGTAGGTGCTGGAAAAACAACCTTTATCCGCACAATTAGCGATACCGATGTCATCGATACTGATAAAAAAGCTACTGATGAGACTGCTAAACTCAAACCAAAAACGACGGTAGCAATGGACTTTGGTACTTTAGCGCTATCTAACAAAAATTCATTGCATCTGTATGGTACACCGGGACAAGCTCGGTTTGAATTTATGCGAGATATTCTAATAGAAAACGCAACTGCTTGTGTTGTACTAGCAAATGCAACTCGTAAAGCTGACTTATTATATGCGCGTGCGGTAGTTGAACTTATTGATGAGCAATTGCAAATTCCATATATAGTTGGACTGACGCATACAGATTCGCCTTCTCAAGAATTATCGGATATTTCTGCTTTAGAAGCAAAGGCGCCCATAACTCTAGTCAACGTTACCGACCGAATTTCAATCAAGACAGTGCTAACCAAATTATTAGAGCAATTGTAATAACAAATAAATCGTGTGGGAGGATAACCATGATTAATACTTCAATGTTACAAGATGAAATACAAAACTTTGTTACTGGTGCATCGGATGTTCAAGGTGCAGCATTAGTAACTCCAGATGGTTTAGCACTTGCATCAGTACTACCAGGACCAATGGATGAAGAACGCACAGCAGCAATGTCAGCGTCAATGCTTTCGCTTGGTGAACGCATTGGACGCGAACTCGCACGTGGTAGCGTTGAACGTATCGTAGTCGAAGGTGAAAAAGGTTACGGTGTGTTAGTTGGTTGCGGTAATGATGCCGTATTACTCGTGCTTGCTGGTGCAGGAGTCAAGCAAGGTATTTTATTTTTAGAAATCAAGCGAATTATTAGTAGATTGGCGCCATTAATTGGATAACAAATTTTTATAGGAGTCTTAACAATGTTACGTCCCAATTTGGGTGATTTTAGCAGTATTGTTTGCTTTAAAGCTGCGATTGTGGGAATGGAAGATGCTTTAGGAGACAAAGCAACCGCAATTGCTCTAACAACAGCAGGTCGCAGTCGCGGTAGACAGCTTGCAACTGAACTTGGTTTAAGTGGTTCAATGTCTCTTGATGATATCGCTTACAAACTTGGTTATGCCTTGGGTAAAAGCGGTACATGTTTATGTAGCGTAGAAAAAATTCTTTCCGAAGGTGATGTCATTAAAGTCTACACCAGCGAAACTTTATGTTCAGCAGGAGAACCCCAAGGTTCTGAACGTAAATGTACATATACTCTTGGGGCTGTTTGGGGCGCCTTAGAACAAACTCTCGGCAAACGCTTACAAGGTAAACACACCGAGTCAGTGCTACGTGGTGGCACTCATGATGTATTTGAATTTACTGAATTCAAATAATTCTTGTGGAGCGGGCTTAAGATTGCCCGCCCCAGACATTCAAAGCACAACAGGCGCCGTTTCCCACATTTCACCATACTCATCACGCAACGCTTGCCAAGCTTCCACTTGTCCAGGTTCATATTCTCCTGGTTTGCCCCATTGTAAAAATAAGCTCAATGCTGACTCTTGCTTCTCATCTAAAAATCTAATTGCGTAGGTTGTAAAGTTACCACGCTTTGCTTCACCTGTTTCAAACTTTACGTGCTTAATTAAGTCCATATTCAAATGAAACTCAAAACCTTCGGTGTGCATATTCGCGTATTTGCCCTTCGCCAACTCCGCATAGAATATTTTTTCGACTTTTCCGCGCGCTTCTAATACTGCTGCACTACTGGTAACAATTAAACGCAAAGTACCTAAGCTCTCACAAGCTTCCAAAAACTCTTTTAGTGGTTTAGCCATTTTTTAATAGTCCTTTTTATAAAACTGCCATTTCCACAATACCGGGTTTACTGTACTTATTGAAGAAATGTAACGAAATGAATAAATCTCAAGACTTACATTTGTAATAGAGATGTAATACCTTAAAAGTCGGCGTAACAATGGCAGATCAACTTTTAACTGATGCGAACCAAAAGCTGCACGACCGTTACATCGTAATTAGAAAAATCGCAGAAAACGGAAACCGACGCACGCTGCTTGCGTTAGACTCTCATCATGGTAACGAAGTAGTCATAAAAATTTTGTTATTTAATGAGGAATTTCGCTGGGAAGATTTAAAATTATTTGAAAGAGAAGCAGAAACGCTTAAGCATCTGTCGCACCCAGCTATTCCTCAGTACCTTGATTATTTTGAGCTAGATACACCTGAAATAAAAGGATTTGCGCTTGTACAGACTTATTGCAACGCAAAATCGCTTCAAGAATATATAGACACAGGGCGAAATTTTAGCGAGTCAGAAATAATTCAATTAGGTAAATTATTATTAGGGATATTGCATTATTTACATTCACGACACCCAGCAGTTATTCATCGTGACATCAAACCCAGTAATATCTTACTCAATAATACTTCTGGTAATAGTGTTGGGGATGTATATTTAGTTGATTTTGGCTCTGTACAAACTAGTATTAAAGCACGTGGTACCAGGACTGTAGTTGGTACTTATGGCTACATGCCACCTGAACAGTTTGGTGGAAGAGCTTTTCCTGGGTCTGATTTATATAGTTTGGGAATGACGTTAATTTACTTAGCTACCAAAAAACACCCCTCTGAATTACTTGGTGATGATTTAAATATTAAATTTGAGCAAATACCAAATATCAGTGCTGACTTAAAAGCTTGGTTGAATATTATAATACAACCTAGTGTTAATCGTCGTTTTGACTCAACGACCGCAGCATTACATGCTCTAGATAATTTATCTAATTTACTATCAAATGACGAATATAATTTGTACTACAGAGATAATGATTTGTCAAAACTTAAAAAACCAGCACATAGTAAAATTAAAATCAAGAAAACCGTAAATAAGTTAGAAATGATATTCCCAACAAAGACAATAAAGCAAATTGTTGGTAATATATTCAATGCAATAATACCAAGTTCAATTATATTATTTATTGGATATCATTTTTTATTTTACCCGATTATACACATAATTGGGTCATTACTAAAAATATTTATAATTAATTACATAGTCATATTTTTATGCATATCACTGGCATTATTTATAATTTCCTGCTTACTAATTAACTTATTCGGTAGAACAAAATTATTAATTGAAGAAAAGCGTTTAATTATAACTACAGAAGTATTTGGCAGTCAAACATTAACAGGCGCCCCGCGAAGAATTATTGCCAGAGAGCATATCTGGAAGCTAGTATCCAGCGCACAAGAATATAAATTAATTAACTTAAAAAATGATATTGAAAAAATAGTAAAATCACCAAGTTTAATTATATGGGAAGGTACATTTAGCAATCATGATTTGAGTCAATATTTAAATCAACCTTTAACGTTACAAGAACGCGATTGGTTAGCGCAAGAAATTAGCGACTTTTTGGATATACAGATAATTCAAGAGTAAGAAACCAGAAACCAGGTTTCTCGTGACTAAGTATAAATAATTTTGATATTAACGAACAGAAACCTGGTTTCTTTTGACTAGATATGAATAATTTCGATATTAACAAACAGAAACCAGGTTTCTAAATATGACAAAACTCCCAAAAGAATTATTTAACAATCGCTACCAAATTCAAGAAGAATTAGGACGCAACACTGGGCGCCGTACCTTTTTAGCCCAAGATTTAGAAACTAAACAACTAGTAGTAATTAAACTACTAATATTTAACGAGAATTTTCGTTGGGATGATTTAAAGTTATTTGAGCGCGAAGTGGAAACACTCAAATCTTTATCACATCCAGCAATCCCTAAATATATCGAGTACTTTAGCGTTGATATACCTAGCATAAAAGGATTTGCATTTGTACAAAGTTATATAAATGCTCGACCTTTACAAGAATACTTAGACAGTGGTCGAACATTCAGTGAAAGCGAAGTTAAACAGTTAGCAAAATCTTTATTGTTAGTATTAGATTATCTTCACTCACACCAACCGCCCGTTATTCATCGAGATATTAAACCAAGTAATATTCTATTAGTTAATTGCTCTGCCCATCATATAGGTGATGTTTACTTAGTTGATTTTGGCTCAGTGCAAACCGCAACTCCTCATGATGGAACCATGACTATAGTTGGCACTTACGGTTATATGGCGCCGGAGCAATTTGCTGGTAAAGTATCTTGTGCCTCCGATTTATATAGTTTAGGAGCAACGTTAATTCATTTAGTAACAGGTATCGAACCAATCGATTTACCTTCATCTAATTTACAAATTCAATTTGAAGAAGCTGTAAATATTAGTTCAACATTTAGAGACTGGCTCAAGTTAATGACTCATCCCAGTCTCAACAAGCGGTTTAACTCGGTACAATCTGCTAATACAGCTTTAGAATCTGGTGAGTTAACCATCAAAAAGCCACCCTTGAGTAATATTACTCTTACAAAAATAGCAGATTGTATCAATATTTGTATCCCTTATGGCTCATTTCCATCTACAAAAAAATCTTATTGGCAAGTCATTAATAATATCAAAAGAGATTATCGGCAAGCTTGGTATACAAAAATCTTTGATATCGTCAGTCTTCGTGGTTTTTGGACATGGTTAATTTGTGTTTTCATTTGTTCAGTTATAGCAATAATATGTGTTGGATTTCCAATCATAGCATTCTTAATGGTATTGCCAGAATCGATACGCTACCTATTTATATTTTTAGCTGCTGGCTCTGTAATTATGTCCCTAACAACTCCAAATTTATCTTTTAATATTAAGGATTTTTATAAAGGTACCATACCTGATGACAATATTCGATTCGACATAAAAAATTTAAGATATGTAGATGCATTACATCTAAACATCAATCAGCAAGATGTTACATTAGCATTTACTTATCCCAGTCAAGCTCAAACAACAGAAAATTATATCATTTTTAAACAGCCTCGACAAAACATTTCTAAAATAACTTTTGAAAACAAGAGTTATAAAATAATTGAAACTGGAACCGATGAGAACGGTAAAAAGCAAACGGAACAAAAAGAAATACCACCTCGCTTATATATACAGGTAGCTCAAAAAAGATATGGATTGAATTATAAGCTGACGGCGCCAGAACTTTACTGGTTAGCAGAAGAACTTAGTTATTTTTTAGATATACCTATCACTTGGGAGTAAGTAGGGTGGGCACTGCCCACCTTACTACATTATGATTTTTGATTGACAGGAATTTCGATTACAAATTCAGCACCTTGACCCGGCGCGGATTAGCAATAAATTTTACCATTGTGTTTATTAGTAAGTATTTGATAGCTAATTGATAAACCTAGTCCTGTACCTTTACCTACAGGTTTAGTAGTAAAAAATGGGTTAAATATCTGATTCACTACTTGTTCACAGATTCCAAGTCCATTATCTGCAATAGAAATTGCAACCCAATTATTATCAATGGCAGTTGTTGAAATTCTAATTGTGCTTGGTTTTGCTTCGATTACTTTTTATGTCAAATAACAAACAATTTAATTACTGGTATGATAATAAGTAAGTAGGGCATAGCCCCACCTAGAAATGTAACAATGCTACTTTTCGTATTTTTCATACGCAGCAACAATTCGCTGCACTAAAGCATGACGCACAACATCTTTTTGTGTAAATTCACTGAATGCAATTCCTTCAACGCCTTTTAAAATGCTTAATGCGACAGCTAGTCCCGATTGTTGGCTAGGTAACAAATCTGTCTGCGTCATATCTCCTGTAATAACCATGCGTGAACGAAAACCCAAGCGCGTTAACACCATTTTCATTTGCGCTGGTGTTGTATTTTGAGCCTCATCTACTATTACAAAGGCGTTATTTAGAGTTCGTCCTCGCATGTAAGCAAGCGGTGCCACTTCAATAATACCCCGTTCAATCAAACCAGGTACTTTCTCAGAATCAATAAATTCATTAATTGCATCATAAAGCGGACGCAAGTAAGGATTGACTTTTTGCTGCAAATCCCCAGGTAAAAAACCAAGCTTTTCACCTGCTTCTACTGCTGGACGAGTTAAAATTATTTTCTCAAATTGACTGGCTAATAATGCCTGTACCGCAACAACTACCGCCAAAAATGTCTTACCAGTACCCGCAGGCCCAGTACAAAATATTAAATCATCAGTACGCAACGCTTGAATATACTGCCGCTGACGAAACGTTTTAGCTCGAATTTCTTCACCACGACGAGTTTTTGCAACAGTATCGCGCTGTAATTCGTGCAAATCATTTTCACGGTGTGTATCAAGTGCTTGAATTGCAGCTTGTATATCTGTACTGTACACATTTTTACCATGAACCCATAACTCTTCTAAAGAGTGAACTATTTGTGAGGCACGGTCAACTTGATTTTGTGTACCAGAAATTAGTAACTCTTGCCCACGCAGTGCAACACTTGCTCCTGTATGGCGCCCAATCAGTTTAAGATTTTCTTCATAGTTACCCGCAAGTGCGAGTGCGCTTTCAATACTGGGCAGTTGAATTAGAGAGGCGCCTGCCATAATTAATTTTAAAAATAAATCATAAAAAATTGGAAGCAGAGACGCAATTAACGCCTCTACTTACTTCAAACTAATCAATCCTAGAAACCCGGTTTCTTGATCGATAACTTGTAATAATCACGATGATTGTAAATAGAAACCGGGTTTCTTCTACAGAACAGATAGTAAAACTGAAACGCAACGACTAGGAATATATCTAAGAAATATATCTAGTTAGGGAATGCGTCCACTTTTACGTGCGGCTTCCGCTTTGAGCTTACGGCGCAAACTGGGTTTTTCATAACGTTCTCGGCGCCGGACTTCAGATAAAATTCCAGCTTTCTGAATTTTTTTCTTAAAACGTCTCAACGCGGAGTCAATTGTTTCATTTTCACCCAAACGGATTTCAGCCACTTTCTGCTTTCACCTCCTTGAAGATCAATTTAATTGAATCAAAATTTAATCAAGATTGAATTAATTAACTTTCACGGTTTTTCAGAAACTAAATTTAGCTAAACCTGGCGAGAGCGAGGTTTAATGAAGGGGCGCTGCCCATTAGTGCCGCTGCTACTACTGCTGCTATTGGTGCTAATAGTACGTCTATCTCTTGTATCTCTTGAGCGAGGGGGTGCATATCGCTCTTCGTTGTCTTCATCAAAGGACATTTCGTCACGACTACCACCGCTACCAAAAATATCTAAGTAAACGGATTGTCCAGTTAATTGGGCAAAAGACATTAGACACGTGCGAATCGCTTGAATATTGCGTCCGCCTCGTCCAAATACTTTGCCTTTGTCTGCACTTGAGAAGGCGACACGAATCCAAATTCGATTACGGTTATTAGACAGTTCGCAATCGATACTCAAAGACTCAGGAGACTCTAAAAACGGTTCTATGAGATACCTGACTAAATCAGTATAGTCAGGAGCGCTTGAATTAATTGCTACGTTATGACGCGGGTTTTGCACTGGCCTTTTCCAAGACGTTAGCTTTCTCTAAAATGTAACGCACAGTATCTGTAGGTTGGGCGCCTTGCTGTAAGCGCCTACGGATTCCATCTTCATCCAATTTTACTTCTTTGGTTCTGGGGTTGTAAAATCCCAATTCTTCTAATGGTCGTCCATCGCGACGGGACAAACTATTCATGGCGACAATACGGAAAGAAGCTTCCCTCTTTTTACCGAATCGCTTCAAGCGCAATTTAATCATAGCTGAGGTTTTGTCGTTTGCAGTTATTTGATACTGAAATGCTAATTTTAGCATTGGATATGGATTATTGGGTACCGAAATGCTAGAAACCTGGTTTCTTATTCAAATCTTGTAATGAAAATAGCGATTTTGCGAGCGAAACCAGGTTTCTTCGGTTTCTTTAAAGCGTTCCAAAACCCTTTTTCTTTTTATCCTTTTTCTGTTTCTTTTTGCCAGCAGCAGCGCCACCATTATATCCACGCCATCCAGGTGCTGCTGGACGACCACCAGCTGCATACGGGTCTGGCATACCACCACCCATACCGCCAAACATTCCTCCAGGCATTCCAGGAAAGCTTCCTTGACCCATTTGCTGCATCATCGAGCGCATTCGCTGAAAATCACTGACTAATTTACTCACATCAGGTTCTTTATACCCCGAACCACCCGCAACACGGCGCCGACGACTAGGAGAACTCGCAAGTAAATCTGGGTCGCGACGTTCTTTAGGGGTCATTGAATTTATCATCGCTTCGCAGCGCTTCAACTGAACTTCACCCTGTTTAAGCTGGTCGTCGCTTATTTTGCCCATACCGGGAAGCATTTTCATGATTCCCCCCAGCGACCCCATATTCTTCAACAAACGTAACTGTTTGAGAAAGTCGGTAAAATCAAACTTCGCACTGAGAATTTTTTCTTGCATTTTCTCAGCGTCAGCGAGGTCAATTTCTTCCTGCGCTTTTTCCACGAGCGTTAAAACGTCACCCATTCCCAAGATTCGCGATGCCATCCGGTCGGGATAAAATGGCTGTAACGCTTCGACTTTTTCCCCTACACCAATAAACTTAATCGGCTGTCCAGAAATTCGCCGTACCGACAACGCCGCACCACCACGGCTATCACCATCCATCTTGGTTAAAATGGCGCCTGTTATTCCAATTTGTTCGTGGAAGGTACGAGTTAAAGAAGCAGCTTCTTGCCCCGTCATCGCGTCCACTACTAATAAAACTTCGTCGGGTTTGACGGTTTCTTTAATACTGGCAAGTTCCGCCATCATATCCGCGTCAATAAACAGGCGCCCAGCAGTATCTACAATAACAGTATCAATACCTTCTGCCCTAGCTCGCTCAACACCTTGACGCGCAATTTCTACGGGGTTGGCATCGCTACCCATATCAAATACGGGCACATCGATTTGCTTACCCAAAGTTATTAACTGGTCAATCGCGGCAGGACGATAAACGTCGGTCGCCACCATCATACAAGTACGATTGATTTTACGTAAATGCAACGCTAACTTTGCCGTGGCTGTGGTTTTACCAGTACCTTGTAACCCAGCCATTAACACTACTGTCGGAGCAGAAGACGCCTGTGCCAAAGGAACATTTTCTTCCCCCATGACCGCGAGCAGTTCGTCGTAAACAATCTTAATAAACTGCTGGTCGGGCTTAACACCAGCTAGGACTTCGGCGCCTTGCGCTTTTGTTTCAACGTCGTTAATAAAGTCCTTGACAACCTGGAGGTTAACATCAGCTTCCAACAGCGCGCGGCGCACTTCCCGCAAAGCATCTTGAATATTCGATTGAGAAATTTTATCTTGACCTCGAAGTTTCTTCCAGGCTGATTCTAAACGGTCTGATAGTGCGTCAAACATACAAGGATTTTTACAAGTTGGCTATATATCCAGCTTAGTAGTTTTTGAGCCAGAGTGTCATCGAAGCGCAACGCTTAGACCTTCTTACCAGTGATTAACTCATCCCAAACCACCAGTTCTACTCTTAACTCCCGACATTAAAAGATTTATCAAATATTTGTAACAAATTCCCCAATTTTGTACAGTCTTTACACTTTTTTGAGTATTAATAAAAATAATTGGTATGTATTTTAGCAATACAGCAAATAAGCATCTGGTAAGATATACTCCTTCATAGACTTGAATATAGGCTGTTTACACTAAGGGCAATTACTAAGGTATGGCTATCGTAAATGGTAATAAAATTAACTTATATAGTGTTCGAGCATGGCTGATTATTTTGTTTAAATATTGGACTATTACTAGTACATTTTTATTGCTAAGGCAATTGTTGACTAATAATGAACCATCAACGTTAACGATTGTCGTATGTTTATGTTTGGGCGTTATTGGAATTTTGGACAATATTAATACACTATTTGAGCAAAGAAGGAAGACTTTAAATCTACTTGAGAATGATTCTAATATTCAGTTAGAGACTGTTGCGAATTTAAACGATGCTCAGTTAGCGGGTGCAAATCTGAGTGAAAAATATTTAAGCGGCGCCAATCTCATAAATGCTAATCTTAAAGGCGCCAAGCTAAATTGTGCAAACTTGAGCAATGCCAATTTACAAAAAGCAGACCTGAGTGATGCCATCTTAATAAAAGCCAATCTTGGTAGTATCAAACTAACTCAAGCCAATCTCAGTAATGCGAATTTAGCAAATGCAAATTTAGCAAATGCGAATTTGAATAAAGCTAATTTAGCATCTGCAATTCTAAGTGATGCGAATTTAAGTGGGGCTGATATAGTTAATTCTAATTTAAACGGCGCCAAGCTTAGTAATGCTTATTTATGGAATGCCAACTTAAGTGATGCTGAATTAATTAATGCTGACTTTAGTTTTGCTTATATGAACAGCGTCAAACTTAAAAACGCCAATTTGAGCGGTGCTTTTTTAAACAATGCACAACTAAGCAATGCAAAATTTAAAGACGCTTGTTTAGTGAATGCAAATTTTTCTAACGCACAGTTAGAATTTGCTTCTTTAGAGAATACTAACCTTTGCGGAGCAAATTTAGAAAATGCTTGCCTTAGTGGCGCCAACTTGACTGGAGCTTGCCTTAGTGGCGCCAATGTAAAAAATGCTTTCTTTGGATACAATCAAGGAATATCTGAAGGAATGAAACTTGATTTAATCGAGCGTGGAGCTATTTTTAAGAACTAAAGTTTCGATATTAGTAGCAGTGGTGGGTAGTGCTTTTGTTAAAACATCGGCGCCTGTATCTGTAACTAATACATCATCTTCGATGCGGATTCCTCGGACATCAGCAAACTGTTCCAAACGCTCCCAGTTAATTAAATACTGGTATTGTTCGCGTGCAGAATTTAAAATTGCTGGCACTAGGTAAAATCCTGGTTCGATGGTTACTAACATTCCCGGACGTAGGGGACGACTCAATCTGAGATACCCTAAACCGAACCGTGCGCTTCTTTCTCTTCCTTCTTCATACCCCGCTAAATCTCCTAAATCTTCCATATCATGCACGTCTAACCCTAGTAAATGTCCTATACCATGAGGAAAAAACACTGCATGAACATCTTTTTCGACTAAATCATCAGGTTTACCCTGTAAAATTCCCAAATCTACCAACCCTTCGGCAATTGTTTTACAAGCTAAAAGGTGAATATCAGCATACTCTACACCTGGACGTATAGCAGCAATACAAGCATCGTGGGCTGCTAGCACTACATTATATATATCGAGTTGGGTAGAAGAAAATTTCCCAGACACAGGAAAAGTACGAGTAATATCTGCTGCCCACCCGTTTCGAGTTTCGGCACCAACGTCAGCTAACAGTAAATCACCTGGTTGAATGGTATGATGATACTCTTCGTTATGTAAAACTTCACCATGAACAGTCACTATACTGTTGTAAGAAGTTTTCATATTATGGGCAATAATCACCGATTCCATTGCCGCTCGAACTTCGGCTTCAGTTTTAGCGCTTTTTACTGCTGCCATTCCCGCTTCATGTGCCTTTACACTAACAGCAGCAGCAGAACGTAATTCAGTTAAGGCGCCTTCATCATGAGTCAAGCGCAGCTTAATAACAGCTTTAGCTAATTCTAAATCAATACCTTGCGGTGGTAATTGTGGCAAAACCATCCGGTCGAATATTTGTGTTTGACTAGTCCATGTTGCAGCATCTTGAACCGCAATAGTAGCTGCACCCTCAACTCGATAAGGTAATTCTGCCATTGGGTATGCAGCCGAAGCACCAATTTTATTTGCAATTTCATCACGTGATGGTGTAGCACCATGCCAAAGTGCGTTGCTTGGTTTGGGGTCATCAATGAAAAGTTCCAGCTTACCTGCTTCCAGACGAATTACTGCATTCGGTAAGGGCAACCCAGCAAAGTATAGAAAATGACTACTTGCACGGAAAGGAAAAACATTGGCAGGAAAATTGCGAGGACTGCTGTTTCCTGCCCAAAGTATTGCTGGAAAATCAATTAAGTCGGCAAGACGCTGGCGCCGATTTCTTAGAGTGTCAATTAAAGATAGAGTCATAACAGATTAATCTTTATCTTCTTTACTACTATCCTTATCATCGTCGTTATCATCGTCTTTGTCGTCATTATTAACTTGATTCGGCTGTTGGTTAGATTGATTATTTAACGATTGGGGTTTTTGAGGTTGAGTTGGTACTTCTGGTTTTTGAGCTTCTGGAGTACTACAACCGCTAAGTATGGTAGAAGTGACTATAAACACGGTAGCTGCAAAGAATTTTCCTACTAACACAGCCATCTTCACATTTTTGTGCAACATTGAGATTTCTCCTTTGCTTATTTAAAGAGAGATTTTTTAGAGAGAGGAAACTAAGAGAATATCAACTACCCAAATTTTATGATACATACCATTAGCTATTAAATATGGTACACAAAACCAAATTTGTTGGTACAGTAATTAATTTACTCATTATTAATAGTTTAATAATATCACTCTAATTCAATATTAAACTAACTTAATCTCATTGCCGTACCATAAAAATAAGGGTTTCGTACACAAAAAAGGCTAATTTCGTACCAAAAAACAACGAAAAAACGTAATTTTCTGCTTTATATGCCCAAGTTGGTACCAGAATTTTAGAATTTTTCTTTGTTCGTTGGTACAATTTTCTGTAGTTCGTACCTCAAAAGTGGGTACGAAACTGTAGAAAAAATGGTACGAACTCGTCTTTTGGTACCATTCACCGTACCATTGTAAGTATGAAGCGGTACCAATGATTTTTGGGTAGTCAATTACCAATTTTACTTAATATAATCTTGACTGAAATATTACTTGTGTGCGTGAATATAATCGATGAAGTAAAATTTAGGTTCTAGCCATAATTTAAGTCCTGCGTAAGCTCCTAAACCCAAAAGTGCCAAAATTATCAGCGGAATACCTAATGTCTGTCGAGGAGCATCGGGAAGCACTGCAACAATTGATACTGAAATTGCAAAGTAGGCTAAAAGAAAAATTTGTAAACGTTGGATATTTTTCAAGGCACCTCTACAGCTACTACAATTTTGAGTATGTTGCGTATAACGATTGATAATTTCTTGACGGTTAATATTAATACTCGTATTTCCCAATGGGTTAATACCGACTTTTTCCCAAGGTAATTTGCCTTGGCAATACTTATCAAACCAATTACGAAATTCTATAACTAAACGGTCAGCACTGGTTGGCATTTTGTAGGCACTTTTCCAACTTTCAGGATTTTGCTTTAGTAGATACTCTTGGGTTTGTAAAAGTACCATATCACCATCCAGAATTTGGTTGCGCTCCATAATATGGTTCCACCAGCGAGGTGTAATTTTGTGAAGCGTTGGGGCAAAATTTCGTGCAAATAAAGCGACTATCCGCGATTTACCAGGACTGACAGGAATACAGTAAGTTATTAACCCTAATTGTTTGCCTTCACCAAACGGAATTGCATATTCTAACCGACAAGGCGCCTCAAATGTAATTGTAGTCTTAAAACCTCTTTCGACAGTCGCCTCAATTAAATCAGGCGTACTAGTAGCAATTATGATTGGAACAGGACAAGCTTTGTCGCGGTTTCCTTGAACACCGTGATGAGCAAAAGGGACATGACTGGGGTCTGCGACATTTTCGATTAAAGTTTGCCAATCATATTCCAAATCGCGTACCATAGAACTCCAAAAGAAGCCCTTGCTTGTGTCAGCATAAGGCGATAATGGTAATGGAGTATTATCTGCCAACTCTCTATTATTTGCATCAAGCCATACCCAAAGTAAATCGGTTGCTTGACGAACTGGTAAAGATACAACACAAAACTTGTCTTTATTTTTACTAACTATATCAGTACTTTCTGCTTGAGGAATATTAGTGCAAATGCCATGCTCATCAAATTGCCAACCGTGGTAACTGCACATCAAGTTACCCGTTTTATCATCAATTCTACCTTCACTCAAAGGCGCCAGGCGGTGGGGGCATTGGTCTAAAAACACCTGGTATGTATCAGATGATTTAGGTTTCCAAATTACAAGTCGAATACCTAGAACAGTAACAGCAGTAGGGCATTTAGAGTCTAAGTCTTCGACTGGAGTTAATGGATACCAATGCTGAAAAAAGTTAAATTCTGATGACATTGCTTGCTTGTTTACCTTATTTAGGACTTCCAAATTAAAAAATATACACTCATTTCTTGTGGGGTGGGCATCCTTGCCCGCCTCAACTCTTTAATTATAAATATTAGAAACAGTTATAAAAGTTAACACATAATTAATATATTATTCAAATTATTCAATGAAATTGTTTATATTTATCCAAATCATCAAAACTATAAAATTGCATTCTGCTATTTAGTTGCCACAATAGTAAAAAGAGTGTTTATTTGAGCTTTATAAAATGACTGTGCAAAAACAAACCAGGATGAGCCGTATCTCGTCCTGCAATTGGTCAGTTGAAGAATTACCAGGGTTAAGCGAACAAGATAAATTACAACTACAAAACTGTGGAATACACAGTACAAAAGAACTTGTAAAAGAAGGTAAAACGCTGCAAACGAGGACAGAGCTAGCAAGTAAACTGCAAATGCATCTAACTTATATAAACAAGTGGATAGCTTTAGCTGACTTAGCACGTGTACCAAGCATTGGAACGAAGTACTGCGGGTTACTGCTTCATGCAGGTGTTGGTTCGGTAGTACAGCTAGCACAAATACCTACACACCGTCTTCATAAACAAATTGTGCGGTTACAGGTAGCTACCATGCAACGAAGTGATTTATGTCCTGCCGTTGATATAGTCCAACAATGGATTCAAGAAGCACAACTAGTGTTGAGTGAAAAGTGCTGAAGATTCAGCACTAAATTATTTATTTTGCCAGTACACCATTTAAGAAAATGTCAGCTAAACCTTCAGCCATTGATTGCATTTCTTGAGGTGAGGCATTAGGTGATGCAATTGTTTCGTTTGAGAAGCCTGCAACTGCAAACATTCCCAGAAAGACCTTCGCAACTAAATTGGCATCCATCTTGCGATAGATTCCTTTATCCATTGCTTCTTGAAAAAATGCTTCGGCAACACCAGTCATTTTTTCAATGACTTCTTGCTGAATTCTTTCGCGTAAGTCAGGATGAAATTGTGCCTCCATAAAGCAAACTCTCATCATGTCAGCGTTCTTACGCATGTTCCACATTCGACGCTTCATGACTTGAGCAACAGCTTTGTAGCTACCCATTTCGCTCAACTCGGTTAGTAAATCAGTAAGAATTTCTACCCATCCTTGGGTTGCGACTTCGACTAAAATAGCTTTTTTATTGGAAAAATGACGAAATAAGGTTCCTTCTGCAACTCCTGCGGCCTGCGCTAAGTCGCGCGTTGTGGTGCCGTCGAAACCTTGGGCAGCAAACAAACGTTGCGCTGCTTGTAAAATACGATCACGAGTTTGTGCTTCAGAAGATGGGGGGGAATTGAAGACGCGCATAGAAGTTATCGTAGTATTTTCGGAACTGGGTGTGTAGCATTATTGTCTAACGATAAAAAGCGAAAGCCGAGAAAGCTTAATACAAGATTAAGGCTCTAGCTGTGCAAAACATGATTTTCGTAAGGAGGTTTTCATTTTTTGATGAGTAATAACGCAGTAATGCAATTGCGAATTAGTTTAATGTCTTAAGGTTAGAGAACAGTTATGAACCGAATAAATGGCTTCCGGCTAAATGTGAGTTTTCAAAACGCGCTTATTATTAATGGGATATTCGCAAGGATAAACCAATTATTGAAGCAGCGACAGCAGTTACTGTTAATTTTTGTAACTGTCATCTTTTTTTCCTGGGGATTTTTACCCGAAATTGCCCTTGCCAAAACGGCGCCACCAACTCAAGCAAATTCAGCTTCAATTCAGCCATATTTAGACCGGGTAGTTAAAAACCTTACCGAGTTTCGTCTCGACAATGGCTTGAAGTTTATTGTTTTGGAGCGTCATCAGGCGCCTGTAGTTTCATTTGTAACTTATGCTGATGTCGGTGGTGTCGATGAACCCAAGGGACAAACAGGTGTAGCACACTTTTTAGAACACTTAGCATTTAAAGGCACAACTCGTATTGGTACAAGCGACTATAAAGCCGAAAAACCGCTACTTGATAAATTAGAACAGCTAGACTCACAAATTCGTGCTGCAAAAGCTGCGAAAAACACCTCGGAAGTGGAAAAACTACAAGCACAGTTCAACTCTGTAGAGTCACAAGCAGTTAAACTCGTTAAGCAAAACGAATTAGGGCAAATAGTTGAACAAGCAGGTGGAGTTGGTTTAAATGCCAATACCTCTACCGAAGCGACTCGTTATTTATACAGCTTTCCTGCAAATAAATTAGAGTTGTGGATGTCGTTAGAGTCAGAAAGATTTTTAGAACCTGTACTCGGTCGCGAATTTTACAAGGAGAAACAGGTAATTTTAGAAGAACGTCGGTTACGGGTAGAGAATTCACCTATCGGGTTAATGATAGAGAAATTCGTTGACGCTGCTTACAAAGTTCATCCTTATCGGCGCCCTGTAATTGGTTATGACGAAGATATTCGCAATTTAACACCTGCTAATATTAGAGATTTCTTCGCAACATATTATGTGCCAAGTAATTTGACAATAGCTGTGGTTGGTGATGTTAACCCAGCACAGGTAAAACAATTTGCACAAATTTACTTTGGACGCTATAAGTCTAGCCCTAAACCAAAGTCTAAAATTGCTGTTGAACCAAAACAAACCCAAACACGCGAAGTAACAGTCAATTTCCCTTCACAACCTTGGTATTTAGAAGGATATCACCGTCCAGCTATTACGCACCCTGATGAAGCGGTATATAACATTATTGGCAGGTTGTTAAGTGATGGGCGTACTTCAAGGTTGTATAAATCTTTGGTTGAGGAGAAAAGATTAGCGCTTGCGGCACAAGGTTTTAGCGGTTTCCCTGGCGATAAATACCCAAATTTGATGTTATTTTACGCGCTTACTGCTCCTGGACGTTCGGTTGATGAGGTTGCAACTTCGTTGAGAGCAGAAATTGAGCGTTTGAAAACTGAACTTGTAACTGAAGCTGAGTTAAAGCGGGTGAAAACTCAAGCGCGTGCTGAGTTGATAGAGGCGCTTGATTCTAATATGGGTATGGCGCAACAGTTGTTGGAGTATGAAGTCAAGACTGGTTCGTGGCGAAATTTGTTTAAACAGTTGGGACGATTGGAAGCTGTAGGTGCTAGAGATGTGCAGAGAGTTGCGCTTCGTACTTTTACAGCGCAGAACCGAACTATTGGTAAGTTGTTGCCGAAAAGTTAGTAGTAAGAGGGAATGAACCACAAAGAACACAAAGAACACAAAGGACATAAAGTAAGAGTATGAGATTTAGAGTGAAGAAGCGTTTTGTTTATACGTTGGTTTTGACTTTTAGCTTTTTGCTTTTGACTTTTAATTATTCTTGGGCAGCTAGTGGAGAGGCGAAGCATTATACTGATTTGCAGTTACCACCGTTGCCGGAAGTGAAGTTACCAAAGTATGAGCGGTATGTTTTGAGTAATGGCATGGTCGTTTATTTGATGGAAGACCATGAGTTACCTTTGGTAAGTGGAACTGCGGCCATTAGAACTGGGGATCGGTTTGAACCAGCAGAAAAAGTTGGGTTAGCTCAATTTGTTGGCACTGTGATGCGAACAGGGGGAACGAAAGAACATACTCCTGACCAGCTTAACGAACTACTCGAAGCACGTGCTGCTGAGGTAGAAACGGGTATTGGTGAGAGTATGGGAACTGCTAATTTCCAAAGTTTGAGCGAAGATTTAGAATCTGTGTTTGGGTTATATGCTGAGGTGTTGCGAACTCCTGTTTTTGCTCCTGAAAAGTTAGAGTTAGCAAAGACTCAAGAAAGTGGTAGTATTTCTCGTCGTAATGATAGCCCAGATGAAATTGCCCAACGCGAGTTTAAGAAGTTGGTTTACGGTAAAACTAGTCCTTACGCACGCATTACAGAGTTTACAACGCTATCTAATATTACTCGTGATGATTTAGTAAAGTTTTATAACTCTTACTTTTATCCCAATAATATGATTTTGGGAATTGCTGGAGATTTTGATACACAAAAAATGAAATCGTTAATCCAAGCAAAATTTGGCGATTGGAACAAGAGTGCAACACCTATTAAACCTCAATTACCTGAAGTTAAGCAAGCAAGTAGCGGTGGTGTATACTTTGTTAACCAGCCCCAGTTAACACAAAGTAATGTTTTAATTGGTCATTTAGGTGGACAATTTAATAGTCCTGATTATGCAGCATTAGATGTACTCAACGAAGTGTTAAATGGATTTGGTGGGCGCCTGTTTAACGAAGTACGTTCGCGCCAAGGTTTAGCATATTCTGTATACGGATACTGGAATCCTAAATTTGACTTTCCGGGAATGTTTATTGCTGGAGGACAAACTCGTAGTGATGCAACAGTACAATTTGTCAAAGCCATCCAAACAGAAATAAAACGCTTACAAAGCGAACCAGTGACAGCGAACGAATTAGCATTTGCTAAAGATTCGAAGCTCAACTCATTTGTATTTAACTTTCAAGACCCAGCGCAAACTCTATCGCGCTTAATTCGATACGAATACTACGGATATCCTGCCGACTTTCTATTTACTTACCGTAAACAAGTAGAAGCAACAACAATTGCCGATGTGCAAAGAGTCGCACAAAAATATCTCAAACCAGATAATTTAGTTACACTTGTAGTAGGAAACCAAACAGCAATTAACCCTCCACTTTCACAACTTGCTACCAAAGTAACACCTATTGATGTGACAATCCCCAGCGCAACATCAACATCACCCTCGTAGCATAACCTGGTTCGTTGTAAGGTGGGCTTCGGCCCACCCTACGTTATTTTAAAATATCTTCAAACCACTGAAGAAATCTGGCGCCCAAAGCGTCGAGTGAAAATTCTGTCTCAGCTTGTTTTCTACACTCATAACGGTCGATACTATCTAAACGTTTAACAGCGTCTATTAACCCTGTTACACTATCAGGTTCTACTAAAAAACCTGTTTTGCCATCTTTGACTATTTCCGCAGGACCACCACGCGCGTAAGATATTACCGGAACACCACATGCAAGCGCTTCTATTGCTACATTACCAAATGCTTCTACCCACCTTGGCGCCATTAATAACCCTTTGCACTCACGCACAACTTGCTGCATTTTATCAGTTGATAGAAATCCTAAATACTCAATAGGCGCCCCTTGATAATCGTTTATGATTTTTTGCCAGTATGCTTCATCTTGAATTTTACCCATTATTTTTAACGGTATATTCGTCTGTGCTGCTACTGCTACCGCATCTTCTAAACCCTTTTCAGGTGAAATTCTTCCTAAAATTGCCAATTGTTCTTTGGGTTCGGCGCAAAATTGATATAGCGATAAATCAATACCACTGCTTAAGTAATATAACGGAGGAGTTAATGAAGGAAAAGTGGTGCCTTGTGAAGGGGTGTAAAATCCAATTGTGCCAGGATATAACTTGGAGATTTGAGCAATAACTGTGTCGAGAGCATTACTAAGCGAACCCATACTCACAAAGTGAGCTATCGGTGTTTGGAAAAACGGTGTTAAGTAAAATGGCAACCAATCGTAAGCAAAATTTACAATTAAGTCATATTCGTTTTGAACTGAGCGTGCGTATTCCCACATATTCGCCAATAGCGAGTTATCAGGCATAGTTATAGGGGTATCGCGTTCCTGAATTTGAGCAATAATCTGTAAATTGCCAGTAATTTCAACTATATTGAAAATATCCCGATTCCACAATGAACCTTCGGGAGCAACAATTTGCAGTGTATGACCTTGCTCTATAAAGTATTTAGCAATGTTGTATAAACTTAGTTCAACACCTCCACCCAGTCCAGTTCCAAGTCCTCCGACTGGGGTTGAGACGAAAAGTAACTTTAAACGCTTAGGTGATGGTGATATATTCTGCATGGTACTTGAAACGTCAAGGTAAACTTTAATTTTATGACGAAACGATTCGGAATTAACTTGGCATGGGCGCCATTGTTAGGGTTGTTATTCTCTACAAATGCAAAGGCTGATTTTAAAGGTAGTCTTAATGTTGAAATCGACGGATTGAGAAATAACGCAGGTCAAGTTTGTATCACTCTTTATGGCAGCAGCAAAGGATTTCCAGATGAGGGGAAAAAAGCTCTACAAGATAAATGCTTCAAAATTACAGAAATTCCCTTAAATATTAAATTTAACCAACTAAAAGCAGGTAGTTATGCTGTTGTTTTATTGCACGATGAAAATGGCACTAAAACTATGGAAATGGACAGCTTAGGAATGCCACGCGAAGGTTTCGGATTTTCTCAAAACCCAGAAATTACAAATCGGGCGCCGAAATTTAGCGAATCAGCATTCTTTATCGCCGGTCCTGAAACTAACATCAAAATCAATATGAAATATATGTCAGGATTTTGAGCGCTTACCCCTAACAGTTAAAATTCGTCTAACTTAGATAATTTAGACGTACTAATGTATCAAAATGAATGCGAAGCAAAAACAGCCATACAGGAGGTTGAAAAGTTTTTAGATAGTTTGGAGCAGTTGCTTATTGCAGAAAAACTAGCTCCAAATTTTATCTATAAAATAAATGCATATAAAAATGAACTTAACCAAGTTAAAAATAAATGGGAAAATATTAAAAGCGTAGCAGAAATTACAGATTTATCTGATATTGCCCAAGAGGAATTTAAGCAGGTAACGAGGGAAGCAGAAGAACTTAGATTACAAATCGAACGGCAAATACTTACTACAGAAGAAACTCAGACGAACGTTTTACCTGATGTATGGGAAGATATAAAACCTGATACCGTTTATCAAACAAAGTCCGGAATGCTTGTATCTTTCAGTAAAAAACAGATTTTTTTTGCTAAAACAAAAGATAGAGAAGCTAATCATATTAGAGCTATTGAAAAAGGAGAAGTTCCTCCCCAAGGAAATCAGGGATTAGTTCGCTCTGAGGAACCTGGATTTGATTTTAAATCAAAAGCATTGGGTAAAGGAACAGCGCACTATCGTTTTCATGGAAAAATCATTAATGGAGTTTTGCATTTTCCAGGTAAAGTCACCAACAAAAAATAAGGATAAGTAATTCTGATGACTATTAACTTAAGTAACCATCCAATCTGGCAAGAATTTACCGAAATACTTAATAAAATTGATTTAAATGCACTTGTTGTAAACCATCTGAAAGCTTGCAATTATAAAGTGATTGGATACCAAGATAAAAATGATTTTTATGAGGAGATTGAATTTATTACCCCCATCGAAGCAGAGTTTATCAGTGGCTCCTTAAATGTAACCAGCGAAAAAAAAGATGAGTCTGGCTGGATAACAATTAATTTTATGCTCAAAGCAGCTACATTAACTCAGGATGGTAAATCACTTCATCACCAAGATGAAATAGATGAAATAGCTGAATTAACATTGATTTTTGATTCAAATATGAAATGTATCGATGAAAATTGGCTAATTTATATAGAATCTCCTTTTATTGTAACCAAAGCTAAAAACTGTATGCAGGAATTAAGCCCAGCTTGAGATTGTTATTAATTGCGGCAACGGTTTTTCTTGTGCTTGGTAATCTTCTATCAATAACTCTAGAACTTCCTCAGCATTTTTAAGCGCTGAAGCATACGTATCTCCATGAGTGTGTGCATATGGGCCAAACTCAGGTAAGCTTACAATATATTTGTTGTCTTCCGTTGAGCTGTTAAAACAATATCTCCTAAAAAGAAATATACCCATATTCATACAGGAGATATAGTCAAGTTTGAGTTAAAAAAGCCTGCGATGACTAAAAGCAACAAGAAAAAAGGAATTGAAAGTGTAGTTAAGGTTAAGGCTCGTCATTATACAACAAGGGTGAAGACCCCAACCCAATTTGGTTTTGAAGTACTGATAAATAAACATCATATTACAGTTTCTACAATGACTGATGTACGTTTTACGTATCGTGCAGACGGATACAATTATCAGTTTAATTCGCACAGATTTGTTACGTTTAACCATAATTGACTACGTTACACAGCTATTAGGTAACACGACCACTGAATAACAATGCTATATTGCTGATTCATTCGGCATCAATTCTACTCCACAGCTCGCTGATTGGTCTAGTTTGCCCAGCTTTTGCTTGGTGAAATCCTCTTCTTAAAGAAGCCTTAACATCTTCTATAGGCGTATCATCAGGATCATTTTCTTCTTGTTCTGTAAACAATACTATAACTCGAACGCGATTCGAGTTATTTTCTGTTTGAATGGGTTCATCCAGAATTAGGTTTCCGTTTTGGTCAATACTGGCATTTACTTCAACAGCTTTCATATAAAGTAGGCGCCTCTATTTTTCAATATTTTAACTTGTGAAAAGTTAAAATTATTCTTCGGGGGAAGTATCAGGCGCCAGCGAGCGAATTCGATTCATTTGTGATAGTGCGTACTTTGCTGTTGCTTGTACATTCGCGTCGTTATCGTGGCTGGCGTGATATAACATTTGACTTAATTGTGTCATCATGTCGTATACGCGCGTTAAATCACGAATTGCGTTTTGTCGAACTTCTGGACTTTCATCTTGGAGTGACATTGCTAACGCGCGGTTCATTGGTTTAAGGGTACGAGTACCAATTTCAGATAAAGCTGCTAATATCAAGCTGCGCTGTTGCGAGTCAGCGTCTATCATTATATCTACGAGCGGTTGAATTGCGCGTGAGTCTCCTTGCTGTCCTAAATCCCAAATTGCTTTGCGTCGTTTGCTTGGGTCAGTACTACCAAGGTCTTTAACTAATTCGTCAACAATATTAACTTTGGCAAGACGAGAAGTTGTTTCTGGTGCCAGTAACTCGCTTGAAGTTATATTTGGGTCATGCAAACCGTTATGCAGAGCATTTTGTGGTTCTGGCTCAACTGTTGACTCAATAACTGGCTCAAAATCTTGGATAATTGCTTGTTTTTGTGGTGGTAAAGCTATTACTTTGGGTTCTTGGGCTTCGATATGGCTTAAATCTTTGTAAGGAAGCACTCCTTCACTATAGTCTGTGCTTAAAACTTCTGAGTTTAAAACTTTGAAACCACCTATATCTGGTTTTGGTTGCCTAAATTTTCGTAATAAGTAAGCAATGGCGCCACTTGTTCCTACTAACCCCAGTCCAACTAGTGCCCACCAAAATATACCTCTTTCACCATTTGCAGGCGCCTTGGTAGTTGCAGTTGGACTAGCTGTTGGTGTCGGTTGTGTTTTCTGTAAAACGGCAGCATCAAGTTTTGTACGAGTTGTGACGCCGAAAATACCATCTGCGGTTAAATTATTGTCTGCTTGAAACCTCGATACTGCTATCCGCGTACTAACACCATAATCGCCATCTATATCATCAGTATATAACCCTAACTGTTTGAGTTTGGTTTGCAATGCTTTAACTTCCGCACCTGAACTACCAGGTCTTAATAAACGCTGGTTACTTGTTTCAGCATTTGTGCTGCTTGGTGAATTCGTTGGTGTTGCTTGTGCTAATTTGACAGCATCAGGCAGCTTTTGATTCGATAGGGCAATTTGACTTGTGCTAAACCCAGCAAGCAAACAGCTAGTAATCAGGATGGAAGAACCGCATAGCCTCATATCAGAAAGTTTGAGTCAGTACATGTATTGTAAATTACCGATTAACACGATAACTTCATTTGTAAGTAAATGTTAACTTTTATCTGGATAGAAAAATCTTATTGGCGCTTTGAATCAAATAAATCATCAGATTTATGATTTTGGAACTTAGAATCGCCCGTGCGTAATCAAGATATCACCCTAACTCAGTAGCTACACTCAAGAACGCATTACTTCCGATTCTGTATGCTTTACAGACACGGTTAAAGTACTTTGCTGTGCTGCGCTTATTTCCTTGACGGGGATTTTTGTTTTAGTTCCCGCTAGGGTATCACGTTGGTTAATCAGGTAGATACTAATTAACGTTAAACCGACACCTGTCCATTGTATAGGGTTTAGAACTTCTCCGAGCAATAAATTACCGAAACATAAGGCAAATACTGGCGTTAGAAAAGTTAACGAACTCAAAGACGTCAAATTACCGCTTGAAGCAAAATAGAAAAACAAAGCGTATGCTATTGCACTTCCAAAAACTGTAGCGTAACTGAGCGCTATCCAATCAGAACTTACTAAGTTAGACCATTGGTGTGTTTCAGTAACCGCAGAAATTCCCCATAATGGCAAGCCACCTATAATCATATGCCATCCAGTTGCCATTACTGGGTCTGCATGTTTTGTGACGTACCTAATCAAAACTGTTCCCACTGCCATTGATAAAGCGGCAAGCAGCATCAACCATTCTCCACTTTCAAACAGTGAGTAAGGTGATAGTAACAATGATGTCGGCTCAAAAGTAACGTTACTTGAAATTAGCGAGAGAATTAATTGCTCAGGTAAGCCTATAAAACTAATACCCGCAACACCTAGACTTAAACCCAACCATCCCCACAGTCCTATGCGTTCTTTGAATAGCCATAGTGACATTAGCGCAACTGCCAAGGGTTGTGAGTCAATCATCACCGAACCTAAGCCGGCGCCTGTCCGTACTAATCCTTGAGCGAGGAATCCTTGAAACATCGCTCCATCTATCAAGGCAAATAATGTAATCCATAACCAGGCTTTTAAACCACGTGGTTGAGGTTTACCCATTAGGGCGCCTGCAATTAAAATCATTACACCTGCTGGTATTATTCGTACCCCAGCCATAAACATCGGCGTAGTATGGTCAATTACACCTTTCATTGCCACCATCGCCGTTCCCCAGAGGAAAAACGGCGCAATTAAAAGTATTGGAGCTAGGGGAAGGCGTGATGCACGCTCGTTCAGTTGCATGGGATTGGCAAAGCCTTTATTTTAACGACGCATAATGATTGCTTTACCTAATTTTACCGGGCACATTGCGATTTGTGAAGAAATTTGTACTTAGAGGTTGTGAGAATCGCTTGGTTAGGGGGAACTATATCTATCATGTGTGAGTTTACCTAGAAATCGATGAAGATAGAAAGAGACAACAGATTAGACGCTTTAAAGGCAATTAGTATTATTTTTGTCTTAATTTGGCACTTACGCCCTATTAGCTTTTTTGTCAATAACGATACGCATATAATAATTGTCGTTATTGCTCGGATAGTTCGAGATTTGGAACTACAACTGTCTTTATTAGCTGTTCCTCTTTTTTTCCTTGTTTCCCTTTACTTATTTTTAATCAAAAAGCCAGACAAAGAATACCTAAAAATTAGATTAATCAAGATTTTTAAGCTATTTACCTTCTGGTCTATATTTCATAATATTTTTCTGTTTGCCGTCACTAGAGAAGTTCCTGATTTTTCTTGGGATATTATTACAGGCTTAAAGCCCAGCTTACCCTTTGCTGGCGATTCTGTATTTTATTTCTTATTTAATTTAATGGTGCTAACTATCATTAGCTTTTTGTTTTGTCAAATTAATTCAAATAAATTTATTAAGTTATTATCGTCTGTAACTATCATATTTACTTTGTTATACTTTGAGACTGTTAATATAGCAAATTCTAGTATCCCCTATCATTGGCTATCAAATTTTATTGTTTATATTCCAATAGCTTTTTACCTTGCAAATTACTCAGATAAAGTATTAAAATTTAGATTTTATTATTTAGTGGCTTACATTTTATTTTCACTTCATGATATATATTTACGTATTTATGGTTACAACCAAAGTATCTATGGAAGAATTTCTATAGTATGCGCCGCCTTAACTCTATTCTGCTATGTATACACTCTCAAAATTCCCGAAAATTGGTACATCCAAAAATTATCTCAATACTCACTGGGATTATTTGCAATACATAAATATTGGCAATCTTTGCTATTTTTGTTAGTTCAACATTATCAAATAAGTTTACTTCCAAGTCTAGTCCCTTTAAATATAATGTTTCCTTTAATGGGCGCCTTGGTTGTGTTGTTAACTATAGTATCTATTTATTTGTTAAAGTCAACTAGTTTGAAGCAGTTTATAGGTTAGCACAGGCTTTCTGCGTGGGATGGTCTTGTTGGATAGGCGGGCAAGGATGCCCGCTCCACAAGAAGCTTAACTAACTCTGACTACAGTTGGTTCCAAAATGGCAGAGACTTTGAGATTAAACTCTTGCTCAAACACTTCTTTGCTGTAATCTAAGCTCCAAAGTTCGAGCGCACAATCATCGCTAGGGTTTGATGGATGAATTCTTAACTTAAGAAGCTTTGCTTGTTGGTTGTAGTCGCAATGAACGCGGGATACTGCTCCAATTTGTCTACGGTCAAGGGCAGTTGCTAGACGCAATATAGCACTTAATTGATTTACCATTAAACGATGCTCTTTGTTTACCAAAATGCGGTAGTTTTCATGCTTTTTCTTTGGTGGAGATTTTCGGTGGTAGCGCGCTATATTGGCGATAATTTCAATTTCGGTTTCGCTGTAACCTAGTAATTCGCTGTTGCGAACTAAGTAGTATGAGTGTTTATGGTGGGCAGAATGGCTAACGTAGTGACCACAATTATGCAAAATTGCTGCTGACCAAAGTAGCTGACGTGTTTCGTTATCCCAGTTGTGTAATATCACTTTTGTTTGGTCGAATATACTTGTCGCAAAGTTTGCTACACGGTCGCTATGAGATAAATTAACGTGATACTTCTTGGCTGTTTTGAGTACGTTACGTTGACGTACCGAACCTTGGTAGCGCAGACGGTCTTCTATTAAACCGTGAGTTAGCATCCAGTCAACAATTACACCTTCACGCAAGGAACGTTCACAAACAGTAATGGCTTCACACCCTAGCAGCGTCATTGCTTCCTGCAAAATAACTGCTCCTGCGAGTATTACTTCCGAACGCTTTTCTGGCATTCCCGGAACTGTTGCGCGCTCGACGTAGCTCATGGTTTGTAAACGAGTTACTAACTCACGTAAGTCTCGCAATGGAAACTGATAACCGTTGAGCGTTGAAGGAATAAAACCTAAATGTTCGCGCGCATGAATTGCTGCTAGTGTCTCGATAGTTCCTGCTGTCCCTACTAAACGTGGAGACTCACCTAGTCGTAAGTCTGCTCGTACTTCTTCTACCGAACGTTCGAGCATTCCTCTTGAATATGCTTGGAGGTAGTCAAACTCTGCTGTAGAAATTGGGTCGGTGGTAATTAGTTCACTTGTTAAGCGCACGGCGCCTATTTTTGTACTAGTAAGAACTCGTTCTTCGTGGCTATCACCCAAAATAATCTCGGTAGAACCACCACCAATATCGATTATCATGTGGGGCTGGTTGTTAAATTCCATTCCCGACAGCACACCCAAATAAATTCGTCGCGCTTCTTCAGTACCGGATATTAAATCAACCTCTAACGCTAACTCAGTTTCGATTTGATGTAGAAAATCTCTACCGTTAGGCGCCTCACGCACAGCAGAAGTCGCCACAGCTATAATAGTTTCGGCGTTGAAGGTTTTCGCGACATCCTGAAACCTTCGCAGTGCAGCAATTGCCCGCTTCATAACTTCAGGCTTTAAATTACCCGTCTCTAAATCACGGTCACCAAGTCGAACCGTTTCTTTTTCTCTGGCAATAATGCTAAATGCTGGTAATGTCGGTTCAATCCGTACAATTACCATGTGCAATGAATTTGTTCCCAAATCAATTGCAGCAATTATCCGTTGTAGGTCAGTTGTTGTTAATCCAACTGAAAAGCTAGCCGACGTAACTGTATCCACCATTTTTAGTTATCTCTATGAACGAACCGCAAGCTTTAAACCAACAAAATATGACATCCACTTAGCTGCTTATCATCAACACAACAAATTTTATGTATTTAAAAGGTCATTGTTGATGAATCATCTTAATCAATAACAAAAAAAGTTATCCTATAAATGTGAAGATGTATTAAATATTGTTCGCAAATCATTTTTCCTGTTCATGCTAAAGTCACTCGAAAACCACCAAAACACGGCTGTTGCCGTAATTCAGCTTTTGAGGTGGCACAAGCCCGAAGGAAGATTAATCTTAATGATTCCTGCCTTGTGGGCTGTATTCCTAGCAGCAGCGGGAAAACCTCCACTACCTTTAGTTGGCGTCATTGTCCTTGGCACTCTTGCTACTAGTGCTGCTGGTTGTGTAATTAATGATTTATGGGATAGAAACATTGACCCAGAGGTTGAGCGCACTAAAAACCGTCCTCTAGCTTCACGCGCACTTTCTGTAAAAGTTGGTATCGCTGTTGCTATTATTTCTTTAGTTTGTGCGGCAGGTCTGGCTTTTTATCTTAACCCGCTCTCATTTTGGTTGTGTGTTGCTGCCGTTCCAGTTATTGTTCTTTACCCAGGCGCCAAAAGAGTATTCCCCGTTCCACAATTGGTACTATCCATTGCTTGGGGTTTTGCCGTTCTAATTAGTTGGAGCGCTGTTACAAAAAATATAATGCAGCCGACTTGGTTATTATGGGGCGCCACTGTACTATGGACTTTAGGGTTCGATACTGTATACGCGATGAGCGATAGAGAAGACGATAAACGTATTGGCGTAAATTCTAGCGCTTTGTTTTTCGGCGCCTATGCCCCTATTGCAATTGGTCTTTTTTACATTGGTACTGTTGCTCTGCTTGGCGTTTTAGGTTTTACTGTTCACCTTCATATTGCTTTTTGGCTAAGTCTTGTACTTGCTGCACTAGGCTGGGCTTGGCAATTAATGCGTCTAAAAGATGACAGTCTCACTAGTATAGCATATGCTGAAATGTTTAAGCAAAATGTTTGGATAGGATTTATTTTGCTTGCAGGCATGATAGCTGGTAATTTGATATGAAAAGCGCGAGAAGGTAAATGCCAACTACAATTACAGTAAATATTGACCAAATTAATACTTTGGACATTTCACCCGCTGTTGAGGTGATAGAACAAATAAGTTTAGGAAACGCAATTCTGTCAAACGAGCAGCAGCTAATTTTCAATATTGACTATCCAAGGGAAGACGGTGACCCACGCGAACTTTCAGAAATACCCGAAATTCGTTTATGGTTTGTTCGTTTAGATACACGTTATCCGTGGTTGCCATTTTTTTTAAATTGGCAAGAAAAAGAATTTACTCGCTATGCGGCAATGTTAGTACCGCACCAATTCACAAAAGAAGGAATACAATACAACCCAGAAGCACTAGAAATATTCTTGATGAGCAAGATTTTTATTTTAACCGACTGGCTTAAAAAACAAGAAATACCGCACCAATCTAGACTTAAAGCAATGGCGCAGTTATTAGGATATGACCTAGAAGATGGTCTATTTTCAATGTTTTAATCGATTGTTGTAGAGACTAAACATGTTTAGTCTCTACGATGATGCAAATGGGTTTAATTTATGCGATGCGACTCAAGGCACTATTAAAAGCATATTCAACAGCTTTTGATTCACTTGGTAATAAAGCTTGCCAAATACGATAATCATTTAAATCTAAGATTAGATTAGCTATATCATCAATTTTAACTTGTCTGAGAATTTCGTGCTGTATGTACTCAAATTCAAGAGAGTTCCCACCCGTTTCTACAATAGATGTAGCAGCTTTAATAAATTTTTTCATAACCGCTTGCATATATTTTTCACCTGCGGTTTCGGCGAAAATTGCTGAGGTATGAAGTACTTGATATTCTCTATATAATAAATTAGAAATTTTTCTACCTTCAGTATTATCCCAGCCCAGTGGCAATTGAACATCAAGATACTTGCCTTCTTGATAGCGATACTGAAGGTACTGATTAATGTCTATTGTTTCTTGAGCGAGTTTATCACCTGCTAAAAGTCGATAGAGGGGTTTTAGACTTGTGTCAATTCCAGAGTCCGGGAATACATTTTCTTGACCATCTGGACATTCATATAACATGTATGTCCATATTCCAGGACGCTCTACTTCCGATTTATCTGCCTGATAGAAGGTAACTGTACCATCTTCTTCACAATAATAATAAGCGTTATGAATATTATAAAGGCTACATTTACGTAATTTAATCAACTCCGCAATTTTTCTTAATATGCCAGTGATATGAAGTGGTTGGCTGTCAACTTGGATGTATCGTTTTCTGGTAATAACAAAGCTATGTAATTTAATTGCCATTATATTGTCCCCTTGAGAATATCAAATCTATGAGTAAATGCACGCCAATCACTGTAATTTCGTCAATCAGCAATTCAACCCCATACATCTCCCTTTAGGAGTATTCCAAATTCTCTAATTTTATATTTTTAGATAGATGTTACTTGGATTGAATCTGGATAATCTGTCAATTGTTAAATGCTATACTTGACAAACTAGGGTTGAGAATATAACCACAATGTTAATTTAGATAACAATGTGTAGAGACTCACTTTGTAGTCGTCTCTAATTTCATTCTTATATAGTGTTCCCTAACAGTTGCCGTAACTAACAGATTAATTAAAAAAATTTCTATTTTTTTGGATGCTTTCCTGAAACCCTTACGGTATAACCTTTTTAAACTCAATGTTAGTGTCATGTTTTACAATTAGTACTTATGTAAGTAAGCTAAAAGGGCGCCTTAATGCTACAAAGAGTTAATATACATGAACTCTCTAACAGGAAAGAAACGCTATAAAGCTGATAACAACTTAATGCACTAACCTCAGAACCAAAACCTTCGTTGAAAGATCAATATATTACTTAGTTCTACTTAGATTTGTACAGAGGGGTCAGACCACTCATTTGATTTTTTTAGGTATTATAAATTACAATCATCACAAACTTTCAATTCGCTAGTCTAATGTTACGCTGCACACTTGATTATGAGCATTAGAATATCTTACGCTCAGTAAAGTAGTATACATAAAAGTTGCTTTCCTCGCAAAACATGCAATTTCAATCCCTGAAAGTTTTTTAATTAGTAAAATCACCCTAGGAACGTATTTGAGATACCACCATCAAATACAACTCGATATTCTATCAATTCTCGTCAACCTAGCTTTAATTAACCGAATTGAAAAATTTACTGTTAACTTAGTTTGTAACTTGATTAAAGAAAATTCAAGTAGTCGCAATATACTTTTTATCCCATTTAACCAAATATCAGCCTTTAGGTATAGACTTATCTGTCCTCAAGCAGTTGTAGTTAGCTTTATTTATTTTCAATAAACTAAATCAAATATTAAATTAAAAGAAAATGTTAAACTGTTTGCTTAACTACAACAACCCAGTTTCTGGTTTTTAAATAGATAAATCTTTCAAATGACTTGAGGTTGTAAAGAAAAATATTAAATAATGTAATTTGTATCAAGGCAGACTAGTTTGCCTGCCTATAGAACTAATTAACCACCCCAGATTTTTTCTAAGACGGTTTGACTTGAAATATCCGCTATATTACCAGTGGGTGATTGAATGGCGAGGAATTTATCGTTTTTTGGTAACAGCTTGGTGCTATTATCGGCGCCAAATAAGGCAACAGTGAAGGTTTGAACCGCGACGCTTAGATGCATTGGGTAGCTAGAGTCACATACCATTAAATTGGCGCCTGCAATCATGGCAGCTAGTTTACCAATATTGTCAGGGACAGTAACCTTGAAATTTGGCGCCGACTCTTTCAAGGTACGTATCAACTCTTCGCTTTCTGAGGTAGCAACTGCAATTAATGGCATATCAGGTTGTTTGAGTTGCCAATTTTGAATTATTTGCAACCAATTTTTCGTTGGGTAAATATTATTCAATCCAGTTTCAGACGAAGACGAGGAGGTACCGTATAACAGTACGTACCCAGTATCTTTGATACCAAGGCGTTTTTGTTCATTCGTTGCCCATTCAATATCTGGCTTTAGAACGTTGAGTGTTAATTCTGGGCAAGGTAATTTAATACCCAAGCCTTGAACAAGTTCATGATATGTACTAGCAAGGTACTGTTCGGAGTTCATAGGTATTTTATAAGTTAAAAACCCAGAACCTTTACTTTGAAAGCCAACGCGGGTAGGAATTCCGGTTAACCATAGCATTAGACCAACAGCCCAGCTTTGTTCAAGGGTAATTGCAATATCGTACTCACGGTCACGAATTGTACCAACTAAGTTACCCCAGTCAGCTAAACTATTACGGTCTTCAAAATCAAACGTTAACACTTCTGACACTGACTTACTTACCCGGTAAGCAGCCTTTGAACGGCTTGATGCAACGACATCGATTTGCGCGTCTGGATAATGGCGCCTAATTGTATCAATTGTCGGGAAAAAGAGAATTTGGTCGCCTATTCCACCTGAGACAAGGGCTACTACTCGCATAATTATTTTTAAGGCTCTTAGGGCTACTCGCTAATCATTTTATAAGAAATTAAGATGAAAACCCCCCCGTTTACGGGGGGAATGAAAGCTGTTTGGCTCCTTAAAAGGAGCCAACTTGGCTGTCTATTCACGCTTATAGTGGCAATATATCTTTTAACTGTCTCGCTACTTATATTTCCAGCAGTGCGAATACAGTAACGCTTGTGTCCACATTGTCGGCAGCTTTAAAATTTGAGGAAATTCTCTTGTAAGGTGATGAGAAGCACGCCCAACCCAAGTCCTGCGGTTCATGATTGTAGAAGGGCAATGTGTTGGTTTTACGTTTAAAAATAAATGCACATGGTCAGGCATAATTTCCATTGCAATAATTTTCGCGCCGATGCTCTGGGGCAAACATCACATATAATTTGCTGCAATATGAAGCCTATAGCACCAATAAGTACTTTTTTACTGAGTTTAGGTATCCAAACAAACAAAGTGGTAGTTAATTAAAGAGACTGCCGCAGCCTTCGTGCCATGCGACTAAAACAGGAAAAATTGGACAGCCCTCAAAGTCAATATCTCGTTGATAACGAGGATTCGCTGTAACGTCAGCTGTCCAATTTTTCCTGACAGCAGGTTACGCCTATATTCATCGGGATCAAACGAGCGCCATATGTCTTTAGATAGATTGTTTTGTCGTATTTATAAACTGTATTTTAAACAGATACAACAACGCGCGGAGGTGATGCAACTTGCTCTTGGGATATGTTTACAAGCTACGTCCAAGTGATGAGCAAGCAGTCAAAATAGATAATTGGTTGGACATGCTGCGTTCATCATATAACTGGTGTTTGAATGACAGGATTGAGCAATACAATCAACAATATGTTTGTGGCGATTACTGTGATTTAAGAACCAAGAGCGAAGCTTGCGCTTTAACATGTTTTGTTAGCAAGAATGGAGCGTCTGGGGAACCTTGGAAGTTAGATAATTCCGAATTGGAAATACAAGGCGAATGTTGTTTACTACCTTATAACTTGAATAATTTACCTTATAGCGGTAAAACACCACGTCGTAGTGCTGGCGGCATTCAAATTACACAATTACCAATTTTAAAGATATCTAGACCTTGGTACAAAGACTTAGATTCAACTGTATTACAACAAAATATAAAACGCTTGGATACAGCGTACAAAAACTTTTTTGAAGGCAAAGGATTTCCGAACTTCAAAAATAGAAGTAATTTTAGGAGCTTTACCTACGCAAGTGGTATAAGAGTAGATAAAAATAAAATCTATTTACCCAAGCTGGGGTGGATGAGATTTTATAATTCACGCCCTATACCAGATGGATTTAAGATTAAATCTGTCACGGTCAGAAAGAAAGCTGATGGGCACTACGTTTCTATTCGGATTGAAGATAATAGTGTACCAGATTACATACCTTTACCAATAGAGCGAATTAACACTGCGGTTGGTTGTGATGTAGGTATTAAAAAGCTTGTAAGCTTAAGCGATGGTTCGCAAATCAAAAATCCGAGATTTTCTAGAAACAAAAAAATGCGTCGCCGACTGAAGATTAGGCAACGTAGTTTGGCTAGAAAGAAAAAAAGAAGCAAAAATCGTAAAAAAGCAAGTAATGTTGTGGGTAGATTGCATCAAAAAATCTCAAATCAACGTACTGCTTATCAATGGAAAGTAGCTCATAAAGTTACAAGTAAAGCCGATTTAGTAGTGTTTGAAGATTTAAAAGTCTCAAACATGAAAAAACGTTGTAAACCTAAACTTGATGAAGCCACAGGAAAATATTTAAATAATGGACAATCCCGTAAAGTGGGTTTGAACCGTTCAATATCTGATGCTGCATGGTATGAACTTCGATTAAAAACCGAGTACGTAGCTGGGAAGTTAGGAAAGCGTTTTGAAGTTGTACCACCGCATCATACATCTCTTGAGTGTCCAGAATGCCATCACGTTGATAGCCCAAACCGGGACGAAGAGAAATTTTTGTGTTCTGTTTGTGGCTATGCTGCGGACGCAGATAATAATGCCGCTCGTAATATTAAACAGCGTTGTTTAGACAAATTTAATATTAAATTGACGCTCAAACCACATATTAAAAAAGACAAATCGGTACGGAGGGACTTGCCGGAACCGGAGCAATTAACCCTTGGGTTAATATTGCTCGAAACGCCCACCTGTCAATCAACGCAGGGTAAAAGGAGATATGTGAGTGCTAGAAATAGCAAACGCTCACAGCCTGGGAACCTCTCGAAACAGCTGAGTCTGTTTGAGGATATTAAGGATGCATGAGTACTGCTCTTTAAGAATCCCTCCTCATCGACGGGGAGGGAGCGTCAATAGTTGTTTGCTGCTAATGGTAACTTCCGCAGCGATTAGGCATTATATTAAGTATTCCTGTTTTATTTGGCGTTTATTAACTATGTATCTACTAATACCTGCTGCGGGTATGGGTAAGCGGATGGGAAGCGACCGCAATAAACTTTTACTATCGCTTCTAGAGCGTCCTATTCTTGCTTGGACGTTATTAGCAGCACAAGCATCTGTGGAAATTAATTGCATTGGCATTATATCGCAGCCTATAGACTACGAAGCAATTAATACAATTTTAGAATCATTAAATTTGAGCAAACCAGTACAATTGATTCAAGGCGGCGTCACTCGTCAAGAATCTGTATACAATGGCTTAAAGGCTTTGCCACCAGAAGCACAACAGGTATTAATCCATGATGGCGCCAGATGTCTTGCGACTCCAGGCTTATTTGATAGATGTGCTTTTTCAGTACGTGAATGTGCTGGTTTAATCGCAGCAATACCCGTAAAAGATACGATTAAAGTTGTTGATTCTAGTGGGATAATTACTAGCACACCCGACCGTAAAAATTTATGGGCGGCGCAAACTCCACAAGGGTTTGATGTTAAATTACTTCTTGAGTGTCATCAGTTAGGAGTTGAAAACGGCTGGGAAGTTACCGATGATGCGGCTTTATTCGAGAAATGCGGTTACAAAGTCAAAGTTGTAGCTGGGGAGGAAACCAATTTGAAAGTTACTACACCCCAAGACTTAGCTATTGCAGAATTTATACTTAACCAAAGAGGTATTAATTAGTCTTAATTGCGAATTGGAGTTGACGTTACCAGTATATAATGGTAAAATCCGTGCCACTCACTTGTTATTTGTCTTAGAAGCCAATGAGTATAGCAGCGGCAAAAATCGAAGCAATTCTCTATTTAAAGGGTAGACCCTTGTCTATTGGCGAAATAGCCGAATATGCAGCGTGTGACCGAATGACGGCACAAGAGGGAGTTATTGAGTTAATTGATGAATATGCCCATCGTGATACTGCTCTAGAAGTAGTTGAAACTTCAGGTGGTTACTGTCTGCAAGTGCGTTCAGATTATCAAGATTTAGTGCAAACGCTGATTCCTGTAGAGTTAGGTGTAGGCGCCTTAAGGACTCTAGCAGCGATTGCACTTCATAGTCCAATTAAACAAAGCGATTTAATCAACGTGCGTGGTTCTGGAGCATATCAACACGTTCAAGAATTAGTTGAGCAAGGCTTTATTCGTAAACGTCGTGATAGCGATTCTCGCTCGTACTCGCTACAAACAACTGCAAAATTTAACCAGTACTTCCAAATCGACCAACTTCCACAGCCTTTTGTAGCACGACAAGAAGAGCGTCAGTTAGAATTAGAACTCTTACCACAAGCAGAAGCAAGTTAATAACTGCACGCTCGCTCATTGGGACACTTTCAATAGTGCCTTTCACACCTTGGAATGTGGCTCACTCTTAATGCTATGGTTTAGAGTAGAATTAGCAACTCAGCTAAAAAAAATAGCCAATGGTATTTGACCCTAACTTTTTAAATGACAACTTCGATGGCCGCACTTCGGAGCTTCCTTTTGAGAGCTTTGAGGAACATCCAAATCCGTTACTCAATTACCTCCAGCACCAATCGCCGGAAGTTCTAGCGCGCGTCGCCCAGTCAGTCAGTCCTGAAATTAAGCAAATCATATCGCAAAACGTCCAAGGCTTAGTAGGGATGCTGCCTCCCGACAACTTCAACGTACAAATTACAACCGACCGCGACAATTTAGCCGGACTGTTGGCATCGGCGATGATGACGGGATATTTTCTCCGCCAGATGGAGCAGCGGATGCATTTAGACAATTTAAATAGCAGCCATTAATTCAAATTAATTAATTAATGGCTTTTCTAACGGCACTTAAAATTGCCCTTCCGCAATTAACGAAGCGGGTAAGTACCCGACTGGATTTTAAAAGCCTGAATTTTATCATTACGGTTGACTTCTATTTCTAGAATGTCGCCGACCGAGCTTGATTCTACGAGCTTTTGAACTTGAGCGGCCGTTCTTACGGGTTTGCGATTAACCTTGACAATTAAATCGCCTACTTGAAGTCCGCCTTTCTGTGCTGGAGATTTTTCTGTAATTCCTTTAATCAATATCCCCGTATCTTGCTTGATACTTAGGTTATTTTCCTGATTAATTTGCTGTTTTTTGTTTGGAGTTAAATCTACCATTTCAATTCCCAGAAAGGGATGTTCGACGCGCCCTTTCGTGAATAGTTCGCCAGCGATACGCGCAGCAGTTTCGATGGGTATAGCAAACCCTAAACCTTGTGCATCAGCGCGAATGGCAGTATTTACACCAATTACCTCACCAGTAGAATTGAGAAGTGGGCCACCTGAGTTACCAGGGTTGATAGCAGCATCAGTTTGAATAAAGCTGACTCGTTTTTCTGGCACACCAACTTGGGCGCTTGTACGGTCAGTTGCGCTAATAATGCCAATAGTCACGGTATTATCTAAACCGAGTGGATTACCGATTGCAATTGCCCATTGTCCAGGAATTAAATTTTGTGAGTTACCTAGTTTTACCGTTGGTAGCTTAGAACCTTCAATTTTGACAGCAGCAACATCCGTAACAGAATCAACCCCTACAACTTTTCCCTCAAAAGTCCGACCATCTTTGAGTGTCACCTGCACTGTGTCGGTATCAGCGACAACATGAGCATTTGTAAGTAATTGACCATCTTGACTCAAAATAAAACCAGAGCCAGTACCTCGTTCAATTCTTTCTTGGGGTACTGGTTGCTCATTTTCACCAAAAAAGCGTTTTAATATTGGATTTTGGAATGCGCTCGAGATGGGGTTTGCGACTTTACGAGTGGCATTAATTCGTACAACTGATGGGCCTGTACGTTGAACCGCAGCAGAAATAAAATTGACATCTTGCTCTCCAACTGCCCCAATTACACCTCCTACAGAAGGCGCCACTATTGTATCTGGGGTTGAGGTAACTGTAACATTTCTTAACTCTTGAAACTGGCGCCTTGCTTGTGGAGCAAGGAAAGAATTAGCAAACATTGCCGTACTACCACCGAACATTCCGCCGACCGTTACAAGAGAAAAATAAACAATTAGTTGTTTTAAGGATAATTTCATAGTAGTAACACGTAAGAGACAATAATTTTAAGAAGAAAGCTGCAAGTACTAATTTATAAGTTTAATCAAGCAAAAAGCTTGTTGTCAGATAGAAATTGACGTATAACACCCGCGCTTACAAGGTTTTGAGGTTTTATTGATGTAAAAATCGTCCACGAAGCGACTCGCATGGTACTAGTCATAGCCATGTATTCATTGGTTCTATGGCAATAACCGTATTATATGAAGGCGCCGAATATCAAATCGCAATCTAAAATCTGAAATAAAACCTAAAATTAATAAGACTGCTGCACTTGGATTCATGCATGAAATCTCCTATCTACTTACCGATAATTTGTTACGTATTTAACATATTTGCCGTATTACTAGCACTTTCATCAAATACGCTAGCTCAAAGTAGTAGCAGTTGTCCAAGAGCTGCATTATCGCGGTTTTTGCGACATACGGTATCGAGTGGTGAAACCCTTGAAACAATAGCCCAAACTTACAATCTCACGTCTAAATCAATTCTTACCATGAATCCGGGGCTGCAAAACCGTGCAATTAAAGCAGGTACTCAAATCTTGATACCTCCCTATAACGGTATCATCGTTGAAGTCCCGCGCGGAATGACCTGGCGTGATATCGCAAAGCAATATAAAATTCGTGCCGATGTACTATATGAAATTAATGGTTGCCAATCCATACCCCAACTAGTATTCATTCCATCAAGGCGCCCTTCTGAGCAATCCGACCAAATATCAACAGCCAATACAAATAATTCTACTTCCACACGCTTCGCTGTTTATCCGCTTGCTTCATTGGCAACAATAGCTTTACCCTACGGATGGCAAAATAATCGTAAAAACGGCGAAGTCTTTTTTCACAGTGGAATAGACCTACTGGCGCCATTAGGAACCGAGGTACAAGCAACAGGAGACGGAACCGTAGCATTTGCGGGTACACAAGGTAGCTATGGAAACTTAGTAATAATCAACCACGCAAAAGGAATACAAACTCGTTACGCTCAATTAGAAACCATCAAAGTCACAGCAGGTCAAAAAGTCCAACAAGGTGACATCCTTGGAACCGTCGGTACCACAGGAAAACCAACATCACCCCAACCTCATTTACACTTTGAAGTCCGTACCAGTTCTGATTTAGGTTGGAAAGCCCTAAACCCTCAAGATTATTTAAAATAACAACCTAGCAAGCTGTGGCAAATTGTGGCACAGGCATACGAACTCTGCAAGCAAATTCTTCTAAATGTACTAAATGCACTTAAATGACTCTAGGACTTACCACCTTCTGCATCTTTAGGCTGGAATTCTATTTGCACTATTGTTTTGCGCTTAAATACTGGTTCTGTTACTTCTTCCAACTCATCCTCCCAGTTTTTTATGATGAAGTTAAAAAAGGGCACGAAATATTGTTGACGGATACTACTTGGAATGAACTAAAACTTAGAGCTAAGGATAAGAAGCTCAGAAGAGCGTGAATATGTTGAAAGGTGGGTTAGGGAAACTAGGGATTCAAAACTTCCTTAAAATGAAGAAATATAATAAAGTTTGGTGATGTTTTGGCAACTAGGCATTCTCAAAATCTGTTAAATAATGAGTCTGCTAAAATTCGGCTAACTTCTTAATAGAACGAGTTTGTGGAAGCTTATGATTTTTGATCTTTCGTTATTATTTATAGCAATATTATCAATTCTAGAGGTTGGCGCCAATTTTATATCTCCCCAACTCCGTCTCTGTGGTAAAAATAAAGCAACGTATGTAACGGATGTAAGAATAACGCATCCGTTGCAAACTTTGCTGACAAATGAGATTAATTAAGTACGAATTGACTTAGGTATGAAATAGGTTCGTGAAGTAGAAGCATTAATTGTTGAGATGTTAGGTTAAGTTCGGCAAAAGTTTGTCCAGATGTGTCACTAAAATCGACTTCAAACACATCAGGCGCCACTATATCAGTAACAGTACCTACTTGACCGCGATATATTCCATACTCAGGTAAATCTTCGACCAAAGCGACAATATCGAGTAGTCTAATGGACGCGTTCATTGTTCCAATTTTCATAATTTTCAGTCTTTTTGTTGAAGTAAAAAGTTGAAGTAAATAAATTTATCCTTCTGCCATAAGTGGTAAACTAACTGTGAAAGTGGAACCGTTACCAGGTTCACTTTTAAGCAGAATTTCACCACCCATCATTTGGCAAAAATGACGGCTAATAGCTAACCCTAAACCAGTACCACCGTACTTTTTAGTAGTCGAAGCGTCGCCTTGGGTAAATGGCTTAAATAATTGCTGCTGCTGATGGTACGTCATGCCAATACCAGTATCGCTAACGGTAAAGATTATTTTTTCCTGTGGGTATTCGCCACCTCTATCTTCTTTTTCCGTGCGTACTCTCAAACATACTTTGCCATTCGTTGTAAATTTAGCAGCATTACTGAGCAAATTCAATAATACCTGACGGACGCGCGTTTGGTCAGCATACATTGTTCCAAGTTGCGGGTCGCAGTCTATCTCAAAAACATTACCATTTTTTTCAATTGATGGTTTGACTGTTAGAACAACATTATTTATTAACGTTGCAATTTCAAACGTTTCCGGATAAAGAGTCATTTTACCCGCTTCAATCTTCGATAAGTCGAGAATGTCGTTAATTAGTTCGAGTAAGTGTCTACCTGCGGAATTAATAGTTTCTAGGTCAGTAGCAAAATCTCCTTCTAACCCCATGTCGGCAGCGTCGTCTTGTAGCAACTGACTCAAACCAATAACGGCATTGAGTGGGGTACGCAACTCGTGGCTAACGTTGGCAAGAAATTGACTTTTTGTTTTGCTCGCTGCTTCGGCTTCTTCTTTTGCCTGCTGTAGTTCTTTCGTTCTTTCTGATACTCTTTCTATCAATCTGTTAAGGGATTTTGCTAGTAACCCTATTTCATCTTCGGTTGTTACAGGCGCCCTTAAATCGAAGTTAGATTTTCTTGCGACCTGTTCGGCGACCTGGGTAACAATAATAACAGGTTCGGCGATATCACGTGAAGTTCTCCAAGCTACGATAGCAGCAACAGCAACCGAAGCTAACATACTCAAGATAGTAATTAAACGTTCATAAGTTCTGGCATTTTCAACATCTTTATAACGTTTCTCGCTTTCAATTTGAGCAGCTTCAGCAGTTTCAAGCAACCTTTGTGACAATTGGTCTAACTGTATAGCAGTTTCTCCGCGCATCACCGAAAGTAACTCGTTCGTAACTGTCGCAGCAGATTGTCCTTCGAGTGGTTGAAGAGCTTCTACATTTTGTAAAATTGACTCAACTTGCCCAACGTAAGATTTTAAGTTATCAGCGTACTCACTTAAAAAAGTACGTAACGCTTTTGGGCGTGAACTGGAAGAGCGCGACTTATCATCAAGGAAAGAGGCTAGTTTTTGCTCGGATTTTTGCGCTCTAGTAAAATTATCCCGAAAGCCATTTTGCCCCTCGAGTAATTGCTGTTTATCTTTTACGACAGCAGGTAGCTTATAGCTAATAAGCAGTGTCCGCATTGCCGCATCTTTATAACTAGCTAAAAGTTTAGATTGGTCACTAGCTTGCTTTAACTGTGTAATTTCGTGTCCTCGGTAATAGTTAGCTGTGATAAATCCAGTTAAAGAACCCAAAAATCCAATGCCAATTGCCAGAAAATAACCGTAGCCGATTTTTTGGTGAATCCGCCATGAGCTAGCTTTGAGTTTCCCGCGTGTGGGAAATTCAATCGTCGGCAGTTCATCGGTTGAGGGCTGATTTGGTGGCACTGTTTTAGTTTCGGAACGTTTATTGAAAGCGGTCGGCTGAAGCTTCGTTCGCATCCCTCAATCCTCCCTTGCCCTCCCGCTAATGACATTTATATATAAGCGTAAATTTGCTGCTTTGTGTGAATTTCTTATATTGATACTTATTAACTTAAATTAGAAAGCAAATAATGCCAAAATTTCTTATTTTTGACCAAAAATAAGTATTAATGACTAATTACATACTTTCAGCACAAATGCACCTGCGCTTTATCCATGATTCTCAAATCAACAAAGCAAGTATTATGATATCAAAAGAATTTAGTTTTCTGAAAGAAACCCAGAAACCCGGTTTCTTGTTCATGTGTATGTTACTAAATGACAATTTCGCGTAGAAACGGGGTTTCTGATACATCAAAGGGTATGCAGGAGCTGCTGCATACCCTGTTGTTGCCATCAAACTACAGCAAGCGTCCTCGCGGCGAACATCAAAGCTTTACACAACTGCTGTTAACTGCAAATTGGTAGCGGCAGCTTTGAGTATTTCGGCTTTGTCGGTTTTTTCCCAAGGTAAATCTAAATCGTCTCGACCAAAGTGACCGTAAGCCGCGACGTCCTGATAAAAACGTCCGCCTCGTTCGTTTGGCAAGTTTTTGAGATTTAAGGTGTGAATAATTCCTGCTGGGCGCAATTCAAAGTTCTGCTTGATGATTTCTAGCAGGATGTCGTCGCTAACTTTGCCTGTGCCGAAGGTTTCAACAAAAATACTTGTTGGTCTTGCTACACCAATAGCATAGCTTAACTGTACTTCGCATTTTTCTGCCAAACCAGCAGCGACAATATTTTTAGCAACATAGCGACAAGAATATGCTGCACTGCGGTCTACTTTTGTGGGGTCTTTTCCTGAGAAGGCGCCACCACCATGTCGAGAGTAACCACCGTAGGTGTCAACGATAATTTTGCGTCCGGTCAAACCAGCATCACCTTGTGGTCCACCAACAACAAATTTGCCAGTGGGGTTGACAAGAAAGCGTGTTTCTGAATCTGGCTTAATTTCTAAATCGCCAAACACAGGTTCAACGACGGCGCCCCATAAGTCTTCTTTAATTTTGGCTTGAACAGCTAGTTCATCGGTGATATCACCAATTACAGCATCGTGCTGAGTTGAAATTAGAATAGTGTCAATGCCAACTGGGCGCCCGTTTTCGTAAATAACAGTAACTTGGGTTTTACCATCTGGACGAAGGTAAGGGAGTAGTTTTGTTTTACGAACAACAGCTAAACGACGCGCGACACGGTGAGAAAGTGAGATTGGCAAAGGCATGAATTCTGGAGTTTCGTTACATGCGAAACCGAACATAATACCTTGGTCGCCGGCGCCAACTTTATCAAAAAGTTCATCGCTGCTTTGTTCGCGAGTTTCTTGAGCAGTGTTTACACCTTGAGCAATGTCAGGTGACTGTTCATCTAACGCGACTAAAACCGAGCAACTTGTAGCAGAAAAGCCATTATCAGCATCGTTGTAGCCAATTTCAGCGATTTTCTGACGCACTAATTTAACGTAGTTGACGTTAGCTTTAGTTGTGATTTCACCTGTAATCACTACCATGCCAGTATTGACGACAACCTCAGCAGCTACACGGCTTTGCGAGTCTTGTGCAAGCAGTGCATCCAAAATAGTATCTGAGATTTGGTCGCAAACCTTATCTGGATGCCCTTCGGTTACAGACTCAGAGGTGAATAAATTTCTACGTGACAAATGAACATTCCTCCAAAATAGGTTTATACTAAGCTGCCATATTAAGCCTGTATACACAACCTTTATTTAGCCGCTTTAATCAGCAATCATAACAACATTTCTACTTTGACAACGAGCGAGTTTTGTTATCTTCATCAAAATCAAGTGTTTTCACGGAATAAATTTAATCAATATATGACTTTTGGTAGATACAAATTTAATTAGATAGTGATGTTACGTAAAAAAGGGCACCCAGAAAGGCGCCCTTGATTTTGTATTGATTTTTTATGTATTTAGTTACACATTAACGGCTAATTTTGCTTCTTTTGCAGTTAAGCGTTCGTAAGCGGCACGCATTTTCAAGCCAGTCAGAACTTGGAACAAGCCAGTGCCGTTGTTGGAGCCAGGATATTCACGGTGTTGAACCAATAAGTGCGTCATTTCACCCTCATACTTGGTTGAAGTCTTACTGAGGTGAGTTTCTATATAAATCACTTCGTCGAGATTATCGAACTGACCATCAACCTCTAAAACAGAGACGTAGCGACCGTAGTATACATCTGAACCGTAGTACAGTTGCATACCTGGGTAAGAACAAGACAACTTGCGTCCACAAGGAGTCCAGTTAATAGTTGAGCCTTCATCGAATAGATACACTGGCTCAAATCCTTCTTTACCTTCGCGTTGTAGCATTCGCACACGCAGAACTTTACGCTCTTCGTCGTTTTTAATTAAGTTGGTGGGCAATACTTGAAGAACTACATCCGCGAATTCGCGTTGAGGTTCGATATATTTTTGGAAATCTGGTCTACGCGAGTTGATGGCTTGTAAAACATCTTCGTAGCTATGACCACGTTCAGCCATATCGCGCTGAACTTTCCAAGCAATTTTAACTTCATCGCTTATATCAAAATAAACGCTGAAGTCAATTAGTCCGCGTACCCGCTCGTCATATAAAGGATGTAAACCTTCAACCACAATAATGTGATTTGGTTCGATTTTTTCCGGCGGGTCAATCATGCCGGTTTCGTGGTTGTAGATAGGCTTCATAATTTCCTGACCATCTTTGAGCGTTTTGATTTGCTCATACATCAGGTCAAAATTATTTGCTCGTGGGTCAAGTGCAGTTATTCCTGTTTCTTTGCGTTGTTTACGGTCGAGACAATGATAGTCATCCAAACAAATAACAGTCATTAATTCTTCACCGAACAAATCTGTCAGGCGACGCAAAAACGTAGACTTACCACACCCAGAGTCTCCAGCAACTCCAATCAGCACCACACGTTCCGGCTTACTTGTCATAAATCTCCTTACTTATACTAAAACAATGAATTACAATGATGATTTTTCACACAACAGACCTTTCGGAGTGAGGTTTGGAGTTACCCCACTGGCATCCTTAAAAGCGTTTCTGCCACCCAGCGCAAAGCCATATCACAAGCCACAGGTAATAACAAATGTTTGTTTTACCTGGAACTGCTAATTGTAAGATTTGTTGCTGGTAAGTATTTAATCCTAGTGCTATTAGGGATTTTAACAGAAGGAGGTGAATCTATACAAGGCTTAATTTTTGTAAGAATTATCTTAAGTCCACATCTTACTAAGGGTTATTGCAATATGAGCAGAAGCTATGAAGCTATTAGTGTTTGTTAAGTGGTAAAATAATTAATTTAATTTGAGGCACACTCACGATAAAAGCCCCTAATAAGGTATAATTATAATTTTTTAATATTTTTGCGAGTTATTTGAACAATTGTGTATGGTGTATTGAAATTAGAACCGCTAAAACAGTCAACTGATAACGGTTGACAGATTTTTCACATCAAGTAAAACTTAATATTGTAAGTTATTGCGGGAGCATGTGGGAAAGTAAGGATGTGGGTAATTGGAATTATTACTGGGATAGTCCGTAACATGTAGTTTAACAAACAGTTTCGGGCGCCCATAAATGTACCAATAGTAACGCCTGTTTCTTTTGGGGAGACAGGTTAGACGCGCTTTACTGGCACCACATGCGTTGCGGCGCCTCGGAAATCTTCTGTTTTTCGCTTGGACTATCTCTATCTGATAAAGGTAGTATTTAGGGAAGAAAAGATTAAATTGACTCATTATTAACATTCTCCAATAGACTTATCCTTTACTTTAGAAGGTGAACAGGTGTGTTTTTTCAGTACCTGCATGTCTATGGCGAGTGTTCCGAAAGCGCAAGGCATTGTTACGGAGATGCCGATTTTACAACGGTAGTGCTGGTTAGTTAGCCGCATTGACCGTAGAGAGGGTTTGAAACGCATGTTAAGTAAAAATCGGAGTGGTAAAACGAAATGAACAATACAGGTGCCGTTGAGGGTGCTGCCATTACATCTGATGGTAGTCGTTTATTTATATATGAAGTAGTGGGTCTGCGCCAAAGTGACGACACCGACCAAACAAGCTACCCAATTCGTAAAAGCGGCAGCGAATTCATCAAAGTGCCTTACAGTCGCATGAACCAAGAAATGCGGCGGATAACTCGTCTAGGCGGCAAAATAGTTAGTATCCAGCCAGCTGGTATATTAGAACAACCAAATGGTAACGGTTCAAATCAAACTGCGGTTGCTACTATCGAAGGGAATGGAAAAGCCACATCTGACCAACAGCCCAAGAAGAGTAAAGAAGGCAACAGCATGACTCAAGCGAAAGCCAAACACGCTGACGTTCCCGTAAACATTTATCGTCCGAATGCTCCTTTTATTGGTAAATGTATATCGAACGAAGCGTTGGTTAAAGAAGGCGGTATTGGTTTAGTACAACATCTCAAATTCGACCTCACAGGAGGCGACTTACGTTATATCGAAGGTCAAAGTATTGGTATAATTCCACCAGGACTAGATAAAAACGGTAAGCCCGAAAAATTAAGACTTTACTCCATTGCCTCGACTCGTCATGGTGATGATGTAAATGATAAAACTGTTTCACTTTGTGTTCGTCAGTTAGAGTACGAACATCCAGAAACAAAAGAGAAAGTGTTCGGTGTATGTTCAACTTTCTTATGTAACCTCAAACCTGGTGACGAAGTTAAAATCACAGGGCCAGTCGGTAAGGAAATGCTCTTACCCGAAGACACCGACGCTAAAGTTATCATGATGGCAACTGGTACAGGTATTGCGCCAATGCGTGCGTACTTGTGGCGGATGTTTAAAGACGCAGAAAGAGCAGCTAACCCAGAATATCAGTTCAACGGTTTTGCTTGGTTGATTTTTGGTGTTCCCACAACTCCAAACCTTCTTTACAAAGAAGAATTGGAAGAAATGCAACAGCGTTATCCAAATAACTTCCGTCTCACTGCCGCTATTAGCCGTGAGCAAAAGAACCCAAGTGGCGGTAGAATGTACATCCAAGACCGTGTAGCAGAACATGCAGACGAGTTGTGGAAACTAATTAAAGAACCAAAAACCCACACCTACATTTGCGGTTTACGCGGTATGGAAGACGGTATCGACGCAGCTTTAACTGCTGCTGCTGCTAAAGAAGGTATCACCTGGAGTGACTACCAAAAAGACCTCAAAAAAGCTGGTCGTTGGCACGTTGAAACCTATTAATTAGTAGAAAGTGCGCTCGTTTTGAGTGCTGAGTGTAAGGTGGGCAGTGCCCACCGTACCAGTGATAAATTTGTTTGAAGTGCGTAGGGTGGTTTATACCACCCTATAATATTTTTTATTGTTGATAAAAATTATCGAGTTCTTTTTTCTGACTTCTGATTGTTGACTTTATCAAAAACTTAGCACTCAGCACTCATTACTCAGCACTCATTACTCTATATACGGGGTGTTTTATTTGTGGGTATAAAATTAGGAATATTAGGATTAGGTACAGTTGGAACTGGAACTGTACAACTACTTCAAGATAATGTCGGGCGCCATTCACTGTTACAGTTAGTTGAAATTCATCGAGTTGGTGTAAAGTCCCTCGATAAACCTCGTGATGTCACATTACCTCAATCGGTAATTACTACAGATTTAGAGTCAATTGTCAATGACCCAGAAGTAGATATTGTCGTTGAATTAATTGGTGGATTAGAGCCTGCACGCGAGTTAATATTAAAAGCAATTCAAAACGGTAAGCACGTAGTCACAGCAAACAAAGCTGTAATATCAAGATTCGGCGCCGAAATTTTTACTTTGGCAAACCGTCAAGGTGTATACGTCATGCTCGAAGCTGCGGTTGGTGGTGGTATTCCAGTTATACAACCGTTGAAACAATCTTTAAGTGTTAACCGAATTCATACAGTAATAGGTATTGTCAACGGTACCACTAACTATATATTGACGCGGATGCAAACTGAAGGCAGTAGCTTTGACGTAGTTTTAGCAGATGCCCAAAAATTAGGTTATGCCGAAGCAGACCCTACTGCTGACGTTGATGGATGGGATGCTGCTGATAAAATCTCAATATTGGCATCATTAGCTTTCGGTGGACGCATCAACCGCGAAGAAGTAAGCTGTGAAGGTATTCGACAAATTAGTAAAACAGATATTACTTATGCCAACAATTTAGGCTTTGTAATTAAATTACTCGCTATCGCCAAAAAAGTTTCTCCCACGGATTGTACGCTATCTGTTCGCGTTCACCCTACACTTGTCCCCAAAACTCACCCGCTCGCTAATATCAACGGTGTATATAACGCAATACTTGTAGAAGGAGAACCTTTAGGACAAGTAATGTTTTTTGGTCCCGGTGCAGGTGCAGGCGCCACAGCTAGCGCAGTATCATCAGATATTCTAAATTTAGTAGCGCGGTTACACAAAGGAGAAATTTCGGCACCGTTAGACCCACTTTTAGGTTGTTCGCATCAAGATTACTGTACAATAGCCCCTCAAAGCGAACTAACAGCAAGATTTTATACAAGATTCTTAACTTTAGACCAACCAGGAGTAATAGGTAAACTCGGAACCAGCTTTGGAAAACACGGTGTAAGCTTAGAATCTATAGTACAAACAGGATTTCAAGATAAACTAGCCGAAATAGTAGTCGTAACCCACGACGTAAAAGAAGGAGACTTCAAACAAGCGCTAGAAGAAATACGTACATTCGAGGCAATAGACAGTATCCCTAGTAAATTAAGGGTACTGTAACATACAAAACACCCGCCCCCACCATATCGGCGGGTCAACCAAAACAAAAAATAAAAATAAAAATATTGTTCCGATTGTTACATTTGCCCAGCAACCTAGTACGCTGTAATTAATATTCGCGTGGCTATTTACATGTAACTAATTTTTAGTTACTCAGATTTTTTATACAAAGTACTTAATGTACAACACTTAACACTCAGCCCAATATTTGGTAATATGACAAATTTACCTCCTAGTGGTCCTAGGTCGCCTCAACGAAGTCCCCTTGACTTTGATGAGTTTATTGGAATAATAGTTGCATTTACAACTATCGGCGCCATTTTATTCTGGGCATTTTCGCGTCGAGACACAGGTTGGAATTTGGGGTCATTACTTCCAACCCAACCAACTCCAGGTGTACAAGTTTCACCAGGTGCCTCTAATAATGTAATACCTGGATTACAAAATCCAGACGGCAAAGTAACATTACCTGTCATTCCACCAGTTGGCAGCAACCCAGATTCAAATATCTTACCTCCAGTAAATAACGAGCAAAATCTTGAACCCAACGTTGGAGTGGCGCCTCCTATAGTAACTGGTGTAGTAGTACCAGTACCCAACATTAACCCGGCGCCTCAAATTACAACACCAGTAACAGGTTTACCTGTAACTCCACCACCAAGAGCATTTACAGATGTACCCGATAACTTTTGGGCTAGACGCTTTATTGATGTATTGTCGTCGCGTAAAATTATTGAGGGATTTAAAGATTATTCGTTCCGTCCAGACCAACCAATTACACGCGCTGAATTTGCTGCTATTGTAGAGCGCGCTTTTAATAAAGACATTGGACAAACAAAGCTCCCGTTTACCGACGTTCCGGGAAATTACTGGGCAACTGGTGCAATAAATGATGCCATAGCCACAGGTTTTTTGAAGGGATATCCTGATAAAACCTTTAAACCTGAACAAAAAATTACCCGTGTTCAGGTATTGGTTGCACTCATTAGCGGTTTAAACCTCAAAACACCAACGGCGCCAGATAAACTAGTTAGTATCTACTCTGATGCCAAGGACATTCCCAAATACGCCATTGATAGAGTCGCAACAGCAACCACAGAAGGACTGGTAGTCAACTACCCCGACCGAAATGCTTTTGCACCAAACCGAGAAGCAACGCGCGCAGAAGTCGCAGCAATGATTCATCAAGCATTAGTACGAGAAGGTAGATTACCAGCAATCAAGTCAGAAAATATCGTTCAAGTCAAATAGATGTAGGGTGGGCAGTGCCCACCTTACCATCAGTACTTAGTTGGTAGCTTCTTTACCAACTACTTGCTTTTTAATCGTTGTGATTTCAGAAGTTAACTCTTGACGACTCGAAGCTTTGAGTAAATAACGGTAGACAAACCAACCTGAGTAGCCAATTCCAATTAGCTCAAAAGTGGGCGCCACTAAAGGAATATCATTTAATGCATCTAATACAGCAAGTACTACCTTTAAAGTCACAATGGCAGCAACAATTAAGCCCAAGACGGTTAAAGGCTGTTTATATTTGTTAAAAATTGTTCCAGCATATTCGGGAAGGGTTGCTAGAAAGCTAGAAATCTGCTCTCCATACTTGAGCCATTCGTCCTGTGACGGTGAGGGCTGGATTTTGGTAATCGTTCCCGTTTGGTTATTTAATTCTTGCATCTTAGTTTCTGGAGATTGAGTTTCCATGATTTCCGGTTCTTGCATTGTGAGCTTCCATTAATGATGACACGTCTAATCACAATAATTGCCTCTAAACTACTACATAATCACCCGATAAAACAGAAGATATGCAGTAAGGTAGAAGTCAGTCTTACCCTTTGGAGATACAATACGCAACTGCAAGTTCGTTATTTGTAATCTCAAATTTCCTTGTTCGTATCGATTTTAAGCTGTGTCAGTAGACATTTACAGCAATATCACAAAACAAGGCGAGAAAACTTGTTCACTTTTCTTTTATACAAGTCATCATGCCGATTTTGTTCGACATTAAGCTATATTAAGATACTTTTAATAATTTAAATCCTTGTCCTGTGTATATTTACTTAAGTAAACAAGTATTTGTTTCTATAATTACCATTTGTTAAATATTGGCTTTTTGTAGCCAGCATTACAATTTATCTTGTGGAACAGGCATCCTTGCCTGTTATAAGGGCTTCTTTGTCTGTTCTAAGAGGTGTTTGCTTGGATGCTTGTTTTAAGAGGTGTTTGCTTGGATGCCCACCCCACAAGAGTATTTTTAATTTTCTAATTATGCTGCACTAATTTTTCTTTTTTGGGAAGATTTCTCAGGCGCCTTCGCTTCAGTGCTTGACTTTTTAGAACTAATGTTCGCTCCCGCAAAAGATAAATTAAATGATTTTTTGGCGCGATTGTGAAAAGATAATATTTAGTAGTATTAAATTTAATCCCCCCAACCCCCCTTGATAAGGGGGGCTAAGAATAGCTCTTTTTCCCCCCTTCCACGCGGGGGGTTAGGGGGGATTTTAAAATGGGCATTTACATATTGGTCTTTTTGTCGTTGATATTTAAATCGCCTTGAGTATCAATGTCTAATTCTTCGCGACGAATTGTTTCTTTGGCTTCAAAGTTTTCTTGCTCAACTATTTTTTTGATTCGCACTTCTTCGCGTACATATGCTTCTTTACGAATTTCTGGTGTTTCTTCGTAAACTTCAATCCGCGCGATTTCTCCTTCTTGGAAGTCTATTATTGTAGAATCTACTACTGCTTCGCTAGATGGTGTTGAAACTCGTTCAATTACTACTCGCTCTTTTTCTAGCGGGACTGTAACTGTTGCGGTTTCTGTTTCGATGTGTTTACCAAGAGTGACTTCTCCAGCTTTGACACGATTTTTATTGGCAATTAATCGTTCTTCGTATAATTTGAATGTCTGATTGTCGCGCGCGTTCAAATCGTACAAGTTAGAGTCTTGTTGATAATTGTAGGTGTCACGGTTGTATGTTGTATTCTGGGTTGTTGGACGATACGCTTGTCGTACTCCTTCTTCGTAGTCGTAATCAACTACCATGCTGTCTTTATATTCTGGTAGATGTTCGACTTGTTCTTTACTCAGCCCATCGACATAGACGCGCGATTCGTTATAGGCAATTCGAGATAGTCCAATTGGTAATAAAATACTTTTATTTGTTGAGCCATGCATTGTATTGATAACTAAATAACGAAACTTTCCGTCGTCATCAACTAATGCATCATCAACTGAACCAATGTGAGTACCGCCTTCGGTATACAGTTCTAAGCCTTTAACGTCACCACCACCAAATGTTTCTTTATAAGTTGGGTCGAAGCTAGCAAGTTTATGGAGAGGCATATTTTTAGCTACAATATTTTAAAGTTTGTTGTTATGAGCTTAAATTTTTATTTATGCCATTGCATCTTGCTCGCGACTGAATTGAAGGTAGTATCTTTTGTGATTTTTGGGGTGGACAATGTCACCCCACTCATAAAATATCTATATTGGTTGTAGGTCTATTAGGAATTGGGAGTTATAGGCGCCTCCACCATGTCCGATGGCTATGGTTTTACCGTCTGGGCTAAAGCGAACGCTGCTGGGGTATATACGGTCTAGATTTTGGTTATTGGCAGCAGGGACAAGAGTTTTTACAAGTTTTCCTGAAGCTACATTCCATAGTCGTACTGATGCATCTAAGGAAGTTGTAGCTACTGTTGTACCGTCGGGACTAATCGCTATTGCTTTAATTCCTTCTGCTGATGGTGCTTTTATAGTATTTATTAACTCACCGTTTGAAACGTTCCATGTTTTGATGGCGGTTTCATCACCACTAACTATAGTTTGTCCATCAGGTGTAAAATTTACAAAACTAACGGCATTAGTATTTGCTGTAATACTACGAATCAGTTTTCCGGTGCGTAAATCCCATAGTTTAATAGATGTATCGGTATTCTCTGAAAGCGAACCACCTCCACTTACTAGGGTGTTACCGTCTGGACTAATTGCAATTACTCGCACCCAGGCGCCATGCCCCGTTAACGTATTAATTAGTTGACCTGTTTTTAAATTCCACAGTTTGATAGTTTTGTCATAACTTCCACTGACGAAAGTTTGCCCGTCAGGGCTTATACTCAAAGAAGTGATACCTTGTTTATGACCTTTTAAAGTGTGAATCACTTTCCCTGTTTTTAAGTTCGTGATGCGAATAGAAGTATCAGTATTAGGTTTTGCCGAACCACCCGCATTTGCTAAAGTTAGTCCGTCAGGTGTTAGAGCTACGGCATTTACACCATCTTTATTACCGGGTAACGACCGTATTAATTTACGCTTCGATAAATCCCATACTTGAATCGTTTCGTCTAAGCTACCACTGACTAAAGTTTTTCCATCTTTTGTGAACGCTAAATCTGAGACATCCCATATATGTACTCGTAAGCTGTATGAATTGCTTAGAGCGATTTTTGATGTTGTCGGGGGTGTGATTTTTTGGGCTGGCGATATTGTTGGCACCAAGCTACAAGTTACCGCAATAAATAATACTATACTAATGCCTGTTTTGTCAAGTATTTTTTTTGCTATCATGCAAGCACAAATATAAACTGTTTTTTACGTGTATTTATTTAGAATACATTTGTAGAGAGAAAAATTAAACTAATGTAAATTGAATCAATAAGTTTATTTAATAGTTAAGAATTGATGGTTGATAATTGGTTATCGATATTACGTAAGAATCGTGCATTTGCTGTAATTAGAGCACCATTACTTGAAATGGGACGGCAAATGGCGCTTGCCGTTGCAGCATCAGGAATGCGTTTAATTGAAATTACTTGGAATAGTGATTCAAGTGCAGATTTAATTACTAAGCTGCGCTGTGAATTGCCAGACTGTATTATTGGTACAGGAACAGTACTCAATTTACAAGATTTGGAATCGGCGATTAATTCCGGAGCGCAATACATTTTTACTCCACACGTTGACCCTGAACTAATTCGTGCTGGTATGGCTCAAAATATACCAGTTATTCCCGGCGCCTTAACTCCTACAGAAATTGTCACAGCTTGGAAAGCAGGCGCCGCATCGGTTAAAGTATTTCCCGTTCAATCACTCGGTGGCGCCGATTATATTAAAAGTTTACAAGGGCCTCTCGGACATATCCCCCTCATTCCTACGGGAGGCATCACTATAGATAATGCGTTGCAGTTCTTTAAAGCAGGCGCCGTTGCAGTAGGGTTAAGTGGAGAACTATTTCCAAAAGCATTGATAGAAGCGCAAAATTGGGAACTCATTACTCAAAATGCGAAAAAACTTCTCCAATCCCTAGATGTTGGCTAATTTTGTATGTTAAAAATGAAACTTAGAATAATACTATGTAATTAGAGCTACCTCACACACCACGGCAATATGCCGATATTTGCTGAAAAATCATTAAAGATGTGCAAATCATGAAAAATTGGATTCCTAACAATTGGGTGCGTCCCTTAACAGCAATATTTGTTGGTGCAGCAATAACTCTCGGTTCTCTGGGTGCAAGTTCTACAGAAGCTTTAGCGCAATCAAAGGGTTCTAGAATTCGTCAATCGATTCAAAGGCTCAAACAGTCAGAGCGTCGTTGGATTCAGGTAGACTTATCTGAACAAAAATTAGTGGCTTGGCGAGGTAGAAGTCCTATTTATTCGATGCGGGTTTCTAGTGGCAAAAAAGATACACCTACACTAACTGGCGTTTTTAATATTCAAAGCAAACACCGCAAAGCGAGAATGCGTGGTGCAGACTATGACAGGCAAAATGTTCCTAGCGTTATGTACTACGACGGTAGCTATGGTATTCACGGCGCCTATTGGCATAATAGCTTTGGCACTCCAGTTAGTCGCGGTTGTGTAAATTTACGACCCAGACAAGCAAGAGCATTATATAGTTGGGCATCGATTGGTACACCTGTAGTTGTACATCGTTAAGTAGGTGCGTGACGCTACGAAAAAATTTCAACGTAGTTATAACACTTATAGCGTCACGCACCAGCATATTTCTAGCACTGTAAAAAATATATGCAAAGGGGAGAGAATAAAAAAGAATGAAGAGTCCCCTTTTATTTATAGGAACGCTATGGAAGTTATTCCAGCAATTGATTTACTCGAAGCGCGTTGTGTACGACTTTATCAAGGAGACTACGCGCAGTCGCAAGTTTTTAATGAAAACCCTGTTGAAGTTGCTCGCTTATGGGTTGCAGCTGGCGCCACTCGATTACATTTGGTAGACCTAGACGGTGCCAAACAGGGTAAACTAGTAAACCTCGAAGCAATACAAGCAATTACCCAAGCAGTCTCAATACCAGTAGAAGTTGGTGGAGGGTTACGCGACAGAGAAAGTGTTAAACAACTTTTTGATGTAGGTGTACGCTACTGTATATTAGGTACCGTCGCAGTTGAAAAACCTGAATTAGTTCAAACGTTAGCACAAGAATATCCCGGTCAAATAATTGTTGGTATTGATGCTCGCAATGGTCTTGTTGCTACACGGGGTTGGCTGGAAACTTCAGAAATACAAGCAACCCAACTCGCAATACAAATGCAAGAATTAGGCGCCGAGGCTATTATATATACCGATATCCATCGTGATGGTACTATGCAAGGCCCCAACCTTGACGCACTTCGCGAACTTGCTAGTAAAATCTCAATTCCAATCATCGCTTCCGGTGGAGTTAGTTCTATCACCGATTTACTTAGCTTACTCGCTCTCGAACCCCAAGGTGTAACAGGTGCAATTGTTGGACGCGCTATTTACACAGGTGATGTTAACTTGCGTGAAGCCATAAAAGCAGTAGGCCCCGGACGCATTCAAGATATTCCTCCAAACCTAGACTTTTCTACCTTCGCATAATAAAGACACGTGAAACAGGCATCGTGCCTGTTTTATAAAATTCTGTTTGAATATTTCCGGATTTAGAAATTCCGTCGGTGTATCTCATGTTATGGATAGTTACCAAGCCTCTGTGTTCCCTATTTGACTCCGAAGCTTCTGCTATCTACTAATAGCTACGCTCTTTCAATTGGTAATTTCAATATACAATTTCAATATCTTTTTCAATATATTTATAAATCAACAAAAATTTAATGGGTTTCCTCTTTATAGAGACGCAGTGCGTCTCTTTTTTTGTTTGTTATAACTCTAATATTTCAGCACTAATACATAGCAACTAATGTCAAAAAAAATATCTTTCATTTCCGGATTCAAGAAAACGACATATGTAGTAATACCTGTAACCAACCACAACAAAGGTAAACTAAAATGTCACGAAAAAGACCAACACCACCCACAAAAAATAGACCATTTAAAACAGATAACGGGTTTACTGTAGATACGAATAAACCCAATGAGAACAATACCAGAATCAAAAAATCAACTCCATAGATTATTTATTTACTAGCTTATTTCGTTTATTCAAAAATACGAAAAATAAAAATTATCAACTGTAAACACAAACTAACCAGGAGATTATTATGGCAAGACCAAAACGACAAGACCCACCACCAGTAGGTCAACCAATAATTCGCGAAGCAGGTTTTACACCAGGAAATGATTCACCCAAACAAAATAATAATAGCAAAAAGAATAAGCCTTAAGAAACCGGGTTTATACGCAAAATCCTTATTTTTATTACAAGACTTCAACAAAAAAACCCGGTTTCTAGGATTTGGGTTCCGATATGACGGAACCCAATTAATTATTTAGCTTTCATTTGACTTTTGGCTTGTTCTAAAGCAATTTCTTTCATTGCTTGATAAGAGTTTACACTCGAAGAACCTTCGATTGCCTTGACTGCCAAATCTTGAACTTGTTTTAATGCAGATTCAAGCTGTCTGGAAAGATTTTGAATGCGTGCGTCTTGGTTAGAAATAGTTTGCTCTAAAGATTGAAGTCTTTGTTCGTAGAAGCGCTTTTGTCCGTCTACGTCTTTTGCTAACAAGTCAGATTTAATTTTGGCTTGGTAATATGCAATTGCTTTACCTTCTTCAGTTGCTTTCTTAATTGCTGCTTCTTTTTCTTTTGGCAAAGCTTCGACTTTCGCTTTTAATTCTTCAAATTGTTGCTCACGCTCAGAAATACCTTTTTCGCGAGCTTCCCATTGTTTATTCGTTTCTTGCTGTAATTCTTCTAGCTGAGTATATAAAGTTTTTTGCTGCTGTTCGTACTCGTCTATTGCGAGTTTGCGTTGCAGTTCTAAGTCATATTTATACCCAGATTCTTCACGCTGACGAGTTCTAGAAAGATTATCATTACGTTCTTTAACTGTTAACTTGTGCGCTTCTTGTTCCTTTTGCCAAGAACTTCGCATTTCCTGAATTTGCTGCAATAGCATTTCTGACTGCTTTAAATATTCTTCTTGGTAAGTTTTAGAGTTATTTTCATAAGTTTCGATGAGAGTGTCTAGGGTATTCTCTTTTACTTCTAGCTTATGTAATTCTTTGAGTTGCTGTACTTCCTGCTCAAAAGATTGCTTGACTTCTGCAAGCTTTAATGCTCTTGCTGTTAATAGTTCAGATAATTCATTCGCAGCACTCCCAAACCCCATTTGAATTTTAATCAAGCTTTCAATCGTCGAGTTCATTTTTTGTTGAACGCTTGCTCCGGAATTCATAGTTGTTTTCTCTACTACTACTGGTTTTTCTTTGACTGTGGTTTTAGGCGCCGATGCTGTACTATTATTTGAACTATTTTTGGCTGCTGCGTCAAGCTCTGTTTTCAATGCTGCCTTCTCTTTCGCTAACTCTTCGTATGCTTGGAGGATTTCGGCTTTGGTGTTTTTATCTGTTGGTTTTTTTGCTGGCACTCTCTTCTCTCCTTCATAAACAATTAATTAGATAGCACTGAAGTGCTAATTACTGCTAAAGGCGCGCATTGCTAAATCTTGTGCTTGTTTGAGCGTTGTTTGGAGTTGGGTAGAGATACTTTCGATTTGTTCGACTTGTTTTTGAATTGTTTCTTCGAGAGATTTTACCTTGAGTTCGTAACTTTGCTTCGTTCCTTCCCACTCTTTCTCAAGTAAGTCAGCTTCAACTTTGGCTTTTTGGCTTGTGTCTTTTATTGCTTCTTCGCGCGCTTTCTTAACTGCTTCTTCTAATTCTGCTGGGAATGCGGTGACAATATTTTGATATTCACCTAACAATGTTTGATTTGCTTTCAACGTTGTCTCGCGTTCTGCCCAATTTTTTTCTCTTGTTATGGCGCCTTCTTTGAGTTCGCGTTCTAAGTTACGCTTTTTAGCTTCGTATGCGTCGGTATTAATTTTACGAGTATTATCGAGTTTATACTGATAGTCTTCAGTGTCTTGCTGACGCTGTTTTGCTTGCAGTTGATTATACACTTGTACCGCTTCATCAAACTCGGCTTGTTCCTTGAGCCAATCTTTACGAGCTTGTGCTGCTTCCTTGGATAATGCTTCGCGCTTATTTTGGGTATCTTGTTCAAGAGTTTTCAATTTCTCTTGATGCTCCTGGGTCAAAATATCAACCGCATCTGCTACGACTCTTACTTGTTGAATTTCTTGCAATAGAGCAGTTTCAATCTCTATACCCCGGTTGAGTTCATCGAGCTTTGAGTTCTCTTTGGCTAACTTCTCAGATAAGCTATTGACAATACCACCAAACTCTAGCTGTAAATCTGCCAAGCTTTTAACTATACTATCAACGGTATATGTAGAAGCGGCTTCGAGAATTTGTTTATTTTTAGCTTTCTCCGCAACTTCGAGCTTTGTAGCTATCTTCGACTCAAGCTGTTTACGGGGAGCAATGATTTGCTCGAAAGCTTGCATTAACTGCCGTTTAGCGTCTTTATTCGCAACGTCCATACAAACAAACTCCTAATATACGAAATCTGAAATTCTCGCAAACGCACAGCAATACCAAGGCATTACCCATGCAGACATTAGGCTAGCCTTGAAATGCTTATTTTTAGTAGGGTGAAAATGCTGAAAACGACTTCATTAAGCTTTTTGAAACATAGTTCCTTACGACTTAATTTAGTTCTATTGTACTAAATTAAGTATACAAATGAAAATACGGCTTGTCAAGAAAGTGATGAAAAATAGAGATAAGGTTGCGGCGCCGCAATTTATTAGTACTTAGACCACGAACGATAACAAACTTCTCATGATTTCCACTGAGTTTGGTCTATAATTGGGTGGGTGTCTTTGTGTAAATTACTTTTTAAAAGTTTTAGTAATTACTCCAAACCATTTAGTACGCATAAGTAATAATCAAGATTTCTGCAAGCGAAAACCTCATAAAGTGATATCATCAATGTATAGCAATGAACTAAGTAAGTATCCCTCGAATACGGAGTTCGTACAAACAAGCCGCATTTTGGTAGTAGAAGACGAAGAATTGATACGCGAAATGCTACTGATGGCTTTAGAGGGTGAAGGGTATGTAGTAGTAACGGCTTCGGATGGACGTTCGGCAGTTGATTATTTGAAGGGTAACGAATCGAATTCAAGTGAGAATAACTTTGATTTGGTGATTTTGGATTTAATGCTGCCGCAAATTAATGGTTTAGATATTTGTCGATTTTTACGTCAACAAGGTAATCCTGTACCAATTTTAATGTTGAGTGCGAAGGGTAGCGAGACCGACCGTGTGTTAGGCTTAGAGGTTGGCGCCGATGATTACTTGACGAAACCGTTCAGTGTTCGAGAGTTAGTGGCACGTTGTCGGGCATTATTACGGCGCCAGCGGTTGAGTGCATTACCGCAATCTCCTGTTTTACAATATAAAGAAGTAACATTGTACCCCCAGGAATGTCGCGTTTTGGTACGGGGACAGCAAGTGAACTTATCACCAAAAGAATTTCGCTTGTTAGAAGTATTTATGAGCTATGCACGACGAGTTTGGTCACGTGAACAGTTATTAGACCAAGTGTGGGGGCCAGACTTTGTGGGTGATAGCAAAACAGTTGACGTACATATACGCTGGTTGCGCGAAAAGCTCGAAAAAGACCCCAGTCACCCAGACTACATTGTAACTGTACGTGGTTTTGGCTACAGATTTGGTTAATTAATTAAGTTTTATTTTCGTAAAATTAACTTACTTGCTAGCTTATATAAATAAATGAGCAAGTGATAGGTAATGGTGTTATTGAGTTTTTGTTTGGGTTTGGTGGTTGGTTTGAGTATTTGGGTGTGGCAGCAGTTTCAACTAAACGGCTACATATCCCAGGTGCTGCGACCCCTAACCGCTCAATCATCGAAAGTGGCGCTACCATTAATTCCCCGGTTGCGTCATGAACTTGCATTGGTAAAATACCAAGGGTTACACCTACAGCAGCAATTACAAACTTATCAAGATTTGTTAGAGTTCGCACCAATTGGTTATTTACAGCTAGATGACCAAAATCAACTGCTGTGGTGTAACGAACAAGCGCGCGAAATATTGTATTTACAGCGTTGGCAACCAGGACAAGTTAGGTTACTGGTAGAACTGGTGCGTTCGTATGAACTGGATAGATTAGTTGAACGAACACGCGAACGTCAACAGTTACAAATTAAAGAGTGGGAGTATCACCCCTCTTGTGACAATGCGGCGGCAATGTTAGATGTAAAGTCATCGGTTCTTCGTGCAACTGGATTGCCTTTACCGAAAGGTCAAGTTGGTGTGTTTCTAGAAAACCGTCAGCCGTTACTCGAAGTTAATCAGGTTAGAGACCGGGCATTTTCTGACTTAGCACATGAGCTAAGAACACCTTTAACATCAATTCGACTCGTAGTAGAAACTTTACAAGACCGTTTAGATTCACCCTTGAAGCGCTGGGTTGACCGTTTGATGCTCGAAGTTGACCGCTTAATTAATTTGGTGCAAAGCTGGTTAGACTTAACCCAACTCGAAACCAATCCGACAATGCAGTTAGCTCGACAAACCATAGACCTGCGCTCGCTGATTATTTCTGTTTGGGAAACACTTGAACTCAGCGCACAACAGCGAGAGATGCATTTTATGTATTCTGGGCCTGACCATGTATGGGTTAGTGCTGACTCTTCGAGAATGTTTCAAGTATTTATTAATTTACTTAATAACTGCATTAAATATAATCCGCCTGGTGCTAAAATTCATGTTGATGTGAGAATCGACGCTCGCAATCAGCAAGTTGAAGGTAACATTGGTAATTATTTGCCAAGTGTGGAGATTAATATAGTTGATTCTGGATTTGGGTTTTCAGAAGAAGACTTACCCCACGTATTCGAGCGATTTTATCGAGGTGACACTGCCCGAACTCGCGCCACGGCATTAGAAGAAAGCATAACGACAATTGGTACTGGTCTTGGGTTAGCTATAGTTAGGCAAATTGTAATAGCACATAATGGCTCAATTAAAGCTATGAATCATCCGGAAACTGGAGGCGCGTGGATGCAAATAGTCTTACCAGGGATAATGGCAAAATTTTAAAGTTGATATTATTGTTAGAATTATCTTCTCTATCTGAGAATTACCGAAGCGTGAAAGCTCCACTTTCTAATCACGGCAGTAACAGCAGTAACAATTGCGAATCTCAACTAACGCGCGATATCCGGCGCCTTGAACGAGATGTACTGCGTATGGGCGCCTTAACAGAGAAATCTTTTCGCCTTAGTCATCAAGCATTGTTCGCTCGCGACCTTTCAGCAGCCCAAGAACTGCCTCAAATCGATAAAAGAATCGACACTTTTTATCGGCAAATTGAGTTAGAATGCACATTGATAATGACAAGTCTTGCACCTACCGATAGAGATTTAAGGTGTTTGAGTGCATTTATGCAGCTAGTGCGTGATTTAGAGCGCATTGGCGATTATGCTGAAGACTTGGGAGAAATAGCAGTCAAAATATTTCCTTATCCTCAGCATCGTTTGCTTTCAGAAATTGCGATGATGTCACTCCATGCACAAGCAATGTTGGCAACTAGTTTAGTCGCACTCGCCGATTTAGATGAAGTTAATGCACGTAACATTAAATATCTTGATGACACAGTTGATAACGCTTATGAACGAGTTTATAACGCTCTGGCTCAACAACACGATATTAGCGGCGCCTTAGAACCATATTTACTTTTAGGATTAGCAATTCGTTGCTTAGAGAGAATGGCAGACCATGCCACCAATATCGGTCAACGAGTCGCGTATATAGTTACAGGTCAACGTTCTTAATAATTTTTATTTTATTTCGCTACGTCTCGCATTTAAGCATGAACTTGTAAATAAATTACTTCTTAAGGTAGATATCGCAAACAGCAGGCAATAATTTATACCAGAAAAACGCATTTACTTAGAATAGTTTATAAATTCAGATAGAGGAGTAAGGTTATTCGTTATACATCCCTTTAAAGTTTATAGATACTATAGAGAAAATGCTATATTATTTCCCTAATCTTTATAAAAAACTACACCATTGTATTTTTTGAATTTGAGTATTTGAATAAATTATTAAAAGTTACTCAAATATAAAGTAAATCTTAAGATATATGGATGTATAATTTAAGTATAAATTTGAACGGTCTCGATTTTGAATTCTACAATCATTACTAAACAAGACTTTGCAGCCTTAGATGCTTGCTAGTTAAATTTGTTAGTTAAGTTAAGTATTGGTTAAATGACATACATTTTATGTAAAGCTTACCTATTCTTAATCTTCTCAGATTAAATTAGCAGAGGCATCAATAAAGTGTTTATGATACCATTCATAGATTTGGTACAATTACGAAGAACAGATATTGCTAACGCGGTATTTTTACTTCTTGCAAAAGTTACATCAATAGCTTTGGCGTTGGACAGAATGTGAGTGAATATTTATTGTAGCAGATAATATGGCTTGGTGCGAAATTTTTATAAAAAGATCAGGGAAAAATCGAATACGCTGATTCTGTGGATATTACATGCCTACAAGCATTTCTTAAGCAGAGTAAGTGCCGTTAAATTCAACATACAAACCTTAGAATTAGATAGTTTGTTACCATAAAGAAAACCAATGTATAAAAGGTGACACACAAGGGCGTAAAAAAGCACAATAATGCGATTGAACGTCAAGCTCGTTACAAAGGAAGATTCACAACAACATGTGAATCGTATCGTTAACCGAAATATTACAGGTTATTGATTTGAGCAATTGAGGAATATTGTATGTGGTGAGCAGTTAAAAAATTAATAGTCGCTGCCACTACATGCAACTTGCTTATCGTGTCTAAGTGAAAGTTGTTTGTAACTTTACTTGGGCAGCATTGCTAAAAATCATTACTACGAAGCAGAAACTGCGCGATTCGGTTGAATCTGAGCAAAATCATTAATTGAAAATTATTCTCAATTAATTAAAAATACATCAGGAAGAACAAGTTATGTCCTGAGTAGCTATTGCGAATGTAGTTTAAAGTATCAGTTTCTCTTAGGTTTAAAGAAAAGCAGGTATTTATTGAAGCGTTGCTCAGATAAAAATATCAACAATCAATCGATTATTAAAGTATAAGCCTTTAGGCATCTATCTTTGGGTATAACCGCGCATTTCGCATTAGTTAAATTGCCAGATGTTCCTGAATTAATTCTGCCACTAGTTGCTTATTTAGGGCAGATAGCCAGGATACCTTCGACAAAGTTTAAATCGACAAAACACATTTATTCACTTATCTCCAACTATGATGTATTCCACAAGCCGCAACACAAATGGTATTCCACAGAATTCAGCTACCAACACCAGTACAAATACATCTGGTTTGCAGCAACGGTTATTTACTCGTCGCGAAACAATTCCTTCACGTAATGACGTGTTATGGAAAATCGAGCGTGGCGCCGTTCGGACTTTGACATGGAGCGAAGATGGAACGTTCATCACCTTGGGATATTGGGGACCTGGAGATTTAATCGGTTACCCCTTGTCACGTGTAAAGCCTTATCAAATTGAATGTCTGACCAGCGTTGAAGTTAGCGTCGTTCCTCCTCAGTTGTGGCATCAAGACATCAACTCATTCTTGTCACACATTCAGCAAGCAGAAGAGTTATTGAGCATAGTACACCGTAAACCTATTTCTCTACGCTTGTGGCAATTCTTAGTATGGTTGAGTGAGAAATTTGGTCGTGACGTTGAGCAAGGTAAATTAATCGACCTCAATGTTACTCACCAAGAAATGGCAGAAGTATTAAATACTACTAGAGTTACCGTAACTCGTTTGTTACAACAGTTTGAAGAAGAGAACACAATGATTCGTCACAAGCGTCGGATTATATTACTTACACCAAATAACAACCAGAATAGCATTCAGCGAAAATAAATCAAACGTGCGGTGGTTGACAGAAATCAGCCATCGCATCTTGCTACACTTTTTTGGTAATCATAAGTAAATTCTCGTAGAGGAAAAAGACTATGAGAAGCAGCTTAATAATCAAACCACTAGGTGTGAGTGAGAGAAAAATAATGACAAAGCTATTCTGGAACGTTATCAAGTTGGCGCCAGTTTTAGTTGCTGCAACATTCGTTGCTTCAAACAGCGCATTCGCAGCTGAAGCAAACGAAACATCAGTAGCTAAACTAGTAGAATCGAACAACATCGGACAAGTAACTTCAGTTTCACAGTTTTCTGATGTACAGCCTACCGATTCGGCTTTCCAAGCATTACAGTCTTTAGTAGAACGTTACGGATGTGTTGCAGGTTATCCCGGCGGCACATTTCGTGGTAACCGTGCATTGACTCGTTTTGAGTTTGCGGCTGGTGTAAATGCGTGCTTAGACCGTGTAAACGAATTGATTGCCACAGCCACCGCAGATTTAGTTAAGAAAGAAGATTTAAGTGCATGGAGAGCGCTTACAAGAAGAGTTCGCTGATGAACTCGCAACCCTACGTGGTCGTGTTGATGAACTCGACGCACGCACCACAAAAGCTAACTACAAATTCAATCCTCAAGTTGCTCTTGGTGGTTGGGTTGGTTATTCTAACGCTACCGCTGAAACCAACGCTTCTAGCACACTGACTGCGGCTCAACTTGCAACTGGTAACTTTGTTCGCAAAGGCGACAGCGCAGATATGTTCTACTGGGCTGCTAACTTCAAAGTCTTTGACTTCATCAAGGAAGGTAACTTGCTTGGTATTACCTTTGGTCAATCTCCCAAAGTAACCGACAGTGACTTCGCACCTACACTTCGTTTAGTAAATGGTGTAGCAACAAAAACCGAGCAAAAAGATGCTGATACTTCTTACCACTTAGAGGCTCTTTATCGTATGCAAATCAACGATAATGTTACAGTAGCTCCTAGCTTGTTGGTTATCTTCAACCCAGAACACAACAGCCTTAACAACACAATCTACGTTGGTACTCTTCGTACCACCTTCTCTTTCTAAGATTTAATCAATCTTAGTCGTCTATGTTTCTCCAGTAATCCTCCAATAATTTAATCCCACCCCCATTTCTATCCAGATGGGGGGTTCTTTTGTACTAGTCTGTTCACAAGCTTCTCCCCCGTCATGAAACAGAGGCGCCATCTTTTATGTGGGGAATTTACCTTATTGACAAAATATAATTTATTCTTTATTTTGAGACAGGCGGTTTTTGGACAAGAAAGATTAAGACGCTATCCGGAGCTTTTTTGTGCCCAAATGTTTCTAAAATTTTATGTAAAAAATGTTACATATAAAAATCTTGATTCCATAACACTTCCACAACTATATAGGTACATTTTCAGCCTTCATAACCTTGCCTTAACCTACTGGTAGGTCAAATCATGCCTAGTCGTGAACTGTCTTGACAACGGTAAAATACGGCATCTCAGAAATTTGACGAAATGTCAAGAGATTTATTCGTAAATCCAATGCAAATAATTTAAATTAAATCTTTGTAGAAATGAGAAAAAACTCCCAGACATATGTAAAATAATTACGTAGGTGTGAGTGAGAATACAAAGATGCGAAAACTACTTTGGAACACGATTAAGTTAAGCCCAGTTGTTGTAGCTGCGGCATTTGCCACTGCAAACAGCGCTTTCGCAGGCGAAATGAATGATAAAGTGCCTTCGGTTAGCGAAATGGCACAGGCGCAAAAGACCGACAATATAGGTCAAGTAACATCAGTATCACAATTTTCAGACGTACAACCTACTGACTGGGCATTCCAAGCATTGCAGTCATTAGTAGAACGCTACGGTTGTATCGCAGGTTATCCCAACGGAACCTATCGTGGAAACCGCGCATTAACTCGTTATGAATTCGCAGCAGGTTTGAATGCTTGTTTAGACCGCGTAAACGAATTAATCGCAACTGCAACCGCTGACTTAGTTAGAAAAGAAGACTTAGCGACATTACAGCGCTTACAAGAAGAATTTAGTGCAGAACTAGCAACCCTACGCGGTCGCATTGACAACTTAGAAGTACGCACCGCTGAATTGGAAGCAAACCAGTTCTCGACAACAACCAAGTTACTAGGGGAAGCAATCTTTAGCGTTTCCGATGCTTTTGGCGACGAAGCTGCAGTTGGTTCTCGTCAATTAGTTAATAACCCAAATGCTGCAAGAAGAGACTTGGATAGCAACACTACCTTCTCTGACCGGATTCGTTTGAACCTACTCAGTAGTTTCAGTGGTAAAGACCAGTTGCAAATTCGTTTGCAAGCAGGAAACGTTATTTCCAATAACAGTGCTGTTGCTGGTACAGGGTCTACAGGTACACAAATGACCCGTTTGGCATACGATGGTTTCAACGACAACTTCAACAGTGTTGGTATTGATAAAATTAACTACGCTTTTAACCTGAGCGATGCTATTCGTATTAAGGTTGACGCTAACAATGGTGAGTTCTGGGAAAACATCAATAACTTTAACCCAGACTTCGCGAGTTCTAGCCGTGGTTCGATTTCTCGCTATGGTCGTTTCAGCCCAATTTACCGCCAAGGTCAAGGTGGCGCCGGTGCTACTATTGTCTTTAATCCTAGCGGATCAATTTCTCTGTCTGGTGGTTATTTAGCTGGTGGACGTACCAACACAGCAAACAACCCTAATGATAGAAATGGTCTTACAGATGGTAACTATGCTGCGCTTGCACAACTTTCTTTCCAACCTAGCAAACAACTAGGTATCGGTTTGACTTACGCTCACAGTTATCAAAATAATGCTGGTGGAGTTAATGTATTTGAATCTACAGGTAGCGATTTCGCAAGCGCACCTTTTGCTACTATTACTAACCCCGCCACTGGCGCTATTATTAATAACATTGCTACTTCTGCGAATCACTACGGCGCCCAAGTTAACTTCCGTCTAAGTGACAAAATTGCAATTGGTGGATGGTACGGTTTGGCTGATATCTCAGGTGAAACAGATGTAAATAATAATAGATTAGATGCAACTGCTACATACTGGGCTGCAAACTTAGCACTTAGAGATTTTGGTAGCAAAGGTAGCTTACTAGGTGTTACTTTTGGGCAACCTCCTAGAATTACAGGTAGCAATTTTAGAGGAACTGTAGCTGGTGGTGTAGGCAGCGCAACTGGTATACGTCAAAAAGACGAAGACACTTCTTACCATTTAGAAACTCTGTACAGATTACAACTCAATGACAACGTTTCGGTAACTCCTGCGCTGTTAGTAATCTTTAACCCAGAACATAACGACCGTAACGATACCGTTTATATCGGTACATTACGTACAACCTTCACATTCTAAGAATATAAACATGTTGTAGAGACGTTACACGTAACGTCTCTACAAATATTGTAATTTGATTGAATTTGCTGTAGCTCACCAGGTGGTGGGCTTTTTGTTTATATTTTTTTGTTGGGAGATTTTTTTGTTGGGTTCCGTTCCTCCACCCAACCTACAGTTCATCGTCTGGTTTTTTTAAGTTGGTGGGTGGTCTATCATTACTCCAAGCCCACCAAACGCCACCGCACTGGCAATGGTAAAATTCTTGCCATTTACGTTTATAATTTTCGGTAGTTACAGGCGCCCGTCGGTTAATCCAAACTTGTGTTGCTTCCAAACTACTCGAATGGCATGTGGGACAACAAAAATCGTAAGCATGAATTGCCTCATTTGTCCATTCAGGCGGAAAAAATGCAAAAGCTTCCATAGTATGTTGAATTAGAATTGAATTGATTTGATTTGATTTGTATGTGTATGGGTTTGATTTTGAAGTTTTTGATGTGATATTTATTAATCAAGATTATTTGATTATGTAAAAAATATTACTGTAGTCCAATTATTCCACGCTCGTTGCTTGTTTTAATAATCACAATTTTATATCAAAAATATGGAGCAGAACATTGAGATTCGCCGCTTGTTGGAAATAATGCCAGCATCAAGCAGGATGACAGTAAAAATAATCAGCAAGCCGGAGCAAGCTAAAGTAATAGATGTGGCTTTGCCATTGCCTTGGAATTCTGATAGACCTATATATATTAACTTTGATTTGTGGCGCCGACTAACTAAACCCCAACGCGACATGTTGTTACTGCGAACGGTAAGTTGGTTAACAGGGGTAAAATGGTTTAAGCCTGATATCTATCAAGGTGTGGCAGTTGCTGGGTTATTAGGTGGGTTTGTAGAATTAGCACAACGAGATGTTGTAGGTATTATAGCTGCTGTGGGTTTAAGTTCAATGGCTGTATTACGAATATGGCGCCTGAATAATGGACAAGACTCAGAAATTATAGCCGACACTGCGGCAATAAAAATCGCACAACGTCGAGATTATACCGAAACCCAAGCAGCAGAACATTTATTAAATGCTATAGAAATAGTAGCAAAAATAGAAGGGCGCCAAGGTTTAAATTTTATCGAATTAATTCGTACTCAGAACTTGCGCGCAACTGCTGGACTTTCTTCTATGGGTATTCCTAGGTCAAATTAATCCCCCTACACATGCTACGGGAGCAAGGGTGGGGGAATAGAGTTTAAACGCGCGCCAGAAGTTAAAAAAGATATGAAAAAGGAAGTAGTGTGAGTTATAAAGTTTCTTTATCAAAGGGTACATCAAAACAACTTAAGCAGACAAAATCTGTTGTGCCGTCAAATTAAAACTAGGAAGAGTAGAAGAAATAATTTTGGCGCCTGCAATAAACTCACTAACTTGATAAGTACTATTAAGCAAAGTTAAAATTAATACTTTTTTCTGTTTTAAATCTACTATCCAATATTCAGGAATACCTAAATTTTTATACTCCAGTAGCTTAGTATCATAATCGGTTTTTTTAGAGCCAGGACTAACTATTTCCACTACAAGCAAAGGTGCAGTTCTAAAAACAGCAGCACGAGTCTTATCAGCTTTAATTACAGCCCACTGTGTATCAGTTAAGACTGTTAAATCAGGAGTACGAGAACGGTCTCTGCCAGTTTTGAGATTAATACCTATATATACTCCTACGTCACGCTTTACTTTCCAAGGTTGCTGTTGTTGAGAAATAGCAGTTTCAATACCCTTTGATAGTAAATCGATTACATCTGAGTGGTCACCTGTCGGTAGTGGAACCATGACTAATTCCCCATCAACAAGTTCATAACGGTTATCAGTTCCGTCATCGTAAGTCAAATACTCCTCGAAGCTTAACTGTAAAGGTGTTTTGGTCATAGTATTTTTCCACAACCTATGCTCTTGTTATTGAGTATATCGTTAAAAACACAGTAATGGATGGAAAGGGCTAAAGCCCTTACACGAGGTTTTTTCACATCTTACTAAATCCTCCTCCTCCGGGTGTTTCGATGATGAATATGTCTCCTGGTTGCATTTCAACTGTTCCGGTGCTGCCTAAATTTTCTTTGTTTCCGTTACTGCGTTGTATTGAGTTGCGTCCTAGTTGTCCGTTTTCGGCGCCTTTTAAACCAAAGGTGGGAATTATTCTATGACTTGAAAGAATATTTGCTGTCATTGGTTCGAGAAATTTAATTTTACGAATTACTCCGTTTCCTCCTGAATGTTTGCCTTTGCCACCGCTATCAAAACGTATACCAAAACTTTCTACCATGACTGGATATCTAGTTTCTAATACTTCTGGGTCGGTTAAGCGGGAGTTTGTCATGTGCGTATGAACTGCGTCGGTTCCATCAAAGTCGGCACCTGCTCCTGAACCGCCGCAAATTGTTTCATAATATTGATAGCGTGCGTTTCCAAAGGTGAAGTTATTCATTGTTCCTTGAGAAGCTGCCATTACTCCTAATGCACCATATAAAGCATCGACTATTGTTTGGGAGGTTTCGACGTTACCAGCTACTACTGCTGCTGGATATACAGGGTTAAGCATTGAGCTTTCGGGGATAATTATTTTCAAGGGGTTGAGACATCCAGCGTTGAGAGGAATGCTATCATCTACTAATGTTCTAAATACATATAAAACAGCAGCTTGAGTTACAGCTTTAGGAGCATTAAAGTTTGTATTGAGTTGTTGAGATGTTCCAGTAAAATCTATTACAGCGCTACGATTTTCTTTATTAATAGTGACCGTAACTTTTATAACTGCATCGTCATCCATATGATACGTAAAGGCGCCGTCTTTTAGAACATCTATTGCGCGTCTGACTGCTTCTTCTGCATTATTTTGCACAAATTGCATGTAAGCTTGAACTGTTTCTAAGCTATATTGAGACACCATCTTTTGCAGTTCTTGAACTCCCCGTTCATTTGCAGCAATTTGTGCTTTTAGGTCTGCTATATTTTGGTCGGGGTTACGCGCTGGGTAACGATGGTTTGCCAAGGCTTCGCGTAATTGTGTTTCTTGGAAGTTTCCTTGTTCGACTAAGAGAAAATTATCAAATAATATTCCTTCTTCTTCGATTGTAGTACTGTTGGGTGGCATTGAGCCAGGAGTTATGCCTCCAATATCAGCTTGGTGTCCGCGCGATGCTACGTAAAATATTGGTGTGGCGCCGTTTTTTAAATTGGCATTTAAAAATACAGGTGTAATTGCTGTAACATCAGGAAGATGTGTTCCTCCGTTGTAAGGGTTATTGGATAAATATACATTTCCTGGTTTAATAGTGTTTCCTTTGTCGTTGATTAAACAGCGAACGCTTTCACTCATGGAGCCTAAATGTACAGGAATATGAGGAGCGTTTGCTACTAATAAACCGGAAGTATCAAATATTGCACAGGAAAAATCTAATCTTTCTTTGATATTTACCGAAGTAGCTGTGTTTTGCAGCACTATTCCCATTTGTTCGGCAATAAATTGATACAGATTTTTGAAGATTTCTAAGCGTACTGGGTCAGGTTGTGATGTAGTATTCATTGTTAAGTCCTAGGGCATAAAAAATTTGATGTTGGCGCCGAGAAACCCGATTTCTTTTCGTTTTATTTCAATATTGTTGTGCTTAGTGTAGAAGAAACCGAGTTTCTGGGGTTTCTATGATAAATTTTTCCATTGCGTAGTTTATAAATGTTTGTCCTCTTGCTTCTACTTGTTGTTCTTTAATAACTGAGAAGCCCATGCGTAGGAAAAAGGCTTTGGCTGTAATGCTTGCTTCGGTGTATAAGCGATTTATTTTTAGTTCATGGGCTTTTGTTTCTATGGCATTGTATATACTACTACCAACACCCATGCGCTGATACTCTTTGTGACAGTAGAAACAATCTATATGACCGTTTGGTTCTAGTTCGCCAAACCCGGCAATTATTCCTTCATGATCAGCAACAAAGGTAAACTTTGACGAACAAGCTTTTGCCCAGTTTCTAAAATGTATATTGTCCGGCGCCCATGCTTGTACTTGTTCAAGTGAGTAATCACGAATATTTACTTCACGAATTGTTTCATGAAATAAACACGCGATTTGTTCAGCATCATTTTCTTGGAATAAACGTATATCCATTTTCTCTTCCCCATTCAATCCATGCTTGAGTCATTTGGTCGAGTCTGCCACGCTCTTCTTCCTTTACACGATTTGCACCTGTAATAGCAGTTAATGCTAAAAACCAATGTTAAGGTTCACGCTCAAGTTCACGCATAATTAAAGGTACAATCGGTTGTCCCATTCCAATTATCCTTTGATACGCAGGATGCATTGACATTTTGGAAGTGACAGAGAGCATTCCAGTTTCACGGCGCCATTGTTCAGCTAATTCCAAAAAAGTTGTTTCTATTTGTGTAGTTTCAATAACTGGATACTGATAAGCAAAGCGTAAGTATGATTGAATTCGAGATTTCATAATTTACCATCTAGATTTGGACAGGGCATTCTTAAAGCCCATTCCACAATATTATGTTCACAAAATACTATTAAATTAAACGCTCTAAAATTAAATGATTACGTTCAGTTAATTTTGCTTGCCAATTTGGCTCAACTATAATAGTGCTAATTTTCTCTACGATAATTGCAGGCCCATTGATACTATCTTCTGGTTGTAAATCGTTGCGTCGATAAACTGGTGTATCATGCCATTTATCCAGAGCAAATATCTGTACTGTCTCTACAAAAGCAGGCGCCTCATCTAAAGTTCGAGTGCGAGCAATTAAAGGTTCTTCGGGAGTATCCATTTTTAGAATAACTTCTACGCTTGCTGATTCGACAATTAAAGTCTTTCCTGATTGAATAAAACCGTAGCGTGTTTTATGTTCAATCTCAAATTCCTGTTGTATAGCTGTTATATCCGAGTCAAAATCAACTGTTAATATTGAATTAGTCCCTTCATACTTCAAATTAATTTTTTGTACTACTTCCTGCTCGCTCTCGTTGTTTAGGGGTAACTCACCTCTAGCTTGTATCTCTAAACTTTCCATCAGCACCTGCAACTGATGTATTAAATCCTGTGTTAAAGTTTGTTCTACGGCGCCTTCACGAAGCGCGCGCACATCAGCCAAACCCATCCCATAAGCTGAAAGTACTCCTGCATAAGGATGTAAAAATATCTTTGTCATCCCCAATGTATCAGCAATTAAACATGCTACCTGCGCTCCGGCGCCTCCAAAACAGCAAAGCACATACTGCGTTACATCATATCCACGCTGCAAACTAATCTTTTTAATTGCCGAAGCCATACTTTCTACAGCAATGGCAATAAATCCAGCAGCAACTTGTTCGGGGGTACTATTATTTCCTGTCTTTGTTTTTATCTCTTGTGCTAGCTGTGTAAATTTCTCAATCACAATATCTTTATCTAAAGGTAAATTCCCATCTACACCAAATACAGAAGGAAAATATTGGGGATGGATTTTGCCTAAAATTACATTCGCGTCTGTCACTGCCAACGGTCCACCACGCCGATAACAAGCAGGCCCTGGATTTGAGCGAGCAGATTCTGGACCAACGCGGTAGCTTGAACCATCGAAAAATAGTATTGAACCACCACCTGCTGCGATAGTATGAATATCTAATACAGGTACTCGCATTCTGGCGCCTGCTATTTCGTTTTCTAATTGTCTTTCATATTCACCTTTAAAATGGGCAACATCAGTACTAGTACCTCCCATATCAAAGGTAATGACTTTAGAAAAACCTGCGCGCTTGCTTGTTTGAACGGCGCCGACGATACCACCAGCAGGCCCACTTAATATACTATCCTTACCTTGAAACTGTTCTGCCGCAACCAATCCCCCGTCAGATTTCATAAACATTAATCTAACTCCAGGTAGATGACTTGCTACTTGGTTGACGTAATGCCGCAAAATCGGAGTTAAATAAGCATCAACAACAGTTGTGTCTCCTCGACTAACTAGTTTCATCAAAGGACTTACTTGATGTGATATAGATATTTGTGTAAATCCAGTATCTGAAGCTAATTGTGCAACTTGTTGTTCGTGTTGAGGATAACGGTAAGCGTGCATGAGTACTATTGCACAGCTACGAATGCCTGAATTATAAGCTGCTTGTAAGTCTTTTTTTACTGCTTCGATATTTACAGGCGCCAGTTCAGTACCATGAGCATTGTAGCGCTCGTCAACTTCGATTACCTGTTCGTAAAGCATCGTCGGTAAAACAATACGACGGGCAAAAATATCAGGACGGTTTTGATAGCCTATTCGTAAAGCATCTCTAAACCCTTTAGTAATAGCAAGAACAACGCGCGAACCGTTTCTTTCTAACAGCGCATTTGTTGCTACTGTTGTTCCCATTTTTACTACTTCAATTTCTTCGCATGGAATAGGCGCCTCACCAGAAAGTCCTATAATATCTCTTATTCCTTGAATTGCGGCATCCTCGTATAATTCGGGATTTTCGGAAAGAAGCTTATAAACGATTACCCACTGATTATTTTCTAATGGCACAATTAAAAACCGTTCAGGATGATTTGAGAGATTATCTATTATTTCTCTACTATCTGTAACAGCTACTAGGTCTGTAAATGTACCACCCCGATCGGCAAAAACTTTCAACATAACTATATTTATTTTGGTTTTACAGCAATTCTTACTCTGTTTCTCTGCGTAAGAGTGGTGAAATTATGCATTTTGAAATAATTTTTTTACCACAGAGGCACGGAGGGCACAGAGAAAAGAGTAATTACTAGATTTACCTACACCGATAAACTTTGTACTCGTAACCATTTACTGCTGGCAACGGTTTACTATTAAGCGTACAAGTTTCTAGCTCTTCGGGGTCGTTGGCAAAAAAGTTCACTTTCCACAAATCAAATGGACGGGGTAGGGTTTTTACGGCTTTGCCTAATGCTTTTGATGAAGTGCTAGGATTATCATCTTGATGTGCTAGTAGAAACTTTGTATTAGTCAATTTCTGATTTTTTTTCAATTCCCTTGCTACACCCATCATTTCCCCTATATGTACATGGGTTTTTTGTGTGGTGGCAATCAATACTGGTTGGCTAGATACTCTCTGAATAATACCAATGAATAAATCAGGACGATAGTATTTTTGATAGCCTAAGTTATTAACAACTGTTATACCGCTCGCTAATGACATCAGCCAAATTATTAACACGGCTTTTTTCCCTGATATCCGCCATTTAAACATTTTGACTGTTTCTAGGCGCCAGCAGATAGCTAAACTTGCTCCCACTAGTATTATTACTGCCGGAAAATAAATAAAGTTATAGCGGGCGCCGCGTGTTAAATCTATACCTAAAAAGTAGGTAAATATAGAAAATAACAGCAGTGCGCTGATTATAAATGCAATTAAGACCTTGGTGATAAATTGGTTTTCTGGTTCATTGAGTCTAGCTTTTAGACCACGAACTAATATTGGTGTTGCCCAAATAAAAAAAGCTAGCATTACAACTCCCGAAGCAATAACGAAAGCTAACCGTGGAGACTCAACGGGCAGTAGCGAAATCATTGTAATCCAAGCTGCTAAACCTTGAAAAATTGGACTCAACCAAGCAAGTCCAACTCTATCGCCTTGAATCCATTCGGTTAATTTTCCACCATAGCTATTCTGTAAAAATACGGGTATCCAGACGGCGCCTGCTATTGCTGTACCCACTGCCACCGCGAATATACGGTACCATACGCTTCCCCATTCTTTATTCCTTACTTGTTTGACTAAAAGGAAAAGTAATACAATGGCTTCACAACAAAGAGTTAAAACAAAGAAATAATGTGTAGCTATACCTAAAGTGTTAACAACAATCCATGTTAAAGCGACTTTGAGAGGTAATTGACTACGACTTTGAACGTGGCGAATGGCACTGATAAAACAAGCAAGCGTTGCCATAACCCACAAAATAGGTAAAGTATAGTGCCGTGTTTCTTGAGCCAAAAAGATTGCGTAGGGTGAAGTCGCCATAAAAGCAGCAGCTAAATGACTGACTAACCGTGAACGATAGAGCTTAGAGCTTAGTACATAAATGCACAGAACGCTCATAGCACCAAATAGTGCAGCTAAAGCACGGGCGCCCCAAACCGATACCAATCCCGCATCTGTTGGAAATAGCCGCAGCCACAAATGCGTCAATATAAAATAAAGCGGCGGGTGATTACTTTCTGTAAATAAGTGCTTTAACACATCTTGTACACCAGCACCTACGCGCGGTTGCAGTGGCTGTAAAAGTGTATCAATACCAATAGGCTGGTCGAGCGGTACATTTAAGAAGCTATTACCAAGACTAAATACCAAAGTTGAAAACTCATCAGTCCAAGGTGGTTTAGCATCCAAATTAATGAAGCGTAAAATAGTACCAACAGCAAACCAAAATAAAAGTAGAAAGTGAGTCGTGAGTCGTGAGTCGTATTTAGTGCTGAGTTTTGAGTGCTGAGTTTTGAGTGAAGAGTGAGAGAAGAGCTTTTTCAACATAAACGTCAGCATAAGGTAGAAAGCGGCAAGGGGCAGTAGGACTAGGATACGGAACAAAGTAATGAGTCCTGAGCAATAGTTATTCGCAACTCATAACTCATAACTCATAACTCATAACTTTTACTTTTGTACATCAGTTACACGCCAACTGAGCTTGAGATTAACCCAAAAGTTCCACAAAACTACCACTGCTATCGCAATTAATTTTGCTAGATACTCGTTGACCTTCACAACGTTGTAGAGCAAATTTACTATCAATGCTTGTAAAATGACTCCAGCCAAACAAATTACGTTAAATTTCAAAAATCTTTTTAAACGGGCGCCTTTTCCCGTTTGCCTGCTTGAGATATCGCGGAATGTCCAGATATCATTCCATAGGAAGTTGTTAATGATTGCCGTTTCTGCTGAAAGTATAGTGCTACGTGTCAGTCCTAGCTCGAAAATTTGCCGCAGTATATAAAATACCGTCAAATCGACTCCTAAACCACTAAAACCAACTACGCCAAACCGCAAAAATCTACCAATAGGAAAATTCAAACGTTTATTCATACGTTCCAAGTGTCCTGTAGTTAGACGCAAGCGGATTAAATGCCGTAAGTAATCTATATACTGTTTCCATGTGACTTTGCTTTCACCTTCGAGGCGCTCGTTAAAAACATACCCTACTTCAGTAATTTCCTGAATATCACCTCGTCCAATTATTTCCAACAGTATTTTGTAACCAACCGGATGAAGTGTAATTTCAGCTATGCTATCTCTTCGCACCATAAAATAGCCGCTCATCGGGTCAGAGACTCTACCTAAAACCCCTGGTAAAATAATTAGACCTAATACTTGGGCGCCTCTTGATAAAAATCTTCTGACTACACTCCAACTGCTTACCCCACCTCCATCTACATGACGACTACCAACCGCTAAGTCGGCGCCTTCTTCTACTGCGCGTAGCAATTGCAACATCACATGCGGTGGATGCTGTAAATCTCCGTCAATAACTCCCAAAATACGTCCCTTTGCCACTTGCCAACCGCGAATTACCGCTTGTGATAGTCCTCGTTCTCCAACTCGACGCATTACCCGTAATTGGGGGTATGAAGTCATTAAAGAAGCGGCAACTTCCCAAGTACCATCAGGACTATCATCATCTACAACAATTAGCTCGTAATCTCCATATATCGACGAATCGAGTAACTTCGTCAACACCTGTATAACGTTTGTTATATTGTCGCGCTCGTTATAAGTGGGAATTATTAGTGAGAATAAGATACGATCTTTACTACCAGTAGAAATGGACTGATACTTTGGAACCCGTAATGCACCAGATGGCGCCGATAGCAATGGATTTGGTTCAATAATACTCATTCAATAAAATGGTGGAATGTCCAAGGGTGAGCAGGGAGATGAGGTTACATCAAAATTTATCGCTCTTGATTTTAAGCCAAAATCAGAATTTCACAAGCATTGGTTACACTTTCCAAAACGGTTAATGGTTGTATATATTACAATTAATAAAGTGATTTAATATAAATAAACCCATTACAAACAAGTTTAGCTGTGGTTGTTATAAGTGTTGACGCTATTTTAGAACGCGCTAAAGAGTATGATTTGTCTCCACATGAAGCCGTGTTCTTATTGAAACAAACTGACCCTAGTATTATTGCTGAAATCCGCGTAGCTGCTGATAAATTACGTCAACAGCAAGTTGGAGACACTGTAACATACGTCGTCAATCGCAACATCAATTTTACTAACATTTGTGAACAGCACTGTAGTTTCTGTGCTTTCCGTCGAGATTCAAATTCAGATGGTTCATACTGGTTAGATTGGGAGCAAATTAGAGCTAAAACAATTGACGCAGTACAACGAGGTGCCACAGAAATTTGTATGCAGGGTGGCTTAAACCCAGAAGCTTTAATCAACGGCAAGTCATTGAACTACTATATAAAGCTTGTCGAAATTATTAAACAAGAGTTTCCACAATTACATCTCCACGCATTTTCGCCCCAAGAAATTCAGTTTATCGCCAGACTTGATACAATTTCTTACGCCGAGGTAATAACAGCTTTACACGCAGCAGGTCTCAACTCAATGCCTGGAACAGCCGCCGAAGTGTTAGATGATAGTGTTCGTGCTGTTTTATGCCCTGAAAAAATCAATTCAGCAACTTGGTTAGAAATCGTCGAAACAGCCCATAAATTGGGTTTACCCACCACCAGTACAATGTTATCGGGACATATCGAAACACCCTTACAGCAAATTGAACACTTAGAGCAACTCCGCACGCTTCAGCAAACCGCCATTAAAAACAACTATCCAGCCCGAATAACCGAATTTATAATATTACCCTTTGTAGGAGCATTAGCACCAAAACCCTTACGGCGCCGTGTTGGTCGTGACCAACCAGTATTACTTGACACACTTTTACTTACAGCCGTTGCTCGAATATATCTAGGTAATTACATACCAAATCATCAGCCCAGTTGGGTAAAACTTGGTCTAGATGGCGCCAAAGAAGCATTGAAATGGGGTTGTAACGATATTGGTGGCACCTTAATGGAAGAACACATTACCACAATGGCAGGCGCCATAGGTGGAACGTGTATGTCCGTCTCAGATTTACAAAACGCAATATCAGAACTTGGGCGCCCGTACCAGCAACGTGACACCCTATATAAAACCCAATTTGTTACCAATCCAAGATACGATAAAGCTTGATTTAAGTATTTTTTCACTTTGATTGCTTATGAAGCGCTATTTGTCACGCCTACTTGCCTTGGTTTTGGTTGTAACTATTGGTTTGATGGGTTGTTCGTCTTCTGACCCTAACAGCTTAACGGGGAATTATAGCCAAGACACGTTAACTGTAGTCAATATTATACGTAATGCAATTGAACTACCGAATGATGCGCCTTCTAAAGCAGCAGTTCAAACCGAAGCACGTCAAAAAATTAATGACTTTTCGGCACGCTATCAGCGTAACACCTCTGTTGCAAGCTTAAGTTCTTTCACCACCATGCGAACTGCCCTAAATTCTTTGGCAGGACATTATAGCTCTTATCCGAATCGCCCTGTGCCCGAAAAACTTAAAACCCGTTTACAACAAGAGTTGAAACAGGTAGAGTCTGCTTTGCAACGTGGTGCTTAACCATTTGTCGTGCTGTACTTACTGTACTCGCTGTGGGTTGGGTGTTACCCAACCTACTATAGAGAACTTTTATATTAAAAGAATTAAATTAGATATATAAAAGAATTAATTATTGGCTCATCTCGACTCAATATTTAAAATTAAATTAAATTCCATCTATGTCTCTACGTCCTTTGGATGTTGTAAAAATGTTCTCTAGGCGACGCTTCGGAGCTGCCGCTTTAATCAGTAGCTTATTAATTCCCTTTTTGGGACAACCTTCAGAGGCTCAACTCAACGAGTATTGTCAGTTACCTAACAAGGCAGTACAAGAAAAGGAAAACTTACGTATATCGGCGTTTCGAGGAAACTTGTCGGCGCAAAAACAGTATCAAAATTTACTACAAAAACACGGTGAAGCCGTTCGAGACTGCCGTCAAGACAATTGGTTGCAGGTTCAAGCGATTTGGTTACGTTTGTATCCTTGTGATATTCAAGCAGGCGCCCTCGACCGGATTATGGATAGAATCGTCAATAAGGGTTACAGCGCTGTCTATGTAGAAACTTTTTATGATGGACGGGTAATGTTACCCTCAAACGATAATCCTACGGTTTGGCCTTCTGTTGTACGGGCGCCGGGACAAGAAAATACCGATTTACTAGAGAAAGCAATTCAGAAAGGACGGGAACGTGGTTTAAAAGTGTACGCTTGGATGTACACTGCTAATTTTGGTCTTAATTATGCTCAACGAAAAGATAGAGAAAGTGTAATTGCGCGTAACGGTAAGGGGCAAACAAGTTTGTACGTTGTCGATGGTGGTAGTCATGTTTTTATTGACCCATACAGCGTAATTGCTCGAACAGATTATATACGCATGGTACAAGAAGTCGCTCGTCGGCGCCCAGATGGTATTTTGTTCGACTATGTACGTTATCCGCGTCAGTCTGGTAATAATTCAATCGCGACAAAAGTTACAGATTTGTGGCTATATACAGAATCAACTCAGCAAGCTTTATTTAAAAGGGCACAAAATACCAAGGGGTTAGATTTAATACGTCGCTTTCTAGGCAAAGGATATGTAACTACTAGTGATATTACGGATGTGGATAGATTATATCCCTCGGAAGGCGAACCAATGTGGCAGGGACGTACTTTGGTTGCTTCTAAGTCGCTCTTATCGGCAAGTCAACGTCAACCCCAACTTCAATCAGATTTATGGCAGCTTTCGGTTGCTCACGCAATGCAAGGAATTGTTGATTTTATAACTTTAGCCGCATATCCAGCACAACAAATGGGTGTTCCCGCAGGCGCCGTCTTTTTTCCTGAAGGCAACCAAATTCACGGTCAAGGTTACGATTCACGTCTACAACCTTGGGATACATTTCCTAGTAACTTTGAATGGCATCCAATGTCTTATGCGAACTGTGGAAACGTTGCTTGTATTGCCCAACAAGTTCAGCGCGTTTTAAGTATGTCAAGACCAGAAACACAAATTATTCCTGCTGTCGCTGGTACTTGGGGTAAATCTGTTAGCGGGCGCCCATCATTAGAAGTTCAAATGCAAGCACTCCGCCAATTTGCTCCCCGTGTACGTTCCGTTAGTCACTTCGCTTACTCTTGGCAAGACCCACAACACGACAGCGAACGTAAATTATGCCGCACGTAGGGTGCGTGAAAGCTATTACTATCAATCAATGTAACGCAAAATTAAACTGCTTTCACGCACCATTAACACGCACTTGCAATTGATAATGCAGTTTGCACTCCCGCCATTTCGATAACTCTAAATGTGAAATCTAATAGTTCAGCGTCGTTTAATTGTCGGCGTGAAGTTTTTGCGTAATTTTGCTGTAAGTATTTACGCCCCATTTCTGGTGTCCAATTCAACTGCGCTAAATACTTATCTATCTGTGCCATCATCATGGCGCGAATTTCAGTGTTTTTACTCGTACTGACTTGCGTGACTTGCGTGGTTTGAGTTTGTGATGCGATAGTCTCTATTTTGGAGCTAACTCTCTGCTCTAACGCTTGCAAATCAATTTCTTTGTGTCCACCCCAACTAAAATCAACGACTCGATACGTCGCCGGGTCGTAAATGCTGCAAAATACTACCGTTTTTTCACCAGGGCTAACCGCAATTGTTAAAGGATTACGCAATTGCTCAACAGTCAAAGCATCAAGCGATAGCAGTAAACTCTTGGAAAAATACGATTCCCTTCCCGAACGTATTATGCAAGGTGTTGGCGCCAAAATTGCTAAGTCGGTTTTATAAGTTAACCCGTACTGCGTTTCAACGCTCTTATTACACTCAATCCCAGTAATTAAACCTGTTAAAGCTTTTTCATGAATTGGTACTTGCTTACCCTCTTCGGAGAGACTATACCAGCAAGCATCACCTTCTCGACTCACAAAAACATATTGCGCTTTTGGAACTGTTCCAAACCCTAACTTTATATCCATACGCCCTCTCTTACACGCTACAGTAAGTGTACCCAGACGCGACAGCATTCTAACAACGCACGCATCCAGTTATAATTAACTATAGTACTAATTTACTGTGAATGATTAAAAAAGGGTAGGATACTTCTCACATTTACACCCTTTTGACTGATTATTCGGGAGACCCTTGAATCATTGTCATCAAGCGGTCTAAAGTTTGTGTAAGCTGCGAAAGCTTTTGTAGAGAATCATCTTGAGTTTCAGCCAAAGTTTGCACTGCGTCGCACAATGCCAAAATTTGATATCCCTGTTGTTTAATTTGCTTTCCTTGCTCTTCAATCTGCCCGCTTAAATTTTCAACACGGTCTCCCAACCGCTCAATTGTCTCCGTAGTCGCAAGTACTGCTTCTCCGATTTGTTCGACAATCGACTCTAAACGACCAACTTTTACGTCAAATCCTACAGCAACCATTTTTTTAGCACCTCATCGATAGCACGAGCAGACAGCAATCGTAATTGCCTGTCCTGGAACATATAGTTATTCAGAATTTAAGTAGCAGTAAAATTTACTACCTAAATCCCAAACTTAATCAAGATTTTATACAATAGTTTCTAATGTTTAACTTAAATTGACATAACAGTCAAATGTATACATTACACAAAGACGACTTTTTATCAGACATATTGTAAATATTTAAGCTAAATAGGTATTTTACCCGTTACTTGCGTGTAATTTATACATTGGCGAATGAATTTATTACACGTAGTTTACTGGTAGTAAACTATAGCACAACTCTCTCAAATATGCACAGCATAAAATATTTTTCATCCTTCATAAGATATACTAAATTTACTTTATATAAGATTTATAAAAAATCATCAGAAGCCCTATGCTGATGAAGATTCAGTGAATATACGGTTGATAGTAATTATATTTAGGAAAGACGAGTCTATAGTCTAATTAAGCTTACGTAGATATACGTTTTAATAAAAAAATTCGGCTTTACAATGTATCAAATACTATTTACAACCATAGTTCAGGGTGCAGCATCTGAAACTTGGGATAATCAAACTCAATACCACCCTTCGGTCAAGTCTAAATTTAAACGTTGTTTAGACATTGTGGGTAGCATAGTCGGGTTAGTTATTTTAAGTCTCGTATTCATACCTATAGCCATTGCGATAAAATTTGACAGTCCCGGGCCTGTTTTCTTTGTACAGGAGCGTTATGGACTACATGGGAAGACATTTAAAATTCGCAAATTTCGCTCGATGGTAGTGGAAGCAGAACAGCTAAAGAACTTGGTTGAGAACGAAGCGAATGGATTATTTTTTAAAAACAAGAACGACTTTAGAGTCACAAAATTCGGTCGTTTTTTGCGAAGCACAAGTTTAGACGAGTTACCTCAGTTCTGGAACGTTTTAATGGGGGATATGAGCTTGGTTGGTACCCGTCCCCCAACAGCAGACGAAGTTATGAACTATAGTCAGCATCACTGGCAGCGCTTAAATGTTAAACCAGGTCTGACAGGTGAGTGGCAAGTCAACGGTCGCTCTCAGGTCAAAGACTTTGAGGCAGTCGTCGATTTAGACTTACAGTATCAAAAGAAATGGTATCCGATGTACGACGTGTTAGTAATCGTTAAAACTATTTATGTCATCTTAGCCAAAGTCGGCGCCTTTTAAAACGTTGTAGAGACGCGATATATCGCGTCTCTACATGCTAAAAACTCGACCCTGGTTTTTTCAAAAACTCTCTTTCTTCTGGAGTCGAAGCGCGCCCTAGAATGGCATTACGATGTGGAAAGCGTCCGAACCGCTCAATAACTTCCATGTGGCGAATAGCATATTCCACCGTGCTTTTACTATCAGGGTCATCACTGAGGTGTTTAAATAACTCTACACTACACCGCTGATGCTCTAAATTTTCGCTATGTTCAAAAGGTAGGTAGATGAACCAACGCGGAACCGGCAATAACGAACGGTCATAACCAAGTTTTACAGCATGTTGTGCTGCCGATAGAGCTTCCCAGTCCGTTGCAAAAGCGAATTGTGTTCCGCGAAATATATTGCGAGGAAACTGGTCGAGCAATAAGATTAACGCTAAACATGATTTTGGCGCCTCTTTCCACCCATCAAAATAGCCTAACGCTGCTTTCTCATAATCTTTTAGGAAGCGGGTTTTGATTTCGTTATCAAACTCCGCTTCGTTGGAAAACCAAACCTTTCTAGGTTTGCCGTAATCAGCATCAGTAGAATTACCGAACCAAAAGTTTAGAATTTCGTTTGCCTGAGACATTCGTTCTTATTGACCTAACATAAGCACTTGTCGCATTTTACGCATATTAGCAGGCAATTCAAGGTTCATGGCTTGTTGAATTAAAATTGATGGTACAGGAATTGTCGGTGTTGCCTGAACTGCGTATTTTAACAAGGTTCCATTACCAAAATCAGATAGCTCAAGATTTGCCGTAAAGTCATGGAAAGTACCCTTCTCTAATTTAAATTGGATACGCTGTCCTAATTCCTCTACTACATTCAGGTAAATTTCAACTTGGGCAGTCAAAAATAAAAACGCTTTTTGTGCTGCTTGATACAGACGTTTAACTTCGCCTCGTTGTATAATTTCGCTTTTTGTAACATCGGGGAAATATTGCACCCAGCGAGGATAATCTGTTAGTTGTTGCCATACTTGGTTTCGTTTCATTGGCAAATACATCCACGCTGTCACCGCTCCACCCCAAGCACTATGAGCAGAAGTTTCAACAAAAACCTCACCTTGTAGCATTTTCGCTTGCTTGTCAGGACTCCAAGCTGTGCCTTCGGTATATATCACTGAATCAGAAGTATGGGATATAAACATAATATTTTCAATCACTCCTCAACACATTTACTACGAAAGCGCATACAAACACAGAAATTTGGACAAGACTTTAAAATTGGAACGTGAATTCTAGTTAACCCACTAGTTCTCATTCCACTACATTATCTAAATTGTCCGGAAATGGTTCTTTGTTGCCATATTATTCCCCAAAATTCACCAAAAATATGTTTTTTTTATCAACAGTATGTTTTTTATGTAAAAATACTGAAGCATTTATTGAAATAAGCAACATCAAATGTAGTTAGCTGCTAATAGAGACGTTACAATAGCACAAAAAGTATAACGAATGCGTCTTGTCTTAAGAGTTGCCTAACGTCTGAAATCTCCAATTCTATAGATAAAGAGCGTTCAGGCGCCATATCAAGTCCAAAACAACGTTAGCTTATCGTTAATGAAAACAAAAACCAAGATAACTATTTATACTTCATCAAATCTTTATAGTAGTTGGAGAAACCTAAATGTCACAGTCTTCTAAATTAAACCGTTTATTAACGCAAGCATTTGGAATGTTTTTTGGTATAGCTCTTGCCGTCTGGATACTGCGAGGACTTGGCGTTGGAATTTTAGCTGCCATCCCAGGAGGAATTATTTGGCTGCTACTTGGACTCGCAATTGTATTCGCTATTCTTGCTTACGTACAAAAAACTTGGTGGCGCTTCTAGGCAACGGATATGACGAATGTAACGGATGTAGAATAGGCGCCTCAAACGACGGAGTATCTAATAAACGTATTCATGAAACAACAGGGTTATCATCCAGGCAAATTAGCTATACTTCGATCCGGTTATTGTGTTCATAGTGGATTAAACGCTGCAAGAAACATTGGAATGCGTTTTTATCAGCGTTACAGTAATGCAAAGCTTGTCCTTGTAAAGGGATAAGTCAAACGAGTCGCTACACGCAACGCCGTTTGTGCCCATGTGTAGAGGGCAGACAACTTTCCTACTATATAGCTGATTGCCATTTACTGAGAATGGTCTATTGATGAGTTTATCTATGAAGGAGAAGATGCTCTGATCAGCCGGACAGAGGAGAACCGAAAATGTAAGGATATTAGGGAAAGTCCAATAAATACCGAAATCCGCCTACACTAGATACGATGGAGGGTTATCAGCAGGTATACAGTATGACCCTTTTTGTTGTATTATTTAGGATACATATCTTAACAATAGTATACATTTATCAGAAAAGTTGATACTTGAATTTTCGCACGTCAGGTACAAGTGTTATCTTGATGCTCATGAATAAAAACTTTATAAAAATCTTATTGGTTGTAAGCGAGCAGAAAGATGTCGCTTTACCAATTAATTTTATCCAAGAAGAGAATTTAGACATCCAAATCGCGACTTCAACTCAAGAAGCTATCACAGCAATTGTCTCACCTCCAGATTTAATAGTGTTGGACGTGACAACAGATAACATAGATGAAGTTAAAATATATAATTATTTAAAAAATTTAAAAGATTTAAAAGATAAATCCAAAGAAAATTTACTTGCTGAAATTGCAATTATTTTTATTACAGACATTAATCGTAATTTTTCGTTTATAAGTAATATTGATGTTAATAATTTAAATTTTGATTATTTAAAAAAACCGTTTACACAAGATGAATTATTAGTTAGACTCCGGCAGCATTTGCGAATTATTAAATTAGAAAATAATTTAGATATAAAAAAACAACAGTTATGTACTGAGCGCGAAATAAAATCGATTGCAGCGCAGTTGGAAATTGAGCAAAAAACTTTAGAGCGTACACTGGCAATTCATGAAGCACGCTTGGATGCTTTTTTTAATAATGCTCCTGTTGGTCAGTGTATTGTAGACGAGCAAATGCGCTTTGTGCAGGTTAACGAGTTGTTAGCGCAGATGAATGGATTAAGCATCGAAGCACATAATGGTAAGTCTATATACGAAGTTTTTCCGGCTCTTGCATCTGTAATTGAACCGATTTATCGACGAGTATTAGAAACGGGAGAACCAGTTCTCTGCCAAGAAATAAGTGCTTACTCTTCTGACGAACGAAATTCTTTGCGCCATTTTTTAACTTCTTATTTTGCTATTCAAGGTTCAGACGGGCGCCCTAGTAATGTCGGCACAGTGGTTGTAGAAATCACAAACCTCAAACGCGCAGAAGCTGCTTTACGCTCTGCTGCTGAACGCGAGCGCGCCATTACACAAGCAATTCAACGGATGCGGCAAACGCTCGATTTAGAAACAATATTTACCGCTACAACTGAGCAATTACGTCAAGTTATTAACTGTGACCGCGTTGTTGTTTATCGATTTAATCCTGACTGGAGTGGCGAATTCGTCGCTGAGTCCGTCGGTTCCGGTTGGGTTTCACTTATAGAAGAACATAATACCAACCCCAACTTTACTAACGGCGCCCTTAATGCGGATACTTGTGTAGTAGAAAAAATGAACAGTAACGATAATCAAGTTATCGATACTTATCTCCAAATAACGAGAGGAGGAGCATATAATCGTGGCGCCAGCTTTCTATGTGTTAGCGATATTTACAACGTAGGATTTGAGGACTGTTATATTAAACTGCTAGAACGATTTCAAGCCAAAGCATATATTACCGTGCCCATCTTTTGCAGCAGCAAACTCTGGGGATTGCTTGGTAGTTATCAAAACAGCAGTTCGCGTTCTTGGGAAAGGGGAGAAATTAATATTGTAGTTCAAATTGGCAACCAACTTGGTGTCGCACTTCAACAAGCAGAACTATTAGCACAAACACAACTTCAATCGCAAGCACTACAACAAGCTGCCGTCGCTGCTGATGCTGCCAACCGCTCGAAAAGCGAATTCCTAGCTTCGATGAGTCATGAGCTACGAACTCCACTCAATGCCATCTTAGGATTTACGCAGCTAATGAGTCACGATAATGATTTATCTGAAGAACATCAGCAAAACCTCAGCATTATTAACAAAGCAGGTGAACATCTCCTCAACCTTATTAACGACATTTTAGAAATGTCAAAAATTGAAGCGGGTCAAAGCCACCTTAACATCACTAGCTTTGATTTAATTAGCTTACTCGACACTCTCAAAGAAATGTTGCTATTCCGTGCAACAGCCAAAGGTTTAATGCTGACATTTGAATACGAAAGCAATATCCCTCAATATATTCAAACCGATGCTAGTAAACTTCGCCAAGTTCTATTAAATCTTTTAGGTAACGCAATTAAATTTACAAGTAATGGTAGCGTTAAGCTGCGCGTATGTATAAGACAAAGCAGACAAGGAGACACTCAATACCTTGTGTTTGAAGTTAAAGATACAGGACCCGGTATTTCTCCAAAAGAAATTGGGTTAGTTTTTGAAGCATTTGGACAAACTGAAACTGGTAGAAAATCGCAGCAAGGAACTGGGTTAGGTTTAGCAATTAGTCGTAAATACGTCAAAATGATGGGAGGTGATATTATACTTAATAGTACTTTAAACGTAGGTAGTACATTTACTTTTGATATTGAAATGTTACCTGCCTTACAAGATGACATTTCCACAAATTCCTTTACCAATCAAATCATCAGTTTGGTGCCCGACCAACCGACTTACCGTATTCTAGTTGTAGATGATGCTGAAGATAGCCGTATATTTATCGTAAAACTACTGAGCTTAATTGGTTTTGCAGTGAAAGAAGCAGTAAACGGAAGAGAAGCGATATCAATATGGAACGAATGGCAACCAAACCTAATTTTAATGGATTTGCGAATGCCAATGATGGATGGTTACGCCGCAACGCGAGAAATTAAACTGCGTGACTTAGAAAAACACTCCTCTCCATTAAATCGCACAGTCATCATAGCGCTTACAGCCAACGTTTTTTCTGAACAGCGTCACGCAATCCTCGAAGCTGGGTGTGACGACTTTATTAACAAACCTTTTCGCGAAGAATTTCTCCTCGAAAAAATTAGACAGCATCTCAAGGTGGAATATATATATAAAGATGCAACGAGTCAAACTAGCGAAGCTCAATATCCCCACACTCTATCCGATACTCAAGTAGTTAAAATATTGTCCAAGCAACCGCGTGCATGGGTAGAACATTTATATCATGTTGCCGCTAGTTGTAGCGATAACCTCATTTTCGACTTACTCAAACAAATATCCACACCACATGTTTCGTTACACAACTTCTTACAAGATTTAGCGACTAGTTATAACTTTGAGAAAATTATGGAATTAGCAAATTTAGCTTTGAACTCGTAGCAAAGGCCGGAAAGCCTGTGTAATAAAAGTAATTATTTTTACTACATAGACGCAGACTACACAGAGAGAATATTTTCCTAGAGGATATATTTACATCCAACTTATCCTCTAGGAATTTTGGCGCCATCTCTGTATACCCGTGGTGAAAATCATTACCATTACCACTTTGAACAATTAAATATTTTTATATAAGTCAACTGCATAAGCGTGATACTTCCACAACTATATAATTAGTGTATTTACATATTGGGCAAATGCCAGGAGCAGGTGTAATGAAGGGTGCTTCACCAAGATACTGGAAAATATACCGAATCAATCCAACACGGACTCATAATGGTTATGAGCATTCTGTTGTTTCTGCTGCCCAAGCATTTTTGCAACAAAGCATTTCTGAATCTGAGGATATACAATCAGCACTGCTAGCATGTTTCTATGCTCCAGCTAGTGATGTTAAAAGTCGCGCTTATGCTGGGTTGTGCTTACGGTGCTTTGTCTCAGAACCCATATTAAAAGCTTGTAAAAAAATTCATAATCTTTTTGCTAGCAATAAAAGTTTTACATATCAAGACTTATTGGGTTTTGTTTTGAATGATGACGGTCAAAGTTTGGTAATTACAGATGATGACCGCAAAGCACAACTCGTTGTTAATAGCGAAGGAAAAACGGACATAGCTAAGTATCAATTTTTTACAGTCAAAGTCTTACAAACGTTTAAAAGCGATTTGCGTGTGCGTTTATCGTTAGAAAACTGGGCTTACTTGCAAACGAAGCAAAATCCTGAAGTTAAAGACTTTTTATCGGAGTTTGGCTTTAAAAATTTGAGTGACTGGGCACTTTTAAACCGTGTTCGACCCAAGCAAATAGAACGATTATCAAAACAAGACGCAAATCTTGTTGAAGTTTTTCATTCTTGTTACCGTCGCGACCGAATACAACAACGTAAACAAAACCGCTCATTCGGCGCCAAATGTCCTGACCCTAGTGAGTGCCAACTTCAAGAAATGCTAGCGTTACTGCAAAAACGCGGTAATAGTGCAGTGATTAATAATACTAAAGAATTAATCAAAGCACTTAAATATGTGGCAATACAACTGCGGCAATACGACATTTGGAGTTACCGCGAGTCACTAGAAATTCAAGACCCAGAAACAGGAAGCTATGTAACAAGGACAGATTTAACATACAACTCAACTAGCGAAGTCGATGTAGAGCAAAATGAAATATTAGAGTTCTTACACTCTCAACTCGAAATGGCTTTAATTAACAGTATTGAGCAAGAAGTCGAAAGTAGCATCTTAAGATTACAGAAAAGTAAAAAATATGCTCCTTTTGCTGCAAAGTTTATTCCTGGTTTACAGCTATACTATCAAGAGGGAAAATCGCTCAAAGAAATTACCGATATTTTACAAATGTCGAGTTGGGACCAAGCACGTCGTGTGTTTAACCCTGGTGAACTATTGGCAAAAGTCCGTTCAAAAACAGTTGAACAGCTACTCGACAGTATTTTAAACAAAGCATGTGAATTAGGTCTAACGAATTTGCCTCCTGCACCCGACTATCTCAAAACTTTAGCAGAACAAATCGAATTGTTTGCCGATGAGGAAGTATTTCAAAGCGCAGCAGAAGAAATTCGCGCAGGTAAAAATCGTGTGATGAATAGTCGCTACGCTCATTTTTTGTGTCAAAATTTACAGCTTGCGTCAGTTATTTCAGTTGCATCATAATTTATTCCATAGGAGTTTCATAAATGTTGTCGGCAAATTCAACTAATAATTTCAGTGATATAAGATTATTAATACCAGAAACAATTTGGTTAGAGATAGAACATTTTGACCAAGCGCAAGCACTAGTAAATAAAGATATAGACTCGATTAAAAATTCAACTACCAATGAGTTACAGCAGTGGCAAGCGTATCTAAATGCATTAGCGCTGTTTGCTTTAAAAGCATGGGTAAACGAGCGTATTAAAGTCCCAACAATTTGTGAGACTAAAACTATTTCACAATATGGTATTATTAAAGTTGGAGAATTTCAAATTTGTCTTATTGCTACAGAACAAGTGCTTGATGAAGTTGTAAATATACCTCAACAAGCATTAAATAATTCCGAACCAATACACTTTTATTCACTGCTAGAAGTCAACGAAGAAGAAGAACAACTAATAATTCGTGGATTTATCCGTCACGACCAGTTAGTTAATTACCTTAATACTTCATCTAATAGCTTATATAATAACTGCTACCAACTACCTTTAACTTTATTAGATGCCGAACCATCACATTTATTATTCTACATTCGCTATGTTGAACCAAGTACAATTAACTCACAAATTGGCGCCTCTCAACAAAATGTCGTAAAAAATAACTTAAACACAGTAGAAATAACTACTAAATTAAGTAATTGGCTGCAAAATATATTTGACGACACATGGCAATTAATTGATACAATGGTTAACCGCGAAGCTAGTTTAGCTTTTAGTACTCGCAGCATTGAACAAAATATTTCCTCGTCAACGCGCGGAAAACTAATAGATTTAGGAATACAAATTGATAACCAAAAATTAGCGCTACTAGTCAGTATAACAGAACAAGCAGAAGGTATAAATGTTTTAGTTCAATTACATCCCACTAATGGCGAACAAACTTTGGCGCCAAATATAACCTTAACCTTACTCTCTAAAGCCAAAAAAAATCTACAGCAAGTGCAATCTCGCGCTTCAGACAACTATATTCAACTTAGACCTTTTCGTGGCGAAGTCGGCAAAAAATTTAGCATCGAAGTTAAATTCAACGATGCTACTATTTGCGAAAACTTTGAATTATAAAAGTATCCTCTCTTGTGGAGTAGGTTTTCTTGTGGGGTGGGCATCCTTGCCCGCCTTCGCCCTCACCCTCAGTATATTACACAGTTTTCAATTCCATAGCATTAATACAAAAAGGAATATGAATACCTTGCTCTTTCGCGGATATTACTAACTTCTTAACTCTACCTTTAACATCTAATAAAGTTAAAGGAATGGCGCCAGCATCTAGTTGTTGACTGAGTGCAGAATGTTTAATTTTCTTAATACTAGTGTCTAAGCGGTCTAACGCTTCTATCGAGATCGAATAATCGGGGTCATTGACAACATCTGGCTGAATTCTCATGTTGACTCCATATACTGGTTGTTCAAACACGATTGTCATGGGTCCAGGATTACCATGACCTGTACATAAAAGCGCATCACCAATACAAAAGTCCAACGGTTCAGAGGATGTTTGGTCTATTCTTAACAAATGTCCTGCAGCAATACTTACTAAAACTTCACGACCTTGACGTGAATTGATTAAAAATGTTGTTGGCAAATAAGTTAAAGATTTACCAAGCACTTGCCAATCAATTACATCATCAGTCTGAAAATCATCTCTATTTTCCTCTCCCTCTGCCTTAATTGAATTCGATGTCATATTATTTGCAGTAGTAAGATATTGGGTTTTAACGTCAGAACCGATAATCATAATTTTGACCGTCCCTTTTAATATTTACAGATTATTAAATGATAAGCAAGACTTTAATAGCTTCGTACTTGAAACCACACCAACATAATTATTTTCAAGTAGATAAATTTAGATGTCTGTATAGGTTATATGTAACGATTAGCAGACTTTGTGACTCATATTGCTTGGTATTGTTATTGGCATAACACTTATTCAAGCGTCGATAAAGAAATTATTAATTGTATTGTTTGTTGTTTACTGCTCAATCCGTTGCTGTTATCTTCAACTGCGAAATTCCTCATTCCGGAAATGCATCTCAACATTTTTTCACGGTTTTATAAGTGATTTATTATACTGAATACTGAGAATTGAAGTAGATTGATGATTTTTGATTTAATAGTGGCTAAAGAAAAATGTCGTCTTACGAAAAAGAATATTTTTTACATGTAGGAAAGAGCATAATACTAGTTCACATGTAAAAAATAAGTGTATTCTCATGAGTAAGTCTGTTGTCATAAGTTTGGGACACGGTAACTTAAATCAGGGATTCCCAAGAGTCACAGTGCAGGTTTGGGAAACTAATAACCCCCATAGAGAACAGTTTATTGGAAGCTTGCCACCCGCTCCACAGTTAGACCAGTTGTATAAAAGCTGGCGAATTATTTATCAAAGTTTATGTGACCGTAAGTTACTTCGGACACTAAGTACTGATGACTTGGATGATTATTTAGACATTGGTAACGGTGTTACGAATGTATCTCAACATAACTTTACTGAGTTGTGTGCCGGTTTGGAGGCAGGAATGGATACCTGGCTAAAATCTGAGGGGATACTTGGTTTAAGTCGCAAATTACGTTCAGCATTACATTTGAACGAAGAAATTAACGTAATAGTAGAAACTGATGATGACTTGATGCGGCGCCTACCTTGGCATCGCTGCGATTTTTTTCGTGATTATTCTAAAGCTGAAATTGCAATATCACGACCTGAGTATATGCGTCACAATGATTTAGATTTGCCACCAAAACGTAATGTAGTTCGCATTTTAGCGATTCTTGGTGATAGCGAAGGCATTGACTTAGGCACCGAAACCGAATTTTTACAAGGTTTGAACGAATGTGAAGTTGTATTCCTCCAAACTCCAACTCGTCAAGAGCTTAATGGTTCTTTATGGGATAATCTCGGTTGGGATATTATTTTCTTTGCTGGTCACAGTCGTACCGAAGGCGCCACTGGCAGACTATATATAAATAATAGTACTGATAACAGTATTACTATAGAAGAACTCTCTGAAGCACTCAAAGCTGCAATTGAGAAAGGTTTGAAATTAGCAATTTTTAATTCTTGTGATGGCCTTGGAATGGCACTTGCACTGGAAAAATTACATATTCCAACTGCTATTGTGATGCGCGAACCTGTTCCTAACCGCGTTGCTCAGGTTTTTTTCCATAACTTTCTCACCGCGTTTGCTATATCGCATTTGCCTTTATATACATCATTCCAAATGGCACGCAGGCAGTTACAAGGTTTAGAAAATGAATTCCCTGGCGCCTCGTGGTTGCCTATAATTTGCCAAAACCCTGCTGTGGAACCGCCTGTTTGGGCAAAAATATAAAACAATACAATATATGTGATATGGTGCGTCACGCTTTTAGATTACTTGCTTCGTTGTAAGATTGTTTATGGTCTGATCGCACCCTACATATGACTCAAAACGTTTTGCTGTTGGCCGTACAAAGTGGTGATATTAAAAAAGTACACACGTTATTGGACACTGGAGCGTCTGTTAATGTTTGTGATAATTATACTGGTACAAGCGCATTAATGTATGCTGCTAATTATGGTTATGTTGAAGTAGTGCGTGCGCTGATTAAAGCAGGAGCAGATGTTAATTTACGACGACGACAATATGGGTTAACGGCATTAATGTTAGCTGCGGCAGCAAACCAGGTTGATGTTGTTAAGTTACTTGTTGCTGCGAACTCAGATGTGAATGCTACAAACGAAGATGGTAGTACTGCTTTAATGGTGGCGACGAGTAAGGGTCATGTTGAAGTTGTTAAAATACTTCTTGATAACGGCGCCGACCCAAATATTATAGATAATGACTCAGATACAGCGCTGCGGTTAGCGGTAAAGCTTGGTAATATTTCTATTCTTAAATTGTTATTGTCAGCAGGTGTAGATATAAATACTCAAGATTCTGATGGCGAAACTGCGCTGATGTTAGCAGCGGACTTGGGAAAAATTGATATTATTCAAACTTTGCTTAATGGGGAAGCGGAAGTAAAATTACAAAATCAAGATGCAGGAACAGCACTTTCAGCAGCAGTGGCAGCGGGGAATAGTGCGATAGCATCTTTACTACTACAAGCAGGCGCTTCGGTCAATCATCAAGATAAAGATGGTGAAACCGCGCTTCATATTGCTGCTTTGGAAGGATATGTTGATGTTGCTGAAGTTTTGCTAAATCGAGATGCTGATGTCAATATTAGAAACAAAATTGGTGATACTCCATTACTAGTAGCAGCATTACAAGGGCATAATCAAATTATCGAAGCTTTACTACGACGCGGCGCCGATGTTAATGTTAGTAACTTGAATGAAACTCCTTTAACACTGGCAGTAGCACAAGGACACACTGATATTGTTAAAACACTATTAGATTTTGGCGCCAACCCCAACACAGTGAACGCAGAAGGTAAAAGTGTTTTGCTCAAAGCATCAGAACGTAGTCATACCGACATCATTAAATATTTAACTTTATCAGGCGCCGATGTAAATTTCCAAGATGCAGCAGGTGCAACCCCATTAATGTGGGCAGCATCACGGAACTCACTACCAGCATTACAAATATTACTACTAGCAGGCGCCGATGTCAGTTTAAAAAATAAAGGTGGATATACAGCGCTTATGCTCGCAGAATATAATAATTACCCAGATATCATAAAAGTGCTGAGTGAGTCGTGCTAAGTGCTAAGTTTTTATTCCTAACTCCTAACTCCGCTCCTCATAACTCTTCACTTCACTCAGCACTCAGCACTTTTAACTCAACACTACTAGTTACTCCTACTGAACTCATAATTGAGTTAAAAATGTAATATTAATACTTAGGTGATCTAATTTATATAATCTAATATCTATAAATGGTTTCTTTATCTAAACTTGTGAAAGAACGGCAATATCCTCAGCTTGCGGCACTATTGTTACTGATATTGTTACTTGTGTTTGCAGCAGTACCAGGATATTTGAGCGGAAAGTGGCAATGGAAACAACCCCCAGCAATTCCTACACTCAAAGAATTAAGACAAATACGCAGTCAAGGTTTAAATATACCAGGATGGCAAACTATCGAACAAAGCGAACACACCATTGGTGAACGCAAATGGTCGTTACAGACGATTCTTAAAGTTGGCGCCGACAATACCGATAATAAAAATAAAGTTATCTTGCTACTGTTGCCGCAAAATGGCCCAGCAGACCAACCCCAAGTTGAATGGTCAGAAGTAAATAGTTTTTGGCAATGGGATACTGCTCAAGAACGTGACGTTGAATTTACCGTTAAACCACCAGCAGGTTCAACTGTAAAAAACGATGTGTTAGTCAAAGCAAGATTCCTTCGGGGTTCAACAAAGCAGCAAACCTTTAGCGTCTTACAGTGGTATGCTTGGTCGGATGGTGGCAACCCATCACAATTAAAATGGTTTCTTGCCGACCAGTCAGCGCAATGGCATAAACATCGTGTAGCTTGGGTTGCCGTGAGTATTCAAATACCAATGGAACCTCTAGGACAAATAGATACGACTTGGGAGCAAGCGAAATCAATAGGTCAAACCATACAAACTCGCTTAATGCAAGGTATCGTGTCAGCAGTTAAGAGTTAAGAAACCGGGTTTCTATCTCAAATTGATAAAGATTTGGTATTGTGCATTTGACAATTTGGCTGTAATTTGTTCTTTATGCAGCCAAAGAGATTATTTTTTAAATTTCTTGATTTAAGATTAGCAATTAATTGTTACCAAGTATATAACCGTATTTGTGCTTCGCAATTTTACGTGTGAGGCTCTTTCGGGAACTTCTCAAATGAAACAACGGACACAATTTACTAGGTTTGGAGAGTAGAATGGCATATCGGCGCCTTGTCTCTCTAAAGAAGCATCATAGTATCAATGTTTATGTCTTTGATTTGGAAAATACGTGGGTACCGCGCTTTATGTGTCGCTAGTCTCCAGGTGGTAGTTTATGCAGCAACAATTGCGAATGATGCAGCTTTTGCTCAAAACAACCCACAGACAGCACCATCACCAATACAATTACCGACAACAGGAGAATCACCATTACAACCAGCTCCACCTCCATCGAGTGTTGAGTTTACACCATTAGATATTAATGATGGAAATTCACCACAGTTTAGTCGATACTATTTAGGTCCTGGTGATGTAATCAACATCGCAGTTCAACGTCCTCCTGGCCCTTATGTTTTGGGACCGGGTGACGCTGTTTCTGTTTCGGTGCTGCGTTTTCCTGATTTAAGCTTTAGCGCACAAATCAATCCAGAAGGTAATATCGTCGTACCGCTATTAGGGACAGTACGGTTACAAAATTTGTCGCTCTCCCAAGCGCAAGAAAAAATCCGCGTCGGGTACAATCGCTTTGTTGTCAACCCAGAAGTGGTATTAGCGCTAGCTGCTGTGCGTCCTGAACAAACGTTTGCAGTTCAAGTTAATACTGAAGGTAATATCGCTGTACCACAGTTGGGAACTATTTCGGTACAAGGTTTGACATTAGAAGAAGCCCAAGAAAAAATTCGCGTTGGATTGAGTAAAATATTAGTACAGCCTGTAGTTACTGTATCTATTTCTGCCCCACGACCAGTGCAAATTACTGTGAGTGGTGAAGTCTTCCGACCAGGTATTTACCCAGTTGGTTCATCTGTACCGCGTATAACAGACGCTGTATTAATCGCAGGTGGTTCAACAATGATGGCTGATTTGCGACAAGTTCAGGTACGAAGGCGCCTAGTTGATGGTACTGTTATTTCACAGAATATAAATTTATATGCATCAATACAGAACGGCGGTTCAGTACCAAATTTGCGCTTACAAGACGGTGACAGTATTGTAATACCTCGTCGCGAAGTAGGAACAGATGATGGTTATGACCGCAATTTGGTCGCACGTTCGTCTCTAGCAGTACCTCAAATTCGTATACGTGTATTAAACTATGCAGGTGGAGGCTTGGTGACACAAGCATTACCCAATGGCAGTAACTTTGTTGATGCCATATCAGGAATTAATCCAGATAACGCGAATTTGAGTGATATTGCCCTAGTTAGGTTTGACCCCGAACGTGGAAAAGCAGTGACGCAACGACTTGATGGCAAAAGGGCACTTTCTGGGGATGTAACGCAAAACGTGCCACTTCAAGACAATGATGTTATCGTGGTTGGTCGAAACTTACTTGGTAAAATTACGAACGTTTTGAGTACGATTACAAGACCATTTTTTGACATACAATCGTTTATTCGCTTTTTTGAAACCTTCGGTGGAAGAAGGTTTTAAAACACTTAGTGGGTGAGACTCCCACTCAGACACTCAAACATCCCACTATGCAGTTACGGCAATGGCACCACCAATTGTTAAGCGCTACTTAATAGCATTTGATAAATATAAATGGATAGGACTAGCAAGTTTTGCGCTAGTTGTTGCGGGTTCGACGGTAGTCGCGATGCAACCAGACCCACCTGCAAATTATGTAGGTGATGCTGCGTTAGCTTATTCAGGTCCACCAATCTCGTTTTCAGCAATTGGTAGTGAAATTCAGCAGAAGGGACAAACTTTAACTGAAGCTGATTTATTGTCAGAACCAATTGTGCGGGTGTTGGTAGATAGAACAAGCTTAAAACCGCAGCAGTTAGCAAATACAATTGCTATCGCGTTTCCCAAGCGTACAAAAACAGGCGAGTTAGAATCAAATATTATTGAGCTTAAATATCAAGATACCGACCGCAAAAGAGCAGCAGAAGTTTTAACAATAATGTTAGAAGAATCTGTGAAATTGAGCTTAGACCGCAACACAAATCAATTAAAAACAATTATTAGTAAAATCAATGAGCGTTTACCGGATGCAAAAAAAGAACTTGAAGCTGCTGAAAAAAAGCTTGAGCAATATGACCGTAAAGAGCGTCCAGCAATTTTAGCCGCAGAAAACGGCAGTTTATTGAGCGCTGTGACAGTCAGTCAAAACCAACAGCGTCAATTGGTGCAAACTTTGATTGGTATTGATGCTCAAATTCGTAGTCTCCAAGAAAAATTGGGTATGGACGCAACAAGCGCTTATGTATCTAGCGCGCTTAGTGCAGACCCAATATTAAATAATTTACGGGCCCAAATTTTTCAAATCAAGTCACAAATGGAGCCATTGCAAAAGGAAGTACGAGCTGAGTATCCAGCAATGGTACAGTTAAGGCGCCAGCTTGAAGCAGCAGAAAAGTTATTTAACGAGCGTGTCGCACAAGTAGCAACAGGTGGTGGTAATGCGGCACCTTTACCAGGAAGAGTAACAGACCAACTAGCTCGTAACAATTTAGACCCAGCGCGTCAAGAACTAGCAAATCAACTAGTAGCGCTACAAACTCAACGTGATACACTGCGTCAGCAATTAGGTAACGAAACAAGTCAAGAAGCGCAACTGCGTCAACAATATGCACTTATTCCTAATAAACAATTAGAGCGCTCGCGTTTAGAGCAGCAAGTAGTTCTTAAAAGGTCTATTTTCGACCAAATGCAGGTCAAACTTACCGATGCAAGAGCAGCGGAAGCAGAAACGGTAAGTAGTTTGAGTATTGCTCGTCCACCGCGAATTCTAGCCGATGCCAAACCACCTAAGAGCGTTCCCATTACCTTAGCAGCAGGTGGATTTTTCGGACTTGTGATTGGAGGTGGGGTGATATTCTTACTTGGTTCGCTCGAAGGTACCTTCAAAACCAAAGAAGATATTCGCGACAACTTGAAACAAAAAGAAGTTGCGCTATTGGGAGAATTACCTTTATTACCATTTGATTACGGTAAAAATACGGTACCTGTAATTGTTTCACCCGATTCAGGATATTTAGAAATCTACGAAAAATTCCGTAGTAACCTGCGTCGAGTTGGAGGTAGCAATATCAAAGTAGTACTGGTAACGAGTACAGGCACAGGAGAAGGAAAAACAGTAAGTGCTTACAACTTAGGAATAGCCTGTGCGCGTGCTGGAAAACGCACTTTAATAATAGAAGCAGATTTACGTTCGCCTTCTTACTGTGAATCATTAGGAGTTAGCATAGACCCAGATGCAACGACAGAACCGCTACGTTACTACGCGAGTTTAGGGGAATGCATTCGTCTAGTTCCCGAAGTAGAAAACCTATACATCGTTCCAAGTCCGGGGCCAGTAAGGAATTCAGCGGCAATATTAGAATCAAGCGAAATGCGGCGCCTAATGGAAGACGTGCGAGCGAGGTTTGATTTCGTCATCTTAGACTCAAACCCCCTTGGTTTATCGAACGATGCCCTACTAATTCAACCTTACAGCGACGGTATGATATTAGTTGCACGACCCAACTTCACACAAGAAAACGTATTTAGTGAAGCCATAGATCAGCTAGTTGAGTCAGAAATGAACTTAATAGGCGCCGTCGTCAACGGAGCAGAAGACATAGTTGTTACCTCTCAACCAGTAACAACCCTAGAAGACGAAACCAATAAAGTCACAGTAAACGGCAGAAATTAAAAATCTAGAGACGTTACATGTAACGTCTCTACATCTAATATTCATCCTGCTTAAGCAAACCAAATATAGGGCCAAGAATAATACCAAACACAAACCCACCAATGTGTGCCCAATAGGCGACACCTCCACTTTCCACGCTCATATTAGCTGCTGCTTGCAAACTAGCTAAACCAGATACAATATTATTAACCACAAAAAGTCCAATCAGCACTAATGCTGGTAGACGAATCGTAGTCACAAAAAAGAATAAAAATACTAGAGTTACAACTTGTGTTCGTGGAAAGCGTATAAGATAGGCGCCCAAAATACCTGCTATTGCACCACTGGCGCCTAAAGAAGGAATATTGCCATTTATATCAATTACCCACTGACACAACGCCGCCAAAGCACCACAACTTAAATAGAAAATTAGATACTTAAAGTGACCCATACGGTCTTCGATATTATTACCGAAAACCCATAAATACAGCATATTAGAGGCAAGATGCCACCAACCACCATGTAAAAATTGTGACGTAAATAACGTTACCCATTCAACATCAGGAAACCGAGTTAGCTGGCGTGGAATCACAGCATAAAGCTGCAAAAACTGGTCGAGTTGAGTTTCAGACAGGCGTAATTCGTGCAAAAACACCAGAACATTGATACCTATCAGCCCGTAAGTAATGTACGGGGTGATTCGCGTTGGATTTTCGTCGTATAGAGGAAACACAAGTGGTTTTTTCTATATTGTTATAAATGCACTATAGCCTGAATCCTTATATAAGCATCGGTTATAGATATACATCTAAAGCAGTATTTCTTTAACTTTCTTAACAAAATTTTCTTGTGGTCTTGTGAAACGGGCATCCTTGCCCGTCCCCCCAATACAACATACTATTTCAACAGCAAATAATACAACTGCCCATTACCACCAGTAACACCAGCTCTATTACCAGCCATTTCACCAGTACCCATAAAATAATCAACTCTCCCAGGGCCTTTTATTGCACTACCAGTATCTTGGTCGAGAACAAAACGACTAACTTGGCGCCTAACCATACCTCCACCTGGTGCAGGAAATGGGAAAGCGTTGTTAACCAAAGCAAGGGCGCCTGGAGGCATTAGTGATTTATCGGTAGCAATCGAACGTTCGGCTGTTACGGGTACACCAATACTACCTGTTGCTGGGGCACCGTTAGTTTCTTTAAAGAAAACAAACCGCTCCCATTTAGGTAAATAAACATTCATATCTTCTGGTACGCGGCGGAAGTGACTAATTAGAGCAGGCATAGTAGCATTTTGAGGGTCTAATTTGCCGTCTTTAATTAATGCTCTACCAATACTCGTCCAAGGGTAGTCAGTGGCGCCTGCAAAACCGACACTCGTTTGGGTACCATCAGCGAGTCTTAGTTGGGCTGACCCTTGAATGTGAATCATGTAGGCATCTAAACGATTGCGGAACCAGAACATTTCTGAGCCGCGTAATGGACTCTTGTCGCCTAATAACCCATTTTCCCCTTCGAGTTGCACTCGTGTAGGATGAGGTTTTGCCCACTGGCTGAGGTCAATAGGAGCTTTATAAAGTGGGTACTTATACTGAGCAGAGCGAGTACGGCTAGCAGTATAAACAGGCTCATAATAAGCAGTAAACTTTACAGTACCATTACCGTCGTTACCGATTGACTTATAAAAATCAAACTCACGTTTAACAGCAGTTTGTAATTGTGCAGGTGACTTGGCGCTAACAACCAATTGCCGAAACCGCACTAAACTTTTGCGTACCCGGTCAAGTGTAATTCCTTCAACAGGAAAATTTTGATACACTGTAGCCGCTCTCGGTGTATTCAAATAGCGCAAACTATAATCAATTGATGTCAATAACGCTTTGCGGTCTCCTGGCTTACCTTTGCTCCAAAAAAGTTGCTCATCCCAACCAGTACAACCGCGCGTGCAATTTGGGTCTAACTTGACTAGTTTGAGCGGTTGAACAGGTTGAGGTTGAACTTCCCCTCCAGGTAATGGAACGCCTTGAGTGGGTGGTGGTAACTGGGGAGGTAATTGGGGTGGCAGTTGAGGTGGACTACTAGGAATTCGTATTGGAGGTAATGTTGGAACCTGAGCAACCACAGATAAAAGAGGTATAAAAGCGGCAATACCTAGCAAACCCGAAAATAAAGCAAGCGTTTTTCTCATCGTTTAAGTAAATCGTTCGACACTAGAGCTAAAAATAGGCTCAACGCGAATTGCCACGACTCTGGAAGGTCGGACAACCATGTATTCACCTTGAATATTTTTTATAGGGACGCTGATGAAATCATCCGAAGCGGCCTTGGGCATCAATTCGCCACTGTACCACTTTTGGAATTCTTGAATCGTAGGGAAGCGTACTTCCTCCCTATGACCGCTTTCCATCATCATATGTACTACGTATTCGTTCGGTGTTCTAGGCATAGGTTGAATAATTTATAAATACATCCAACCCCTTTTTAACTTCCCAACTCACTGAATGGGAAGAGCAAAACAATGGTACTTTATGCTATTTCTCATTTAGACGCTCGTTTACCCAAATACAGTTCCCCCGAATGGTTAAGTAAATTAACTAAAACCAATAAGCATAATAGTTTTTACACTTCCCATCAATCCGCATACAATATTTTTGATACTGTGCGAGGTACATACTAGGGTGGACGACGATTATCAGACTTATTTAAACCGATTAGCGCGCATGACGCTGCCTGAGTCTTACCAAACTCAAGTTCAACACATTCATGAGTCCTACAAATACTCTTCGGCGCCTAATGGATCCCGACAACCTACCCCATTTCCGGGTTATACAATCATTACCCCACCAAACGAGGATGATAAGAATAATGCTAACTTCTATGCTGCGTTACAGGAATACCAATCTCAAATACTAGATTTATCAGTGAGTACGGAGTTTATTGTACCATTGCCATCTACGAGTTTTCACTTAACTGTTGCTGATTTAATATGGGATAGTGCTTACCGCGACGAGCATTCACGCAATCCTAATTACGAATCAGATTTACAATCATGCTGCGCCAAAATATTTGATACATACAAACAAACGGCGCCTGCAAATAATGAGATTCGGTTTGGCGTACTAGGAGTAATGGTAATGCCAAGGGCAATTGGTGTTTGTTTGGCGCCAAGTACACGCAGCAGCTACGAGCAAATAATTAATTTTCGTCGCACTTTATACCAAAATCCTCAATTAATGAGTTTAGGTATCGAACAAAACTACCATTTAACGGCTCATATTACCCTAGGTTACTTTGGAGAAGTGGCGCCTGACTTAGACCGTACATCTTTAGCCGAAAAAATAACCGACTTCAATCAGAAATGGCTAGGAAACCTCCCCGAATTCGTAGTACATCGTGCTGAACTACGAAAATTCGACGACATGACTCGCTATTATCGTCAACCCGAATGGGCAGCAATTGATTTTTCTTGAATAGTAAGGTGGCTGAAGCCACCCTACTCCTAACTCCTAACTCGTAAGGTGCGTGACGCTACTAGCTCATTAGTTTTACTTTACGATTGTTATGGCGTCACGCACCCTACCTTTATACTCTTCCACATGACTTTTATTCTTACCAACGACGACGGTATCGACGCTCCAGGAATTCAAGCACTATTAAAAGCCGTAGAAGGTTACGAAACAATTATCGCCGCTCCTTCATCGCATCAGTCAGGTTGTGGACATCAAGTAACTACTACGCACTCAATACCACTTTTACAGCGTTCCGAACGTGAATATGCTATTGGTGGCACACCTGCTGACTGTTCCCGAATCGCATTAACTCATATTTGTAAAGGCGCCAAATATGTATTATCAGGTATCAACGCAGGCGGTAACTTAGGTGTTGATGCGTACATTTCTGGTACCGTCGCCGCAGTTCGTGAAGCGGCAATGCTAGGTGTACCGGGCATAGCAATTTCACACTACCGTAAAGGTAAACTCAACTACAACTGGGATGCAGCATCAAAATTTACCACAAAAGTTTTGGAAGAATTATTAAATCGTTCATGGGAACCTGGCACATTTTGGAACGTAAACTTACCGCACTTGCAACCAGGTGAACCAGAACCAGAAATAATATTCTGCCAACCTTGTACTAAACCCTTACCCGTAAATTACCGCATTGAAGGCAACGAGTTTTATTACGTTGGTGACTACAGCAAACGCGAACGCACAAAAGGAAGCGATGTTGAAGTTTGCTTTTCAGGCAACATCGCAGTCACTCAATTAAAAGTTTAACGAAAATTGAACTTACTTTGAGCTTGTTCTATCAATTCTATTAATGTAGCCCTATCCCATAACTCGATATTATTGCATTCGGCTAGTTCGCGAGCTTTTTTAGTGAAAAAATTATTAGTAATTACTATCCCTAGGTTTGCATGGTAAGGTTTAATTGCTCCTAAAACTTCTTGTACAGCGTCACTTCCTACACGTTTACTATACCTTTTGGCTTGAGCAACTATTTTAAGATTATCTATTATGATTACAGAATCAGCCCCAAAATCTCCTGTAGCCCGAGTTACATATGCATGATATCCAAGTTTATTCAAAAGAAATACGAAAAATTCTTCAAATTGTTGCCCAGTCATTTTGTCAACACGTTGAAGAATTTGCATACAATTTAATTTCAAATCCTCAATCCCAAATTCTACTTTTTCTATCTTTTCCTTTTTGTCTGGCTTGTAATAACGATTGATATCTGAATTGATCACCAATGCTAACAAGATAAACAAAATCCAAAATTCCATATTTATGAGTGATACTTTATTTACAAAAATTTGCCGTATTTAAATTTTGGTTAGAAGACTCTAAAACTCTTCTTTTCTCTACTGTGTCTCTGTAGGAAAAGGAGAAAGCGACTTTTACCTAAATTTATTATTCCCAGATAAATTAAAAAATTATCACGATAAAAAATATTAAACAAAAAAGAGTAGGCGCCATGTCCTACCCTAAAAAATTAATGAAATTTGAGAAATATTATTATTCGCTTATAGCAGGCGCCTTAAGCGAAACGTATGGTGATTCTTTTTGTGCTATCGTAGGCACTGAATCACGTAATCTTGCGGTTAGCTGTACCGTAGTGGAATCGTAAACTTGGGTTAACATCTTAGGATATAAACCAATTCCAATAATGGGTACCAACAAACAAGCAATAATGAAAATTTCGCGTGGTTCAGCATCGATAAGGTTTTGATGCGATACGAGTTCTTCATTTTCCTTACCATAGAAAATCTCGCGCAGCATCGACAGCAAGTAAATTGGGGTAAGAATAACACCAATTGCCATCAAGAAGATTACAATCACTTTAAAAGTTGGGCTATAAGCATCGCTAGTTGCGAAACCAACAAATACCATCAATTCAGCAACGAAACCGCTCATTCCAGGCAATGCCAAAGATGCCAGCGAACAAGTTGTAAACATCGCGAAAATTCTACCCATACGCTTACCAACACCACCCATTTCATCAAGCATCAGCGTGTGAGTACGGTCGTATGTGGCGCCAACAAGGAAGAATAAACTAGCCCCTATCAAACCATGAGATATCATTTGGAGTACGGCGCCGTTTAAACCCAAATCGGTAAATGTAGCAATACCAATAGTTACAAACCCCATGTGCGAAATCGAAGAATAGGCGATTTTACGCTTGAGGTTACGTTGGGCAAACGATGTTAAAGCAGCGTAGATAATATTTACGACACCTAATATCACCAGTACAGGCGCAAAATAAGCATGAGCATCAGGTAACATCTGAGCATTCATGCGAATTAACGCATATCCACCCATTTTCAGCAGAATACCAGCAAGCAACATGTGGACAGGTGCTGTTGCTTCACCATGAGCATCGGGTAGCCAAGTGTGGAGAGGAATGATAGGTAATTTTACCGCGTAGGCAATTAAAAAGGCGCCGTAAAGCAAAAGTTCAACATTGAGCGCATAGTCTTTAAGTCCTAACGCTTGCATGTTAAATGTCACCGTATCGCCATAAAATCCCATTGTTAGGGCAGCGAGTAAAATAAACAGCGACCCACCTGCTGTGTACAAAATAAACTTGGTTGCAGCATACTGTCTCTTCTTACCACCCCATATAGACAGCAAGAAGTACACAGGTACAAGTTCAAGTTCCCATACCAGGAAAAACAGCAGCATATCCTGCACAGCGAATACGGCTATTTGTCCACCGTACATCGCCAAAATTAAGAAGTAAAATAGCCTTGGTTTCAGGGTTACAGGCCATGCAGCCAAAATTGCCAGTGTCGTAATAAACCCTGTCAAAATAATAAGGGGCATCGACAAGCCGTCTGCCCCTAATGACCAATTCAAATCAAGTTGTGGGACCCAAGGGTAGCTTTCTACCAACTGCAAATCTGGATTAGAAAAATCATATCCGGTGTAAAATGCAGCAACAATCAATGCAAAATCAACCAGTCCAACGATTAGCGCGAACCAGCGTACTGTTTTGCCATCTTTATCCGGGATAATTGGTACTAGTAGCGACGCCGCAATCGGCAAAAGAATAATCGTCGTCAGCCACGGGAAATGAGCTGTATTCATCGGAAGTTTTTGAGTAACGAATAATCAAGTTTCGGCTATCATCCACTAGCTATTTAGTAGCAGTTTTTTTTAGCTTTCGCCCAGATTGTTAGGTTGATTTAATAAAAATGAAAAAACATGAAGGATAATTACACACTCCCCCATGTTTACGTTAAGTATTATTAAAATTTTTGTAGATTTGACATCCCTCGTTAGATGTAGAGACGTGTAAACCGGAGGTTTTCCCGCAGGGATTAATCGCGTCTCTACGCCAACATGGCGCCATTATCAAGTAACACCAAACACAATAACCAACGCCAACACCGCACCAAATATAATCAGAGCGTAGAATTGCGCGCGTCCGTTTTCGATATACTTGAGTCCTTCACCACTAACAAGCGTGAAGAAACCAGTCAAGTTAACGGCGCCATCAACGACGCGGAAGTCAACTTCCATAACTTGACGGGCAAGACGCCGCAATCCTAAAACAAAGACTTTGTGGTAAATATCGTCGAAATACCACTTATTGAGCGAAAGTTCATACAACGGCTTAATTTGAGATGCAATCTTAGCGGGGTCAATTTTCCGCATTAAGTACATCAACGAAGCCAAGGTTATGCCAATCAACGAGATACCAACCGAACTACCCGCCATTACATAAAACTCTTGGGGGTTGAATTCGGCAGCTTTTTCTGCAATTTCTGCTACCGATTCGCTAGGAGCATGGATAAATTCCTCGAAGTAATTAGCATAAGGTGTACCCACTAAACCAATTAACATCGAAGGAATAGCAAGTACTGCCAACGGTAAAGTCATTGTCCAAGGTGACTCGTGGGGTTCGCTACTGTGTCCATGACTGTGGTCGTCATGACCACCACCTGTAGCTTCTAACTCACCTTGTTTCATAGCACCTGGTCCAAAATTTGGTGCCAGTGCTTCACCTTCAACCAAAATGGTTGCAGCTTTCTCAAGCTTTTGAATTATCTTCTTATCAGTACCCCGGAACCCACCTTCAAAGGTAGAAAAGTACATCCGGAACATGTAAAAAGCAGTGATACCAGCGGTTGCATAACCAATAAACCATAATAATGGGTTAGCTGCAAAAGCGGCGCCGAGAATTTCATCTTTTGACCAGAAACCAGCAAAAGGAGGAATACCAGAAATAGCCAAACAACCAATTAAGAAGGTAAAACCTGTAACTGGCATGTATTTCCGCAGTCCACCCATTAACCGCATATCCTGGGCTAAAGCTGGATTGTGTCCTACAACACCTTCCATACCGTGGATTACAGAGCCTGAACCTAAGAACAACATCGCTTTAAAGTAAGCATGAGTCATTAGGTGGAATAATCCGGCACTATAGGCGCCAACACCCATTGCCATGACCATGTAGCCAAGCTGGGAAATTGTTGAATACGCCAATCCTTTTTTGATGTCGTTTTGAGTTATGGCAATAGTAGCTCCCAAAAACGCTGTGAAGGCGCCTGTGTAAGCAATTACATTCATAGCTGCGGGTACATGTTCAAACACAGGGTACATGCGTGCAACTAAGAATACACCAGCCGCCACCATTGTCGCTGCGTGGATAAGCGCGGAAATTGGTGTAGGACCTTCCATCGCATCCGGTAGCCAAACATGGAGCGGAAACTGTGCTGATTTAGCAACAGGTCCTAAGAAAACTAAAATTGCTAGCAAAATCGCCAGGAAATTGCTCAAAGACCCATTTTGCACAAGTTCTGCAAGACGGGTACCCATAACGTCAAACTCAAAGCTTCCTGTTGCCCAGAAAAGCCCTAAAATACCCAACAATAAACCAAAGTCACCGACGCGGTTAGTAACAAATGCTTTTTGACAAGCGTCTGCTGCTGCCTTACGGTCATACCAAAAACCGACCAGCAGGTAGGAACACATCCCTACAAGTTCCCAAAATACGTAAACTTGTACGAGGTTAGGACTGACTACCAAGCCCAACATCGACGAACCGAATAAGCTCAAATAAGCGTAGAAGCGCACATAACCAGGGTCATGCGCCATGTAACCATCCGTATATATCATTACGAGGAAGGCTACAGTTGTTACAACTACGAGCATCAAAGCTGTAAGGTGGTCAATCGTGTAACCCATGCTGAGGTGGAAGTTACCAGCTGATGCCCATTCAAAGATACTACTGTAGGGAGCGTGTCCTTGAATTTGGCTCCATAATATAGCAATCGACAGCCCCATCGCCACACCCATCAACGAGATGATTAATGCGGAGTTTAGCTGTCGTGCTTTGTTTGTTGCCTGATTTAGAGAGAGTAATCCTAGCCCTACCAGCATTGCTCCAAGCAGTGGGAGTACTGGAATTAGCCAAGCATACTGATAGATTATTTCCATCACTGGCGCCTACTTTTAGAATTCACAGATTAAGTTATTTGTCGGAACTGTTAATAATTGTGACACACACCTTTATTCATAAAATACCCCACCAGAAAGGAATCGGGTGGGTAGTTAAGCCAATGTTTAGATTTTGAACAGATTGTTGGGGTGACAAATTTTGAGTCCTGTACAATAAGACACAAATTATTTTCGTGATATAGAAAATATTTTACTGGCACCGAAAATAAACCTCGCTGTCTCAAGACTCTATTTCAAACTTAACCCATGATTAAAGCTTTCTACTTGACCATCTTATCTAACCATAAATTTGGCGAAAGTCTCATAACGCTTAGTGATGACAAATATTACTAATATACTTGGCATCACTAGATGTCACGTGGGTAAAGCAAGCAGCTTATTAGTCAATGAATGTCTATTTTATCTATTTGAGATTTATATTCAATTTTTAAATGTGTCAAAAATTTGTAGTGCCAACTACATATGTAAGCACCCTGGAAAGTAAAAAGAATTGGAAGCTACATTACATTGGCTGCTTTTGAACTACTGTGGTTACGCTCCGAAAGAATGTAGCTTTCTTTGATTCGTTCCAAAGCATGGAGCAAATCCTCGCGTCCCTTAAATCCTTCAAGCCTTTGCCGAACCAGCCCTTGTTCAATCAAGATTAAAGTTGGTAGCGATTTCAGCCTGTACTGATTCGATAGTTTAAAATTTTCATCAGCGTTGACGCTAACGAGTTTGATTTCTTTTCCACACTCTCGGCTGAACTGTAACAGTAGAGGGTGAATAATACGACATAACCCGCACCAAGGCGCCCCAAAATTGACTAAGACAGGAACATGAGATTCTAAAACTTCTTGAGTAAATGTCCGCTCACTAACCGACAACACCATGACGCCTCTATGATTTATAGGGTTTTTATATTAAAGGTATCTCACAATCCCACACTGACCCGCAGGGCAGTGTAGGCAGTTGACTTCATCGTACATTGATTTCGCTGTATTAGATAACAGCAAACTCTCTTTTATAATTACTTTTGGGTCAGTCTGTCAATAGACCATGTGCTAGTATTCAAAACTGTATCCTACTTGTTGACACTAAGAGCAAAGGGTGTAACCACCAAAATAGCAGTACAAAAAGTGTAACGCCTAAATAGGCAGGACGGACGAATTCTTGCCACTTTAGTGACTGGCGCCCGTCAAGAATTGCTAACAATGGAATAATACTAGTGCGTTGTCTTACCAATTCAAAAGCTTCGCCGTAGCGAGCGAGTAGGCGCCGATCACCGTGCCAAACTGCAAATAAATGGTGCAATATTAGACCAATCGAAGTAACGAGTGTAAAAGTTGTGCCTATCCATAGAGTATGGGCAATGCACCAAATTACCTGTCCAACCATTTGCGGGTGGCGGGTAATACGAATAATACCTGTCTCGTACAAAAGAACTTGGGGCTTTTGAATGGCAGCAATTTCTAGTAGATTGAATGTGGCAGGATACAAGAATAAAAACGATATCGCTGATAGCACCCAAACGAATGTTTGTACCCCTGGTAGTCCTTGGACTTGCCAAAGTTGCAACCCATCATAACGGTGATTAAAAAAGTAAACAACTAAAATAACAGCCAAAGGTAGGCTGATTAAAGCAAAAATAACGCGATATAACCTTGCACCTGTATACTTTTCTGCCCACGGACGCAGTGCAGCGCCTCCGCTGTGCGCGATTGCAAATACTATTTGTAATCCAAGCATCATAAAATGACTAGGGGTTAACCAATCTGGCATCATCACGCGACATACGCTCCGGTAATTTAAATCAACGCTTATTTCAGTACAATCAATTTCACAAAGTGTTTAAAGGGGGACAATAGTCAAGATGTTGCTTATGTTGCCTTTTTCGACCAAAGCCTCCAAGCTTAAGATGCTTTCAAACAAGTCCAGTAAAGTGGAGAATTATTTCAACCGCACTCGTTTTATAACGGGCGCCTTTTCCAAACTGAATTATCAATTTTCGTTGCTCCTTTCAACGTTTGTGTGTTGAGCCTTATGTCTGACCTTCCTTTTACTCTAGATCAGTTACGTATTCTCAAAGCGATTGCCGCAGAAGGGAGCTTCAAGCGTGCCGCTGACAGCCTTTATGTTTCTCAACCTGCTGTTAGTTTGCAGGTGCAGAACTTAGAGCGTCAACTTGATGTTCCCTTATTTGACCGTGGAGGTAGACGCGCGCAATTAACCGAAGCGGGACATTTATTACTTAGCTACGGTGAAAAAATCCTTAGCTTATGTCAAGAAACCTGTCGCGCTATCGATGACCTGCAAAATCTCCAAGGTGGTACCCTAATTGTCGGCGCCTCTCAAACAACAGGCACTTATTTGCTGCCACGAATGATAGGCATGTTTCGACAAAAATACCCCGATGTAGCCGTACAATTACACGTCCACTCAACGCGACGCACAGCTTGGGGTGTCGCCAACGGACAAGTCGATTTAGCTATTATTGGTGGTGAAGTTCCTGGTGAACTTGCCGAGTCACTCGAAACGATTTCCTACGCAGAAGACGAATTGGCATTGATTTTACCCGTATCTCATCCTTTCGCAAAACTGGAAAAAATTCAAAAAGAAGACTTATATAAATTACAATTCATTACCCTCGATTCGCAATCCACTATACGCAAGGTTATCGAACAAGTGCTATCGCGCTGTGATATCGATACGCGACGTTTTAAAATTGAGATGGAGTTGAATTCCATCGAAGCGATCAAAACAGCTGTGCAATCAGGTTTGGGAGCAGCGTTTGTTTCCACCTCGGCAATTTCTAAGGAATTGCAAATGGGAGTACTGCACCGCTCACCAATAGAAGGTGTAGTAGTCAAGCGAACGCTATGGCTAATTTTTAATCCCAACCGTTATCGTTCCAAAGCAGCAGAAGCCTTCAGCCAAGAAATTTTACCTCAATTTGCGGCACCGGGCTGGAATATGGAAGTGTTAAAATCAACACACAGAGAAATAGTGGTTGCTGCTTTAAATGGTGAGGAGGCAGTTTTGGACGATGATTAAGTTCGTTTTATCACGCAGTCTGGCACTGTAATACGGGATGCCCACGACTGCAAGTGGGTTATCTCACCTTCAAAGATAATGGCAATTGCTAAATATGGAAGTTTACTGCACTCGTCCGCATTGTCCGCGTCCGCTAAATTATTTTGCCGACCTTGACGAAACAACTGTAATTAGAACCGTGCAGCAGAAATACTGTACTAGTTGCGGAATGCCATTGATTTTAGCTGGACGGTATATTCCAACTAAAGTACTTGGTAGAGGTGGATTTGGCGCAGCATTTTTCGCGCGTGACCGTTATACTCCAACGATGCGTTCTTGTGTAGCCAAGCAATTTTTGCCATCAACTTCTTTGAGTCCCACACAACTAAAACTCGCGCAAGACTTATTTGAACGCGAGGCAGTGGTTTTAGAAGAAGTTGGCTACCAGCACGACCAAATACCCAATTTGTATGCTTACTTTCCGGTTATTGTCGAAAGTTCACCACCTGGACGGCAAGAGCAGTATTTCTATTTAGTCCAAGAGTACATTAACGGAGAAAATCTAGAACAAGAACTAGTACAAAAAGGTCATTTTTCCGAGTCTGATGCCGTCGAAGTGTTAAGTTCAATTTTAAAAGTACTTGATTTTGTTCATAACCAAGGCATCATTCACCGTGATATTAAACCCTCGAATATCATGCGTGATAAAAGCGGCAAACTCTTTTTACTTGACTTTGGCGCCGTTAAATTAGTGACAAATTCTCCAGCGGGGACTACAGGCGCCTCAACGGGGATTTATTCAATTGGATTTGCACCACCCGAACAAATGTCAGGTGGCCAAGTATTTCCATCTACAGATTTATACGCTTTAGCAGTAACTATAATCATTCTCCTTACTGCTAAAGATGTTATAGAACTATTTGATTCCTACACCAATCAGTGGAAATGGCAAAATTTTGTTACTATCAGTCCGACGTTAACATCCGTGTTAAATCGCATGTTACTTCCTGCTGCAAACCAGAGGTTTCAAAGCGCCACTGATGTACTTGAAGCTTTAGGTACACCACAACCACAACCACAACAACATCCAACACAACTTCAGTCATCACAGACAGGGACACTTACGACATCAAAACGAAACTTTTCTCTAATAGAAGTATTAACAGGAGCAGGATTTAGTGGGTTTGAAGGTGGCTTAATTGCAATAGCGGTTTTTAGTTTGATTAAATCTACACCAATTAGTTTAGTTATATCACTAGTCGTAATTAGTGCTATGATATTTGCTCAATTCCGACGTTGGGTAGGTGGCTCAGATTTAATTATTTTTCCAGTAATAACTTTACCAATAGTCCTAATTTTTCTACGAGGTTCGCTAACCATACCTGAAGTTTTATTTTACGCGGTTATTGCTGGCTTAATATCTATTGCCGTTACTTCACTATTTCGACTGATATATAAACTTTTATCAAAAATTCTGTAATTTTATAAAAAATGCATAAAAAACTGCTGCTCCTTTAGAAATAGAATAATGAAGGGCAGACGACTATACGTTACAAAATATTATATATCTTAAATAAAAAAAGCTCTAAATGTCCTTCGGAGCGCAATCAAATTAATATTGATGCTTTTAAAACACATAAATACCCAATAACTAGGCGCCTGTTTGTAATTGTGAAGCAGAACAAACAAAGCGACCAAGAAGCAGGAATAGCATATGCTAATTTACTTCTTACCGAACAAGGACAAGAATTAATATCTAAAACAGGATTTATAAGAATTAAGTAGTCAAAAGTTAATATGTCGCAAAAAAAACGAAACATCTATTTTAGTATTATCGCTTTTAATAACACTAACAATTGACCAACTAAAATCTATCTACACAGGGAAAGTTACTAATTGGAAAGAATTGAGTGGCGCTTCAATTGCAATAAAAGCCTACTCACGCCGTGTTGAAGACGGTGGAACTTTTGAACTATTTGTCCAAGATATTTTGGGTGGACAAGCATTTGGTTCTAATGTGGAATTTGTTTCCACAACAACCCTTCTGCTAGTCCAGGTGGCATTTACTTCGCTTCTGCCCCAGAAGTCGTTCCTCAATGTTCAATCAAACCAGTGCCGTTGGGGCGGAAGCAAAGGTCAAAAGTTGCTCAATACATTGAACCATTCATCCTCCCAGCAGAATGTCCAGGTAAGCGCAACAAATTGAACATTGAGGCATTTCAATCTGGTAAGTACCCTCATAGCGCCCAATTTGTTCGTAGTCGTCAAACAAAACGGGCAAATTGAGCAACTTTTAGGTGATGCTTACGCTAACTTACTTCTTTGCGAGCAGGGGCAGGAATTGATATCCCAAGCTGGGGAAAGTCAAAATTCGCTCTCCTCCTGCTGCTTTAAAACTAGAATGTTAGCTCGCTCGGTTAATCGACTCAGCAGGCAAGCAGATTAAATTATCCCCTTGAGTTAATATCAAACCGCGTTGACGCAGTTTACCCATCAAACGAGTTACGGTAACACGGGTTGAACCAATCGCGCTACCAATTTGAGCATGAGTTAAAGGGAATGGCAAACAGTAACCACGAATTACATCTGGGTCGGTTTCGCTCATCGCCGGCTCACCGTATTCCTCAATTAACAAGGTCAGGAAACCGAGGAGTCGGTCGATAGTGCGTCGTTGTCCCAAGGCACTCAGCCACAATAGCTTGCGTTGGTGCTGGTATCTAAAGGCGTCCATTACTTCGCGACGGAAGTGTGGCCAGTTGTCCAAGTCGTGCCAATACATCCACAACACTGCTGTTTGGTCAACGTGAGCGTAAGCTTGGAGTGTAAATGGTGACTGAGCAACTATTTCAAACGGCTGTCCGGCGCCAACAAACCCTAAGAAAGCTTCTTCAGGGGTTCGATTAATACGACGAGACGTTAACTGACTAGCAGTTGCACTAACTTGTGCAGTCCCTACCATGCGGATAGCACCTCTTTGCACCAAGTACAACAAACCAGGTCTAGCTGGAATGCGTTCATCTTTGCTAAAGGTACGACAGCGATAGTGTTCTTGGGCCCAGTCAAGAATACGTTGCCAGGTCAAGAAAGGACGTGATGCTTCTGAAAAGGAGGATGGAGATTGCATAGGTAACAAAGAGCGTTCGGCTGAAGACAAAGACAGGCGTCGTCAAAAAGGTGCAAGGAGTGTCTTTGCGTTGGCATGTCAGGCTAAACACCTAACGTGCCAGCCATAACAGAGTAGAAATTAAATTCTACTATGATTGTTATACTTCTTACTGTACAATGATGGTAGTAAAATTTACCCATCTTTCATCAAATTTCATGGAATTCTTATTTTTCTCTCTCTAAATTAAAGTTATGCCAAAAGGCAGATAGCATAAAAATACGTTGTTTGGTATGTAGAGGGGTTCTTACAAGCTTACTATGTGTATATTATGATACTAGTTAGCAAATACACAGCAATTAGACAGCAAGTAAACAGTTATTTATTAGAAGTCTTAAGTATTTATATCAACGAAAATAAACTATTACCGTTTGCGCTTGCGGAAGTTTGGGTACGCAAAAGTAAAGAAACATGTAAAGTTTTGTATATTTCAGAAGTAGCTTTTAAAGCAGCAAAAGTATATGGGATAAGCGCTTCAGTCATTGCGTCTCAACTTGTCTCTCATTTTTGTGATTGTAACGAGAATTTTATGTTGAAGGCAGCGGCAGGTTTGATTTATATCGAAGTCGCTCCAAGTGTCATAGCAACCTGTCTACAAAGTGTGGTAGAACAACATACGGGCACACACGGACACACGGACACACGGACACACTCGGGCACTCCTCCATTTTTAATCCAATATACCCATGCGCGTTGTTGTTCTTTGTTAAGACTAGCTGGGCATGAGGGGTTAATATCATTTGACCAGCCATTACAAGTTTCTTGGTTAGACAGTCAAAGTAAACTTCGCTTCAACTCACACGAGTCGCAACGTTTAATCGCGACAAGCGTGGAAATAGTAGATGATTTGGTATGTGTTGATGTACGTTCACCAATCTATTGGCATTCCAAAGCGTTAAATTTAAGCCAAGCTTTTATTTGTTTTTGGCGCCATACTCGTATTTGGGGCGAAGTAAAAAACCAACCTGAACTAGTTCGCGCGTATATAGGGCTGATAGTAGTTACTCAACAGATATTAAGATTGTTATTAGAAGAGAAATTAAATTCCGTCGCTTGCTTTGAAATATAAATTACTAATTGTGAATATTTTTATAAATTAGGCGAACAGGACTTAATCAACTAAATTAAATAACTAGCCAAATTATTAAAAATATAAAAAGTTTTGTAAAATCTATTGACTCATTAAAAAGGTCGAGATATAGTATCAAGTGTGTGAGGAGCGAACCAGTAAGGGCACCGAGACGAAACACGGCCAGTCGTCGGTGCCCTTTCTGATTTTTTATGAAACGTATCTCCTTACATTAATTATTTTCAACTATAGATAAATCTAAATGGTAATGATTAATCAATCGTGATGACTAAGCATTAATGATTAACCATTTAGATGTTAAGCAAGAATAAACTTGTTAATAGCGGCAGCAACTCCATCATTTTCAACAGTTGGAGCAACCCAATTAGCTTGTTCTTTGACTTGGGATGGCGCCCCACCCATCGCAACACCAGTACCAGCGTATTGCAGCATTTCGACATCATTAAAATTATCACCAATCGTCATAACATTTTTACTTTCAATACCTAGGAGTTCTTCAGCTAGATATTTAACGGCTACTCCTTTATTTACTAACGGGTTAGTAGCTTCAAAAAAAGTTGCAACAGATGTAGTTAGGTAAAGTTCAGCGGGAGTATATTGACGACGTAAATTACCCAGCAGGTTGTTTATGACATCAGTGTCGTCACACAAAGCCAGAATTTTAGTTGGTTCGTTATCAAGGCACAAGCGCAAGTCACCAACTGCGATAGGAGTGATATTAGAACGTTTCGCGTAAATCTTTGTTTCGCGTGTTATCGAGCGCACGTAAAGTTCATCATTTATATAGAAGTGTACAGAAAGCAACTCACGCAGTTCTGGTTGCTCGAAATAATCAAGTAGTTGTATTGCAGTTGCGCGGTTAACTGGGTAATGTCGATGGATTTTATTCGAGGCTGGGTCTTGTATCCAGGCGCCTTGATAAGCTATGAGTGGTAGCGTCGAACCAATTTCGAGATGGAACCGTAACGCGGAACGATACATTCTACCCGTCGCGACAGCAACTTGAACTCCACTTTGCTTAACTTGCTGGATAGCATTTTTCACTGCTTGACTGATTTTGTTCGAGTGTCCGGCGATAGTACCGTCAATATCTACTACTAGTAGCTTGATATCTGTTTTTGAGTGCATATCTCGGTTGATTTAAGTGAGCAAGTACAAGACTATCAGGTAAAGGTACGTATAAACTTGGTCAATTAAAATGGTTGAAGCTACGCAATTAAAAGCGTAAGCCTAAAATTATAAGCTGTGTAGTCTCCAATAATACGCCCTCTTAACCCAGTTTGCGCGCGTAATACTTAAAATTTGATACAGACTTTTTTCTTTTCGTTAATCAGGTCAGTAATAATACGAAAATTACTCAGTAATTTGACAGATATTTGCTGAAAATTTCCCCACAAATAGCTTAATTAGAACTGTAAAAGCCAACTTTTATAAAGACTCAGCAAAAAAGGTTTTTAGATATCGACATTTAATTTAATACTGAGCTATAAAGTATATATTAATACAAAAAAATTACGGTTTTGTTGTAGATTTTGGTAAAGGAAACTTTAAAACAACAGCCGTACCCGAACCAGGAGCTATGGCTGCACTTCTAGGAGTAACAGGCGCCTCTCTATGGTCACGTCGTCGCAAAAAACAAGTAGGATAGAACGGAAAGCCTGTCCCGGAGCGCTCTAACATATCTACATAAGATTTGCTGTAAAGCTGTAAAACAAGCCTAGTTTCTTGAAACAGGCTTTTTATCATGCTGGGCAATGTTAGCTTGATAATTACAAATAACTGTAATGAAAAGTATTAAATCAGGACTTACGCAGAAAATGCTATAAACCGTATAAACCCGGTTTTTTAGGGTAAATTATATAAATAATAAGTTGATTTTTTAGAATAAGTCAGTGATACTGAAAATTTTACAGAGACTTTTGGCGTTTTCATTTATTAACTCAGCAATTGTACGAAAGCTTCTAAGTAATTCAACAGATATTTTGCAATTTTGTGCAGATAAATAGATAAAAATGAATCAGTAAGTCCTAGTGAATATAAAGACTCTGCAAAAAAGGGATTTAGGTATCGACATTCATTTTTACGGTGAGTTATCAAGTATGTATTGAAACAAAAATTATTTTCAAAGAGAAAAATAAAAGTTAATTGTTTCAATAAACTCAAAACAAAGAAATTCAGTAAAACGAGAAGGATTTTAAATCATGTTTAAGAAAGCTTTAACCGGAATTGCTGCTGCTGCAACTGTTGCTGGTTCTTTGGTTGCAATGGCGCCTGCACAAGCTGCTGGGTTGACTACCCCAATGCCCAAATTTGAGTGGAAAGACCTTAAAAATCACGAAGTTAAAGACCGTTCAACTGATACCTCCGGTTTCCAAGCCTTAATTCCTCAGTTTCAAACATATGTACAAAAAGAAAGATTAGCTATCAGCGCAGAAAAACAAAAAGCTCAAGCATTAGACCCAACTAAGTTATTTATGAAATTTGACCACAACGTCCGCGTTTGGTTCTTAAATGAAGGTGCCGGTTACAAAAACCAATTAGGTTATCAAACCGTCAAAGATGGTCAAGAGACTAGTAAAGGTCAGATTTTCAATAACATTTCTTGCGATATCTCTGGTGGTAAAAACAGTGCTTGCCAACTAGGTAACAATGGTGATGGCGTTTTAGATATTGGTGATTATGTTGATATCGGTAAGGTTAAGGCTGGTACACAACTGAACTTCTTATTGAGGTCGGATGGATTTAACGGGGGACAAACGGTACTCGGTGGCGCCGATCCAAGCCAAAATATTGATAAGTTACAACATATGATGGCATATCAAGTTGGCGACTACTTGTTAATGGGGTTTGAAGACATCATTGGCGGTGGTGACTTAGACTTTAATGATGTAGTATTTGTGGTTGACTTCGGTAAAGGTAACTTGACTAATCAAGCAGTACCAGAACCAGGAACAATGGCTGCACTCTTGGGTGTAACGGGCGCGAGTATGTGGATGCGTCGTCGTAAAAAGCAAGCTTCAGCTTAACTCCCAAGAAAGATGTTCTGTGGCGGAAGCAACTGGTTACAATTGAAGTATTATGTCAGATACTAATACATCAAACCAGTTGACTTCCCAATCTATCGCAGACCAACCCACGTTCATCCTCGTCGATGGACACTCACTAGCATTTCGTTCCTACTTTGCCTTCGCTAAAGGACGCGATGGCGGTTTGCGAACCAAGTCGGGGATTCCCACTAGCGTATGCTTCGGTTTTCTTAAGTCCCTGTTAGAGGTAATTGCTAAGGAGCAACCCTCGCACATAGCTGTCGCATTTGATTTAGGTTTACCGACTTTCCGTCACGAAGCGGATGATACCTACAAAGCTGACCGTCCAGGTACTCCCGAAGATTTTATACCCGACCTTAAGAATCTGCATGAGTTACTGGATGCGCTCAATTTAAAAATATTGACTGCATCCGGTTATGAGGCAGATGACGTACTTGGCACTCTTGCTAAAAAAGCTTCTGATGCTGGTTATCGCGTCAAAATTCTCACAGGGGACAGAGATTTATTTCAACTCGTTGACCCTGAAAAAGAAATTAAAGTATTGTATTTAAATAAAGAAGCGCTTCAACGTTCCTCAACATCAGGCCCTACCGAGTTTGGATTAGAAGAAGTTAAAAAGAAACTCGGTGTACTGCCATCACAAGTTATTGACTATAAAGCCCTTTGCGGCGATACATCAGATAATATTCCTGGAGTAAAGGGAATCGGTGACAAGACAGCAGTTGATCTGCTATCTAAATACGGTTCCCTTGATAATATTTATAATTCCCTAGATCAAATCAAAGGCGCCGCTCAAAAAAAGCTCGAAGCAGGTAAAGAAGACGCAGAAAAATCCCGCTATTTAGCCACAATAGTCCAAGACGTTCCATTATCGGTAAATCTCGAAGAGTGTAAACTCCAAGGTTTCGACACAAACAACCTTACACCACTCCTCGAAAAACTCGAATTTAAATCCTTCTTAGGCAAAATCAACCAAATTCAAGAACGTCTCGGTGGCGCCACACAACAATCTCAGCAAGAAAACCAATCCTCTGGTAGAGACGTGATTAATCCCTCCGGGAAAACCTCCGGTTTACACGTCTCTACTTCGGACGTCTCTACTTCGGACACCTCCACTTCGCGTGTTTCTTCATCTAGTAGCGATTATGACTTATGGTTTTGGAGCGCAGAAGATACCGACGCATTTCAACAGCAAGAAAAATCAGAAATTCAACCGCGCATTATTACTTCTCAGTCTCAGCTAGAAGAACTAATTAATATACTTAAAAAACATACTAGTGCCGAAACTCCTGTAGCTTGGGATACGGAAACAAGCGACTTAGAACCGCGCGATGCAAAACTAGTTGGTATTGGTTGTTGTTGGGGAACTAAGCCAGATCAAGTTGCCTACATTCCCCTCAACCATAGCAAAGGCGAAAATTTAGATTTAGAAACAGCACTAGATGCGCTGAAATCAATTTTAGAAAGCGATAAATATCCCAAAACTTTCCAAAACGCTAAATTCGACCGCTTAGTTTTTCGTTGTCAGGGAATAAATTTAACTGGGGTTGTATTCGACCCAATGCTAGCAAGTTACATTATTAATCCTGATGCATCTCACAGTTTAAACGGAATCACCGAGCGTTACTTAAAGTTAACACTCACAAACTACCAAGACTTGGTGTCCAAAACCAAAACTATTGGTGACATAGATATAAAGAGTGTAGCTGATTACTGCTGCTCACAAGTACACGCTACCTACCAACTCGTTCCTAAACTACGTGAAGAACTCAATAAAATACCAGATTTATCAAAGCTATTATTAGAAGTCGAGCAACCACTCGAACCAGTTTTAGCTGAGATGGAATATCAAGGTATCCGTATTGATAGTGATTATTTAAAAGAACTTTCCAACCAGTTAGAAACTGATTTAGCTAAGTACGAACAACAAGTCTATGACCTTGCAGGTGAAAAATTTAACTTAGGTTCACCCAAAAAGCTCAGTGAAATTTTATTCACCAAATTAGGATTAAGCACCAAACACTCGCGTAAAATTCAAACAGGCTACTCAACTGATGCTGCAACATTAGAAAAGCTGCGCGAAGTCGATGATACAGGTATTATTGAAGCCATTAGCGAATTTAGAACACTTTCCAAATTAAAGTCAACTTATGTAGATGCACTGCCATTACTAGTGCGTTCCGATACTCATCGCGTCCATACCAACTTTAACCAAACGGCAACATCAACCGGGCGCCTATCATCATCAAATCCCAACTTACAAAATATTCCCATACGTACAGCCTTCAGTCGTCAAATTCGTAAAGCCTTCATTCCCGAATCTGGGTGGTTACTAGTAGCAGCAGATTATTCGCAAATCGAATTGCGAATTTTAGCGCACTTGTGCCAAGAACCCATACTAGTAGAAGCATACAAAAACAACGAGGATATTCACAGCGTTACCGCGCGCTTAATGTTTGAAAAAGACGACATCACCTCAGACGAACGTCGCGTAGCAAAAACAATCAACTTCGGCGTTATCTACGGAATGGGTTCATTAAGGTTTTCCCGTTCCACAGGTGTAGACAAAAACTTAGCAAACGAATTCATCAAACGCTTTTATACTCGTTACCCCAAAATATTTGAATACTTAGAAGGAGTGAAAAAGCAAGCAATTAGCCAAGGTTACGTCGAAACAATCATTGGTAGGCGCCGTTACTTTGACTTCACAACAGACAGCTTACGTAAACTAAAAAACACCAAACCCGAAGACATCGACCTCAGCAAGCTCAAAAACCTCGGAAACTTCGACGCAGGACTACTACGTTCAGCCGCAAACGCCCCAATTCAAGGCTCAAGCGCCGACATCATCAAAATCGCAATGGTAAAAATGCACCAACTCCTGCAAAACTACCAAGCGCGCGTACTCCTCCAAGTTCACGACGAACTAATATTTGAAGTCCCCACCAGCGAATGGGAAGAACTACAACCCAAAATTCAATCAGTCATGGAAAACGCCGTAAAACTAACTGTACCCCTACTAGTAGAAGCACGCGCCGGAGAAAACTGGATGGAAACCAAGTAAAAAATTTCCAAAAATTAAATTATCGGCACTTACAAAATAACATTCATCTTGTGGAATGGGCATCCTTGCCCGTTCCATATCAGCAAGTAAAGTTAGAGATACAGGACAAGTAGTCACTATAAATATGCTAGTGACACCGAACCAGTGTAATATAATCTATTTTCATGCGTTTTGATCATATTTACCTCGAAGATAAATTTGATAACCCCACTCCTTCAACTCCCACACATAACCAAAATCTACTGATTCTTGGCTGCTGCCAACGCAAGAGTTTAGACTCAGGATTGTTAGCAGCTATCTCTAGATACAATGGTCCAACCTTTCAAGTCTGCGTAAATTTCTGAAGCAGCAGCCCCAAAATTTGAATTTTTTTAGTATTTATATATTATCAGCAGAGTTTGGTTTGATTCCTCAAGATTTCCTCATCCCGTATTATGACCGACGAATGACACCAAGTAGAGCTATGGAGTTGCAATCAAATACGATAGAAAAATTAGGTGAGATCGCCAATTCTAGACCCTACAAAGGGGTTTTTATTTGCATAGGTCAAAGTTACTATCGAGCGATACAAGGATATGAGAAAATACTGCCTGCAAATTTAAATGTACAAGTAGCCTCTGGTAGTTTGGGTAGAAAGTTAGGGGAATTGCATGAATGGTTGTATGGGAAACCACCACAGCTACCCCAAAGCTCTCAAAAAAAGATAGATTTAGGCAAAAACCTAACAATTAAAGGCATAGAAGTAGTACTGACTACACAGCAAGTACTTGATATTGCTTACCAGTCACTAGAGAAAAATAATCAAGAATTCGCTAACTTCCAATCTTGGTATGTTGTTGTAGGTAATAGGCGTGTGGCGCCTAAGTGGTTAGTAAATCAGATAACCGGATTACCTAGCCCTCGCTATTGGTCAATATGCAGGACAAGGCGCACGTCACATTGAATCAGTGATCATCGATGAAGGCTTTGGTAGTTTGGACAAAAACGGGCGCGATGATATGATTCAAGAACTTAACGAATTACAACATCGACTAGCACGTATTATTTTAGTTTCCCACCTAGAAGATTTTTCATGTGCGTTTTCCAATGGTTATTCCATTGAATTAGTCAATCAAGCCTCAAAAGTCAGACCTTTGGAACATATTTAGTATATAAATACTATATTGTTAGTCATGAAATAGAGCTTCTGTGCAAAGCTAAATGAAGTTGCTTAGGTTGCCTGTTAATGCAAATTGTTGCTGGTATCAGTCTGAAGGGAATCAAACCTCGCGTGTGGGATAAAAACTCTGCTTATTATCTTCCACAATTGCGAGCAGTTATGGTTTCCTACGCCGAATTTCATCAAAGACCCGTGCTTCGACGTAAAGTTATGGAGCAAGGTCTTAGAGAATATCTTGGCATCCCAGAAGAAGTAAAGCTTTACCTTGACAATGGAGCTTTCTACTTTATTAGTCGTGGTGGGGAAATAGTAACAAACGACTATGAAGAATTTGTTCAAGGTGCTAAACCTGATTGGTGTCCAATTCCTCAAGATTTTATCCCCACTCCAAAAATGTCATAGTCCGAGCAAAAACAATGCTTCGCTCGGACTATGAAAATGAATATTGCTTATAAAGATAATCAATTCATTCCTGTTATTCACGTTAGTAATTTTTTAGAAGAATATGTTGTAAAAATTAAGAAAAATAAGGCACTGAGACAAAAAACAGGTATTGCATTGGGTGGTATTGTTCCCAACTTACTACGCGCACCAAAAGCCGTACCATACCAACAAATTTTGGATAATATTCAGTATGTCCGAGAAGAATTTAAAGATAAAAAACTTCATGTATTTGGGATTGGAGGTACTGCAACACTACACATAGCCGCATTATTAGGAATTAACTCTGTAGATTCAAGCGGATGGAGAAATCGAGCAGCTCGTGGAATAATACAGTTACCTGGGACAGGGGAGCGAATAGTTGCTGAGTTAGGGAAATGGAGAGGTCGCAAACTAAGTGAGAAAGAATTTAAAAAATTAGATGAATGTCAATGCCCTGCATGTAAAATGTATGGGACAAAAGGTCTTCAAGAAAATGGTAGTATTGGCTTTTGGAATCGAGCTACCCATAATTTATGGGTACTTATAGAAGAAGCTCGATTGATTGAAGAACATTTAACACTAGGTATTTATAAAGATTGGTATTCAAGCCATTTAGACAATACTACTTATCGTCCTCTTATTAACAAATTAATTGAAATATGTTTATAAAATTATATTACCATTAAGTCTTTAGCGGAGTTCGTAACGCACGTGTCTTTTTAAAAATAGTGCGTTACGTTGTCCTTAACATCCTACCTATATTTTCAAAAATCAAATCGGATTTCTATAGTGCAAGAACATAGTCGTACTAAAAAATATAATGATATAGTAAATTTTTACTTTTTAGTACTATATGCCTGGTCGGGGTGGGTTAGTTTATCTGGGTATCGTAATTCTAATTGACCCATCTTTACCATTTTGCTAAGGTATCCGAGCCTTAGCGTATTATATGAGCGACCTAACAATTCTTGAAGTTGTTTATGGCTTAAAAATCTTCCTTCACAAACTTGGAGAATTGTTGCCTCCATAACTTGAGTTGATACCTTACTTTTATTTCTGACGGCACCAGCAATTGCTAAAAGCAATTCCCAATCATCAGAGCTGGGCGCCAAATCATCAGAGTTGGGCGCCAAATCATCAGAGCTGGGCACTAAATCATCAGAGCTGGGCACTAAATCATCAGAGCTGGGCACTAAATCATCAGAGCTAGGCGCCAAATCATCAGAGCTAGGCGCCAAATCGTCAAAAATTTCTTCTGGTATAATGCCTAACAATAATTCTTCGGGACTAGTTTTGTCAAAAAAATTATAATTTTGAGCTACTAGGTCAGCTTCCACATTAGGTGGCTCGCCAGGAAAAAAATAGAAAGTTCCACGAGCCATGCCGCTAGATTCAAGGAAGCCATCCCTTACAAGAGCAGACAAAGCTTTGGTTAAATCGTGTGGGTGAGCAACACTCATACACTTGAGTCGAGCGTGAGTAACTTTTCCCTCGAGAGCTACCGTTACTAAAGCAAGGCGTTGATCGTATGATAACTCACGGAATTTTAAACCGAATCGTTCGTCAAGTTCCCTAAGAGTTTCTTCTGGCAGTAGGTTAATCATTAACATTGCTAGTAATGTTTGATCTGGCTCTAATTCTTCTGAAAAAGCAGGCAGTCGCCAATGTTGCCGACTCCAATTACGGTAAATTTTGGGAATACCAGAACCTGCCTGTTCTCCAATACCTACAAGCTGAAACATTTTCTGCAACTTGCGATTACGGCAATCACTTGTACCACCACGTAAAGCATCTTCTAGAGACAGCCTCATTATGCCAGGGTTGCGAAACACAAACATATCGGGGCGTTTAATAATCTGTATTGGTACTCGCCCTGTATAATCAGCGTGAATTATTGTGTTAATTAATGCTTCCCGCAATGCTTCATGTACGGGCGTTTCATCTACACGTTTTGCGCCTTTCAGCTTAAAGGGTACTTTCAGGTCAGAGAAAAGTTTTTGAATAACCCGACGATAAAAATCATAAAGGTTTCCTGACCACGTGCCATCTGTGGTAACACGATCTACCCATCTAGCCTCCATTCGTGGCTTCGGACGTTCTTGATAATCTACTATATAGTGAGGTACTGCCTCAAGGATCGATGGAAGTTTACCAAACATTAACAAACCAGCTATAGTCAATCCTTCTTTGCCTGTTTGGCGATCGCGTAGCCAACCACCAATAGATTGTAAAAATTCCTTATCATCTTGGTCGAGCCAAGGATGATCGGGTTTGGTAGCCTTAAATTGATTTCGATATGCCTTAAGGGTGTTTGGATCAACATCATCAAAACCGTAGTTTTCGAGTAACCGGGCATCCCGTACTTCCTCTACCTGTTCTGCGAGCATACGTTTAACAGTTTCTTCATCGCATAAGTAATCACCCTCGTAGTTTCTACGATAAGTGCCTGTTAGAGGATTTTGTCCTACATAAACAGGTCGTTGCGACCGTCGCGCTCGTGGAACTTCAACACGAATAATTTGTTTACTCTGTACTTCAATAACTTCAACCATTTTGTCGGTAAGCAAATTAATACTTATCCGTTGGTGATTATTAAGTCCATCCCAAAGGGTTTTGAGAACGCGATCTGGAACTGCGATACCTGTGGTGCTAAATTTTCCTTTAGGTTTCTCCTCAATGCCTAAAAAAATTACACCACCGTAGGTGTTAGCCATTGCAGAATAAGACTCAAAGAAGCTTTTAGGCAGTTCACCTTGCCCGTCTCTGCCGGATGCTTGTTTGGCTTCAATATCACAACCTTCTGCTAGTTCTTCAATATCCAGTATCGATAGGCTTGCCATCGTAAATCCTCAAACAGCCAAAATATAATCACACCACTTTCGAGAAAGTCTGTTAATTAATTTAACAGTGACGTGTTAAAAATTTTGTCAATTCTTGTAAATCTTTGATTGTTTTGACTGCTTTCAATAGTCATGCTAATAAATTTGATTATAAACCCACCGTATAAATTTTAACAATTATAGTGATAACTAATTAGTTAATGAACAAAACTTGTTGACAACAAAAATAATGCTTTAATCAAAGAACATTTAGCAATAACTATTTATAAATATTGGTATTTAAGCCATTTAGACTTATGCAAAACGGAGTTGCACGACTTTATGAAAACAGACAGTAAATATAACAGTTATATAATAACTCTAAAAAAATAGCTACAAAGCTTGCGGTGTAAGGATTTAATTAATTACACCTTCTCTTCCAGTCACATAACGTTCACATAAGAAAATTATGCCCAAAAACGAATATATTTAGCGTGTTTACGAGATGTTCGGCGCCATTTTTCTAAACTAACACATTAACAATAATCACAATACTAATAGCTAGCCATGCACAACATAGGTTTTGTTACGTGTAATGTATTATACGAGTAACTAAATAATTATCGGGATGACTGGATTCGAACCAGCGACCCCTTCGTCCCGAACGAAGTGCGCTACCAAGCTGCGCTACATCCCGGCATAGTTTTACTAGCCTATATTGCAGTGTACCACAAAGAAAGGGAAATGAGAGTGTAAAGTGCTGAGTGCTTAGTGATAACTCATAACTTCTAACTCGTAGAGACGTGTAAACCAGAGGTTTTCCCGGAGGGATTAATCACGTCTCTACAACTTAATCACAACTTGCTACCATTAACTTTGTATATCTATATAAATGGGTAGAAGTTGATTGTGGCTGTAAAACCAGATTGGTTGCGGGTAAAGGCGCCTCAATGGGAGCGTGTCGGTAGTGTTAAAGAAATATTGCGGGATTTAGCTTTAAATACAGTTTGTGAGGAAGCGTCGTGTCCGAATATTGGTGAGTGCTTTAATGCAGGAACCGCGACGTTTCTAATTATGGGACCCGCTTGCACACGCGCTTGTCCTTATTGCGATATCGATTTTGAGAAAAAACCCAAACCTCTCGACCCTACTGAACCCGAACGCTTGGCAGAAGCAGTGCGTCGCATGAAGCTTAACCATGTGGTAATTACTTCGGTAAACCGCGATGATTTACCTGATGGAGGCGCCTCTCAGTTTGTAAAATGTATCGAAAATATCCGCGCATTATCACCTCACACTACTATCGAATTATTAATTCCCGACTTGTGTGGAAACTGGGAAGCGCTAGAAATAATTCTCTCTTCACAACCCGAAGTTCTCAACCATAATACAGAAACCATTCCACGCTTGTATCGTCGTGTGCGTCCCCAAGCAAATTACGAGCGCACCCTAGAATTACTCAAGCGCAGTCGTGAAATTGCACCTTGGGTTTATACAAAATCTGGCATTATGGTCGGACTCGGTGAAACCGATGAAGAAATTCGTCAAGTTATGCAAGATTTACGCGCAGTTGATTGCGATATTTTAACCATCGGGCAATATCTACAGCCTAGTCAAAAACATCTACAAGTTAATGACTTCGTTCGTCCCGAACAATTTGATGCATGGCAAGCATTCGGTGAAGAAATCGGTTTTTTACAAGTTGTTTCATCACCATTGACACGCAGTTCCTACCATGCCGAACAAGTTCGAGAATTAATGCAGCGCCACCCACGCAAATAACGTAGGGGCGGGTTAACCCATATCCTAAAATAAAAATAAAAATCTAACTAAACCCGCCCCTATTTTGAACCACCCCAACCCACAACAATTAAAAATCCCAAATCCAAAATCAGTAGTTATCCTCGGCGCCGGCGCTTGGGGAAGCAGCCTAGCCTCCTTAGTATCAGCAAACGGTCATCAAGTAAATATCTGGTCGCGTCGCAGTGACTTACAACTCGCGTCTACAGTTAGCGATGCCGATATTATTGTTAGCGCTATATCTATGAAAGGGGTGCCTGATGTCATTGCCCAACTTCAGCTTCTAAAGCTTCCAGATAAAGCAATTTTTGTAACTGCTACAAAAGGTTTAGACACTCAAACTACCTGCACACCCTCACAAATTCTCCAAACAGCCTTTCCTTCGCATCCCGTTGTAGTGTTATCGGGTCCAAATTTATCTAAAGAAATAGAACTTGGTTTACCTTCTGCAACGGTAGTAGCAAGCCATTCGGGAACTGCGGCAGAATTTGTACAACTCGTTTTCTCCTCACCACGGTTTCGAGTTTACACAAATCTTGACCCTTTGGGCGTTGAGCTAGGTGGCACTTTAAAGAATGTTATCGCTATTGCAGCAGGCGCCTGTGATGGTTTGCAATTAGGAACTAACGCTAAAGCTGCTTTAGTCACTCGCGGACTTACCGAAATGGTTCGTATCGGTGTAAGTTTAGGCGCCAAAGCTGAAACATTCTATGGTTTGTCAGGATTAGGTGACTTACTCGCAACTTGTAACAGTTCTCTTAGTCGCAATTACCAAGTCGGTTATCAGCTAGCTTGTGGCAAAACTCTTCCTGAAATTCTTACCCACTTACAAGGAACTGCGGAGGGGGTAAACACTTGCTCAGTATTAATTACGCACAGCTTAGGGCAAAATATCTCAATGCCCATTACCGAACAAGTTTATCGTGTCCTGCAATCAGAATCCACACCCCGTCAAGCTTTAGAAGAACTGATGCTTCGTAACATCAAGCCTGAGTACCACGAATAAATAATATATATATTTCTACTATATTTCTACAAGGCGCCTCAACATATCGGGGTTTAAGAGCAATCCTTAGAAAACACGAACAATACTTAACGCAAAATCAGTCTCTTCGCACACTGAAACCTTCAGGAAACTACAACTCGGTTCCTGTATATATAACCATGAAACAGATTAAAAAAATATTTCCACTTACTTCTACTTAATTTATGATTATATTCCGTCAAAAAAGCTACCGTCAACATCTACGCTTATAAAAATCAAATTTAACACTGTAACCCAGAGCCTGAGTCATTTTTTACCTAAGACAAATCGAATGATTGAGCTGTCATAGCGGTCTGTACTCGCCAATAACACGTATTAAATAATACTAAAAAGGCTCTGAACTAGGAAATTTACCGCAAAAATCTTTTCAGCTGGATGTTAGTTTCTGTGAAATTGCGGGAATGATATCAACAGTTGATTATGCTGACCCTTTGTTGACCCTTTGGGTTCGCAGTTGCGCTTCGCGGACAACCTCCAACATGCGCGTGCTGCCCACCACAATCTATTGTTACCTGGAGCCATTGAGACGAGCCTTATGCCAGCAACATCTTTTTACGCCGCAGATGCAGAAGAAGCCCAACAACCTAACCAAGCATTTGACCCAGACCTCGTAGTTGATGAGAATGAGTTGTCACAAGAAGATTTGGAGGAGCTGGAGATGGTATCGCAAGACCCAGCCAGCTATGCTGTAACCCCTAACCGCCGCAGTACCGATTTGGTACGCTTGTATCTTCAAGAAATTGGGCGGGTTCGTTTGTTAGGACGTGATGAAGAAGTTTCAGAAGCTCAAAAAGTTCAACGCTATTTACGCTTACGGATATTGCTATCCAATTCTGCCAAGCAGGGCGACGATATTATTACCCCCTACCAACGGATTATTGAAATCCAAGAACGTCTAACATCTGAATTGGGTCATCGTCCTTCGCTCGAACGCTGGGCAAAAACAGGTGATATGGATGTTTTTGAACTCAAGCAACTTCTTGCTAAAGGCAAACGTCGCTGGGCAGAAATTGCTAAGTTAGCTGTCGAAGAGTTAGAGCAAATTCAAAGCCAAGGACTTCAATCTAAAGAACACATGATTAAGGCGAATCTTCGTCTTGTTGTGTCCGTTGCCAAAAAATATCAAAATCGCGGTTTAGAGTTATTGGACTTGGTTCAAGAAGGTACTTTAGGTTTAGAGCGTGCAGTAGAAAAGTTTGACCCAACCAAAGGCTACCGATTTAGTACTTATGCTTACTGGTGGATTCGTCAGGGTATCACTCGTGCCATTGCTACAAGCAGTCGTACTATTCGACTCCCTGTCCACATCACAGAAAAACTCAACAAAATCAAAAAAGCACAGCGTAAAATTGCTCAAGAAAAAGGTCGCACACCGACTTTAGAAGATTTGGCTATTGAACTCGAAATGTCACCAGCACAAGTTAGAGAAGTATTACTACGTGTACCTCGTTCAGTCTCTCTCGAAACTAAAGTTGGTAAAGACAAAGATACTGAGTTGGGTGAACTTCTTGAAACTGATGGTGTTACCCCAGAAGAAATGCTAATGCGCGAATCACTTCAACGTGATTTACAGCACTTGTTAGCTGATTTAACCAGTCGCGAACGCGATGTTATTCTCATGCGCTTTGGTTTAGCTGATGGTCATCCTTATTCGTTAGCTGAAATTGGACGCGCTCTAGATTTATCTCGCGAACGAGTACGTCAAATCGAATCCAAAGCATTGCAAAAACTACGCCAACCTAAGCGTCGTAACTTAATTCGCGATTACTTAGAGTCTTTAAGCTAGTTTTTCACTCTTTCTGTACACTTTAGTGTGACCTTATGACTTATTACAATACCCCTCCCTTTAGGGAGGGGCGTAATAAAGCTAAACTAATTTACATATGAATCTATTGTTGAGACATTTACACAACATTTAATTTTTCGTTACAATATCGCTTTTTATCTCGATTGAAACTGCAAATGCTTCAAAATCACGACTAATAGCCAATAGTTTACAATAAACAAACACTATGATTTGTATATTATTTGTAACATTTTGGCAATCTATAGCAACAAATTTGCAACTAATGCAATACTAATTCTCATAAAAACAGTTTGCAATAACTTGTAAACAGGGAAAGTCGTTTGTTTTATGCTTTCCCCTTCTCTCTTCCCCTTTTCCCTTTCCCCCCATTCCTCAATTAAGTACTTAAAATAATTCTCAATAACCTCTAATTGTTGCAACTTGCTCTGAATATTTGTTATATTCTCAATTGACAGCCTTTATTGAGAAAGATTAGTATGTCTGTCTACACATCTGCTTCGCTTAAGGCAGAGCTTAATGAACGTGGCTGGCGCCTAACTCCCCAAAGGGAAGTTATATTACATATTTTCCAAGAACTTCCACAAGGTGAACATCTGAGTGCAGAAGACCTTTACGAAAGGTTAGAAGAACAAGGAGAAGGCATCAGCTTATCGACTATTTACCGCACCCTCAAATTAATGGCGCGGATGGGGATTTTACGGGAATTGGAACTGGGAGAAGGACATAAACATTACGAAATCAACCAGCCATATCCACATCATCACCATCACTTAATTTGTGTAAGGTGTAACACCACGATTGAGTTTAAGAACGATTCAGTTCTTAAAATTGGCTCAAAAACAGCCCAAAAAGAAGGTTTTAGCCTTCTTGATTGTCAAATGACTATTCATGCTGTTTGCCCGAAGTGTCAACGTGCGTTAATGCCGTTATAATTTCTTGGGTAAGTACTTGGGTAAGTTTTTTAGGGGAATCTGGAAAATATATGCTCACACAAAAATCCCACGCTGCTCCCGCGTGGGATTTAGCCATCGTTGATAAATTTTAAAATCAATTAACGCGCTTGGCTATATCTTAATAGCGTCCAGTTGTTACATCATTAAGGCTAATGCCGTAAAACTCTTGTGCTTGTTTAATTGCACGCTTCGTATCGTTACCCATTACGCCATTGAGTGGACCTTTATAAAAACCTCGTTCTCTCAACCGACGTTGAATTTCCAGCACATTAAATTCGTTACTGTCTCCATTGTTGGTGCTTGCGTATAACTTAGCACGTGTTGTTGGACCCGCAATTCCGCTGGCTGCTAAATAATTCTCTGCCTGAAAGCGTCTGACGGCATCTGCTGTAAATGGACCGTAGTAACCGTTTGGCTGACCTTCTAAGTATCCAGCTTTAATTAATTGTTCCTGTAATACTCGCACGGCTTCACCACGGTCGCCCAAACGAAGTTTATCGCTTCCTGAGCGGCGATTTTGTGCGTCTTCACCATAACCAACACCTACAGGAGGCAGTCGGCGCAATGTTGCAGGCCCAACTAATCCATCTGCCTCTAACTTATAAGCTTGCTGAAAGCGTTTAACTGCATCTTCGGTTATTGGTCCGAAAATACCTGTGGAATTGCCATAATAGTATCCCGCCACTCGTAACCGTTCTTGCAAATTACGAACTTCTTCTCCTTCGTCACCTTTACCAATAATTCCGGAAACGCGACGTTTCGGTACTGATGTTGCTTGCTGCTCGGTACGAGATTGGGCGTTAACAGCGCGTGGTCTCGAAGTCTGAGTATTGACTACGTTTTGCGCTTGTTGTCTGACTTGATTATTTCTAGCGACTGGGCGCCAGGTGTCTAATTTTCCAATAGTTGTGGGCCCTGCAATGCCGCTAACCTGCAAAGATGCAGCTTTTTGAAATCGTTTTACAGCATCTTCAGTACGAACGTCATATACTTGAGTGATAGGAGCATTATAAAAACCTGCTCGCTTCAAGTCTTGCTGTAATTCGCGAACTGATGGACCCTGGTCGCCTTTTTGCAGTGCAAAAGCACTACTCATCGCAGTCATCATCGATAAAGTCAAAGCTAGGGGCAACATATAGCGCCAAGCTCGACTCGATAACTTCTTCCAGTCAGGTGATGTTCCCCGATTGACTAAAAAGCTAAATTTAGCTAACTCAATCGATGGGCAGTCTTCGTAATCGAAAGCTAGGTGTAAATACGCAAGGTTTTCCATAGTTATTTTCCTAAAGTTTTCCTACACCACTTTTTTTCGATGCCAGCAGCACCGACATTTATAAAAAATGCGGCGCCAATTGCTACGTTCAGTTAGACCCGAAAGGCACTGGCTGTTCGATAGCTGCTTCGGCTTGATGTACTAAGTTTCGCAGATTTTCCAATGTTTGTATATTTACATCCTGCCATAAACCACGCTTGTATGCTTCAAGTAATCTCTCAGCGATATCACGCAGAGCATACGGATTTTTTTCTTCAAGAAATTTACAAACTCTTGAATCAAAAAGGTATGTCTTTGCAATTCCTTCATACATGTGGTCTTCTACACATCTAGCAGTAGCATCGTAAGCGAACAAAAAATCAACCGTAGCAGCCATTTCAAATGCACCCTTATAACCGTGACGCATCACTCCAGCAATCCATTTTGGATTAATTACCCGTGAACGGTATACCCTGGCTATCTCCTCAGATAGTTGACGAACTCGTGGTTTTGCTGGAATTGAGTTATCGCCAAAATAAGACGAAGGATTTTCCCCTCGAATCGAACGTACTGCTGCCATCAAACCGCCTTGAAATTGATAATAATCATCAGAGTCAAGCAAATCGTGTTCGCGGTTATCTTGGTTTTGCAGCACTACCTGCGTACTGAGTAAACGTTTCGAGAACGCTTCGGGTGCAGAGCGTCCATCGCTTTTTCTTGTATAAGCATAAGAACTCCAATTTATATAAGCGCGTGCTAGGTCGGAATCATCAGACCAATTTTGCGACTCGATTAACCCTTGGAGTCCAGCACCATATGCACCTGGTTTTGAGCCGAAAATTCGGTAGAGAGAGCGTTCTAAAGCTTCTGTTTCACTTAATCCAACTTTGTGCCAATACTCCATTTCTTCTAAAACTTGAGCGGCGAGTGGATTTAAGTCCTTCGGTTCATCCAATGCTGCCACAGCTTCTACAGCTTGGTCAAATAAGTTTATCAAATTTCCAAAAGCATCTCGGAAAAAACCCGAAACCCTTAATGTTACATCCACACGTGGGCGCCCTAGCACTTCTACTGGTAATATTTCTAAATCCACAACACGGCGTGCTGCACTATCCCACACTGGCTGTACACCGAGCAAAGCTAATGCCTGGGCAATATCATCACCCCCAGTTCGCATCGTCGCAGTTCCCCATAAAGATAACACTAGTGTCTTTGGATACTCTCCATGCTCTTGAGTATAACATTCTATGAGTGTTTCTGCTGCTTTCCTGCCTACATCCCACGCCGATTCTGTTGGAACCGCACGAATATCAACTGAGTAAAAATTATTACCTGTTGGTAAAACTTCTGGGCGCCCGCGTGTAGGGGCGCCGGATGGTCCACTAGGTACATATCTACCATCTAACCCACGTAACAAATTAATAATTTCTCTATCGGTTTGTTTTAGAGCGGGTAGAAGATGCGATTTTATCCACGTGAGAGAAGTGCTGAGTGTAGAGACGTGTAAACCGAAGGTTTTCCCGTAGGGATTAATCACGTCTGTACAATGAGTATTTTCAATTAGTTGTTCTACCAAATGTGCTGCGTGTTGTTCGAGTGCTTCGACTGCATCACCGATGGTGTGACAGGTGTGATGTGTTTTTTTGGCTAAAAGGTTAATTTGTGTTTCGTCGAGCTTCTGACTAAAATCATCTGTTAAAGGATTTATATCTAAACCCCAGTCAGTAGCGATGGCACAGGTAATACCAGTATGGCGCCGTGAAGGCTGTCTGGCTATGGCAATAATTAAATCACGAAGTTGCCGACCATCGGGACATTGCCCAAAGATATGTAACCCATCTCGAATTTGTGCTTCTTTGAGTTCACACAGATAACCATCTATTTTATTAATTGGGATTTCATCTCCCTTACCCATCCTAAAATCGCAACTTAGATTTTCTTGGGTGACTAATTCGCTAATACGTGCGCTTATTGCAGGTAATCTGCTGGGGTTTAAACTTAGAGCTTCGTAATACTCATCAATCAGATTTTCTAAGTTTGAGAGCGAACCGTAAAGTTCTGCACGGGTTAAAGGTGGTGTTAGGTGGTCTATAATTACCGCTTGTGCGCGTCGTTTGGCTTGAGAACCCTCTCCTGGGTCATTCACGATAAAAGGATATAAATGTGGCATGGCACCTAATGCCACTTCTGGGTAACAATCACTAGATAATGCGATGCTTTTACCTGGCAACCACTCTAAGTTTCCATGCTTACCGACATGAACTACTGCATCAGCTTTAAAGTGTTGACGTACCCAGTGGTAAAACGCGAGATAGTTGTGAGTTGGTTCTAGGTCTGGGGCATGGTAATTTAAACTGGGGTCAAGCTCATAACCGCGTGATGGCTGGATACCAATAAATATATTGCCGAGTTGGATACCAGAAATTGGAATTTGATTTTGAGTCTCTTCTCCCCAACGTTGACTTATTGCTTGTTGAACGGTTTCTGGTAATGATGTGAAATAAGTTTGATATTCTTCCCCTGAAAGGCTTTGGTAAATGGGACGTAATTCTCTACCTTCGGGGTCGTTGGTAACTCCTTGGGTAAGCCAATGTATTAATTCATCACCACTTTGAGGAATGTCATCTAAGTTATAACCGTTGTCTTGTAAGGCTTTTAAAATTTCTACGCAACTGGCGGGTGTATCTAAACCCACTCCATTTGCTAACCGAGCATCGCGGGTTGGGTAGTTGGCTAAAATCAAAGCAAGGTGCCGTTCTGATGATGGTTTATTACGTAGTCGTACCCAGTTCGCTGCAAGTTCGGCAACAAAATCTATACGCGAAGCTATTGGTTCATAACCAACTACATCAGTTTCTAGGTCAGGATGGCGCCTAATTACTGCTTTAAACGAGACAGCACGACTTATAATTCTGCCATCAACTTCAGGAAGTGCCACATTCATCGCCATATCACGCGGTGACAAACCCATCGAATCTGATTGCCACTGTTCTATAAAACCACCGCTCAAAATAACTTGCAACACAGGCACATCTAACTTTTGCCAGAGTTCAAGCTGCGGGGTTTCGGTTTCTAAACGCGCAAGTGAAAAGCTGGTTGTGTTGAGTAACAGGGAAATGGGAGAAGCAGAAGTTGATTGAAAAATAGCTTCTAGTTCAGCTTGAACATCTTTTTCTCGTAGCGAAGATACAAAAACGGGGACTGGCTCTAAATTTCGTTTAATCAAAGCTTCGCACAAAGCATCAATAACTTTGGTGTTACCCACTAAATAGTGCGCTCGATAAAAAAGAATCCCAACTCTCGGCATTCCTCCTTCCCTTTTCCCCTTTGCCTCATATACTCCTACACGCGGAACTGACACTACAGGAGGTGGGTTAAATGTGGTTGATAAACAGCAGTCAGAAATATATTGGAATGCGTGAACAATATTGGATACCCCACCTTCGTTAAAATAACGCCATATCCTGTTGACCTTGGTTTCGCCCAAGGTGGAATGAGATATTAAATAGGGGTCAAGAGCGTCGTCTCCTGGCATTACAATTAAATCTATATGCTTACGTTGTACGAGTTCCAGCACAACTTCCAAGCCGTAAGTCCAATATGAGCGCCCCCCTAAAAGGCGTAAAATAATTACCGAAGCGAACTCTAAAACTTGTTCTGCGTATGTATCAATGCTAATTTGATGCTGCAATTGTAATAAGTTAGCAACTCGAAGCGCAGGAAAGTCCGGTAATAATGCATAAGCAGCAGCAATGCTTTGAATATCCGTATCTGCTGCCGTTAAGAATACAACTGGAGCAGGATTTTGTTCGACAAAAATAATGCCCTCAGATTGAGAAACAACGCCAACCGATGTGGTATTAATACGATGCATAGTCGTGTATAACCGTTTTAAACTATATAAACTATAAATATTGCTTAACAAAGATAAATAAAGATAAATAAAGCTAGATAAAGTTAAAGGCTATAACTCTCTTTGAATCATGACCCCTCTCCCTGCCCTCTTACTCTCACAGATGAAAATGCTTAGTTCTCCAAATTTGGGCTTTTCTAGAACTTTACGTGTCGATACTTTTGATCAACTGGGGAAATTGCTAGAGCAAATGGCTTCTTCTGTGGAAAATAGAGCTTTAGTTTTGACAGAAGCAGTACTACAACGGATTCCACTTTCAAGCCAATGGTTGATAAAACGCTTTACGGTGGTAATTTCACAGGGTTTTAGTGCGTTGTTAACAGGGACGAGGCAAGTCAGTTCTGATGTTATAGTACAAAATAATTTAACATGCAATAATGATATTGATGATGATAATTACTTGCTAGATACAAGCATTACTTTTGATAGAGGTCTAATCAGTTCCTTCCTATTGGAACTAGGTGGGTTGTTTGGGCGCCATTCTGAAACATGCGAAGACTTGGAACACTACCGTGAGGTATTAGAGCCAAATAATGCAGCGTTGCAAGAGAAGTTTACATTATTGCTATTAGAATGTCTATTAACGCAGCCTGAAGTTACACAGCCCGAAGAAAGTGATAATTTAAATTTTTCAGCATGTCACCATGTGGAAGATGCGCTTTCTAAGCAAATAGCTCAAGAAAGACTGTTAAATCGTGTCACAACGCAAATCCGTAAAAGTTTAGATTTATCTGTAATTATGACGACGGCACTCGCGCAGGTGCGTGAGTTCTTAGAATTAGACCGTTTGGTAATATATAAATTTGATGATTCAAATGTGACTCGTAATCATAGAACTATACCGAATTTATCTTCCGCGTCCGCTTCAGTCACAGCAACTAAGCAGTACGTAGACTATAAGGGTTGTATTGTTTACGAAGTTCGCGCTAGTGATGCGATTCCATCAGTATTGAATTGTGAAGAAAAAAATTGTTTTACTCCGACTTCCGAGTGTTGGACTAAATTCCTGAAGGGTTTCACGCTGGCAGTCAATGATGTTTACAAAACTTATGTTAGTGAAAGGTGTTTGCTTAACTTTTTGGAAGAGGTTAAAGTTCGTGCCAAATTAGTGGCGCCGATTATGTTTGAAAATAAGCTATGGGGGTTACTCATTGCTCATCAATGTTACAGCGCGCGTAACTGGAATGAAAGTGAGAAAAATTTTCTAGGCGCCGTTGCGGAACAACTCGCTATTGCCATTCACCAAGCAGAGTTAATGAAGTCGCTGACTCAAGAAAAGCAAAGTCTTGAACAACGGGTAATCGAACGCACAATGGCACTACATGACGCTTTGGTTGCTGCTGAAGCTGCAAGTCGTATACGTAGTGAGTTCTTAGCTACTATCAGCCATGAATTACTAACACCGTTAACTTACGTAATAGGAATGTCATCTACATTACTACGTTGGTCGTTTGGAGAGTTATCGCAGCGTCAGCGCGATTATTTACAAACTATTCATGATAGCGGTGAACACCTGCTGGAAATGATAAACGATATCCTTGATTTATCGCAAATTGAAGCTGGTAAAGCAGTACTAAATAATACAGAGTTTAGATTAAAAGAAGTAGCAGAATTAATAATTAACTCATTGCAAGAAAAAGCAACAACTCAACAAGTAGATTTAAAATTAGATATACTCATTGATGAAAATCGTCGCTTTTGTGCAGATGTACGGCGAGTGCAGCAAGTAATTAACAATCTTTTAAGCAACGCGATAAAATTTACACCCGAAGGTGGAAGTGTGACACTGCGGTTATGGTGCGAAGATGGTAATGCGGTGTTTCAAGTCGAAGATACAGGAATTGGAATACCTGAAGAACAATTACCACAATTATTTGAAAAATTTCATCAGCTTGATACTCCGTATCGGCGCCGTTATGGAGGAACTGGTTTAGGATTAGCTTTAACTAAGCAACTCGTAGAAATGCATCGCGGTAGAATCGAAGTCGAATCAACAGTTGAAGTTGGCTCAATTTTTACAGTTTGGATACCTGAACAACCTAATGATTGATATTGGCAACGGATATAACGGATGTAACGGATAAATTGTAGGTTGGGTCTAGCGACAGCGTAACCCAACATCAACAAACTTTACATCTAAGTTAAGGCATTTTCTAATATAGCTTTGTGGATTGATGCTCTATCGAGTAAAAATTGTATTTTATCTGGTGATAGCGGGTCGCCGTTCGCGTAGTGTTCAATCCAGGTTTTACTAATTACATTGGCATCATTGGGTAAATTTGCTAAATCCCAACCTGGCATATCAGTATCTTCCATTAAGCGGTTTACTTTTGGGTCGTAGCTGATGGCAAACGCGCGGCATCCTTCGCTTGCTGCCATAATTAGGCTATGTAACCGCATTCCTATGGCCATTTCTACACCACGAAATACACCTTTCAAAATTTGCGGTTCTTCAAAATGTAATATTTGACTAACGTCTTTAAGTGCAGGTTGAATAGCTTGAGCAATTTCATAATCTTGTGCTTTTTGGAATGGTAAAAGCACAATAAACGTTTGTGTCGCTTTTTGAAAGTCAACTAATGCGCGTGTTATTGTTTCTAAGCGTGGCGCCGTTAGTAGCGGATGTGACCTTAAAGTAACAGCTACCCTTGGCGCCGGCAAATCCCAAAGTCCTGGTGTTGGCTTTGACTCCATTGCCCATACAGGGTCTGGGGCAAGGAAATAAGGAATATTCCACTCATTTAATAGTGCAGCACTCGCATTATCGCGCACACTCACTTTAGTACAATTAGCGAATGTTTGCCTTGCTACCCAACGCACTTGTGAACGTTTGAGTGGTCCAATACCTTGTGCCCATGCTACTGTTTTTAAACCCATTTTTTGTGCTAACGCCATTAAGCCAGCATAATAAAATGGACTTATGAAGCTTGTAGCATCTTGAATTAAACTACCACCACCCCAAATAAACGCATCACACGAACGTAAAGCTTTAATAACGCTACTCATAGACATACGTTCATGTGCCTCAACACCATAACGTTGACTCGTTTCATCAGGATTTCCTGACAAAACGACAGGTGTAACGTGTGATGGTAGCATTTGTAAAAGTGTAGCTAACAGTGCCTCATCGCCACCGTTGCCTTTACCGTAATATCCAGATAGTAACGCGCGCATAATAATTTTATATTTTATCTTGTAAACCCGTCCTTACAGGATTTTAGATTAGCAGCATTTATCTAAACTGGGTATGCAGAGGGGATACACTATCAAAATAGCCCAACTCATAACTCATAACTCCTAACTCTTTTTTATGCACGCTCTTTCGATTCCCACTTGGATAATTCACGTTTCTAGCGTTATTGAATGGATAGCAGCTATTTGGCTAATTTGGACTTATGGTGAATTAACTCAAAATAAAGCTTGGTGGGGATTTTCGTTTGCTATGCTACCCGCGTTAGTTAGCGCAATGTGTGCTTGTACATGGCATTATTTTGATAACTCTCCGTCTTTGGAATGGTTGGTTACACTTCAAGCTAGTATGACAGTATTAGGTAATTTTACTTTGCTATTAGCTGGATTCTGGATATGGCGCCATAGTACCAGCAATGCAAATTCTTAAATGGCACCGTTTTAAAATAATACTTTCTGTAATATGTCTAAAGAAACATTATTCGCACTTTCGCTGTTTCCCTATTTGGGTTTTTTATGGTTTATTACCCGTTCGGGACAAATGCCTAAGCTAGCTCTATATGGGTTTTATGGTACTCTTGTATTTGTAGCAGTTACGATTCCTGCTGGAATTTATGCTCAAGTCCACTACGGCACGTCTTTAGCCAATGTTGACTGGTTGCATGGTAGTGCAGAAGTTTTTTTGACACTGACTAATATATTAGTTGTGTTGGGTTTTCGACAAGCGATTATAGAAAAAAAACAAGTTTCAAAGGATGTTTCTATACCTGCTCAAGATATATAACTAATTAGGTAGATAGTATTTTTTGAGATAAAAACATCCTCCAATCATACGATATTACCCTGGTAATGTGACACTTACGTAAGTTGAACATGAGGATTTTTCTAATAGGTAATATTCTCTAAACTATAGATAAGGAAGAAAACACATTTAGAAAACCTTAGTAAAGAGGTAGGTGCATAATGAATCCTATTAAGAAAGCAATTCTACCAAGCTTAATGGCTACAAGCTTGTTCGGCGCCACATTATTACCAGCGCAACAAGCATCAGCAGACGACCGAGTTTTACGTGATATTGGTGTAGGTGCTGCTGCTGGCGCCGCTGCTGGTTTAATTACTGGTCAAGGTTCGTTTTTAGGTAATGCTGTTAACGGTGGTGCTGCTGGTGCTGCTGTAAATGCGGCACAAGGTACTAGAAAACAAGGCGCAAGTAATAGATCTCGTAGAAAGAACCGCAACCCAGTTCTAGATATCGGTGTTGGTGCTGGTGCTGGTGTAGGAGCAGGGGCTGTTAGAGGAAATAGAAACACTGGTAATAACGCGATTACTGGCGCAGCAGCTGGTGCTGCAATTCACTTACTTAAGTAGGTAATTAAATAGGTAAAATGTAGAGACGTTACATGTAACGTCTCCACGTGTCAGGTTTTTACCATAATCATCAAAAACCCGTCTTCTTGCAGAAGGCGGGTTAATTTATATAGATTAAATTTAAAATAAAAAACATTCTTATGATTCATCAACAACAAATAATCGTCTCAACAAAAGGTCATGGTGATATGCATGACCTCACCGAACAAGTTAATCAAGTTGTTAAAAAATCTAGTATAAAATTTGGCATGGTAAATGTATTTAACGTAGGTAGTACAGGAGTAATTGGCGCCATCGAATTTGAGCCAGGTTTGGAACAAGATTTACCAGCTATTTTGAATAAATTAATTCCTCCTAGCCGAGACTATAAACATGAGCAAACCTGGCATGATGGGAATGGTCATTCGCACCTTCAAGCTACTTGGTTGGGACCATCTTTAACCGTTCCTATTCAAAATGGAGAATTAATTTTGGGAACTTGGCAACAAATTTTCCATTTGGAGTGTGACGTTAAAACCCGGCAAAGGCAAGTAATGATAACCGTTTACGGTGAATAGTAGGGTGGGCTTCGGCCCACCATACATTGTCAACTACCAAATTTTATTGACAAAGCTTTAATTTCTTCATCTTCTAATTTTCTAAACAGAGGTGGAATCAAGTCAAATTTATTACCTGGTTCCATAGCTTCAAAGTTAACGCTTTCGCTAATATTGGTTATTCTGTCTGTATCTAGTAGATATAACGCATCAAATAACTTTGCAGATGTAAATGGAAGGATAGGCGCCTGTACAATTGCATAAATTCTGATTAAATTTATACATGTTCGTATTACTTGCGCTGCTTCATCACGATTGGTTTTAATTAGTTTCCAAGGCGCCTTTTCATCAATATACTGGTTGCCGAGTATCCATAAAGAATAGAGTGTATCTATTGCTTTACGAAATTCTAAATTACTTAAACAATCGCAATATTTACTAACTAACCGCGTGCAGCTATTTTCTAACTCTTGTTCTCTTTGTCCTGCAATTCCTCCTTCGGGAACAGTAGAATCAAAATGCGTTGCAGCAAATTTTAAAATACGGTTGACAAAATTACCAAAAGTATCTGCGAGTTCTTTATTTACCTTGACTTGGAATAATTCCCAAGTAAATGTAGAATCGGCAGATTCAGGAATCATTGACAATAAACTATATCGCCAATAGTCCGCAGGTAAAATCTCTAACGCTTGGTCTAAGAATATACCGCGCTTGGAGCTAGTAGAAAATTTACCACCGTAATAGTTCAGCCAATTGAATCCTTTGATTTCGTCGGCAAGTTTCCAATTTTCTCGCGTTCCCAAAATCATAGCTGGAAACATAATTGTATGGAATGGCAAGTTGTCTTTTGCCATGAATTGGACGTATTTGGTATTTTCAGTATCTTGCCACCAAGTTTCCCAATCTTGAGAATTTTCTACACCCCATGCTTGGGTTGCGGCAATATATCCAATTGGTGCGTCAAACCATACATAAAATACTTTGTCCTCAAAACCAGGACGAGGAACGGGAACTCCCCAACTAAGGTCACGAGTAATACACCTGTCTTGGAGTCCTTTGTTTAACCATCCAAGTGCTATTGATTTAGTTAAGTTTGACCAGTTGGGATGTTGTTCTACCCAATTTCTAACTTCATGACTGAGTGCAGAAAGTTTTAGGAATAAATGTTTGGTTTTGCGAACTTCTAATTTTGTGCTTCCTGATATTGCTGAACGTGGTTCAATTAAATCAGTAGGGTCTAGTACAGATGTGCAATTTTCGCATTGGTCTCCTCTTGCTGACTGATAACCACAATGCGGACAAGTCCCAATTACGTATCTATCAGGTAGGAACCGTGCGTCATCAAGAGAATATACAAGATTTATTTGGCGTTCTTCGATATAACCGTTTTTATCAAGCAATTGATAGAAATTTTGGGTTAATTCGTGGTTATAGTTGCTAGAGTTGCGACCAAAATAATCGAAAGATAAACCAAAGCTTCGATAAATATCTAATTGGATTTGATACATGTTTTGGCAGAACGAAGCGGTATCGAGTTTAGCTTCTGATGCTGCGAGTTCTGCGGGTGTTCCATGTTCGTCGGTGGCACAAATAAATAGAACTTGTTCACCGCATTGCCTTAAAAAGCGCGCGTATACATCTGCTGGAAGCATTGAACCCACAAGGTTTCCCAGGTGCTTGATTCCATTAATGTACGGTAGTGCGCTAGTGATTAAATGTTTGATTTGATTGCGTTGAGGCGCCTTATGTATATTGTTGCTGAAGTTGGTCTTCCTGTTTTGTAGATAAGTTGTATTCTTCTATATTACAACATGTATTGTGGAACAGGCATCCTGCCTATTTTTTTTACAATCATTCAGTTAAATCACTGAGTGCAAAAGTATATAACTTAAGCAATCCTATGTATTGAGGGTAAGACTAAAATTATTTTATATCTAATCATTTATGCTACGAGCTTTAAATATTCCGGGTTATGAACTGCATGAAGTAATACCGTTTCTCGATGAAGATGCGCTTTATCCCTGACTGTAGAGATTGACATGTCAATCTCTACGGGATTTATTTGGCGCAACTTTATGCAGAATTGGTATAAGTAATGGCGCCAAAAATTGCTTGACTTGCTGGGTGATAGTGAACAGCTAATAATAGAAGTGATTCCAGAGCTTGAATTAATTAATCTATAAAAGCAAATCAAAAAATGAAATTAAAAATATTTTTCCTTGCCACTTTACTAACCCTCTCCATCACCGCACCCTCGAACCAAGTTTTAGCGCAAACTAAAACCAAACGAATAGAAAATCAAATTCAAACTCTCAAACAATCAGAAAAACGCTGGATACTAGTTGATATATCCAAGCAAACATTAACAGCTTGGGAAGGAAGCAACCCTGTTTATGCAGTCAAAGTTTCGACAGGTAAGAAAAAGACTCCAACTTTGATAGGAGCTTTTAATATTCAAACCAAACACCGTAAAGCGAGAATGCGCGGCACCGACTATGATGTTCAGAATGTGCCATATGTAATGTATTATGATGGCGGTTATGGAATACATGGTGCCTATTGGCATCGTAGTTTTGGCACACCTGTTAGTCGTGGTTGTGTCAATGTGGCGCCTAATCATGCAAAATGGTTATATGATTGGGCAACAGTAGGGACTCCTGTAATTGTTCAAAAGTAGGGTGCGATCAGGCTACCAACAAATTTCAACGTAGTTATATAACTTGTAGCCTATCGCACCAGCGACTTAACGTTTACCACAGAGACACAAGCTTAGTTCACAGAGCAAGACCAAACTCTGAAATCTGGACTTATGTAACATCTGGGCTTATGTCATGCGCTCGTATTAAATGCAACGAATTTTGAGCTTACGGCAATAAGTAATATATAAATATTAAATTGATAAGTAGAGTTTACTTACCAGGCGCCTCAAAGTAACTCTCTTAATCTGTGTGGACTCTGTGTCTCTGTGGTAAATATTCAAAGTAACTCTCTTAATCTGTGTGGACTTTGTGTCTCTGTGGTAAATATATATTTTCGCCTTTTTTCGTGCCATTCGCCTATGGTGTAGGGCTTCTTACTGTATTAAGCTAATGAAGGTGGTTGCCCTTACCTTATAGGAACGATGAGCCAAAGTAAAATACCACAGATTCTGGAAGCCTTCGAGGCTGATTTGTTATCTGAGTGGATGACTGAGTTAGCCGCTATTAATATTCGCAGAGGTTTGATTAAAGAAGTCCAGTTAAAGGAGGAGTGCCAGGAATTTCTTAGCTTGTTTCGGGTTGCTGTTGGGCAGGGCAACTTGACGAATATTCAGGCAGCAGCGTGGCAGGAGATGCGCTCGATGCTGACTAGCATTTCTCGATCACGATCACAAAAAGGCTTCACACCGTCTGAAACGGCTACATTCGTTTTTTCGTTCAAGCAACCCCTCTTCAACCGGATGCGTCAGCAATTGAAAGACTCTATTGAGTTGGGTGAAGAAATTTGGCTAGCCACAAACTTACTAGATCAGCTGGGATTGCTGATTATGGAAGCGTATCAAAAGGCGCGCGAAGAGGTGATTTTGCGACAGCAGGAAGAGTTGATGGAGCTATCTACACCAGTGGTTAAACTCTGGGATGGTATTTTGGCATTACCCATTATCGGCACCCTCGATAGTGCCCGCACTCAAATAGTGATGGAGTCGTTATTGCAAAAGATTGTGGAAACCGGGTCAGAAGTTGCCATCATTGACATTACTGGGGTTCCCACTGTCGATACCCTTACCGCTCAACATCTGCTTAAGACCGTTACTGCTGCCCGTCTTATGGGCGCCGCATGAGCCATGAGTTTCGCACGCCGATTAACTCGATTTTGTCGCTTTCTCGGATGTTGCTGGCACGAATGGATGGCGATTTGGGCGCCGAGCAGCTTCCTCAGCTAGTAAAGCTTTAAACAGTTTGGAGCAAGCAAAATTTGATTTGCTAATTAGCGATATTGGTATGCCCGATATGGATGGCTACACACTAATTCGTCAAATTAGAAACCAGGTGCCTGAGCAGGGCGGAACAATTCCAGCTATCGCCCTCACTGCTTATGCAGGAGAAATTGATCAACAACTTGCACTTCTTGCCGGATTTCAACAACATATTTCAAAACCAATTGATCCAGAGGTACTAATACGGGCTATTTTGACTATAGTCGGATAGCTAACCAATTAGAAATAGGGTCGGATTGGAAAGTTTATTATCAACAAATTAACTACGATATATGGGCGCCATATACTCCAATATTTAAATATTAGGACGGACGAGGATGCCCATCCCACAAGACTTAAAGTAAATAAGTGGAGATTTTTTGATTTGGGAGTCTCTGATTAGGTTTTTGAAAGCCACTCTAAAAGTTGTTGGTCAAAAAGCTCTGGTTCTTCAAAATGTGGGGCATGACCGCTTTGCTCAAATATACGAATAGTCAAATCGCTGAAATGCCCTCTAACACTTTCCCATAGGTAGGCTGGAGGCACAAGGTAATCATAACGACCCAAGGCAAGAAAGACTGGGACTTTCAACTTATCTAAGTTTTTTGTAATATCGATATCTCGAAAAACCTCACCCCAAACGTAGTCAAACATAGCCATGTTAACTTCGACGCCTTCCCAAAGATTTTTTGCATCATAATTATAGTTGAACCAGCTTTTGGGTCCCATTAGTAAACAGTACGTTATAAAAGCTTTATCAGGTACTTTCTCGATTTCTTGGGGTAATCTGGAGAGATTAAGAGCGAGTGCTGCTTTGCGTTCTGGACAAACTGACTCTTCTAAATATTGTTCTGCTTTATGGCGCCCTGCATCTGAGTAATCTGGTGATACACACATCATGACCAGGTACTCAACATTGGTCGGGTATTTCTTGGCATACTCTAAAGCCATAAATGCATGACCTGAGTGACCAATCATAATAAATTTCTCAAATCCAAGTTCTTTTCTCAACAACTCAATATCATCGACCAATATATCCAGTTGATATTTTTTGATGTCTTTACAATTGTTTGATGTCGCAAAACCACGATGGTCTATAAATGCCATTCTTAGCTTGGTACGAAGTGAATTTGAAAACGTTCGCGCGTAATAAAGCGAGCTGCCTACAACGATAGCAGGCGCCCCTTGGCCATCGACAATGTACTGTAATTTAAAGTTATCTGAATATACATAACCACTTTTGTACATTATCTTCCTCCTATATGCTATCAAGTATGTACCTTATTTTTCTATATTGTTAGCTGAAAATTTTTTAATTGATAGTAAGCATTACCACGGTTAATATAAGCAAAGGTATAATTTGGAAAAAAATTAATGGTTTGGTTGTAGTCTTGGATTGCTTGCTGATTATTGCCTAATTTGTAGTAAACATCACCTCTGTTGTTGTACGCAAGAGCATATCTAGGGCTAAAGTTAATAGATATATAATTAGGGCCGAACTAACATAACTTATGCATTAGTAGAGACGCGATTGAATCCTCGTCTCTACTAATGATGTTGGGTTCCGTTCCTCCACCCAACCTACAGGCTATACAAACTCTTGTGAGATGGGTGTCAAAGCCCGTCCCAATATATAAAGAATACCTCAACTTAGCTGTGCAACTAGTTGATTTTCTAGTAGGGTTTCGTTAGTTAACAAATCCTCTACGGTAATTCGTAAAAACCGTTGTTTATCGACTTGAAAGTATATTTTAACTCTATCACTACCAGGAAATCCTGGAGGTGTGAGATTTGCAATAGTTCTGGCGCCTTCTGTGTCATTAAGGGGTTTAACGCTAGTTGCACCGCTATCAAGGCGCCTAGTTATTAACCTGTCACCGTCAAAAAATACTTCGGTACCACCAGTTTCGGCGCCGAGTTCGCCCATAATTAATTCTATGCTAGGTTGATTTTCTAGCGAGGCGCCTAATAATAATTCTATTGGTTGACTCATTGGGTAAGGTTGTCCAGATTTGACGATGGGGTGCCAACTGTGACGACTGTTACGTTTATCCCAATAGCGAATACCGTAGCTGTGATATAAGAAATCTTTAATTTCTACACCTTGCGTTAATTGTAAGGCGCCGATTGCAATTGCTTCAAACGGACGCTCGCTCTTGATTTTACTTGTATCAAAATAATTTTTTATCCATGTTTGCACTGCTGGTAGCTGCGATGTTCCACCTACCAATAATACCGAGTTAATATCTGTAGCCTCGATACCCTGGCGCCGTGCTTGTTGGAGTAAACTTGTCATTGAGTCATCGAGACGTTCAAAAAATGCGTGTTCTCTAAGAATATTCTCGAACATCTCCCGGTTTAAATCGAGTGCATAGGTTTCAAACGTTTGGTCATTAAAATACACTTCGCTTGCAGTTGTTTGCGTCGAAAGCTGAATTTTGACTTTTTCTGCCAAACGGGTAGTTAAGGGACTTGCAACTAAACCTGTGTTTTTAACAAAATAATCTACTACCCAGTTATCAATATCGGTACCACCTAAGTTTTGCCCAGCTTTTGCTAGTACACGCGCGGTTTTGACTTTCTGCTTAGAGTCAGAAGCTAAAGACTTGTTACCAAACTTTAATAAAAATCCTAATGGTTTGCTGTTGGGTTGCTGTGCGCTTTTATCTAACCGTACCAATGACAAATCGAGTGTACCACCACCAAAATCGATAACTAATAATATATCTTGGTCGGCAATTCCATAACCTAGTGCTGCTGCGGTTGGTTCATCTAACATCCGCACTTCTTGCACTGCTAAGTCTTGACAAACGCTTCCTAACCAGTGACGGTATGCTTCAAAGCTATCGACGGGTACTGTTAATACTAATGAATTAGCAACTTCGGGTTGTGCTGCACTCAATTGTGTAATGACTTCCGTCAAAAACCATTTCCCTACCTGCTCAAACGTGACATTTTGTCCATCAAGTTCAGGCATAAATCCTTGAATATTGGCGCCGATACCACGTTTGAAACTGCGAAAAAATCTTGGCTCGTTCGATAAGTCTAAACCTTTATCACGTACTTGTTGCCCAACTAATACTTGACTTTTGGCAGCATCCTCTACATATACCAAGCTGGGAATTAGCGGTGGGTTCAAGCTTTGCTGAATCGATAAACCTGGTATACTAAGGGTCTCCGGTTGCTGTGTGACAGGATTCCAACGCGCGATGACGGTGTTACTGGTGCCAAAATCGATTGCTATTGTCATTGGTTCTCAACAAGCACTTGTTAACTAATTAACAATCCGGTTTTGTAATTACCGGCATTTATACAAAAGCGACTAATACCTTATTATATTACAACACATCTTGACAGAAATTTTTACCATGTAAATCGTTTTTACTAGTATTCCTGACAACGGATTATATACGGATGTAACAGATAAACGCTTGATTTATTGATTTTTGAGGATTTTGCGTAGAAACCGGGTTTATACAGCGTTAATGCAAGTAGTGCTGTTACTAATTTAACTATTATGCTTAGATAAAGCCAATCTAAATCCTACATCTTTGCGGGATTTTTTAGGAGATAACTTATCACGATATGCACATCGTGCTGTCCGTTTCTGTGATGAGAAGGAGCCACCGCGAATAATACGTAAAATATGTGATGGTGCATCAATTGCTTCACGTCCGTCTTTTGGATTATATGGGTATAAAAATTGTGGTTCTTTATTGTCATTACCCCATAAGCTACTCGTCCATTCAAAGACATTCCCTGCCATATTTAGTATATTATAATGACTTTTTGCTTCTGGAAATTCATTTACTGCTACAGTTTTATAGCCAGTTTTATGGCGATTGTATTCATTTGTATTAGCATAGTCATCTTTCCACTCGTTGCCCCAAGGAAAAATTTGACCATTTACCCCACGAGCAGCTTTTTCCCATTCAGCTTCGGTCGGCAAGCGGTAGTGTTCTTTTGTCAAGCCCCTCAGCCAATTACAAAACTTAATTGCGTCCTCCCATGAGACATCAACAACTGGATGATTGTATATTGCTTGAGGTGGTATACTATTTTGCCAGAAGTCTGGTGGATTGTGTCCAGTGTTAATAGTAAATATCGCGTATTGAATATTTGTAACAGATGTGATAGCAATATAATAGGCATCTAAATTAACGACGTGTAAAGGTTGTTCATCTTCTAAGGCGCCAGCGTCTAAGGCGGGTGGACGGCTACCCATGATAAAAGGTTCTGGGGAAATAAAGCTCATCTCTGGCTCTTGGAATTCGCGCCAAATTCTTTCTTGAAAACTTGGCGATTTTTGTTCTATTATAATTGGAGAAGGATTACTAAGTTCGTTAAAAGTTTTGTTAATTGTTTCTAGTGCTAGCTCATTAATAGAATCTATAATTTTGTTACGAGTTGAGCGATAATTTTCACTATCACCATATGATTCTACATATTTAATATTTTCCAGCAATTGACTCTGATAATTGATAGCTTTTAGATACATTGGATGTTTTTTACCAAGTGTATCAAGAAAATTTCTCATGCCAATTTGATAACGCATAAAGTTCGTACTCATTTTGTTTAGTAATATATTAGATTTCTGGAGTTATATTTATATACGATATTATAGTTTCTAGCTGTTGATGGATATTTTTTATATTATGGTTGTGCTGATTAATTATGTGTAAGCGTTGCTGAAGTTTATCGTGTTGTTCGTTAATTAGTAGGATTTGTTGGTCTATCATCTGCTCGTAGTGCTTGACTACTCGATTAATGCTAGCTTCTAGATATAAGTATAAGCTTTCTACCCAGTCTCTAAAAAAGCTTCCTGATTGATTGCCGAGATTTAATTCTGTTGTATCTAAAACGTCGGGAAGCAATATTAATGGTAATTCTTCCAGCGCCACCATCGGTTGAGATTTAATATCCCATATAATCTGTGATAGAAAAAAATTAATAATATTTTGTAACAACTGAACATTATGCATAAATATAGACTTACGTTCTGTTAGTGGAGAAATTCCATCAAGTAGTCTTTGTTCGAGTTCTTGGGTTTGTGCTTTTAGCAAGAGGCTTAAGTCGCACTTGGATAATTCAATGTTGTTAAGCTTTGATACTAATTTTTCTTTAGCTTCTGTAAGCTGTGCAATTTTACTGCTTAAGTCACCAAGTTCTCGCTGGATATCTTGCTCAAGCCAAAGGTGATAAGTGTTAGCAGAACAATACAATTTTAACAGGCGCCCTTTGCCACTCGAACAGGAAATAAATTTATCTAACGCCTTAATAAGCTGAATAATACCACTTTTGTGGTACTGATTGTCTTGAACAGCAGCGATAGCGGAAATTGGATACAAGGTAGGGTTATTTAATTGAACCTGATTTATTAATACTGAGCGCGTAAAATCGATTGCCTTATCAATTGCTTGGTGCGGATTATTTTCTTTTTCCGCTAAGTCAATTTTGGTAAGAACGAATAAAAAGCGGTTAACATACTCTCGTAACGAAGCAAGAAAGACCTGTTCGCCTTCTCCAATTAAAGCGTTAAACTGAGTTAGAAATAAAACTGCATCCATTTGTGGGATAGCGTTGTACGTGATGACCTGGTGACTATCAAAGATTGAACCCAAGCCAGGAGTATCGATTAATTCGTATCCCCGCAGCTTCAAAAACTCGGATGGAACCCAAACATGCACTCCTTCAATTTGCTCGGCTAGCGATTTTTTATCACCCCGTAAAAGCGCTTCGTATTTTTCCTCATCCATTCCACCATCACTAGTATAACCTTCCAAGTCTGCCGCAAGATTTTGCGTACTGATGTCGAGCGGCTCTAAACCAGTGCTATCAAAATATCTGACTCGGATGTGAGGTATTGTTCCATATTTGAGTATGGTAGATGTGGCAGTGTTCGGGCGCCTGTCTGAGGTGAGTACCTCTTGTTCTAAAAGCGCATTTAATAACGTCGTCTTGCCGCGCGTAAATTCACCCACAACAGCGATGCGGAAAGGTTTATATGCTTGCCTAATCTCTTCGTCAACAATGGATCTTAAAGTTAATTGATGCAATGTATCTGTATTGCCAACAATATAACTTGTGGGTATTAAACCATCAATATACTTATCGGCGATAATAGTTAGACTACGTTGCTGGGAAAGCTTTGCGAGTTCGTCAAGCAACATTATTAAACTGTTGCGTAATTGGTAATATTGTAAAAGTGATTCGTGCGGTGGTAGTTGTGTCATTGGCAATTATATAGTTCACTGATTTTGATGTGATGATAATGCTACAAGGTTCGTTTCAAGCTTGCACATCTGTTGCTGTAAATTTTGCAGTTGCTCGTACTGACTGCGGTATATCTCGACTTTGTTTTTTAGGTCTGTCTCACTAGTTTGTTTTTCTAACTCCTTAATTTGACGCTCAAGTTGGTTCAACCGCGCGTTAACGTTCTTGTTCACCAAATTATTAATACGTCCCTGAAGCTCTTTCCCCCAATCTTGAAATGTCATTTCAATAACATCGCGTACACCACTAACTTTTTGACCGTTGTTATTTATATAACCGTGTATCATCGCATCATAAGCATTTTTTCCTTCTACGACTTCGGTTAGCAAACACAAACACACTTTTTGTCTAGCTTTTTCTAAGCGTTCATTCTGATGAGATTTTGGCTGTCCAACCAAAGCACCAAAAAAATTTTTGACACTGCTGGCAACTTGTAACCCAACATCGAATAAACCGCCAATTAAATCTGCCACAATGCCTGTAATTCTCATTGATGCCAGCATTTTGACGATATCGTTACCAATACTAGTACTAATGATATTACTGGTGCTGATAGGAGAATTTAATTGAATCTCGAAGTTGCGGTCGAATATCTGCTGCTCGCGAACAGTTTGAATGTCACCTAGCATTTCCTTCACTTCTTGCTTAACGCGGTTATTAAGTCTATTCATTTCGTTCTCAAAACTTGTTTGATTTTCCCGTAGCCAAGAGACTACAGTATCTTTGAACACTGGTTGTAAATACTCGTCTGCATCTTTGAGTTGTTGTAAATTTAAAGTGTTTATCCGTTGTTCAACGTTTTTACGAATCTTAATAGCAACAGATTCAAGCCCTTCCAAAGCTTGAAGAATAATCTCTTCTGTACGGGTATCGACTGTATTTATAAGTTCTTCTTTATGAAGCTTAATTTGGCGCCCAGCAAGCTGAATTTTTTGGCGTTGGTCATATAGTTCTCGGAGCGATTGATTTTGGGCTTCAATATCGTTTTCTACATAAATGGTCATCTGGTCGCAGTAACCTAGACCAAAACGAACTGCATTTAACAACCGACTAATACCACTGCTTTCGACTAAAAACCGCTGTAAAGAAACTAAAAACGCAGAAAATCCACTCTCATCCCAATTACCGCGTAATGCATTCAGCGCTGATACTGGATAGATATGTTCAGCCGGAAAACCGACTGTGTTTTCAATCACGTCCCTGATAAAGTCTATAATTTCCGGTATTTCATGCTTTGGAACTTGATCTGCTTTAGTCACAACAAAGAAGATGTTGCCAACTTGCTCTTTAATCAGTTCGATAAATGCTGCTTCTCGTTTACTAATACCAGGGTCAGGCTGAACTACAAATAATGTCGCATCTACCTGGGGAATGATATTTAGCGTAACTTGTTTATGTTCTTTAAAAACCGAACCTAAACCAGGTGTATCAATAATTTCGGTTTTGTTTGAGTTGAGAAACTCGCTGTCGCACCATACCTCAACAAGATCAATTAGCTGTGCGAGAGACTCTTCCTTTCCTTGCATTAAGTCTATATATTTTTGTGTATCTGCACTTACCTCAAGATTTTTATTTAAATCAATATCAGAATTAACTGCCGCATCACTTGTGAACTGAGCTAGCGATGAAGCTAAATCGTCTTTTGACTGAACCCAGTATTCCTTTGACTGCTTACCAGATTCGGGCTTGAAAGTAACGCGCAAACGTTCTTGTTTTCCATAACGTAATATTGTACTAGTTGCTGTATTCGGTCGCAAATCACCTGTAAGCAACTGACGATTAAGCATTGCATTAATTAGCGTACTTTTGCCTCGGCAGAAATGACCGACAACAGCTAGACGAAATTCTGAATCTAAGCTTAATGCCTTTTTCTTTAGCACCTCGCTTAGTACTTCAACATTTAGCTTCACAGAATCAGCATCATATGTGTCTAAATCATTGGTATGCAGCATTTCGCCACGCATATCAGCAATGAGGGCAAGTGACTTAAGCAAACTCCCAATTGTGAGTTTCAATTGCTTGTACTGTCCTAAATTTAATGTTCTTGCTTGTGTTGGCTTTGTTGCATTTGATAATTCCATAGATATGTATATATAGTGCTATATTTGAAACTCTTTAAATTTCGTCACTTTCACTACCATCATTTATGTCATCAACAGACAGTTTTTCGATGATAGTTTTAAGTTCAATCAACTGCTTTTCTGTCTTCAACAAAGCTTCGTTTTGCTGGTTATACGTTTTTATGTTAGCTTCGCGATTCCATCCACCTCGCTCTTCATCCCAAATACGCTTATCTAGAGATTGCGTATATCTATCTATATTATTAGTAACAATTAACTCAACATTTTCTTTAAGCTGATTTCCCCAACCATTAAATGACTCGGTAAGTATTTGACGCATTCCCAATTGTCGATTGCCTTTATCATCCATATACCCTTCGACAACTGCCTGATATACATTGACGGAGTTGTGGGGTATATTTTTAACCATTGCGTCTTTGATATTAGTACATAGCTTCTTCTTGAATAAAAAAGTTTCTTGTACAACTGTACGTGCGGTAAGCAACAAAGGGATTAACACTAATATAGGAGCGGCAACCATGACCACATTGGAGGCAAGAATGAAGTCAAGCATTGGTGCAGTACCAATAGAAAATATTAAAGCGCTTAAAGTTAAACCTGTTGAGAAAGAAATTCCAGTGTTTACGGCGGCAGATTGAGTAAACTTAAGCACTCCTTTGGTAAAGGCGCCTTTAACTTGAGGAGTAACTATATCGGTACGTTCATTTTGGTTATCAGAAGAAGTAGTGCTTTGTATAGTTTCTAAAATTACACGTAAATCCTCTTCTATACGTCTATATAGCAACTGCGCTTTATTTTGAAAACGCTTCTCTTTCTCTGTAATCCATTCATCTATTTTTCCTTTGATAATAACAGGTACGCGCTTGTCAACCTGAAATAATTCCTTTAAATTGTATGAATCAACTTGCCTTTCGACTGCCATTTGAATTTGGGTGTTTAGTAAGTCGATGCCATGTGTTGCATCTTCATGCATATCCTTAATAGTATCATGGATATACCTCATCAAATCTTGCTTGCGTTGATTAATATGCTGCTTTTGTCGGTCTAATTCTTCTTTTTCTTCTTGAACTTTTTTAAGCGATTTATTTGCTAGCTCAATATCACGCTCAACACTTTGCTGCAAAAGTTTCCAGTTTAATTCGGCAACTTGTAACGGTATTTGCAAGCGTGCTGTCCCGCTAGATTTAATTAGAAAATGCTCTAGCGCTTGTTTGAATTCTGCGAAGCCACTTTCTGAGTCGTTTCCATGCAAAACAGTGATTGCTGAAACTGGGTAGATCTTTTGGATATTGATTTTTTCCACAGAAGCCATAATTGCTTTGCGATTAAAGCTAAGTTTATCTTCTAATTCTTCTTTATCGCGTGCATAATCTATTTTTGTCATGACAAAGAGCATTTGATTTACGTATTCACGCAAAAATTTCAGGAAAGAAATATGCTCTTCGCCAACTCCATCAGATGATATGAGAAATAAAGTTGCATCAACTTCGGGAATTAATGAGTATGTTACGGTTTTATGAGCTTCATAAATAGATCCTAAACCAGGAGTATCAATGATTTCAATTTCAATTTCCTGCTCGCGTAAAAAATCTGCATTACACCACACTTCAACTTCCTTAATTTTTTCTGCTAATGAAACCTCTTTACCTGTTAAAATTGCTTGCCCATTGTCGTTACATTGTGCTGGGTCACTAGTGTATTTTGCAATGTCGTTAAAGAGGTCTGTCGAGTTTTGTAAGATTGTTGGATGTTGTGTCTGGTACTGAGGTAAATAAGTGACGCGAAATTGCTCGGATTCGCCATAACGTAGAGTTGTGATTGTAGCAGTTGTTGGTTGGCGCCCGTCAGATAGTACCTTTTTACGCAGTAAGGCATTTATCAATGTACTTTTTCCAACATTGAACTCACCTACAACAGCGAGCCGGAAGGCACGTTTTTTACGTACATTTTCAGCACGTTCACGTAAAATGTCTGCTAGAAAGCGCCGATTTATATCTTGGTTTGTATTCAGGTTTTCATAAAAACTTGTGTCAATACCGACATCTGTAATATCTGTAATCGTTGTTTCTCGCCGTTCTTCAGCAACGCGCGCGAGTTGGTTTAAAACTTTATAAAGACGGTCACGAGTTTCTTGGAATATTCGGAAAGATGACATATTATATCCACCTATTTACTGTGTTGATTATTTCTTTCTTGATTCATACGGCAGGAGGCTTACATCATCCATCAGCCTTTAATTAGTGTTAGTATCACTCATAGATAAAATAGCCACTTTTAAATCAGCTATTTCATTGCTAATCATTTTCAAGCTATTTAGATGCTTATCGTGAGTTGCAAGTCTTTCTTCTCTATCGAATTTATTAGTTACCTTGTCATTGATTTGCTTTTCAATTTGAGTTAGTTGAGTAGCAATCAAATTGGCTACAAAGTCGTTAATTTCCGATTTAAGGTTATTACTCCATTCGTCAAAGTGTGTTTTTAAGGTTTCACGTAATCCAGGATGCTTTTTACGTTCTTTATCAAGATACCCTTCGACAATAGCTTCAAACATAGTAACTTGGTTGCCAGGGATAGGTTTACTCAACTGTTTCTTGATATCACTGCGAATGCGCTGCTCACCATAAGCAAGATCGCCAACTACTGGAATTAAAGCCGGAAGCAGTAATAGAACAGGAAAAGCCCACATCAATGACCATGCTGTAGCTAGTATAGGAAGCAGTGTAGGTATCGCCGCCGAACCCACTGCATAATAACTAAGAGCTGCCGCTCCAACTCCAACTGTTAAGGCGCCACCCGCCTTTTTCGCAGTGTTTAAAACTAAACGGGCGCCGCGTCCATTTGCTACTATCGATGTATCCAGGGCGTTGAGATTATCAGCTTGGCGATCAGAAAACTGCAAACGTGTTGTATCGTCGATGAGTTGAACATACTTTTTAAGTTCATTCTCCACAATGTCTTGAAGCGCTTGGGTTTGAATAATAAAACTCTCATTTTTTGTCTTAACCCACTCTTCTACTGTGTCATTGATAATAGACTGGATTTTAATATCCGCCTTTTTAAGCGATTCCTTATTAAATTCATCAAGGGCTTTGTTTACAGCTTTTTCAATTCGCAAAGGCAAATAGTCAATTCCATCTAGCGCATTAATCGCCATAATTCCCATTTGCTTTTGAATTATATTAAATAGATTTTGTTTACTTTTCTCGACCTCTTGTTGGACTTCTTCAAGTCGTTTCAACTCTTCACGCAATGACTCTACATCATTATCAATACGTTGAATATCAAGCTGGGTATTTTTGATCAGGTTTTCACACTGCGTTTGTGCAACAGTAAATGGAATTTCTAACCGCGCGACACCACTCGAACCAACAAGGAAGGACTCTAACCTTTCCAGAAATACGTTAAAACCACTTTCATCTGTATATCCCTCAATCTTACGTTGTGCTGACACACCATAAACACGGTCTACTGGAATTTTAATGATGTTTTCAATGGCATCTTTGGAAAAGCTTAACATCTCATCTCGCTCGTGGGGTTGTAAGCGGTCAGTCTTTGTCATCACAAAGAGTAACTGGTTAATATACTGACGAATGAAATTGAGTAAATCCACCTCCTTCTCACCTAAACCTGGGTCGCAAGGAAATAGAATTAGCGTGGCATCCATTTCCGGAATTAGGTTGTAGGTTACGGTTTTGTGTTCCTCAAAAACCGACCCTAGTCCAGGAGTATCGACAATTTCTGTCTCATCACGGTCTAAAAATTCAGACCTGCACCATACTTCAACTTGCTTAATTTGCGCTGCCACAGATTCGCTTTTGCCTTTGATTAAAACATTAGCATCGTCACTCGTGACTTCTTCAATGTCCTTGGCAAGATTGTTTGTATAAATTATATCAGTATTCTTAGCAGCGTACCGTTCGTTGTAAGTAACCCGGAAAGCGTCTTTTTGTCCATAGCGCAGAATAGTTTTGGCAGCAGTCTTCGGTTTATAGCTCGTCGATAAAATGGGATATCCTAGCAAAGCATTAATTAAAGTACTTTTACCAGAGTTGAATTCTCCTATAACTGCCAACCTAAAAGCGGTTTTTTGTAAGACGCTTTGGGAACGTTCCTTGAGCATGTCTGCCAATAAACGCCGAAAGTCGCCACTTCTATTGGCTATCTTAGCTGCGGCACTTTGGTTATCAATAATTTCATCACCACGCTGTTCTGCAACTGCTGCGAGTTGTTGAAGGATAGTGCCAAGTTGCGCGCGTGTATCTTTAAAGAGTTGAATCGATGTATAATTACTGACCGCCATTATTTTTTCTCCTTTGTAATTCGTCGTTAAGTTTGCGCTCATTGAAAGTAGACTATTTAATAATTTCTTGGAGTTGTGAAATTATTTTGGTGAGTTCATCGCGCGCTAAATCATCTTCTGGACTAAATGAAGATGATGAAGTTTGAGCATTGTTTATTGCTTCCGTAAATGCACTTCCAACTAGCTTGGAAAGACGGTTCGTATTATGACGTACATTACGTTCAAATTCAGGTACAATTGCGTCTGCAAGGTTTGGGATTACGTCACGCGAACTGGATGTCAGCAAATTATCAGCAAGCAACCAAGCACCTACAGCAACGGCGCCTCCAACTGTGAATGAGATCAGTATACGTCCACCTAAAAGTAGCCATGATGCTACTGCGCTAACTGTTCCTGCACTAACACTAGAGAAATGTCTATATTCTGTGAATAAAGATTTAGTTTGTGAAGGGACATTCATTTCTTCAACTGCACTGACGCGAATTTCTTCCAGTTCAACGTTCAAACTATGCCTTTTACCAACAGCGTGGTTGGTATCATCGAGAATACTTCTGAAATGGCGTTCCAAACGTTGCTTTATCCGCTGTTGCTCATGTTCCAACCAGCTTTGCAAGTCAGATTTGATCGATTGAGCTTTTTTACGATGCGCGCGAATGTCTTTTTCAATCTGGAATGTTATAGCTTCTAAGCTATCTTGAAGTGTCTTTAAAATATCTCGTTCCTGGTCTTGAATAACGTCTTGAATTAACTTTTGTGTGCGTTTTAGTTCATCAATCTTACTTACATTGTTATCATTTAATGTTCTTTTTACTACGTTAATTTGTTTTGCCCGCAATTTAAAAAGCAAATTTTCAGCAGATTCAAGCAATCGAGTCGCTTGCAATTTGATGATATTTTTATCATTGCCATCCTCTTCTTTCGTTGCTGTTATAGGCGCCTCAGCCAATTGTACTATTTTTTGTATTAACTTTTCCCAATCAACGGTTAACTGAGAATTAGTCCTATTAGTCAGGGATATTTTGAATACATCGACTGGTATATCTAACTCTAAAATTTTGATTTGGTCTATGATTCGCTTAACTTGTTCTGATTGAGAAGAGGTATCAGTAATATCAACCTTATTTGCAGCAACAATGATGTAACGAATGTTTCTTGGTAGTGATTGAAGAAACTCTATCTCCCGCTTACTTAAACTTAAATTAACATCAACTAACAAAATCACATTGAAAACTTGTTCAAGAATTAATTTAGTTCGGGTGTCAAAATCAACACTGCCAATGCTCGGTGTTTCTATTAATCGAAAACCTTGAGGAAGTATAGAAAATGGCGCCTGAATTTCGATAAACTCAAGTTTGGTGTCACACGCTTCTAACTCAAGCTTATCAATAGCTTGTGGTTCTACATTTTCGACAGCGCCGTTTTTAAAATGCGCTCGAATTAAAAATGGCGTTGTATTAGTTAACTGTATATGGTACTGCCTCAACGCTGATATGTTTGGAGCAACATCAACAGGTAGAAGGTTATTGGCAAGAATTGCATTCATAAAAGAAGATTTTCCACGACCAATCATACCACATACAGCAACAGCATTCTGAAAATGCGAATCTGAAATAAGTCGCTCAGTATTGATTGCCTCAATTGTCTGCCCAAGCTTGGCAGCAACACCCTGTAATTGATTCTGGATAGCAAATAATTTTTGCGAGGACATATTCAACCTCTTTTTAATTTTACTTTTTAGGCGCCACACATTTCATTAAAAGTGTTATCCAAATGAATCAACCCAAAGCGATTTAACTGGTAAACAATACGGTTGCGTTCATTACGGACAGTTTCTGATGAGCCAAACAACTTCTCGTCACGAATATTTTCCTGTAACCTCGCGTTTAAACTCTCAAATGCTAACCGAGTATCAATATCAACAGTCAAGAGTTGCTTCTTCATTACTGCTAAACCTTGAAGGTAGTTAAAATCTCCACCAATGTCATATGCTCGATTGGATGCTTTTGTAGAGGTTGGTCTAACGTCTGATTCTTGGCGCGAAATTTCTTGCACTCCACAAGTATTATTAATGTTGTTTATTAACCGTCTCAGTTGCAAATCAAACTCACCTGGGTCTGTCAAGTCGAGATATGTCAACATTTCTAGACGTTTGGGTAATTCTGTCTTGATGACCATTAACGGTAGAATACGTCGTGCTTGTGCAGCAGGGTCACTAGTTTGTACGAGCAACGTTTCAAAATTAGTCCATTGGCTGTTTAACCATGATGGAGTTAGTACAAGTAGAGTTTTGCGACTTTTTTCAACAGCTTGCTCAATATTCGTCAAGGTTGGAACCCCGATTTCAAAATCACGATAATCTATGCAAGCCTTCAACCCGCCAGTTTCCAGGGCAGTTAGCAATTTGTCGTTAACCCAGTCACGGTCGCGGCTACTGTAGCTAATAAACGCATCAAATGTAAAATTTTCATAATCCTTTGATTTCACTGAGCTTTGCATGGATATATCCTTACTCCTGAAATTCACAATTAATTAATCACTACATGTTGGCCAGATTCCGCAAAATTACTTAGGCATTTACAAAATCCTTTTGCTGTACTTGTTTTAAGCCTGACTTGATTTGCAGGGCAAAGGAAAAAGCTGAAGAACTTGACCTTATGTGTTATTACTAGGTGTGAACGAGATCAAGTTATGCATTTTTGAGAAAAAAACACTTAAAAATTGGTAAAGTTTTTTTACAATCACCACACTTCAGCGTACTACTTTTTGTTCTAAAATGAGTCCCAACATGTTTATTAAAAGAATTTTGATACTGGCTGCCAACCCGATAGCTACTTCTCGATTGCGACTAGATGAGGAGGTTCGAGAAATTCATAATGGCTTACAAAGAGCAAAAAAGCGCGACCAATTCAGGTTAGAACAGAGATGGGCAGTGCGAGAGAAAGATTTGTACCGCGCAATTCTAGATTTATCACCTCGAATAGTTCACTTCAGTGGTCATAGTACACAAGAAGATGGCATTGTTTTAGAAGATGAGAATGGTCAACCCGCATTTATGGGCACAGAAGCACTTTCTCGTACTTTTAAACTATTTGCAGAAAAGGGAGTTGAGTGTGTATTACTAAATTCTTGCTACTCAGAGTTACAAGCGTCGGAAATAAGCCACCACGTCAAATATGTTATTGGTATGAGTCGCAAGATTGGGGATAAGGCAGCTATAAATTTTGCTGTAGCTTTTTACGATGCTTTAGGCGCCGGAGAAGACATAGAGTTTGCTTTCAGACTAGGTTGCTCTCAACTAATTGGTTTAAAAGAAGATGAAACACCTATACTAAAAATCAATCCAACGATAAATCAGCAAGAGCCAAGTTCGACTACTCCTCAAGCGTCGATTGAGGATAATTTTTGTTATGACACCTATATTAGCTACAGCGATAAAGAGCCAGATACGACTTGGGTCTGGAATACTTTATTGCCTCGATTAGAAAGTGCTGGTTTACGAATTGCAGTTTCCGGAGATGTTGAAGTACCTGGCGTAGCCCGTGTAGAGAACATCGAGTCTGCAATTAATCAGTCTAGGCGTACTATTATCGTACTTTCAGAAGCATATTTAATAGACAACATGGCTAATTTCGAGAATGTACTAGGGCAAACTATGGGCATTCAAGAAGGTACCTATCGATTACTACCCTTAAAATTAGCACCTATTGAAGAAAATAAATTACCCACACGCATTAGTATGTTAACAATATTAGACTTAGCTCATCCTGTCCGTGCCGAACGAGAATTTAATCGTCTCGTGCAGGCTCTGCAAAGACCATTACCTCGAAGGTAATAATCTTTACCATCAAAATCATTGACATAAAATACTACCGTCGTTATGCAAAAAATTAAACAATAACTAAGCAGTCACTTTTAACTTTGGTGAGCATATCTTGGAATGCGTTTGTGTAACATCCCTGGTCATCAACGACTCTACGAAGTGTATACTCGCCAATACGAACAGTCCCACCGAACCATAGGTTCTTTCGCTGCCATGTATCTCCGTTGTTACTGTTTGTATCTTGGTACATTGTGGCATTTACGAGCCATTTTGGTATTGGTATTCCAAACCATAAAGGTGTAATTTGCGCGCGTTGTAGTGTGTTGTCTTCAAATTGAATTTTATAGGTAAATCGCGATAATTGGGCGCCAATAAGTAATATCCATCCAGGAATTGATTTATGAAATGTCCATTGGAGCGGAGCAGAGACGGGTAAAAATAAAACTAGGTTCTTTTCGTCCCATTCTAGGTTGTGCATGGTAATGCAATGGTCTGGAAGGGGGTTGCCGTCCATGAAGTATACACCTTTTAGAACGGTTGGTAAGTCAGTTGGTCTAATTGGAACCATCCAGGTTGCAATATCTGTTAGTTGTCGTGTTTCGATTGTTGTCATTATTTCAAATATATAAGAGGTAGGGGGGCGGGTTTAGATGAATTTTTCGTTGTTAACTAGGATGTGACTTAACCCGCCCGTACAGGTATTATTCGTGTTGTTGAGTAAAACCTTGTAAAATTAAGTTATTTGGGGTAACTGCGGTTACTTTTTGAAAATCCCATTTAACTTCTGTAAAAGATTCCCAGTGATATTTCTTGAACAGGTATAAACAAAACATCTTGATTATACCAACCGATAAAGACCTACCGGGACACACGCGCTCATGTTCGCTACCGTTCCAAGATAAAATATCTGAAAAGTCGCGCTCTATGTTGAAGCTATCTGGATTTTCGTATTTTTTCGGGTCGTGATTTGCTGTGAAGATTGAGCCAAGTAGTCGTGTACCTTTTTGAAATGGGCATTTTTGGCTACCAATTGTAACTTCACCTGGTTGTTTTGCTAGTTGACTAACAAATCTTACTGGTGGATAGAAGCGCGCAGTTTCTAGAATGACTTTATCGACAATTGCTAATTGTTCTAACGCACTTCCTTCTGGTGTTTGCTCTCCATTCCAAACAGCGTTAACTTCTGATATTACATTATTTCTTAGGGTCTTATCTAAACATAAAACCCCTATTACAGACCCTAGTAGTGCGCTTGTACCTGCTGTTCCAGCAATGTGAATTGTATCAAAAAGACTGTTGGCTATTTGGTGTTCGTTTAATTGGTATTCGGCGCCTGTTTCAAGATAAGCTTTCCATTTAGGTGATTGTTTGTATTTCTCTATTAAGCGCTTACGATGTTGGATGATTGGTCTAGTTTTAAAAGCAAGGAGTGTTTTACTAATAAAATTGGGAAAAGATGAAAGAGGCAATCCTTTAACATACCCTGCTGATGCGATAGTTTCTTCTTTTGATAATGATATATCAAAAACAAGTTTGTGCAGAATCCAAACCATCATTCTGGGCAAGTCCTCTCCAACATGCAATTTACCTTCTGTTGCAGCGTCTGCCAAAACTTTATCGACTAAATGCGCTAATACATCTGCTTTTTCAATTGGGTTTGGTAAGGCTTGTAATATTACAGCACGACTTCCTGTATGTTCCAAACCGTTCATTCCCAATGTTAAAGGATTGCCAAGCATGTAACTAGGAGCTAATATTCTAATAATGCCTAAATCATTTCCTCGCCATTGAGGTTCTGTTTGCATTAATTGTTTTACATCAGCATGAGAAGCGTGCATTATTGCTTGGTCTACTGCGTAAAATTTGTCGCCAATATTTTGCTTGCGGACGTTGAGAACATCTGTCCATGCTCTAAGTATAAGTAAGCCATCTGTGTAATAAACCCATAAGCGTAGAAGTTTACCAACAGGGCTATTATAACCAACTTTGGCGATAATACGTGAAAGCCAAAGTTGACGGTCGTGTGCTTTAAGTATTTTTTTTGGTTCCATAATATTTACCAAGTGTTGTAGATTTAAATGTTTATACTAAATATTTATGCTTTGAGGAATTCGAGAAGGGAGCAAATATTCGTAAGTTGGACGGTGCAAATTACGGTCATTGATAATTTCTTCAATTTGGATAAGATTTTGATGGAACTTATCCAACAATGGTGTTACCTGTGCTGGAAAGTGTCCTGGTGAATAATTACCCAGATTTTTGTAATAAATAGAACCAAGTAAAGTCAGTACGTTTAGTTGTCTTTGAGCTTGTTCTAGAGGTGGTAGTAAATTCAGATAGTCTTGTTCTGTAACCTCACCTTTTAGTGTCGAAGCTGGCATATAACCTGCTAGCGGCGCCGCAGGTGCATAACTCATCAAATCTTTTTGTGGATAGTTGACGGCGCCATGTTGTGCAGTTGCGGTAAAAATAATCAGCGTCGCAGCATCTATTAAGTAATTAAGCGTTTGGATACTACCATTCTCACCAAAATCTGGTACACGTCCCCCATCAAAAGCTTGAACTTCTGTTGCCCATGCTTGAAGGGCTGTATCATTTTGAACGTCTTGATTTGTTGAGTAGTAAAGGCTTAAGTAATCAGATACCCATTGATGAATGGCATTCCAAATTAAGAGTGCATCATCTCGATAAGGATAAACAGGCAGTAAGTTGGGGTCATCTACTCCTCGTTGCTTGAGTTGTTTCGGTAACATGGCGCCATTAAAACCATAGCTTCGTAACCCAAGTGCTACTAAAACCCGTGAGTTATCAATAGTTGAACCGAGTAATTGATCGACTGCACCACCGGGTGCAATTAAAAGTCGTTGAGCAGCATCGTTAATTGCTAAAGTGCCTTCAAAATGCGGACGCAAAAGTATGCTTAGGGGATGATTATCTGGAAGTTGCCGTCTCGTCGCTAGGACAAAAGCACCGACAAATAAGTGAGTTCGCCCAAGATGACTAACTGCTTCGTGGTAATTGGCGTCTGCTATAGTAACAATTGTTCTGGCAAATAACCAGGCATATTTATTAGACTTGGGTGTAATAATTGGATGGGCGCCTGGATTTTGACCGCATTGAATAGCTACTGCTTGCAGTGAGCGATTGGAATTTGCAGCTTTAGGAACAGCAAAAAGCGCTATGGGAGCATAAAGGTACTTTTGATATCTTGAATAAGTACTATTGACTGCATTGTCTAAAATTTTATAGTCAGCTAAATAAAGTCTTCCTTCCTTGAGCGCTACTTCCAATGAATCGTCACTTCCCATTACTGCCTGATAATGAGAATCTTCGATGGGAAAGTTGGCGCTAAAACTAGATACTCGTTCAATCATTAGCGGGTTAAAGCCAGCTACCTGCATGTAGGCAAAGCTTTCATCTTCAAGGAAAGTATTAGCAAATTGAGGTATATCAAGTACTGGTAATAATTTACTGTAATCGTTAAGACTACTTACATGTCCGGTGGGATGTCCCCTTTCTAAACGGGTATTAATGCGACCTAACAAGTCTCTAAAAATAGAGAGTCCACAGTCTTTAATAACCGAAAGCAACAACTCGTCAACTTCGTGGTAATCTTTGGACATCCTAGCAAGCAGCAACTGAGGTGCAATTTGTAGAACTCGACCCAAGATATTAAGCTGAGTTGGAAGTGCTTCTTCGCGTACTGACTCAAAAATAAAATTTCTAATATCATCACGCAATGACTTAGAACCGCGATTACCTCGGTTAGTAATTAAGGTGTTGACGAAAATAATTTTTAATTGCTTAACTAACAGACGATACCAAGCTATGGAAAAGTCTTCCTTTGCAGGAAGGGTATCAACCATCGCTAAAGGTGGAATGCGCGTATAGTTGTATTGATACTCGTGCTTTGTATGGTCTACATTGTTAGTAGTCAGGGGATTGTGCAAGTTAAAGTGTGGTAAAGTAGGCATATATACTTCGTATTCGTAATATTTTAATAAGAGTTTGTATTTACTATTGCGCTATCACATAGCTACAATCTGGACTTTTGCAATTACGGAAAGAAACCGGGTTTCTACGCAAAATCCTTCTTTTGATCACAATTTATCAATAAAGAAACCCGGTTTCTGAATACAACATAACCTTTGATTAATCAAAGTTTAACTATGTAAATATAACTATTGTAGTAAAAGGCCTGTTCATAAAAGTCTTAAAGTGGTACTTGCAGAATAAAAACGTAGGAATCCCAAGGAGTTAATATGTTTTTTTTAACAAGGCTCAATAGAAAGTTTTTTACGTATTTGAGTATTGCTTTCTTTGTAATTACGTTAGTTTTCTATCCCTCTGTGTTAGGGCGCCTACCAATAATCGGCTCACTTACTGAGGAGATTAGTGTTGTCCAAGCGAAGGCGCCTCTTGGTACATCAACTGTACAATTTGAAATTGCTCAAACTCCACCTCCACCTGGAGACTCAGAAAAAAAAGACACGAAGAAAGAGGAAGATGGTGTCCTTGACTTCTTTCAAATGGCGATGGGCGCCTTGGCAGGTTTGGTACTGTTTATCTTTGGTGTCACCCGTCTGGCTGAAGGGCTAGAAGATTTAGGCACAGAGCGCATGAAAAGTCTTCTAAGCAAATTCACTACAAATCGCTTTGCTGGTGTGTTAACTGGAGCAGTGGCAACAACGCTGCTAGAGTCCTCTTCAGTGACAATTATCATGGTGATTGCGATGGTAAGTGCTGGGATACTAAATTTTGTGCAATCTCTTGGTGTAGTACTAGGCTCCAACATTGGTACAGCAGTTGGGGCGCAAATTATCTCTCTTAATATTGAATTGTACGTTCCCATCTTGATGTTTAGTGGGATGTTGCTGTTTTTTGTAGGAAAAACACATCGTCTCAAAACCATCGGTCTTATTATCTTAGGATTTGGGCTAATGTTCTATGGGCTAGAGGCAATTGACGAAGCGATGAAGCCTTTCCGAAACTATCAGCCGTTCATTAGTTGGATGAAAACTTTGGGCAATAATCCTATTCTGGGTGCTTTAGTGGGCGCCATTTTTACCGTCATCATTCAATCTTCTTCTGCAACGGTTGCGATTGTAGTTACCCTAGCAAGTTCTGGCTTAATTGCTCTGCCTGCGGGGGTAGCAATTATGTTAGGCGCGGAGATTGGCACTTGTGCTGATACCCTACTAGCTACTATTGGTCGCGGAAGGGCAGCTTTACGAACAGGTGTTTTTCACCTTCTGTTTAATCTGTTCAGTGTCACTGTCGGAATTCTTTTTGCGCCTCAACTCGTCCAACTAGCTCAAGCAATCTCTGGTGGAGCAGGAGTAGGAAGACAAGTTGCTAATGCCCAAATGCTGTTTAATATTTTGGGTGTTGTCATTGTAATTGGTTTCTTACCTATGATTGCTCGCCTCTTAGAAAAGCTTATTCCTGAGACAAAAGCTGACCAGGAACGTCGGAAGAGACAGGAAGAAAAGCACAGAAAGCCCTTACATGAGCGTGTTGGCGCGAATGTTTAGAGGCAATGAGATATAATCAAACACCTGTAGAGACTAAACATGCTTAGTCTCTACATGAACATTTTTACAATTTTTCTAATTATCAGGCTGTAGCTTTGATGTTTTTCTTTTTTTGCTCAAGCTGGTGCCATTCGAGAGCAATTTCTTTAAATTCTTCTATTTCCTCAAAATCCACTTGTACAAACGCATTTTTAAATTCTACACCTAACGCTTCACGCTCCGTTAAGCACTTCACTCTTTTTGAAAAAAAAAGTTCCCAAAATCAAAAAATGGCTTAACACATAACTGTTTGGTGCGTTTGGCGCCTATAATAATCCCAAAATTGCATAAGTTTACTTTGCTTACACCTATTAATACATAGCGGTTCTCAATCAAATGAGATATATAGCAATCCGTGCCGCAATTGTAACAAATTATATTTAAAGTAAATGAAAATTATATTAAATAAAAGCTATGCTCTCACTTCTTATATGCTCCTAGCATTGATGAGTGGATGTTCGATTAGTCAATTATCTGCTGCACCTCAAGCAACTCAGTCTGATGCTGCAAAAAAAGTTGACAGAGCGACTAATACCCAAATTCAGCAATATATAAAATCGTTGGCAGCACAAGGATTTCCTAAACCAGAAGGAAAACTCGCTAGTCTCAACGAAAAGAAAGATGCTTCAGGAAAAAACCTAGAGTATTTCCGTACTCAGCAAGATAATCTGTTGCAGAGTTTTGTACAAAAGTGGGGAGCTGTTAAAGACCAACCAACTCAGTTAAAGCCTAACCCAACAAGAAATACTAAAACTTCTTATAGTGAAATAGTTAAATAGTATTAACCTGAGTTCGACAGATGTAAAAACCTCTCTCCAAACCTCTCCCCTCGTAGGAGAGAGGCTTTAAAAGTTTGATGTTTCCGCTCAAAACTAGGAATATTTCTGCCCCTCTACCTTTGCTATTCCCCATCTTCCAAAAGACGACAAAATACCCTCTCCCCCATTACTGCATTGCGAGGATTATCGATTAATCCTGTATCTAACAAAAGAACACCAAAAAGTATCGCCCATCCCTTGGCTCGTTGCAGCGTGGCTTCAGAAATATCTCCATATTCTTTAATTACTTGTTCGCGCGCACTCGCCCTAGAAAACAACATCCAAATCGCAGCTAAATCGGTGGCAATATCCCCTTTGGTAATATCACCCCAATCGATAATACCTGTAATATTTTGGACTAATTTAAATTCATCTATAGATAAAATGGCTTTGTGCTTTGGACAATTATTAAATATACCTCTTAAAGCAACTCTAATTTCTACGAAATTGCAAAACGAATTAAGCAAAGAATTACCTCAAATTTCTTACAATCATATTGATAAAATTGGAACTCGTAAGAAAGCGCATAAATCTGTTGTGGATGCTTTATTTAGTGCGGCTCACAAAGGTGAGTGGGATAAATCAGCAGAAAATTTGTTACAAGCGATTGTTGAAAGAGGCAAAAATCCTCATTACCAACTAATTAAGCACTGTCGAGTAATTTCTAAGGCAAGAACTATACAGGCATCGGTGTTGGAGGAAAAAGCATCTTTGTTAATCAGTACTGAAAATTAGAGCGTTCACTTTGACAAACGGCACCTTTATATAACGCTTGTTCTATCACAATATTAACTGCTGGTAACATCCGCCGACGCCAACTCCCCTTGAGTGTGTCAAAGCTATTAGTTCATTGCGGGATGTATGGCGCCATTAACATTACCATTAGCTTGGGGGGTAATGGCGTCTGGAGATATGGTAAACCAGCTTTTCTGCTTCATTAGTACAGTACAAATGTAGCAACCGATTTTAAAGATGAAACGAAATAAAAATTACACAGTATCTAGATATATATTCGTATTTAACTTATTTATGTAAATCAATTTTTGAAATAAAAATTTGATTAGAGAAGTAAACACTTGGTATACTTAGTAGTCAGATAAAATAAACAAAGCCTGTAAATGGATTGCCGACCTGTATCCGATGATGCGCTGCTAAGTAAAATCGCCAAGCATGACCAGACTGCTTTGTCTGAACTGTATAATCGCTATGCGAAAATTATTTATTCGGTTGCCTTTAGCAGTTTGAAATCAGTAGAGGAAAGCGAAGAAGTTGTACTAGATGTTTTTTCTCAAGTATGGCGAATCGCTGAACGTTATGATACTACTAAAGGTAGAGTCGATACTTGGGTTTTTATGCTAGCCCGCAGTCGGATTTTAGATAAACTTCGCAAACTCCAGCGAAATCAATTCTCATCCCCTGTTTTAACAAAACTTTTAGAAATTGAAACATCGACAACTATAGACCCAACAGAGAATGTAGCAATTTACTCGCGGCGCTTGCGCGTTAGTGATGCGCTACGACTTCTACCTTCTGAGCAGCGTCAAGTAATTGAGCTAGCTTATTATCATGGTCTAAGCCATAGCCAAATTTCTGTTCAAACCGGTATCTCTTTGGGAACCGTTAAAACCAGAATTCGGTTAGGCTTAAATAAGTTAAAATCGGCACTTGAATAACACCCGTACACTCAAACTAAACTTCCAATGGCTATTGAAAATAACTGTTTCTGCGAACTAGTTCCACTATATGTACTAGATTTACTAGCCGACTCAAAGCGGGTTTGGGTCGAGCGAGAAATTCAACAATCTCCAGAACTAGCCGAAGAACTAGCTTATTACCAAACAGCCGCAACGGCAATTCCTTATAGCGCACCCGTTGCACCAATGGCTCCAGATTTAAAAGACCGACTATTCGCTCGCTTACAACTGGCGCCACCATCTCAACCCCCACAGCCAGAAAATACCGAGAAATTTTTAACAGCAATACGCTTTCAAGATTTGGAATGGCAACCTTATTCCATCCCAGGTGTAGAAATTGCGAATTTAAATATAGATAACACCAAACGCGAAGTTGTTGGAATATTACGCGCGCAAAGCGGTGTTTGTTATCCTTTGCACGGTCATGCAGAAGGAGAGGAAATTTTTATGTTAGAAGGTGATTTGGTAGTTGATAATAAAGTTTATGGCGCCTTCGACTACATCCGCTGTGAACCAGGTTCCAGCTATACTCCTCATACAATAGGTGGTTGTATGTTCTTCATTCGCACTTCAATTGATGATGAGTATGTTACTCAGAATAGTGGTATCGACAAGCAATAATCGTTACATACTCATCATCCACCGCATAAACTAACCGATTCGTATCATCAATTCGCCGCGACCAAAAACCAGCCAAATTCTCCAAGAGTGCTTCTGATCTTCCGATTCCCTCAAACGGTAGTCGCATGGTTGCCTCAATCAGCTTGTTAATTCGTTTCAAAGTCTTCTTATTCTGTCCTTGCCAATATAAATAATCTTTCCAAGCTTCCGAAGTCCACGCTAACTTTCTACTCATCCAACAAATCTCGCTCCACTACTTTCCCTTGCTTGAACTGAGCAATAGAACGCTCTAAATGGGCAGCATTAGCGGGAGATTTAAGTAAATGTACCGTCTCTAACATACTATTAAATACATCTAGAGACATCACCACAGTATCCGCCGCATCTCTTCTGGTGATAATCGTATAGTCTGCATCTTCCACTACTCGGTCTAAAACATCCTTGAGATTATTTCTCGCTTCGCTAAAAGACACAACTTTCATTTGTTTCATACTTGTACAATAACTTGTACAAGTATGACAGCCGCAAATATATTTAGCAATCCCTTCGGAGTTGCACGCCTAATCTACGTCAATCCACCACTCGCGCAGATTTTGAATTGCGTCTTCTTTTTGCTTGGCTTCAACCTCAATCCAAGGCGCCTCTCGGTACACTTCGGGCATAGAATTAATTAAATCACTATGCTTTCTATCTTTAAACGCTTCTTCTCCGTTAGAAATATGTACTAATTGCCAATCTGGATTTTCCCAAGTTTCACGTGCAGCATAAAACATTTCTGTAACGCTAGGGTCATCATACGAATCTAAATTTTCGTGACATACATGGTGGTGCGCGTCAAACACCATTGGCACTCCAGTACGTTGACACACTTCTAATATCTCACTGCTACTATAAGCGTGTTCGTCGTTTTCAAACGTCAATCTATTTTTTATATTGTCAGGTAACTGCGAGACTACATTAACTAAATTATCTGTACGCTGCGATTTTCCACCGTGAATATTCATTAATGCCCAAGGTGACTGAGGTAAACCCATTAAATCGAAAGTATGCGCGTGTCCTGTTAAGATTTTGATGCTTGATTCAACAATTAACGGTGAATCTGAACTTAACACAACAAATTGGTCGGGATGCAACACGACTCTTACACCCAATTTTGTAGCTTTTTGTCCAACCCGCGCTAACTCGGTGCCCATATTCTCTAATATAGTGGCACCAATATTATCTTCCCAGTCACTAAGTGGGAATAACCCTGAAGACATACGATAAAGTTTTATCCCACGCTTATGACAATACTCTAATCCAATATGCAGGCGCCGTAAGTTCTCACGATAAAGCTCTTCAAGAGTACGTACTTTTAAATTCTCTGTTAGCTGTAAATAACGTGTGCGCGTAATTGTCTTAAAACGTACATCTTTGGAGAACGTAATACAAACCAATCCTAATTGTGGCGTAATATCCTTACGTCTCGCCTCCTGTGTCGGAATTTTGATTTGAGTTGCAGTCATAATCAGGTTCTGTGATTGAGTGGCGCCGTTCAATTCTACTTTTACAAACCCAGGCGCCACACAATCAGTATCTAAAGACATAACCTAAAGTTATAGAAACCCGGTTTCTTTTCAAAGTTCCCATAGAAACCGGGTTTCTTTCCAAAGACTTGTAATGAAAATAACAATTTCCTATAGAAACCCGGTTTCTTTCCAGTTTCTTAAGATTTGTTACGAAAATTGTTACATTGGTAACACCAAGTCAGAGTACCAGTGATTACAATGGCATCAAAAAAGTACTACCTGGGTGCAGTATACAAATTACTCCGACTCTGGGTTTCAGCTTGGCTGTAAAGGTGAAAAGCCTTATGTAGCCTAGATAAATTGCTTTGGCGCCTATTCGTGCGAACAATAAACTATCCCAAAGGCATAGCCGGGAATAAATCCACATGTACCTGGGGGTAGTGATGTCAAGTAAGTAAAATATTTATTAATATAAGTACATACTTGGCAACAAACGTATTGATTTATGTTAAGGAGATTAATTTTATCAATTGAGTCTAAATAGTGCGATTTTGCCAACTTATACGAAAAAATAGGAAATTATGAATAATCAGCAATCGAGCGACTCGAATGAATTTGTAGGAAACCTTAAGAATGGGATATGGCTTTTTGGTGTATCGTCTTGGGTGTTCGGCATAACCGATAGAAGCATTGCTTCATTTTCCGATGGCTATTTATCTGCATTAGACTTGACGCAATTATTTACAGCAGCAACTTTCTTTGTTGCGTGGATATTTTTAAAGCCACCTACTAAAAAAGTATCGAAAGTTTAAAATTGCCAACGCTTGTAGGTCACGGAGGATGCTTTCGTCTAATGTTTCAGTAAGCCTGGTTTCACCTTGAAAACCAGGCTGTATTGTAATATGTAGGTTGGGTAGAGGAACGGAACCCAACGCCAACACCATAATTAAAAAACAGTTAGTCTATACGTTCCCCTCTCACGCGCAATAGCAGAAATAACTACCACATAATAAATATCATCTTGAGGCAATCTAACCCGGTCAATTAAAGCACTGTATCTACCATCTTTATCATTATCCCTTGCAACAACCTCCCCTCTAGAATTTAAAAGTACAACATAAGGAGAAAAATCTTCAAAAACACTATCTGCACGTATACTTACAAGCTGGTCTCTTCTACCTTGAAACTTAGAAACACTATAAGGACTGCCATTTCTTCTAATAGTAGAACTTTGCGTAGTCAGCACACCAGATTTATCTAAAGCATAACTAGCTCTGTCGTTCCGTAAAGCCAAACTATAACGACCACTATCTCGTGGGTTACGACTAGTTACTGCAATTGTATATTTACCTGTAGCAGGAAGTCGAACGAATGCAAATGCACTTTTAACCCTTCCACTAGCTTGCCCATTACTTAATTCGTTGCTACCTCTAGTTAAAATAACTCGATTATTTGAGTCTAGTAAAAACATAACGGGGTCTAAACTCAAGTTATTGGAACGACGCTTATCTATACTTCCAGTCAATCTAACTTCAATAAGTTGATTTTCTGTACCCTCAAATTGGTAGAAATGAAAATACCTACCTTGTGACTGGAAATCACCTCTTTTTAAAACTCCAATTTCTACATCTACAAAGTTAATATTTCTATAATTACCAGACGAAGAAATAGGTGATTTTGTTCTTTGCTGCTGATTTCTCTGTCTTTGAGGTATTTTATTAGATTCAATATTTTCAGAAGGTATTGATTCTATTCGTTGAGGTACAGGTGTAGATTGACGCTGTGGTTGTGGCGCCGCTTGTCTCGGTGTCGTAGGAGTTACATTTGGTTGCGGTGTTTGACGACGTTGCACTGGTATAGGTTGTGGCGCCGTTTGTCGAGGTGTTGTAGGAGTTACATTTGGTTGCGGTGTTTGACGACGTTGCACTGGTTTAGGTTGTGGCGCCGTTTGTCGAGGTGTTGTAGGAGTTAGATCGGGTTGCGGTGTTTGACGACGTTGCACTGGTTTAGGTTGTGGCGCCGTTTGTCTTGGTGGTGTTGTAGGAGTTACATTTGGTTGCGGTGTTTGACGACGTTGCACTGGTTTAGGTTGTGGTGCCGTTTGTCGAGGTGGTGTTGTAGGAGTTACATCTGCTTGAGGTTGCGGTGCTGTAGTAGGGGTTACGTCAGGTTGTGGAGTCGGCGCCGTTTGTGTTGGAGTTGTAGTAGGTGTTGGTTCGGGGTCGGGTGTTGAAGTTACGGGTGATGGTGTAGGAGGTAAAGGAGATTTTATTGGCTGTTTGGGTTCTCGTTGTTGCGGTATTTCAGATGTCGGAATTTTTTCAATACCTTGTTCTACTGCTTCTGGTTGTCTCTCATCTGGTGGTTTAGCGAGTAAAAATTGTTTTGAGTTAGAATTTGTTGGATTTGAAGAGTTTGTGTCCAGAGAATTTATACTTCGGGAATTTGGACTTACTGAATTTACGGTTAAAGACTTTGCTGATGCTGCGAGAGACAAGCCATTACTTAATACTAATACACTGCTGCTTATCCAACTCGCTAAAATTAGCTTTATTTTTTCTTGATTATTTTTTGGATAATATTTATTCTTCTTGTTTGCCATCACTCTACTCCTCACGGTTTATTTTAAAATTTGATGGTAAAATTACATTGATGAAATTAGGTGTAATAATAATTACAGCATAATCATAATTCTTGTGAAATCAATTACTTAAGTATAAGTATTATATAGCGATTCTAGCTATATAATTTACAAGAATGTAGTAAATATTGTTTAAGTAAAATCCGGTTGTTAAATTAGTAAGGTATGGCTGAATAATTACTTAAGCTGGACACGAATACCAGTATGCTCTGTTGCCTAAATCCCGATTGCTCAAATCCTTTGAACCCTGATGGTGCCAGTCATTGTCAGGAATGCGGTACACCTTTGATACCTTTACTTCGGGGTCATTATCGTATTATTAAAGTTCTATCTAACGAGGGAGGTTTTGGCAAAACTTATCTAGCTTCCGACGTAGATAAGTTAGATGAGAAGTGTGTTGTTAAGCAGTTGGCGCCAAAAACTCAAGAGCCAATGGTTATCAAGAAAGCAATCGAGCTATTTAAACAAGAAGCGAACCAACTACAGCAGTTAGGAGAACATCCGCAAATACCTTCGCTATACGCTTACTTTGAGGAAGACAATTATTTATACTTGGTGCAACAATATATTGATGGCATGAATTTGCTCAAAGAACTACAGATACAAGGAATTTACAGAGAAAGTAAAGTTCAAGAACTGTTGTTAGATTTATTACCTGTATTAAGTTATATTCACGAGCGTGGGGTAATTCACCGAGATATTAAATTACAAAATATTATTCGCCGTTCGAGTGATGGAAAATTTGTACTTATCGATTTTGGCGCCTCGAAGCAACTGAGTGAAACAGTACAGACTAAAGTTGGTACAGCTATTGGGTCACATGGTTATAGCGCACCAGAACAATTACAACATGGGCAAACTTACCCAGCAAGTGATTTATATAGTTTAGGTGTAACTTGCTTTTACCTGCTAACAGGCATTTCTCCATCTAAACTTTGGATGGAACAAGGTTTTAGCTGGACTAACAACTGGCGGCGCCATCTTATAGTAAAGAGTGTATTACCAAGCCAGGAATTAGGCAACTTTTTAGACAAGCTGTTAGTAGCTGACATTCAAAAACGCTACCAATCTGCCTCAGAAGCTTACGCGCACTTAACACACAACACTTCCAATCACACCTCGATTAATGAACCTCTTCAAACCAAGTTAACACACCGAACTCAACTAGATAACCTACTCAAGAATCAACTACTGTTGTATAGTATAATAACTTTGTTAACTTTAGGTATTGGTTGGTATTCTAAACAATCTCAAAATATTCAACCTCACCAAAACGAGCAAGCAAACAGATTCAAATTGGCGCCTAAAACTTTAAGTGGACATTCAAGTGATGTAAATTCTGTGGCATTTGCTCCTAATGGTAAAATACTAGCGAGTGCGAGTGATGACAAAACTATTAAATTATGGAATTCAGCCACAGGGCAAGAAATTCGCACCCTTACAGGACATACCAATTGGATTTGGTCTATAGCTTTTAGTCCTAACTCTAAAATACTAGCAAGTTCCGGCGCCGATAAAACCATAAAACTGTGGGATGTGGCAACAGGAAATTTAATCAACACATTAAAAGGACATACGCAAGGTGTTAGCTCTGTAGCTTTTAGTCCTAATGGAAAACAGTTAGCTAGTAGCAGCTTAGACAAAACTATCAAAATATGGGATGTTGCAAACGCAAAAGAAATTCGCACAATAAAAGGACATTCTCAAGCAGTCGATAACATTATTTTTAGTCCCGATGGTGCAACACTAGCTAGTGCAAGTTGGGATAAAACTATTAAATTATGGAATTTAGTAAACGGTCAAGAAATCCGCACACTTAAAGGACATTCAGATATTGTCCTCTCCATTGCCTTTGATGCCAGAGGTGTTATGTTAGCTAGCGGTAGTAAAGATAAAACTATTAAACTATGGAACTTGCTAACAGGAGAAGTAATCCGTACCATAGAAGGACATACCGAAAAAGTTAATTCTGTTGCCTTTGCATCTGGTGCTAAATATAATCAAGCTTTAGATATAAATGAAATTTTAATTAGTGGTAGTAACGACAACACTATCAAACTATGGAATCCAGTTACTGGAAAAAAACTTAGTACTTTAAAAAAAGACTCTGGCTTTATTTATACTATCGCCGTTAGTCCAGATGGGCAAAGTGTTGCTAGCGGTGGTAGCGCAGGAAATAATCTAAAAATATGGCATATTCCTTTTTAAAGTAGCACAGGCATACGAACTACAAGCGTAGTGATTAACTTGAATATGGTTACGGCGCCACATCAGATGATATATTTTTAGACGTTTGAGATGCTTCGGTAATCTTGATTTAGAATAGTTGTATTAATTCCATATTTTTACATAAGTATTACCGATGAAGGCTGTTACAAAAATTTTCCAAAATTGTGGTTTGGGTATTGTGTTACTCGGCGCCTCTCTACTAAGCAATTATACTTTGGTTGCTGTAGCCCAGGATAAAGCTGTGTCAAGTCAGCAGCAGGTAGAAGAAGTTGCACAGCGCTTGGAAGGTATAATGGATACTTCGGCACGAGCGCGCGTAAATCCCAAAGCTGCAAATGTGAGGATGACTGCTTGCCGTGTTAATTTAAATGATAATGCTCAAGCTACAAACAAATCTAACAACCCAATACTTTTGTATCAAGAGCAAGCGTTATCAAGCGAACTGAACAAACCCTATCGGCAACGCTTTCTAAAAATATCTTCGGTAAATAACGGTCGAACCGTGCGGTCACTATCTTACAAGCCAGCTAATGTACAATCTGTTATTAACCTCTGCAACAAACCAGTTTCTGAACGAGTAGTTACATCAACTGACCTTGGTAAACCGGTTTGTAGCGTTTATCTTACACGTTCAGGTGAAAACTATATTGGTGTAACACCAAATCAAGGTTGCCCCGCTAACGTTCAAGGCGCCGTGAAAATCACAAACACAATTGTATTAAGCAAAACAGGAATGAATACTTGGGATAGAGGCTTTGATGCCAACGGCAAACAAGTTTGGGGCGCCAAAGCTCAATCATACGAATTCCGTAAAATCACTCAATAAAACCAAAGTCCTGTAATACATCTTATAAAGAATCTTGTGGGATGGGCATCCTTGCCCGTCCCTTATATATTTTTTTTTACAAACAAAGTATATTTACCGACTTAATAGATAAAAACTTTAAATTTTTGATTTTACTTATATTTTGGATTGACGATAACACAAATGTTATGCCAGTTTGTAGAAGTAATACAACTGGAATTTAATCCCCCCAATCCCCCTTATTAAGGGGGGCTTTAAATCATAATATTGTTCCCTCTTCCTTCATAAAAAAGCTTCAAACACCACTCTTATTTCCCCCTTATTAAGGGGGGGCTAGGGGGGATTTCCAATCTTAAAAATAGGACAAAATCAGAAAATGCTACGTAAAATTATTTTATCAAACATTGTAGTTGCAGGTTTAATGCTCACCACATTCCCAGCAACAGCAAGCACCAACGTTAATAAAACACCATCTTCACCAACCTCAACGCTACTAGCGCAAGTAGTCGATCAAGAAGCACTCTACAAAGCAGGCAACGCATTAGAAAGAGCAGCAAACGCAATGCTCGCAACCCAAACTGCAAAAAGTACACAACAAGTGCAACTGCATTTTGACACAGCATTAGCAGCAATGGAAGAATCAGCAAGTTTATTAGAAAAAGCTGGTGTTCCTGAAGGCGCCAAAGCAATGAACCGCGCGCTTGCATTAGTACAAGCTGCGGTCAATGCTGAGTCTGATGCTGAAGCAGACAACTTCATCAAAGAAGCAGGTAAAGCTTTAGATGATGTAATTGCAGCAATAGAAAAAGCAGCTAGTTAGGCTACTAATTGAAAAGGGGTAGATGTCTGACGACCCACCCCTACGGTATTTGTTGATATTTTGCGTCCGACTGCTGCGGCAACTGGTACTAATGTGTGAACTAAATCAATCATTTCTTCTAAAGAGAGTGCTTGTTGTGCATCGGAAACTGATTTTTCTGGGACTGGATGACACTCAATTATTAATCCATCGGCGCCACATGCAATTGCGGCACGTGATAATGGTGCTATTAGTTCGCGTCTGCCAGCAGCATGTGATGGGTCTACAATAACTGGTAGATGTGTAATTTGTTTGAGTGCTGCTACGGCGCCTAAGTCTAATACGTTACGAGTATAGTTATCGAAACTGCGAATACCACGTTCGCACAGTACTACATCAGAATTACCGTGACTTAAAATATATTCTGCTGCCATGACAAACTCTTCAATTGTGGCAGCTAAACCGCGTTTAAGTAGAATTGGTTTACCCGCTTGTCCAAGTTCTTTGAGTAAATCAAAGTTTTGCATGTTGCGACTGCCTACTTGCAGCATATCAGCATGAGCAGCTATAACTTCGATTTGTGAAATCGCCATTACTTCTGTAACTACAGGTAGATTATATTTGTCTCTTACTTCTGCTAGTACTTTCAACCCAGTTTCACCCATACCTTGAAATGCGTAAGGAGATGTGCGAGGTTTGTAAACTCCACCACGTAATGCTTTTACAGGGAAATTATGGAGTTTTTCTGCTACGGTTTCCATTTGTTCGTAACTTTCTACCGCACAGGGGCCACCAATAATAATTATTTCTTCGGCGCCGAAGATTACATTATCAGAGATTTGGACTAAAGATTGTTCTTGGTTTGATTTAGCAGCAAGTTTAGCGTTATTCATTGCAAGATGTTGTTTATATGTGTGAAAGTCAAAAAAAACCCGGAGTGTTAATACTCCGGGCAAAAGTTTGTCGTCATGACGCGCCTATTGCTCCGGAGGATATCCGAACCAAAAATAAAATCCGTAAAACCAGCTTGTAAGGTATGTCATGACGAACAAATTAATAGAAGTACAAAAAAACAAAAACCGCAGAACATGTAGTCTGCGGTTCACTGGGTGATTTCCATGTGGAAACATAATTCACTCCCAGTGAACCACCCGACGCCAAAAATAAAAATAGCTAATTGTATGTATCATTGATTAGATTGCTGGAAAAACTTATAATAATCCTATCCTTTACAATTTAACAGGGTATAACAGCAAAGTCAATATATGAGCATCATTAAAAAAAATAGTGTTTATTCTGTAAAGTACGGCTTACTGAAGTAAAGCTTTATAGATAATAGGTAGTAGTCAATCGGCAACCACCAGGGTAAGCATGATATGAAAGAGCATCGATTGAGTGGAAAGCGCGGCGCCTATTAACCATCTATTGCACAACGTTATCGACGCATCGACTTATATATGAAGCCCAGTTCCAAACTTTTATCAACATCATTTAACTATCACGGTGCTTATCCCTGTCCGGTTTGTCGTGTGGGTAAAATTACTCATATGCCCATGATGGAGGCAATGTCTTGTGATTTTTGTCAACAAATCTTCACTGTCAATATAGAACAACAGCAACTAAAAATGCCTTCGCGACAACCTCCTTTAGTTTGGCGTTGGAATGGTTTTAATTGGACAGAAGCTCAACTAGAAGGAGTTGAATTTGGCTGGGGTTACGTTTTTGCAGCACTTGCCTTTATATTTTTACCAACAGGACTAATAGGTATCGTTGCTTACAATTTCCCCCCATCGCCAGAGGCTCCGTTAAGCTGGGTACCTTATATTTGGACTGCGTTGACTTTTATATCGCACTTTACAATCATTTTATGGTTGTTCATTGAGATATATCAAGTACCGATTCGAGCTTATTTGCGAGCGATACGCGAGCGTTTGCTGACTCGGTAGATAAAAATTGAGGATTCTGAGTCCGGGAATAGGGGATTACAAAATGTATATTCTCTAGTCCCGATTCATAATTCTAGGTAATCACAAAAATTAAAAAACACTGTATTTGTGATGTCCTGAACGAATTGGTCAAAAGATTTACTCCTGAAAAGAGCAGATAAGGGGCTAAATCGCTCATAATTAAAATGGTAAAAATAAAAGTGCCTTATGAGAGAGCTGGAGCGATACTACCGAATTTTAGAATTGGAGCCAGGAGCTACTCTTGATGAAGTTAACCAGGCTTACAAGGATTTGGCTTTTGTATGGCATCCAGACCGCATCCCGTTGGATAATCAACGTTTAAGAGAAAAAGCTGAGAGAAAGCTTCAAGACATTAACGAAGCGCGCGAGAAGTTACGCTCGTACAAATCGCGCTTTAACGTTAATCGCACATCCTCGCAAACAACGTACAGGCAATCATCCAGACCTGTGTCACAACCGCCACCAAAGTCAACTAGATATACCTCTCAATCAACCTCACAATCAAGAACATACGAGCCAGCACCAGAGCCTAAACCGCAGCCAGCACCGGAACCTAAACCACACGAGCCAGCACCGGAACATGAAGCAGAATCGGCAAAAGAACCCAAATCAGAAGCGGCGCCAAAATCTCCATCTTCAAGCCAAACAACTTACAGACCTGCCTCTTCAACCACACCAAAATCTACACCTCAGCCAAGTTACCAAGAACAAACATATCAATCCAATTATCAACCGCCTAAGCAACATCCCGATTTAAGCGGCAAAGACTACAGTAATGCCAACTTAAGTAACCGTGATTTCTCCGGTAGAAACTTGAGTTACGCAAATCTTAGCGGTGCCAATCTTAGCGACACATTTATGCACAAAGTAAATTTACGTGGTGCAAATCTGTCTGAAGCTAATTTATTTCGGGCAAATTTACTGCTAGCCGATTTACGAGAAGCCAATTTACAGTCAGCCAACCTAATAGGCGCCGATTTAAGCGGTGCTGATTTACGTGGCGCCGACTTCCGTAATGCCAGAGTCATGATAGGCGATAGAGTTCAAGTCAAACTCATCGGCGCCATGTTAAGCGGCGCCATCATGCCCGACGGTTCCGTACATGATTAAGTTAGGAGGCGCGGAGTTAGGAAGTAATGACTGTGATGTGAGAAACTTAACAATGGTTTACAATTACACCATTAGTTAAATGAGTACCACAATCACAGACATAGCAGTCAAAACAATCGACGGGCAAGAAAAAAACCTCAGTGAATATACAGGAAAAGTACTACTAATAGTAAACGTCGCATCTTACTGCGGTTACACAGGGCAATATAGCGGACTAGAGAAATTAAACCAAAAGTACCGCGATGGCGGATTACGTATACTTGGATTCCCTAGTAACGATTTCGGCGCCCAAGAACCAGGTACAAACCAAGAAATTGCAACATTTTGCGACAGAAACTATGGTGTAACTTTTGACTTGTTCGATAAAGTTCACGCAAAAGGGTCTGATAAACACCCACTTTACGAGCGACTAACAAGCGCAGTGGAACCAAAAGGTGACGTATCTTGGAACTTTGAGAAATTTGTAGTCGGCAAAAATGGTGAAGTAGTTGCACGCTTTAAAAGCGGTACCACACCCGAAGCACCAGAATTAATCGAAACAATTGAGCGAGAGTTAGCAAAGTAGGGTGCGTGAAAGCTATTACAATCAAGCAATGTAACGCCAGATTTAACTGCTTTCACGCACCATCAACTCGCGGGTAACTCTATAGTTATTGGTGCGTGACGCTACCAGATTGCTCGCTTTGTTCGATAATTGTTTGTAGCGTCACGCACCCTACTTTGATTATGAATGTTGCAATTATTGGATGTGGTTATGTTGGTACGGCAGTTGCTAAATGTTGGCAGCAGAAAATGACGCTGGTTGTAACAGCGACCACTACTACACTCCCAAGAGTTCCAGAACTACAAACTTTTGCCCAAAAAGTATTTGTTTTAGAAGCAAGTGACCGCGCAGAATTAGAAAAAGTCGTACATGGTCAAGATTGTGTATTGTTGAGTGTTGCACCTAGACGCGGTAATTCTTATCAAGATACTTATTTAGAAACTGCCGAAACACTCGCACAAGTCTTAAAAAAAGCTCCAGTCAAACAATTAATATATACGAGTAGTTGTTCAGTATACGGTAATCAAAACGCTAATTTAGTCGATGAAACAACACCTCTGCCGCCAACTAGTGAAAGTCAGCAAGTTCTCTGTGACACCGAACAAGTATTACTTACTGAATTAAAAGATAAATTACATGTTTGTATATTTCGTCTTGGTGGAATTTATGGGCCAGGACGCGAACTAGTAAAAATTTACGGTCGAGTCGCAGGACAAACTCGTCCTGGAGATGGAAGCGAACCATCTAACTGGATACATTTGGATGATATTGTCGGCGCCATCGAGTTTGCGCGTCACTATCACCTTCAGGGAATTTATAATTTAGTTGACGATGCTTATTTATTGAATCGCGAAGTAATTGAGCGTGTGTGTGAGACTTATAATTTACCCAAAGTCACATGGGATACCTCACAACCATCCAACAAAAACTACAACGCTAAAATCTCAAATCAAAAAATTAAAGCTGCTGGTTACAAGTTAATTCATCCGGAGTTGATTTTTTAACATGCTAACTCAAGATACTACACAGACACAATATTACACCTGGCTTTCTTATCGCTGCGCTTACGAGGTGTACAATCCTACTAATACACCAAATGGCGCCCCTTTATTATTGATTCATCCCATCGGGGTTGGTTTATCACGCCAATTTTGGCAGCGTTTTTGCCAAGAGTTTTACAATCAAGGTCATCAGAATCAGATTTATAATCCTGATTTAATTGGGTGTGGTGATAGTGATATGCCCGCAGTACCATCAACACCTGACTTTGAAGCACAACAGTTACAATTCTTTATTCAAAATATAATTCAGAAACCTGTAATTTTAGTTGTACAAGGCGCCTTATTTCCTGTAGCCGTCGAATTATACGAGAAAATACCCGATTTAATCGCGGGAATGGTGTTATCTGGACCTCCCACATGGTCACTAATTAGTAAAGATAGACCCAAATGGCGCCAAAATTTAGCATGGTCAATATTTAGTTCACCATTTGGAAATTTATTCTACCGTTATGCGCGTACCGAGAAGTTTTTACGCAACTTCTCAACTAAAAGATTATTTGCTTCCTCTGATAAAGTTGATAGTGAGTGGCTGAATACTTTACGTCAAGGCGCCTCTAATATGGCTTCTCGCTATGCTGTATTCTCATTCTTAGCAGGATTTTGGCGCCAGGACTATCGTAGCAGAGTAGCAGCAATTCAAAAACCCGTACTTGTAGTTATGGGTGAAGTAGCATCGAGTATAGCCAAAGAAGGAGAACAAGAAAAAGCAAACGAACGTTTAGCCGAGTACTTAGCGTGTTTACCTCAAGGACAAGGTATTAAAATTCCAGGAAGAAATGTTTTGCCATATGAGTCAACAACAGAATTTGTGAAAGCAATGTCATCATTTATTAAATCTATATAAAAGTATGGTGGGCCGAAGCCCACCTTACAATTACTTACCTTTTTGTTTATTCAAATAATAATGCCACAAAATTCTTGTTGCTATTGCACGCCACGGGCGCCATTTCTCAGCAATAACTTCTAGTTGTTGTGGTGTTGGACGTGTAGATAAATCTTTTAATTTCTGATAAGCAAGAATCACTCCTAAGTCAGATGCAGGAAAAGCATCAGGACGCTGTAACGACATCATTAAATATATATCTACAGTCCAATTACCGATACCTTTAATTTTTGTAAGTTCCGCGCGTAAAGTTGCCTCATCACCCAATTCAAGTTTATCCAAGTCAAGTTGCTTATTAGCTAACGCAGCAGCTAACGCACGGGTATATACAATCTTTTGACGACTTAAACCTGCTGACTGTAACTGCGAATCATTAAACGTAACAAAATTCTCCGGTGTCAAAGGATTAACCAAAAGTTCTAACTTCTTAAATATTGCATTTGCCGAAGCAACCGAAACTTGTTGTCCTAAAATAATTCGTATAAGTCCAATAAAACCCTTTTCCCGTATCCAGTTAGGTGGGTATCCATAGGTTTGAATAATTTCTGCTAAGTCACTGTCATGAGTTACAAGTTCTTGTATACCTAGCGCAATCGTTTCTTCTGTAAGGGGTTGCAGTATTAACATTATGTTTTTATTTATACGTGGATACTCTTGCTATAATCAAAGGTAATCTTATGATAGGAAAGTAGTAACATTTGTCCTATCGCTTCCAATATTATTATTACGCAAATGCAAGTCACAGAAAAGCGGTACTCTACCATAGAGGAATACTTAGCTTTGGAGGAAAAAGCCGACTCCAGAAGCGAGTATATAGATGGAGAGATTATTCCAATGGCAGGTGGAAGTGCAAATCATAATCGAATAGCTGGTAATTTTTATGCTGTTATGAATTTTGCGTTCAAGCGAGAAAATTATGAAGTATTCAACAGCGATATGCGTCTTTGGCTACCAAAGCCACGTATTTATACATACCCAGATGTAATGGTTATAGCAGGTGAACCAGAATTTTTTGAGAATCGTAAAGATATAATTACCAATCCAAAAGTAATCATTGAGGTTTTATCAAAATCTACTGAAAGCTATGATAGAGAAGATAAGTTTAAGGCTTATCGCACAATACCGTCGTTTGAAGAATACTTACTGATTGAACAGGACATTATTTATATACGACATTATTCAAAAACATCAAATAAGCGTTGGTCATTACAAGAATATGATGAGGAAGATGAAAAAATTTCCCTCACAACTATTCCGTTTGAAATTACGTTGCAAGATTTATACAATAAGGTAAAGTTTGATACGATTGAATCATAAAAAGAGGAAGGAAAGTCTAAATAGGCACGCTCTTGCCTATGCTATGATACAATCTGTCAAACTTGGAATAACAGTTTTATAACTTACTGCCAAATGCGCTCTACTGAGTAATTATCAAATGCAGAATCAGCACTGGCAATAGGTATATTTTCAATTATTGCTTGTGCAATTAAAAGTTTATCAAATGGGTCACGATGATGTAGTGGAAGTGTTGCAGTACAATTAATATGCTCAAGAGTTATATTTAGCAATTTAAAGTCGTTCAAACTCAATTGTTGCTCAATAAAAGTTTTTATTGGTAAACTTAAAGTTAATTTACTAATGCTTTGCTTAATAGAAAGTTCCCACACACTAGCAGTATTGATTACTTTCTCATTACTGTCATCTTCAATTATGACTCTAATTTTATCACTAAACCTTCGGTCTCCTATAAAAAACCAAATTAAAGTATGAGAGTCTAATAATAATCGCATTACATATAATCCTTAAAATCTTCTAAAGGCGCCTCAAAATCATCTGATATAGTAATTATGTCTTTTGCGCTTCCAAATAGTGGTGGGCGTTTTTTGTCTCTTGTAACTGAGGTTAACTTCATTACAGGTTTTTCATCCTTGGTAATGATTATTTCTTCACCATTCATTACAACTTCTATTAAATTTTGTAATTGTTGTGATGTTTCACTAACTGTAATTTGCATAGGTATTAGATTAATGTAATTGTTTACTTTTTATTATATAGCAATTTTTGACTGCACAGGCAGGATGCCTGTGCTACATGAGTGTTAGAAGTTCTCGAAGTTAGTGATTGCGTTTTTCATTTTATCGATGACTTCTGTTACTGCTACGCTTCCTAGTTCTCCTGATGCACGTGTGCGAATACTTAGGGTGTTTGTTTCTACTTCTTTGGCGCCTACAACTGCCATTACTGGTATTTTTTGTTTTTCGGCGTTACGAATTAGTTTACCTAGTCTGTCTCCACTGATATCTACTTCTGCACGGATACCTACAGCGCGCATTTTGGCGGCAGTATCTTTGGCATAATCTAAGAATTGTTCGCTGACTGGTAGTAAACGTGCTTGTTCTGGCGCCAACCATAATGGAAAGTCACCTGCGTATTCTTCGATTAAAATACCAATTAATCGCTCTAAGGAACCAAATGGCGCCCGGTGTATCATAATTGGACGTTTACGTGAACCGTCTTCGGCTACATATTCTAGGTCGAAACGTTCTGGAAGGTTGTAGTCTACTTGTACGGTTCCAAGTTGCCATTCTCTTTCTAATGCGTCTTGGAAGATAAAGTCTAATTTTGGACCGTAGAAGGCAGCTTCTCCTATACCTAGGAAGTGATCCATTCCCAAATGTTCAACTGCGCGACGAATGGCGCCTTCCGCTTTTTCCCACGCTTCGTCTGAACCTATGTATTTGTCGCTTTCTGGGTCACGGAAGCTTAAACGTGCTTTAAAGTTCTTTAGTTGCAAACTTTTGAACACTGACAATATTAAATCAACGACGTTGAGAAATTCAGAGTCGAGTTGTTCGGGTGTTACAAATAAGTGCGAGTCATCAACTGTAAATCCGCGCACACGTGTTAAACCACCTAATTCTCCAGATTGTTCGTAGCGGTATACTGTACCAAACTCGGCGAGACGCATTGGTAACTCACGGTATGAACGTAGTTCGCTGCTATATATCTGGATGTGGAAAGGACAGTTCATTGGTTTCATCACAAAACCTAATTCATGTGCTTTCGCTTCTTCATCCTCTGCCATTAGAGGAAACATGTCTTCTTTGTACTTCTGCCAGTGTCCCGAAGTTTTAAATAAATCAACTTTGGCAATATGAGGAGTAACAACAGGCAAATAACCGCGTTTGATTTGTTCTTGTTGGAGATAACCTTCTAAAAGACTCCGTAATAAAGTACCTTTGGGTGTCCATAATGGTAAACCAGGCCCTACTAAGTCAGAGAATATAAATAACCCTAACTCTTTTCCTAGTTTACGGTGGTCACGACGTAGTGCTTCTTCTTTACGTCGCTTATACTCTTCTAGCTGTTCGGGTGTTTCCCATGCGGTGCCATATATACGCTGTAATTGTGCCTTGGTTTCGTCGCCACGCCAATAGGCGCCTGCTAACGTTTCAAGTTCAATTGCTTTCGGGTTTAACTCGGCTGTATTGTCAACGTGAGGCCCACCACACAAATCCCACCATTGGTCTCCCACGTGGTAAATTGTTATGGGTTCTTGTTTGATGTCCTCTAAAATTTCTAACTTGTAAGGCTCGTTAATTGCCTTAATTCGACGTTCCGCTTCTTCTCGACTAACTTCTTCGCGCGTTACTGGCAGTTTACGGTTGATAATCTTTATCATCTCCTTGTAGATGGATTTTAAATCCTTCTCAGCAAAAGGTTCTGGACTATCAAAATCGTAGTAAAAACCATTTTCAATCCAAGGACCAATCGTAACTTGCGCCTTGGGAAACAGCTTTTGTACTGCCATTGCCATGACGTGAGAAGTCGTGTGGCGAATTTTCTTCAAGCTTTCCGACTCGCTTGTGCGGGGTAAACTAATTTTTTCGACGGATGAGTGTTCTGATTGCTCTGGCTGATTATTATCTAGTTGTGTTGCGTTTGGCGACATCGGCTGTTTTACCTTTGGCTTAATTCTTTAATTACTTGTATTTGAACTTGCGCTTATATTGTAAAAAAATAGTTCCTATACTAACAGGACTTACATAAAAATCATAGAAACCCGGTTTCTTTGCTGATAACTTGTAATAAAAACGACGATTTTGCATAGAAACCGGGTTTCTTGACGTAAGCCGTGACTAACATGGTTTTTTTTTGATTATTACGGCGCCTCATTTAACGCGCGTCATTCACAACTCAAGCCATGCGGAGGATGATTTCAACAATATCAAGTCAACAAACTCTAACCTATAGATACCGCTACGGCGCGATATATTCTCTCACGCTTTCTTAATAAAATATTTATATTCCGTTCATCTTTACACAAAGATACCTCCTCTGACACATTGACTTACTACTTTATTGGTACTTAAATGAAAAAACTAAATCAATTTGCTTTTCATTACCTGCAATGGTAATTTTAATATTCCAAGCGCAAAATTAATTTTGGTATTGGACTTGTTACAAATATGATTTTTGCACTCCAGACGGCGCCGAAGAACATAGGTCTGCATCTATGTTAGCGATTCTTATTTGGACTAAGGGAAAAAGTCATATCTTTGTATCACTTCTGTACATATTGACAGTAAACGGTTTGCGTTCCCTATCTTAGTTAAAGTTTTACAGGAAATTAATCAAATCGACTATAATATAAATTGTAGCCCTTGCTACAGAATGCCAGGTGTGAGAAGTATCTTATGATTCTAGAGTGTTAAGAATCGTTAAAAAAGTTAATATTAATAAGAAAGTTAGAAGTATGCTTCTCATTTATGCGGGACTCAAATCTACCAGAACCGGAATTACTAAAGTCAGTTTTACAGCCCTTATTGGAAGATTTCCAGTATTGGTTTGCCCGTGCCTCGCACTTGCTTGAAACTGAACGGATTGATTTTATGAGTACACAGCAGCAGTCGGACTTGAAGCAGCGAGTAAAGCAAGCGCAAGAACAGGTAAACACCGCGAAGATGATGTTTACCGCGACTGAGGGGCAAGTTGGAATCGAGATGGAAGCCTTAATGCCTTGGCATCAGCTTGTTACCGAATGTTGGAATGTGGCTATGAAGCATCGCGCTCAACGCGAAGTGTAGGAAGTACAGTTATATTACTTATATCACTTTACAAATACAAAGAAATGATTTAACCAGTTTATCTTCAGATTAAAGTATATTATGCTACTTAATATCGATAAAAGATAAGAGTGTAGCCCAATATTTAGCTAGTTAAGTAAGTTTTCGTAGTTCTTGTTTTGATTTGATTGCATTTAAATTTCAGTATCAAGTAGAAACTGCAAATCTAGTATCGATTTATAAACCCTTTAATAACACGCTGCCTTGGAGGAAACCCATATGTTACATCTTATTTACATTCTTGCTTTTACAGTTCTCGCGATTATTGCTGTTGCGAATTTGATTCGTAACTTAATTATGTTTAGTTTTGATAGAGAGCGAACATATACAACAAGACCGCAAGGTGGTAACTACGGTTACACAGCAAGAAAGCAATTTGTGCCTCATCCAGAATTGTTGGATAGTTCGGGCAATTTAATTAAAGAACCTTTATTAGTAATGCGTTCTATTAACGTAGAAGATGCACGTCAGCAGCTTGATGCAATATTTGAAGCGTCACCTGGACACAAAAGCGACGTTCAAGAAGAAAAGTAAAAAAGTAGGGTGTGTGACGCTACTAGAAAACTTGTACTTCATTTTAGATTGTCGGTAGCGTCACGCACCTTAAATGTAGGAGGTGCGTGAAAGCAGTTTACTTTTCGTTTCATTGATAGGTTGTAATGGCTTTCACGCACCCTACATTAGGCTTCGATGACGACACGTAGGTTGCCGCGTTTTTTCGCTACACGGCAAGCTGTAGTGTTACCTGAACGCTCAAATTCTAGGTCGAGAATAGTTGGACCTACACGTAAGTTGTGTATAGAAAGGTGAGTAATTGATTCGGGTAAAGCTGGGTCAATAACTCTAAGGCAGTTGTTTGGTGCATCTGGAACAAGATTGACAATCATTTGTATTAGTTGGAAGACGCTACCAGTTGCCCATGCTTGTGGTGAACATGCTACAGGATATAGCACTGGAGCGTTATCTCCATCACGTTCGTATCCACAAAGTAGTTCAGGTGGACGTTGGTATGGTTGAACGCTGGTCATGTCAACTAATCCCTGAAAAACTTCGAGTGCTTGGTCTATTAAACCGAGGGAACGTAAACCCATAGCAATCATTGAGTTGTCATGAGGCCATACTGAACCAATATGGTATCCCATTGGATTGTATGCAGGTGATAAGCTGCTCAAGGTACGAATACCCCAACCGTTATACATGTCCGGCGCCCGTAATCTTTCGGCAACACTGTAAGCTTTTTCGGGAGTAAATATACCGAGTTGTAAACAGTGACCTGGGTTAGAAGTAATACTATCTACATGTTTCCCATCACCATCTAAAGCTAGCGCACAGAAATCTTGGTCTTCCATCCAAAAATCACGGTTAAAACGCATTTTGAGACTACGCGCTTCATCCGTCCAACGGTCTGCTAAATCTAAACGCTTCTTCATTCGGGCAATTTCAGCCAGACGTAATTTAGCAGCATAAACATAAGCTTGCACTTCACATAGCGCAATTGAACCATATGCTAGTTCACCTTTACGGTTAACTATACAATCACCAGAATCTTTCCAACCTTGGTTTGCTAAACCTAGTCTCGACCTGCGGTGATAGCTTAAATAACCTGTTTGTTTCATATTGCGGTCAATCCATTCCATCCCGGAAAGCGCATTATTCCACAAATTTTCTAGGGTTTCAGAGTCATGTGTCCAAGCGTAGTACTCAGCATAAAGCATTAACCATAATGGAGTCGCATCGACTGTACCGTAATAAGGAGTATGAGGTACTTCTTTACAGCGTGCTAATTCTCCAAATCGTAATTCGTGTAGAATTTTTCCTGGTTCCTCTTCACGCCACTCATCTTCGAGCTTACCTTGGTATATAGCAAGCAAAGCTAAAGTTTCCTTCGCAATTTCAGGATTTAACATCAAGGTTTGCGAAGCGGTGATTATTGAGTCACGTCCAAACAGGGTGGAAAACCAAGGTACTCCAGCAGATACAGTTTTATGCTTACCAAATGACTGTCGTAGCAAATACATATCCTGTTCCGCACGCTCGATAACTCGGTTGAATATACCTTTATCAGCGCGAATCCGGGTAATTTCCTCTACCCAGTTTTGCTCTTCCATTACTTCAGCAGCTTTCGCCTGACCTAATGTTACAGGCGCACTGACTGTTGAACTCGACTTATTATTTGTAACTGGTCTAGCACGATAGCCTATTTTTTGCTTTTCATGCGGCGCCAGTTCAAAGCGCCAAAGTGCTGTATAACCTTTAAAATAATCTGGCTGACGGTGCTGGAACCTAATCCGCGACTCCATTATTATTCCATCTAAACCCTGATAAGCAAGGAATAAAAACTTTTCGGTTACTTCGTCTGAATTATGATGATGTTCATGGTCTTCTTCTGATGGCACCTCAAGATGAGATACCCCTTCAGCTAAACGCAATAAGCGACCGCGTTTTTCTCTGCCATGTCCACGCACTTCAAATAAATCGGCGAAATCACCGTCAAAACTAAGACTAAGCTCAAAACTAATTGTTGTAGTACTGTAATTAGATACTTCTATTTCTTCAAATAAGGCGCCGTTTAACACAAGCTCACGACGAATACCAATCGTATCAGGTCGTAAACGCTCATCAATACGCGGATTAGTACATAAAACAGATAATGAAAACCCTTTATCAGCAGTACTGCTTAATAAAACAGGCGAGTATCCGTCAATTTGTAACTCTAAGCGACTTAAAAAGCGTGTATCTGAACAAAATAATCCCATACTTGGGTTGCTGTCACCAAGACCGCACCCAGAAATATTACCTAAAGTATCTGTAACTAAAAATAAATCGTCATCTTTAATAGTTAATGTAGGCTGTGGACGCGAGCTAGCCACACAAGGCCATTCAGGAATAGGGATTTGGTCGGCAGGGACAAAAGCTTTTCCGTCCAGCAAAATTTTTTCCGGTGCGATTAATGTATCCGGTGTCATGCTCCAATTTCCAGGTGATAACAGGTCTAGTTTCTTCGTCAAAAAAGCGTCAACAGGAAAAAAGGCGCCTTTTTTTTATTCAATTCGTTATTGCCGTGTTGCCGTAGAACCGCAAACAGCACTGTTAGAAATATCTATACCAAGCATTTTGGTATAAAACTTACACAATAAACGCAACGAGTCGCTTTGTTAACTTATGTAAATCTTTTAGAAATTTTATAGATTATAACGTCAGATAGTATGTCAAAGACGATAAAAATGTGTTGATTTCCGCATGATTAAATGTAGATTTCAAGACACAAATCAACCGAAAACATTATTACAGCTTTAAAGCATAAATGGCGCCTGATATCAAAATCTTTTCTATTTGATTAAATTATATATGTTAAAAAACGCCTGTAATTGTTCTACAAGAACAAAATAGTGCAAAAAAGAGCTTAACAGACGATTATTCATTCGTTAAATCAAGCAAACACAAATTTAAGGGCATAAGTATTTTTAATATTCCTGGGAACGGATGCAACGGATGTAACGGATAGGTTGTCCGCTACATCCGTTACATCTGTTTTATCCGTTGCCCAAAACCATCGAATAAGCGCGTTCATACTCCGATGCCATAGATTCAACACTAAAGCGGTTAACAACATACTCGCGACAAGTATGACGGTCAAGCTTCATAGCATTAGAGACCATTTCAATCATGGCTTCAAGAGAGTGACACACGTAACCAGTTTTGTCGTGAGCAATAACTTCGGGTACAGACCCCAGACCCATAGCAACAACAGGTGTACCAGTTGCCATTGACTCAATCATCACTAAACCAAATGGTTCTCGCCAATTAATGGGGAATAAAGTTACAGATGCTTCTGATAGAAGTTTCACCTTTTCTTCGTGAGAGACTTCACCCAAAAACTGAATTTGCTCACCATCGATGAGTGGTTCAACTTGCTCGGTGTAAAAATCTTTGTCTACAACGTCAATTTTACCTGCCATTTTTAAGGGTAAGCCAGTCGCACGCGCAATTTTGATTGCTTCGACGGGGCCTTTTTCTGGCGATATGCGTCCAACAAAAGCTAGATAAGGTGGTTGTACAGGTTCTGAGTTAAAAGCGTAGACGTTTGTGTCGATACCGTTATAGACGGTGTGAATGTAATTTAAGCCCAAACGTGGTTCGCGCTGCGAAAAGCTAATACTAATGAACTTTTGCCAAGCAAAGCGACGGTATATTTTCTCATTTTCTGGAGAAAAGGCGCCGTGGAGTGTGTGAACAGTAGGAGTTTTGACGAAACTGCTGTAAGAAAGAGCTTGGTAGCCAAAGTGAGAGTGGATAACATCAAAATGATGCGCGTGTTGGAAAACATCAGCGAGGAGCATATGCTCATAAATACCCGGTTCCTTGATATTCGGGTCAAGTCGTAGCGCTTGTGGGTGTACTGTTCTAAGTTTTGCTGCTGTTATTGAATCTCCTGAAGCAAATAATGTGACATCATGACCACGCCGAACTAATTCGTCGGTTAATAACTTAACAATTAGTTCAATACCACCATAACCTTTAGGAGGTACACGTTCCCATAAAGGAGCAACAATCGCAATTTTCATGTTTCACCGCAAGCAGGTAAAGGAAAATGCCTACTACTGTTGAAAATGCAAGACATGATGTTGAAGTAAGTGAGTATATAAATACTGACTCTTCTTCAAGGCATAGGGAAATGATTTACCTGCTGTTTTTAAACTTATTTTCTTGCCTCATCTCCCCCATCAAAGTCTTTGCTGACAAGGACTCAACTACTTATGACGATAAAGTTACACGTGCAAAACTATCTGAAATAAATAGTTTAGAATTGAGTTTATTTTACATGATTTTGTAATTATATTTTTTCAGTAAAGTTATATTACATAAATTTGTCAAACATCACAATATCTGTATATTGAATCGTAAATATAGCAATTTAATTGTTATTTTGCGTATTATTATTGAGTAAAAATGGTGTTTTTATATACTAACAAACTTAATGAAAAATTAACTGTATGAAAATACCATGTGTTCTGTTTATCACTTAACACGTTGAATCTGAGTCAAGACAGGTAAGTGTGAATTCATTTACGAATCTAAACTTATGTTAAGGTTTGTTTTAAGGATAGTCATGCGTCTGGAGTGGTGTTGAGTATGTTGTAAACAAGGGAGTGTCAGGAAAAATAGGGAATTGAAATACTGAGATAATTTTAAACAAATGTAATATTATTAATACTTTTTTAATATTGCTAATTATACTACCGGAGTGATGGCGCCAAGTTGTCATTATTAGGGTAGATAAAATTTAACTAATGTGCGAATATGTAGAGGAAACTAACCATGTATAATAAGAAAAACAAATATTGATAGAGAGGAATCTAAAACTTTCGGCTTGGGCTTTGCTAATCTTTACATATCGCAACCATGTGTTTGGATTGAAAGACCGTTGTAATTTGTACAATGCAGCTGAGAGATAGTTTTTTGTCCAGATTGTTGCTCGAGACACGCATGAGCATTTCGACTTCGGTACTGAGCGATTTGCTACAGACCTTACCCTACCTACGACCACAACTGTATTTTAAAGCTTCGCTAACAGCCCTCTCCCATGCGATGGAAGACCAAGTATTGGCGGCAACTCTCGAAGCACCACTGGTGATAGCCAGTTTTCAGCGCGAGCGTTTTTATCGCCAAGAGGCACATCGATATGAGCGACTAGCACAACGAAGTGACCAAGTATATGTTTTGGCTGCCCCGGAAACTGATTTTACTAGCAGTTCCGAGTATTACGAAAAAGTAGCTTTTGAATCAGAAGATGCCCTAAGTAAAGAATGGCATCTAATTGTGATTGCTCAAAACTACGCCACTTGTTTGGTTTGTCGAGAGTTTTCACGTTCAACCAGCCGACAGGATAGTCAAGATGAGGAAGACCTACGCGAATTAAGTCCAAGCTTAGATATGGACACAGCGCGAAGGTTTGAGGGAATCTGGACGTCGGAGCGAGGTGTTAGCCTGAAAGCTGCTGATTTGCTATTAACGCGCATTCAAACTTACCGACCGGAGCTAACCAAAAAAATCAACTCGGCTCGGCGCCGATTTGGTATTGGTAAGTACAAAGATGTTTTAGAGCCTGTTAAAACAAACGAGTATGCCTGTGATATAGACACAGACCCGTTTGTACAGCGCTTAGTAACTTATTTGCAGGCGAGTCAATACAAATTGCATAAAGCTTATCGTTCAATTGCCGCCCAAGCACGAAAAGAACGTTTAGTCAACTCAATTACAACAACAATTAGGCGCTCATTAAACCCACAAGAAGTACTTCATGCAGCAGCGCAAGAACTAGGACAAATATTAGGCGCCTGTCGGTGTTTAATTTATCGCGCGCAGGTGGCTGACTTGGGGGCGACAATCGAGCATGAGTTTATTCGTGCGGGGGTAACATCGATAAAAGGGCAAACTTGGCAGCTAGACAACAATCCCTTATTTGCGGAAGTTGTAAAGCATTCAGAAGGGGTGTGCGTCGCCGATACGATGAATGACAGTCGTACATCAACATCAAGCGTAGTATGGAAACACGTAGAGAAACTAGGAATTCGTTCTTGGTTACTTGAACCTGTTTATTATCAAGGACGATTGTTGGGAATTGTTGAGTTACACTACTGTGGAAATTCGCCACACATTTGGCATACAGGCGAAATAGATTTAGTTAAATCAATAGCAACTCAAATAGGCGCCGCATTAATTCAAGCTGAGTCGTTTGCCAACCTCGAAGACCTCAACACTCAACTTGAAGCACTCGACCGTACCCGTAGTAACTTAATCGCCATTACTGGACACGAGCTACGCACACCACTTTCAACAATTCAAGTTTGTTTAGAAAGCCTTGCTTCGGAACCTGATATGCCCTTGGAATTGCAGCAAGTAATGCTCAACACCGCTTTATCAGATTCCGAGCGAATGCGAAAGCTCGTGCAAGATTTCTTAACACTATCGAATCTTGAAAGCGGTCGAGTTGAATGGCATCCAGAATCATTGACATTACAGGAATGTATCGATTTAGCCCTGAGTCGAGTACGTGCCCGTACAGCAATTGAAAATCTGCCGCAAATCACTACCGACATCGCCGATAATTTGCCCTTAGTATTGGCAGATGGAGATTGGCTAGTAGAAGTTTTTGCAAAGCTGATGGACAACGCTTGTAAATTCACTCCACCCGACGGAAAAATCACAATCATTGGGCGCCTCAACAGCAAGCAAATGGTCGAAGTCACAATTGCCGACACAGGTAGAGGAATCGAGCCAAATCGTCTCGAAATTGTATTCGACCGTTTCTACCAAGAAGAAGGCGCCTTAAGAAGAACAGCAGGAGGAACAGGACTAGGGTTAGCAATTTGTCGTCAAATCGTCAACGGCTGGGGAGGAGACATATGGGCACAATCAACAGGAAAAAATCAAGGAAGCGAATTTCACTTTACTGTACCCATTGTTACGAAAAGTCAAGAATTAAAAGTTACGAGTTAAGAGTTAGGAGTTAGGAATCATTAACTCATAACTCACAACTCTTAACTTAATAAAAAGTGTTACAGACTATGAAATAATCGCAATAATGTCTACCGGGCAATGTTAGGATGCCGTAAAAACTATGAAGTGAAAACCTTATGGCAGCAACACTTTCTGGACAAGCTCCTTTATTCGGTGGCTCCACTGGCGGTTTGCTTACAAAAGCAGCCGAGGAGGAAATGTACGCAATCACCTGGACTAGCCCCAAAGAGCAAGTTTTTGAAATGCCCACTGGTGGCGCCGCTAAAATGCGTCAAGGTGATAACCTGTTGTATTTAGCTCGTAAAGAATACGGCATCACACTCGGTGGTCAACTCCGGAAATTCAAAATCACAAACTACCAAATTTACCGGATTCTCCCAGGCGGTGAAACTACAAAGATTCACCCAGCAGATGGTGTATTCCCCGAAAAAGTTAACCAAGGACGCGAGAAAGTACGTTACGTTGACCGCAGAATTGGTCAAAACGGCAGTCAAGCTCAAGTCAAGTTCAGCGGTAAGCATACTTACGACGCATAACTAATTTAAAGTTATGAGTTAGGAGTGAGGAGTTAGGAGTTACAAGTCTTAATTCTTAACTCCTAACTGATAACTCTTAACACCAAACTCTTTTCTATGATTTTTCCCGACTTCTCGCAATTTACTGAATTAGCTAATCTTGGTAATTTTGTTCCGGTATATCAAGAGTGGGTTGCAGACCTAGATACGCCTGTTTCAGCTTGGTATAAGGTATGTGCTGGACAACCTTATAGTTTTTTGTTGGAATCAGTCGAAGGTGGTGAGAAAGTCGGACGTTATAGTTTACTTGGTTGTAATCCTTTATGGGTATTAGAAGCGCGTGGAGAACAAACAACGCAAACGCATCGTGACGCTTCACAAGTAGTATTCGATGGCGACCCATTTGAAGCATTAGCAAACTGTTTGGCGCCATATCATCCAGTTAAGTTACCAGAGTTACCACCGGGAATAGGTGGTTTATTTGGATTTTGGGGTTATGAATTAATCAAGTGGATAGAACCGCGAGTGCCAGTTCATACTCAAGATGAGCGTAATATACCTGATGGATTGTGGATGCAGGTAGACAATTTACTCATATTTGACCAAGTTAAACGTAAAATTTGGGTAATAGCATATGCAGATTTACGTAATAGTGATGTTAAGGAAGCGTACAACAAAGCTGTAGAATGTGTTACGCAAATGGTGAATAAATTATCATCACCGCTTCAGCCAGCCAAAACTATTTTAGAATGGACACCTCCAGCTTTGGCGCCTCGTTCAAACGAAACCGAAGAATATCAAAGTAACTTTAGTAAAGAAGAATTTTGTCGCAGCGTTGAAAAAGCGAAAGAATACATCAAAGCAGGCGATATATTTCAAGTAGTAATTTCTCAGTGTCTAACAACCGAATATAGCGGAGACCCCTTTTCACTTTACCGCTCACTACGTCAAATTAACCCATCACCATACATGGCATACTTTAACTTCCAAGACTGGCAAATAATAGGCTCCAGTCCAGAAGTTATGGTAAAAGCCGAAAAAGATGCCGACGGTAACAATATAGCAACATTGCGTCCAATAGCAGGCACAAGAAAACGTGGTAAAACCCCAAAAGAAGACGACGCACTAGCGAAAGACTTATTACAAGACCCTAAAGAAATTGCCGAACACGTCATGTTAGTAGACCTAGGCAGAAACGACTTAGGCAGAGCATGTGAAAGTGGCAGCGTATGCGTAGATGAACTAATGGTTATCGAGCGATACTCCCACGTCATGCACATCGTCAGTAACGTAATAGGTAAACTGGCGCCATCAAAAACAGCATGGGACTTAATGAAAGCTTGTTTTCCCGCAGGAACAGTAAGTGGAGCGCCAAAAATTCGAGCAATGGAAATAATCAACGAACTAGAACCATCTCGCCGAGGAGTATACTCAGGCGTATATGGATACTACGACTTTGAAGGACAATTAAATACAGCCATTGCCATCCGTACAATGGTAGCGCGCGCAGGTAAAGTTAGTGTACAAGCAGGCGCCGGTTTGGTGGCAGACTCGGAACCAGAGAAGGAATATGAGGAAACTTTGAATAAAGCGCGCGGTTTGTTGGAAGCTATTAGGTGTTTGAGATAGGAGGGACTCTAGGGATGCCCATCCCACAAGCTCATCCCACCCATTGTTTTGCATTTTTAATTTTTACCAAAAAGCCGCTTGAGCAAAGGTAATTTACCCTCATAAGGAGGATACAAAAGTTTCATGTCAAAAGCAAATCCTCGTTTCAAAACACTCTTGTAATGGGAAAAAACATCAAAACTAGCTTTGCCGTGATACTTACCAATTCCACTATCTCCTACACCACCAAAAGGTAACGAAGCCACCCCGTAGTGCTTAATGGTATCATTGATACAAACACCACCAGATGAGGTTTCACGTAATATCCGCGCTTGCAAATTTTTATTATTGCTAAACAAGTATAAAGCAAGCGGTTTCGGGCGAGAATTTATTGCTGTTATAACTTCATTAATGTCTTCGTACTCAATAATAGGAAGAATTGGTCCAAAAATTTCTTCCTCCATTATTGAATCTTGCCACGAAACATTATTGATTACAGTTGGAGCAATAAATAATTTCTCTGAATTATGTTCCCCGCCAAAGTAAATATCTCCTTCGATGAAATTCACCAATCTATTATAATGTTTTTGACTGATGATTCTAGCGTAATCCTGGCTCTCTATCGGATGGGCGTCATAAAACTCTTTGATACTATCTGCTAATGCTGTTAAGAGTTTCTCTTTGATAGACTTATGCACTAACAGATAATCAGGTGCAATACAAGTTTGCCCAGCGTTCAAAAACTTGCCCCATGCTATTCGCCGCGTGCTAACTTCAAGATTGATATCTGTATCAACTATACAAGGGTTTTTACCACCTAATTCGAGAGTCACAGGTGTCAGGTGTTTTGCCGCTTCCTTCATAATAATTTTACCGACCGCAGTACCACCTGTAAAAAAGATATGGTCAAACTTTTCTTGCAGTAACTCTTGAGTAGTTTCTACCCCTCCTTCAACAACTGCAATATATTCGCGCGGGAAAATCTTTGATATTACCTTATTTATCACATGGGAGGTATGGGGTGCAATTTCAGAAGGCTTAACAATTGCACAATTACCAGCTGCAATGGCGCCAACCAACGGGAGTAAGCTTAATTGAAAAGGATAGTTCCAAGGGGCTATAATTAAAGCAACTCCTAATGGTTCAGGGTATAAATAAGCTGACCCAGGTAAAAAAGCAACCTCAACCCCTTTTCTTTGAGGTTTTACCCAATTCTTCAATTGCTTGATAGCATCAGCAATATCAGTAAAAATCATCAAAAATTCTGCAACATAAACTTCAAATTCAGGTTTATTTAAGTCTGCTTTTAACGCTTCAGCAATTTCCGAATCATATTGCAATATCGCTTGTTTTAACTTTTTTAGTTGTGCAATGCGGAAACTAACATCTTTAGTTGTACCCGTATAGAAAAACTGACGCTGCTTGCTGACAATCTCACTAATTAACGATTGAGTAATCATAATTACGTACTATCTTTTACAAAATGAACCTGTACTTATATCCTACAGTAGCTATAATTTATATCAATCGCAAATACGTAGGTTGGGTGGAGCGACTTAGAGGTTACCAACAAGCTTAACAAGTAGGCGCCCTCCTAGAAACTGACAATACCAATAATATATAATTAATATATAACCAGTAACCTAAAATCAATGACTCAAACAATGGGAGCAGTTTACACAAAAATCAAATTAACCAACGCAATCGACGAAGCATTAATAAGTCGAGGTTTACTGGCACCTAGCTTACTGCGTACATGTGAAGTGGATGCATTAGTTGATACAGGTTCAACATATTTAGTGATATCACCAGAAATATTACAAAAACTAGGTTTGAGAATTGTAGGTCAGCAAATAGCCAAGTATGCGGATGGTCGAGAAGATACAGTAGGAGTAACAGAAGCTTTGTTCATAGAATGCGAAGGGCGCCGAACTACAGAAGATGCACTAGTTACAGGCGATATGGTTTTAGTAGGTCAGGTCGTTTTAGAGAAATTAGATTTATTAGTTGATTGTAAAAACCAACGTTTAATTCCCAACCCTACCAATCCTAATTATCCCGTTACTTATATATTGTAACTTTACGCTATTATTTGCCAATCAAATATAGCCATCTGTTTAGAATTGGTGAATATGAGTATGTACTATCAAGCGCTCAAAAACTTGCTAATATTCGGTAAATCGCTGCACACCTACAACGTTAAAATATAAGCTAAGTTAATTTAAGCTTATAATACTTGTTAAACCTATACTTTGTATTTTAAAGCTTTTATGCACTTACAACGGATTCAAGTTCCTAGTTTTCGTGTTTTACAAGATATCGATATTACCTTTGAAAAAGAGTTTACTCCCAGGAAAGCGGGAAAACTGCGTTAACTGACATCTTGCACCTTCTCAACAATGGTAAGGTGGGCACTGCCCACCCTACGCAAAAATAAAGGTTACAAGCTCTTTTATTCTCAATAAGCGCAAGGTGCAAGATGTAAGTTAACGTTCGTGACTCATGACATAAGTTCACATTTTATCCGTTTGCAGTATATAAAAGATTGCAATACTGCGTAGGTTTTGGATATTTGTAGGTTGGGTGGAGGCTTTGCGTTTACGTAGTACGCCGTAGGCGCAACCCAACAAAGTCTTGGAAACGTTGGGTTCCGTCCCTCCACCCAACCTACGATTTTCGCGTTTGTAAGCTTAACCGAGCAGTATTGTAAAAGATTGTGGTGATAGGCATTAACTGTGAAGATTGAGCAGTACTTGTAAATGTAGGAGCAGATATTTCTTCTATTGATTTTGAATTAATAACGGATTTTACATTCTCAACATCATAGCTAAATAATGTTGCTTCTGTATTTTGGTCATTTGGTACTTGAATATTTTCAACAGGACTTTTGGAGGAAACTACAGAATTTTTAATTGATTGCCCTTCAATCATATAACGCTTGAAATAATCCAAGAATTCCTGTGCCGAAACTTCTTTCAAACTAGTTCTCTTTTCAGCTTTTTTAATGGAATTAGTTATAGTTCCATAAAGTTTGTTTATATATTCTTGCCTAGACTCACATGTACTCAATTGACATAAGCTGTAAGCCTTCCAGTAAGAAAGACTCCGAAAATAGTTTGGATTCTTTATAGATATACCTAATATTTTTAAACTCTTTATCTGTTTTGATATATATGTATAAATTTTAGTATAGTTTTCTTCATTATCTTCAACTCTTGATTCTTTAGTTGCAATTGCGGTAGTAAATTAGAAATTCATGCTGCTGTTTAATCGAATATGCTCCTAGCGCAGTATCTACAAGCCTTTCAGAATGTTAGAGGCTGCCAGTAATTACGTTTGGCATTGAGCTTATAATGGTAACAAGGGCGATTGAGGCAATTATGAATTTTTCTGTAGAGGTTGAGCGCGAGGATGATGGACGCTGGATAGCAGAAGTTTTAGAGCTTCCAGGGGTACTGGTATACGGGCAAACTCGCGAAGAAGCAATAGCTAAAGTCCAAGCTTTGGCCTTACATGTGGTAGCTGACAGGTTAGAGCATAGTGAAGCTACCCCAGAATTTATGAGCGTCTCTTTTATTGCGGCATGAGTCAGTGGTCATCTACCAAAGCCAAGCGCGTACTTGCAGCACTTTTACGTATCGGTTGGAGTGTCAAACGTCAAACAGGTTCTCATAAAGTTCTTGAACATCCTGAATATCCTGATTTCGTCTTCGCTTTTCATGACGGGGATGAAATAGGTTCGCGGATGTTAGCTAGAATCGCCAAGTCAACAGGATTAAAGCCAGAAGATTTGTAAAAATACACTATGGTTAATATTGACACCTTTCAAGACATTACTATAAGCAAGTAACTAAGGTCTGATTATGTATCCTCTAGTTATTGACCTAACTCCCTTTATTAACTTAACCGACGAACAATTTTTTGAGCTTTGCCAAAACCATGAACTCATCAGGTTTGAACGCAATGCTGATAGAACTATAGTACTGCGACCGTTGTTTGGTGGCATTAACAGCATTAAGAGCGCGAACTTATGCGGTCAACTCGGAAAGTGGAACCGTGATGAGGAGTTAGGGGTTGCTTTTAGTTCATCTGCTGGTTTTACTTTACCAAACGGCGCCGTTCGCTCTCCAACTGTTTCTTGGGTGAAGCGAGAAAAATGGGATGCGTTGACAGAACAAGAGCAAGAGGTATTTGCTCCTGTGTGTCCAGATTTTTTAGTTGAGTTTTGTACAGAGTATGACTCCTTATGCCAGTTACAAAGTAAAATGCGTGAGTATTTAGATAATGATTGTCAGCTTGGTTGGCTAATTGACTTAGAAACTTGGCAGGTAGAAATTTATCGGCAAAATAAAGATGTGGAAGTTTTACAGTCTCCTGCAACTCTCTCAGGTGAGCTTGTGTTACCCGAATTTGTATTAAATCTAGAGAGTATACAATCAATTAGATAAGTCAACTTTAAAATTTATTTGAAAAACTCTACAGTGAGGAAAACTATGTTAGATGCTTTAGAACCTATAAATGACATGTTGGTTCCAAAAGAAGCAGAAGAGGTTGACCCTTATGATACACCCGTTGAGGAGATTAAAGCTAGCTTAAGAAGAGCTTTACATGATGCCAAAACTGGGCAGCGTTTACCACTATCTCAAATGTGGGAGGGAATCGATACCGAATGAACACCATTAATAATAAGCTCTGGAGCTAATATAGGCACCTATCACCTGAAATCTTGCATCTCTAAGTAAAAACTATAGAACACAGTAATTAAAGTAATAAAAAGAACATTTATTACTTAGTGCTTTTAAGAGGACTTATGCCCCACCGCATATGGGTTTTCAACCCTATGCGCGTAGGAACGTAGCTAAAGCTTTTCGCAAGCAATTAAGTTGTTATTTATAATCAACCATCCGTTACATCCGCTTATCATACACGCTTGCAACTAGGATTATTGATAGGCGCCATTAAAATCGGCAAAGCGTTGATATTTCGCAAGTCATACTCCATTGTAAAAGTCTGCTTGTCGTCGGTGGCAAAAAAATGAATATCGCTAAAAGTTACCTTTCCTGGCAGTGTACACAATGCATTTGTATTAGATTGTGCTTGACCGAGTGCAATATATTTGAGGTTTTCTTTGGGGTTTGTGCGTAAAACAGGTTTGAATAAAGTATTGTTTTTAAAACATGACTCGATATTATCTTCGACGATACCGTGTTTAATCGATATATGTAGAGGAAACCGATATAACGGTTGATTCCTTGTTGTAAATATCGATTAAAATCACGAATATTTTGTACTGTTATCGTTAACTTGTGAAATTTCAGGAGTAATTCAGGTTGTTTGGTGGGATTACTTGTGTGATTCAAAGTTAAACGCTGCTTTTGCAATCCTTGATATGACGAAAAATTATAATTAAAATTCAAACTAGGTTTACCAGTCAATGCTTGTAAACTAGTCACCATCCCTGCAACAAACTCTTCAATTTCAGTATTACTCAGTAAACTAGATAACTGCTGCCTAATGCAATAACTGATTTGACCAATTAGTTGTTGGAAGCGTGCATCCGAACCTGGACTAATATTAACAGTAGCAGAACGTGCGCTACGTGAACCGGCGCCTAAAGGGTTTTGTACTTGTGAAGCTGCAACATGGGTAGCAATTTTATCAATATTAACCTGTAAATGTAACCCTTGAAAAGAAAATTCAAATACTTGCTGATTCTGAAGAGCTTGTAAAATTTTAGCCAATAAATCAGTATAATCTACATATACTAAAGCGTTATCGCCTGAAATATTATTCAATCTCAACTCCCTGGTAGATATTAAATGCGAATTTAAATAAGTTTTGTATCCAGTTTGGATTGATAGAAGGGGGAAATACAGTTTCTCCAATCTTTAAAAACGAAGTGGATATTATAACTAGTTCACCGCATGAAGATTGATTACTCCGCTTCCGTTGTATTATCTCAGGTAATGTGCTTAACACATTTTTTCGTTAATTAAAATTAATACGGTGAGGTAGTCATTTAGTAATAATCTTTGTGTGTATTAAATTACCACCGCTATTCTACTTAAAACAATTAGTAACAAAATTATGACGAATCACAGTATAAATACGAGATCAAAAAAGATTTACACGAAATAACAGGCGGGCATCAAGATATTGCAGTAATGTATATAAAGCTTATGTAAGTTGGGTTACGGCTTTGCGTAACCCAACTTACCATGATATAACGGCGCCAAAAAATCAACCATCCGTTACATCCGTTAATAATCCGTTGCCTAGACCATTGCTGCGACTTTTTCGAGTAATCCTGCGAACATTTTTAATCCGTCGGTGTTACCGAGCATTGTATCAGACGCGCGTTCGGGGTGTGGCATCATACCTACAACATTACCAGTAGAATTGCAAATACCAGCAATATTATTTAATGAACCGTTAGGATTATCGTTTTCGTAGCGGAATACTACTTGGTCGTTGTCTTCGATAGCTTTGAGTGTGTCTTCTGAAGCATAAAATCTTCCTTCACCGTGGGCAATGGGTAAAGTGATGATTTCACCTTTACTATATTGTTGTGTCCAAACAAGACTGTTTTTTTCAACTTTGAGCGGAACTCGGTCGCAAATGAAATGTAAATCGCGATTCCGCGTTAATGCTCCTGGTAAAAGTCCAGCTTCGGTTAGTACTTGAAAGCCATTACAAATACCAAGCACTAGTTTACCAGATTGTGCGTGTGCAATTACCTGCTGCATTACAGGTGAGAACTTCGCAATGGCGCCACATCGTAAATAATCACCATAACTAAACCCACCAGGAATGATTATTACATCTAAGTCAGAAATATCAGTGTCTTGGTGCCAAACCATTCGCGTTGGTTGCTGAAGGATATCGCGCGTTACATAAGCAACGTCTCTATCGCAGTTAGAACCAGGAAAAACTATAACCCCAAATTTCATACCTTAACCTCCTTTGCCCTTTACCCTTTCCCGTTTATCCCGTTAAACTCCAACTTGAGATTCAACTTCGATTAAATCAAAGCGGTAATTTTCAATTACAGGATTTGCTAGCATAGAATCACACATCTTGTCTAAATCTTGACGTGCAGCATTATCATCTGGTGCAGTCAGGGTGAGTTCAATGAATTTACCAATTCGACACGACTCAACGTTGCTGTATCCTAGCTGCGTAAGTCCTGATACTACTGCTGTTCCTGCTGGGTCTAAAACTGACGGACGCAGCGTGACAAAAATTTTGGCTTTGTATTTTCTCAGCACTTGCTTTTTATTGAATTTAAGTTACGAAACTTATACTACATCTTTCAAGGGTTCATTGTTTGTGTTGATTATAAGTATAAGTTAAGCTACATCTAGCGTCACTATTTAAGTCTAAATGATATCGGCACACCAAAAAACTGTCATGAAAGCTTCGCGTACCCGTAGTCAAGAGCGGATTTTAAGCCTGCTCAAAACAATTAAGCTTGGTATTTCTGCCCAGGATATGTACGTAGAATTGCGTAGTCGTAACCAAAGCATGGGTCTAGCTACCGTTTATCGTTCACTCGAAGCGTTAAAGCTGGAAGGAATGGTGCAAATGCGAACTCTCCCAAATGGTGAAGCGTTGTATAGCTTGGCACAACAAGACAAGCATCACCTAACTTGTCTAGCTTGTGGTACTTCAATACCCATTAACCAATGTCCTGCACACGACCTTGAAGTTGAACTCCAAACTGACCACAAATTTAAGATTTTCTATCATACTCTGGAATTTTTTGGTTTGTGTAGTCAGTGTCAACTAGCACAAACTGCACAACTAAGTCAATAGTGCTGAGTGAGTCGTGCTAAGTACTGAGTGTTGAGTTGAAAGTGTCCTAAGCGTGATGACTTTGAAGAATATATAGTACTAGATGTATGGTGGCTTTTTTTTAATTACTCTGGTGAGGCTTTAGTAATACATCGGTATTTACAAGCAAATATCTACAGTCAATAATTAACCCCCTGCTGCACTAGTTAGTATTTGTGGGGAACCAGAAGCTGTAGTAAAAAGCGTAAAATGTAAGTCTAGAGTCAGCATTCATTTCTACCCTTTACACTTACCCTTCTCTTCATACGTGCTGAACGTTCCCCTGACTTTTAGTGTTTTGGCTTTAAAGCAATGAAAAATTCAAATCGAACAATTCTTAAAATCCCGGTTTCTCTAAGAAACCGGGATTTTGATTTGAGGCACCATTCCCTAAAATGCCTTTTTGTGCTTATATACACTCATGAATTTGTCTGTTATTTTTTACAGAAACAAAATTACTTTGACTTTTAAGTATATAAAAGTCAAAAAAATCACAAATAAACAATATACTTATGATTTCGACTTCTAGTATAATTAATTGCATAAATCCGGCTTGTACAGCACCCAGAAATCCAGTTGGGAATCGTGAGTGTGCAGCTTGTCAGACACCATTAGTTTATAAATATGTTTGGGCAGCAGGTGAAGAAGCGAGGAAAGTGCCTGTTAATGAGATAGTAGTAGATAGATACGAAGTGGTGGCGCCTTCGATTTGGCTTGATACAAAACCGAGTTTACTTGATACGGAAATATCTGTAGAAATTACTGCCTATTCTAAATTATATAGTCAGCATTTACACATACCTCAAGTGTATGATTTGATTGGGACAAGCAAAATTGTTTTACTAGAAAATGTACCAATAGATAACAACGGCAAACTTGCGAGCGTTATAGATGATGCATGGGAACAAGCAACTGCGGTTCGTCAAGTATATTGGCTATGGCAAATTTTGCAACTGTGGGAACCTTTATCTGTTAATAATTTAAGTGGTAGTTTATTAGTATCAAATAATTTACGAGTAACTGGTTGGCGCCTGCGTTTACTAGAATTAATAACAGCACCCGCATCATTACAACAACTAGGTGAACACTGGCAACATCTAGTATTAACAGCACATCCATCTATTCGTGACCAATTAGAATCAATAGTCAAACAAATTACCCAATATGAACCAGTAGACATAAAAAATATACAAATTCAACTCAATCATTTATTGCTTTCAGCCGCTTCAGAGCTACCACTTAGTATCAAAACAGCAGGCGCCACTCATCCCGGTGCCCAATTAAAACAAAACGAAGACGCTTGTTTTCCTAGTAGTGCTGATATCGAAGATTCTCAGTCAGTACGAGTATCAATTGTTTGTGATGGTATTGGTGGGCACGAGGGAGGAGAAGTAGCAAGTCAACTCGCAGTGCAATCTGTAAAATTACAAGTTCGCGCTTTACTTGCCGAAGCAGCACTAAGCAACGAACCTGTTCCTCCTGACTTATTAATGTCTCAACTCGAAGCAAGTTTACGTGTTGTTAATAACTTGATATGCAACGCAAACGACCAGCAACATCGCTCAGGTAAACAGCGGATGGGGACGACGCTGGTAATGGCATTACAAGTAGCACAAACTATTCAAACACCAATGGGATGGGATGCAGAAAATTCCCACGAACTATATATAGCGAGTATTGGTGATAGTCGCGCTTACTGGATAACTCGCGATGGTTATCAGCAACTAACTTTAGATGATGATATTGCCGCGCGTGAAGTACGTAATGGTCGCAGTTTATATCGTAAAGCTTTAAGTCGTGCGGATGCAGGCGCCTTAACACAAGCTTTAGGAACAAAAGAAGCTCAAAACTTACACTTTTCGATTCAACGCTTCATTATCGAAGAAGATGGTTTACTTGTACTGTGTTCAGATGGGTTCAGCGATAATAATTTAGTTGAACGCACATGGCAATCATTCGCACCTGCGGTATTAAATGGTTACATGACGGTATCTGAAGCAGTTGACGCTTGGATAAATAAGGCGAATGAAATCAATGGTCACGATAATATTTCGTTAGTACTTAATTACTGTCACGTATCACCAGATTATGTATCGGCAACTTCGCAGACGCCACTTCATATATTTGAGAATGTTGATGAAGAAGCAGATAAAGAAACCGAAGAATTAGTTGAAGTTATTACAATTCAAGCCAAGTCAGATAATATTCAGGAGTTAGACAGCGACTCACAACCACCGTTAGATTTAGAATTACCACTTGACGCGCCTGTGGTAAATGGAGTTGAAACACCACCTCTGAAAAATAAACGTTTAGTTCTACTTCGTTTTCCGTTAGTGTGGTTAGTAAGTTTAACACTGCTATTGTTACTGGGTAGCGGAGTCGGATTGTTTGTGTGGTGGCGTTACAGCCCAAAAACATTTAACTCATTGTGTCGTCAGCTACCAATAACAGTACAACGTGTATGCCCAAATCGGAAATAAGGCTTTGCTCCCCACTATCAAGTGCGCCAATATTGTGTGAGAATTAGGAGATGATTAGACCTCTTGCTATATTTAGATGGTTTTATCGTCTAAACTCGTTTATCTCCATAGAGTTATATTTTGGATAACTCAAGCCTGCACGAGCAGGCTTTTGTTCGTCTAAAAGCATCTTAAAGTCCGAATAAATTACCAATATTATTTATGACCAGTAATGATTACAAAAGGACTTTAACTCAAATCACAGCAAGCAAGAGGCGATCTTTTTTGTCGTGCGTCATATTTGATGAGGGATGAGTGTGGAGACACTAGTAGAAGTGCAAACAGTAAAGTTAGGTGTAAGTGCTGATATGAAAACAGGCGATCGCGTTCGTGTTAAAGAGTCGGTTATAATTTACCATCATCCTGAACATCGCGGTAAAGCCTTTGACCTCAAAGGCACAGAAGGACAAGTAGAACGTATTGTAACCGAGTGGCATGGTAGGCCTGTTAGTGCCAACTTGCCGATATTGGTTCAATTCACTAAAAAATTCAAGGCACATCTACGTGAAAACGAACTAGAAGCCATCCAATAAATGTAACAATCACCGCCGGCGAAACCATGCAAAAATATTCAATTCGCCGCGCATTTTTTCAAGTTCATTACGGTGACGCGCGGCAGTCGCGCGGTACCATTCACAGTGCTGTTTGTGTGTACTCCGAACCTTTATCTCATCATAATATTCCCTCGTTACCTGTGCTGCCTCAAATACTTCCTCCACTTCCGCAGGCGCCGAAGGTATAATATGTGGAAAATCTTTTGACATAAAAAAATTATTAGTTAGGAGTTATGAGTTAGGAGTTATGAGTTAATTTGCCCTATCTCTTATTGTAGCGATTAGGACTTAAAAGCTAAAAATCTTGGCGCCTGTATGTGGTGTGTAAGGTATCGTCCATCCAAGTAAAGAAAAAAAACTAAGATTAAGATAGACGATGACATAGCAACCAGTGAAATTTAGAGCGATGATATTATAGATAGTTCCTAAAGGTGTACTACTGAATGTCTAACGATTTGTTAAAAAATTTCAATGTTGTCGTATATGTTTACGGTTAGTTCGTAGAAAAGCAGGAAAAATCATTATAATTGATAATAATATATTAGACGAAGCCATTAATAATATTCGTAATGATTTTGCGATGTCACTTGGTAAAGCAGATTATCAAATTTAGATTAAAGGACAGCACATGTGATAATTCTCAAGACTTTGCTAAGGCAATTGAATATTTTACCAAAGCAATTAATATACAATAAAAGCTCGACGCCGACACCGAACTAATAATAATTTTAGAAAATCTAGCTTCACTTTACAAATCTCAAGAAAAATATAGCGAAGCTGAATCGATACACACCAGAATATCAGAAGTAACAAAGCAGGCAACGGATGATAAACACATGTAACAGATAGCTTCTTTGATAAAAGAAATCATAAATCTTTGCCCATAATAACTCATCCGTTACATCCGTTATATCCGTTGCCAATCTATAACCAACCTCGTAAGCGATATATAACAATACCAATATATTCTTTAAGCGCGCTAGTAAAGTGGTCTATATTACTAGTATCAGGTAGCAAATTTAAAATAGCAGCTTTTGGTGTACTCGTTAATTCTTGCAATTCACCAGTACTAACTAAAAAGTCGGTTGGCGCCGCAATTACATCTATATTTTGCTTTTGAAAGATTAACAGCGAACGCGGCATATGAATAGCAGATGTAACAAGTAATACACGCTTAATATTACGTTGCTCTAAAATTTTTCTAACATTAACTGCGTTTTGATAGGTATTGAGGGAATCTGGTTCTTGAATTAATGCTTCTTTGGGTATACCAATCGAAGTTAAAATTGTCGCCATATCTTCAGATTCGGGCGTACCTTTACCGAACCACTCGATTCGACCACCGCTTAGTATAAGTAAAGGCGCCTTTTTTTGGCGATAAAGTTGTGCAGCATAAATAACTCTATCTCCAGACTCTTGTAAATCTACCGTTGGTCGCGGTAAAAGTGCCGAGCGAGTAGCACCACCGAGTACTACAATCGCTTCAGCATTTGGTAACTGACTTGGAGTATTTTGCCATTCGAGCGAACGCACTAAATAGCGCGACACCCAACCATTACTAGTACCCAATAGTAGTATTAGCGCAAAAGCAATACAAAACGCCGCAGTACGTGGGCGCCGACCAACAGTCAAAAAAGCCACTATTAACACCACGCAACTGAGTCCAAGCGGGTAGAAAAATAGTGGTATCAATTTAGAAAAATAAAGAAACATAGAGAATTAAGGAGCGGGAATAAGTTTTTGAGTAGATTTCCCCAGGTTTTAATTTATTCCCAAAATCGAAAATTGATTCTGCCACGTGGACGACGGAACCGACGAGTTTCTTTGCGATGACGACCAAAAGTTTGTTTAGGTAGTTCGGCAATTTCGTCTTCGGTCAACTCAGGTGGTAATTCAGTTTGCGTTGCTTCTCGACTTCCCCACCAAGCAATAATCGTTCCACCACCGAAACCAGCCAGTCCACTTAACAAAATATTTAAGGGTGCTGGAAAGATTCTTAATAGCATAAAGCCAGCCAGGAAAAATAACCAGTATTTTAACCCAGCGTCGATACCTTCCGAAGTCGCAATATTTGACTGTTGAGGACCACTTTTGTTAGTTTCGCTAATCCAACCAAGTGCAAAACCACCCAAAATGCCTAGAAATATACTCCAAGCGTATGGCAAACCTGTCATTGACAGCACGAGCGTCAAAAACAAGCCAAATATTAGCTGGTTAGAAAAGTTCGGAGAAATAGGTACCGGATTATTATTTTTTTGTGGTGCCATGAGAAAATACTATTGGCCAATTACATCATCTAATTGTGACGCTAGTGGTTGAGTTGTGTCCAAGATTTTTATATAACTTTTTTCACTTGCTGTAAATGCTTCTGATGATTGTAGCTGCGATGACAGTAAATCAACTGTTGCATCCGCTATATCACCACTACGACTACTCAACCGTGCGTTCAACACTTCTACAGGCGCCGTACACTGTATTATCTGTATTGGAATCCCTTTTTCAGTTGCTTTATTTATCGCATTACTACGTAAATTTACTCTATCATACTTGGCATCTAAAATCACGTTAAACCCAATATTCGCAAGCATTACACCCAAATCTACCAATCGAGCATAAGTCTTCGCCGTCATTTCTGGAGTGTATAATTCGTTGCTACCACGTTCATACAATCCCACACCCCCTAGATGCTTCCGTACTGCATCACTACGTAAATGAATGGCGCCAATTTGTTTAGCTAAATAACGAGCGGTCGTACTTTTTCCAGACCCCGACACCCCCGACATCAAAATCAATCGTCCCGTTGAAGAATGCGTATATTCCCATGCTTGGGTGTAATATGCTGCCGCAGTTTTTGCCGACTCTTCTTTTACAGCGGCAGGAACACCTGGGTCATCAAGTAAAAATGAAGTTACCTTAGCACGTACATATGCTTGCCGACTCAAATATAAAGGCAATACCTGTAAACCTTCCCAATCACCCGTTTGTTCAACATAAGTATTTAAGAATATATTAGCTAAATCCTTACGTCCGCGCGCCTCCAAATCCATTACAGTAAACGCGACATCATACATTACATCAACAAAACGAAACGGTTCGTTAAACTCAATACAATCAAAAAGTAAAATTTGGTTATGCCACAAACAAATATTCCGCATGTGCAAATCACCATGACACTCACGGATAAAGTTATTAGCAATGCGACTTTGAAACAGTTCGTTGCGTTCTGCAAAAAACTTATCAGTATATTGCTGGGTTTCGTCGAACTGCTGTTGTATTTGAGGACCACCTATATAATTTACAGTCTGTTCGTAGTTTTGGTCGAACGCTTCCCTAACCTTTGACACAGTTCCAAAACTACTAATATAGTCCGATGTCTCAGTTTTACCGTGATAGCGTGCAACAACCCTTCCCAAATCTTCAATATACGACTCGTTTATTTTCCCCGACTCGAACATCGTGCTAAATAAACCATCATCAGGAAACTGTCGCATCTTTAGGGCATATTCTACAGCATCACCCGTGGCGCCGAATTGATATTGCTCATTGCTTTGATAAATAGGCAAAACTTCCAAATACAACGACTCAGCACCTCGCTGGTTAAGACGCAACTCCTCATGACAAAAATGGCACCGTAACTCTAAAGTAGAATAATTCAAAAAGCCAAAATCCACAGGCTTTTTTAACTTATATACATAGTCACCAGTTAACAGAACATACGAACAGTGCGTTTGAATTAGTTGTATAGGTTCCTGACACGGATGTGGATAGAAACCAGGTTGTTGCATTTGTTGAATTAAAGCAGGAAGCGAAGTATCAGACATAGTGATTTTAGATTTTAGATTTTAGATTTTGGATTAGATTACATTAAGAAAATTAGATATGTAGGTTTGTTGAGTATTTTATAGTACAAAACAACTCAGGAAGCATTCACAATCCAAAATCTATTCATGTCCCTATACCGGGAAAATCTAAAATCCAAAATCCCTAGACAGCTTAACAAAAAAACCAGGGCATTAACCCTGGTCTAATTATTGCTTCGTAGAAACTTCAAATAGCGGAAAATACAGATACTTAGTATCCTTATTAACCTTTTCCAAGAGAAAAGAAGCTCAAATGATACAAAGTGCCTTTAGCAGGATGAGTTTGCACTTCCTTAATCACCGTATTACCAACCCATTGTCCATCAGTTATCTTGAGTTCAATTGGTGTATCATTTACACGCACTTTTCTAAGCAACGTTTCAACGGTTTTTCTGTCAATCACAAGCGATATAGATTCATTACCGTTGTGACCATACAAATTAGCAGGTAATAATCCTGAACGACGTAAGGCATTTGGTTTACTACCTTCGGGTCGCTTCTTACATTCAACTGTCAGTGGCATATCAATAAACTTCTTCTTTTCGTTTTCGCAGCAAATCTTAGTGTAACAGAGAATATTTGTAGAGACTGTACATGTACAGTCTCCTAACTTTGTTTTACGCGCTAATTAATGAAACAGGTGTACCATCAGCATGTAATAATGCGCGTTTGGGGCCGTGGATAGGGTCTTCGAGAATAATAGTTTGGTCGCGACTGGCGCCAAGAGAGACAATAGCTATAGGAACTTCCATTAATTCGGCTAAGTATTTAAGGTAGTCCTGTGCTTGTTTTGGTAATTCAGACCAGGAACGACAATCGCTAGTTGAAACTTTCCAACCTGGTAAGGTTTTATAAATGGGGTTGCAGCGTGCGAATTTACGAGAACTTGAAGGGAAATGGTCGCTAAGTTCTCCGTCAATATCGTAAGCTGTACAAACTTTGATTTCGTCGAGTTCGTCGAGAACGTCAAGTTTGGTAATAGCTAAACAATCGAGTCCATTGATTCGGACAGCATAACGTCCAATTACTGCATCAAACCAACCGCAACGTCGTTTACGTCCAGTGGTGGTGCCAAATTCTGCACCCTTAGCACACAATAATTCTCCCATTTCACCGTCGAGTTCGGTAGGGAATGGACCTTCACCAACTCGTGTTGTATAAGCTTTTGCAACACCAATAACCCGGTCTATCATTGTGGGTCCAAGACCTGTACCTACACACGCGCCACCTGCAACTGGGTTAGAAGATGTTACAAATGGATATGTACCGTGGTCTAAGTCTAATAAAGTACCTTGGGCGCCTTCAAATAAGATATTACGACGGCGCCGAATTGAATCGTATATTTTTAAAGAGGTATCAACAACATACTGCCGTAAACGTTCGGCATAACCCAAATATTCTTGAATTACTTCTTCGGGGTCTAACGGAGGTATATTATAAAGCTTTTCGAGAATGACGTTTTTGTAACCAATCGTCCAAGATAGCTGTTTACGCAGTCCAACTGGGTCCATCAGGTCTAACATCCTGATACCTGTACGTTCCGATTTATCTGCGTAAGTCGGTCCAATACCACGTCCAGTAGTACCAATTTTGTGACTACCTCTTTGTTCTTCAGATGCGTTATCAATCAATCGATGATAAGGCATTGTGACGTGCGCGGTCTCGGAAATCAACAAATTATTCGTATTAATTCCGAGTTTTTCGAGTTGGTCGAGTTCACCGATGAGAACCTTGGGGTCAATCACCGTTCCACAACCAATTATGCACTCTGTGTCTGGATACAAAATACCAGAGGGAATCAAATGCAGTTTAAAGGTTTGACCCTTCACCACAATTGTGTGTCCAGCGTTGACACCCCCTTGGTAACGTACTACTACATCTGCGGAACGACTAAGTAAATCAGTTATCTTGCCCTTCCCTTCATCGCCCCACTGGGCGCCTATGACAATAACGTTAGCCAAGTGTCTATATTTTGCTTATTCTAAAGTTTCCACAAACAACTATTATTAGCAGGCAATTTTGCTTATGTCAAGACTCCGTTATTACCTTTAAAAGAGAAACCGGGTTTCTATCCAAAATTGTTCTTTTTATTACAACATATCAAAAAGAAACCCGGTTTCTAACTTAGGCGCCATTCAGAAACTGGGTTTCTATCCAAAATTGTTCTTTTTATTACAAGATATCAAAAAGAAACCCGGTTTCTATAAACTTTGAGTAACTTGATACAGCAAAAGCCATAAAGAAGTAGCTATTGTTATTTTCCCCTTTAAGGGAACATCAGCAGTCAAGGTCATCGCTTGTTGGATATCAAGGGACGCATGAAGAAGTTGTCTAGACTGAAAAAACTGACGACTGTTTTTGTGGTAACGGCTTCAGTCGTCGTGATAAATGCCATAATTTCTTACAGTAATACATTTAAACTCTTTTGTCATCAACATTCAGTAAACCAAGCTTTACAGGTTATTAGTCAACTCGAACGAACGCTTTGGGAGTTTAATAATACTCAAATATCTTTTCAAACTTACTTAGTCACAAATAATCAAAATTCTTTATCAGATTATCGCGTTGGAGTTGAGCTAACGAATACAAGTCTTAAACAGCTTGATACCATCTTTAGTCACGCAAATGACACGCAGTATATAAATTTACTTAAAAACGAAATTACTAATAGTTTTAATCTGTTAGAAAGTCAAATAAACGGTAACAAAAATCAAGAATTGTTATCAACAGAGGTTTTGACTCGTGATATTCAGCAATTGTTTGAGAAAATCAAAGCAAACGAGTCTAAACAGCTTCAAACAGTTATCAAAGCTTCGCAAATCAGCTTTGTTCATACAATAACAACTTTTTCGATTGCCACATTTGGGAATATAGGGTTACTACTACTATTCTATTTGCTATTGCGAAGTGCCTTAATGCATTTACAGGTGGCAGAACGAAGGTTAGCTTCGTGTGAGAATCGTTTACAAGCGTTAATGGATGCAAGTGAGTGCGTGGAGTTAATTGCTCCCGACACAACGTTATTAGAGATAAATGCGAATGGAATAAAAATGATGAAAGCTTTCGGTGCAAACGAGCTACTTGGCAAACGAGTTGATACAAGAGTAGAGCGTGAGTACCTAAGAGCATTTGCAGCATTGCATGAAAGTGTATGTAAAGGAAACACAGGAACATTAGAATTTGAGGTTAACGTTCAAGGGACACGTCGTTGGGTGAAAACACACGCAGTCCCGTTGAGTTGCGAAGATGGGATTTTTCTAAATTTATCGGTGACACGTGACATTACCGAAGAAAAGCAACTATTTTCTACACTGTTACGTTTCCAACGTCTCGACACTATTGGTTCTTTAGCTGGTGGTATTGCTCATGACTTGAATAACGTGCTTTCTCCAATTATTTTGTCAGCACAGTTATTACGGATGAAATTGCCTAACAACGAATATAACTCTTTGCTAACGACGCTAGAAAACAACGTCAAACGTGGAGCAAACCTAATTAAACAGATATTATTATTTGCTCGTGGTGTTGATAAACAGACTCTTATTGACTTGAAAGCAGTATTTAGCGATGTCGAGCTTTTCATCACCCAAACATTTCCTAAATCTATTGCCTGCCAAATCAGTGTATCTCCATATTTAGGCTGTGTAATGGGAAATACCACTCAAATACACCAAGTCTTGATGAACTTGGTTGTCAACGCACGAGATGCAATGCCACAGGGTGGTAAATTAACTTTACATTTGAACGGCGCCGACACCGAGAGCAATTTCGTCATCATCACAGTCACAGATACGGGAATCGGGATACCAGCATCTAATTTAGAGCATATCTTTGAACCATTTTTCACTACCAAAGAAGTTGGCAAAGGAACTGGTTTAGGACTTTCGACGACAAAAAGCATCATCAACAATCATGGTGGGTTCATTAACGTTCATAGCAAAGTCGGTGAAGGTACTTGCTTCAAAGTCTATTTACCTGTAATTAAAAGCAACCCTACCGATATTTTACCAATACAGTTAGCAAGTATACGTAGCACAGGCATCTTGCCTGTGCGATAAGTTTTTCCATGTATATAGTGGCGCCTGCGATAGATGGTGTCGATATTCGCAGTGCGCTATAAACACTGTAGAGACATTACATGTAACGTCTCTACACGAAAAATTATTCTGCATACAGATTACTTTTTACATTGTTTTTGTTAAGATTAATAAAATTTATATCAAAAAGTGGCATTATGGCATTATATGCGGAATTGCATCGGCATTTGGGAGGTTCAGTAGTACCTCGTGTACTATGGAGATATTTCCAGCGTCATTCCGAGGATATGGTATCCCGCTTTAATGATTACTCAACATTTGAAGAATTTTATACAAAGCCTCGTAATACCCTGGATGAATATCTAGAATTACACACATTAGTTGAAAGTGTTCAAACTGTAGAAACTCTCCCTTATTTTATTTATCGCTTATTGAGAGGCGCCTATATATTTGAAAATCTGGCGTACTTAGAATTGCGTTATACTCCCTATCTACGCACACCCGAACACCTGAGTCAATCAGAACGAATTGACAAAATGAGAGAAATAGTTGAGGTTGTGGGTAAAGCAAGTCAAATACCAGAGTATCCCATTGTCACAAGTCAAATATTGTGTATGCACGCACGTTTACCATATGAAGTAAACAAAGCAATAGTTGACCTAGCAGCAGAAAACAAAAACTTCGTATGTGGGGTAGATGTAGCAGGAGGAGATAGTTACTACGCAGAAAGGTTAGAAGAGTGGATACAACTTTATAATTATGCGCTGTCATTAGGAGTGAAAACTACTGGACACTTATATGAAACAACAGCAGGTTGTTATCCAGAACTACTACCTTGTTTAATGCGTATCGGACACGGAATTCAAGTTCCTTTATTACATCCTGAGTTGTTACCTGAACTCGCACAGCGTGGACAATGTTTAGAAGTTTGTCCAACCACATACATTAAAACGGGTACGTTGGAAGATATTCGTCAATTAAAAACAGTGTTTGACCGTTGTTTTGAAGCGGGGGTGGATATTGCAATTTGTACGGATAATGCGGGACTACATAACGTGCGCTTACCGTTTGAATATGAAAATTTGTTGACTTACGACATCATCAATTTCCAACAGCTACAAGCTTGTCAAGATGCTGCGTTTAAACACGCTTTCGCTTGGCCCTACGGTCAACGTCCCGCATCCCTATTAAACGGAATACTCAATACTCAACCAGTATTGGTACCCACACCATAAAAAAGATATAAAAAAATTGTCATTCTGAGCGCAGCGTAAACGGAGTTTTCCCGTTATCCAGAGGATATCCGCTTATGGTAGGGTAGAATCTTAAAATTTCAATAGTAATGAGATGCTTCACGGGGCGTGACTCATGACATAATTGAAATGCCTTATCTACATAAATAAGCTGGGGTCTACGTGAAAGAATTTTCCTAAAGCTTTAGCTTGTTCTTTAGTAATTTCTTGCTTACCATCAACAATTTGAGAAACAATATCATTGGAACCTATAATATCAACTAAAGCTGATTGCTGAATATTTTGTTGTTCCATTAAAAAAAGTAGCATCGAATGAGGAGTAGAAGCTTTACCAGGAGAGTAATATTCTTGTTCAAATTTTTCAATTAAAGTAATAAGTAAATCATAAAGCTCGTTTTCTTCTAAACTTCTATTCCGACGATGCATTAATTCTTCGACAATAGCTAAAGCTTTTTCATTCTCTTCTTCGTCCCTAATAAGCATAAATATAGCCTTTTCAATGAGCAAACTTCAAAAATCTTAATTTTTAATTATATACACCAAAAATTGTACTGCACAGTGTGCAGTACATCGAAAAAACAACTACCAATGAAAATTTAATACAATTATACACCTTCTACATTTCAATAATTTGGTATTGCTTTTAGTAACAAAATGTAAATTTATATTTGTAACTAAACTTAATAAATTAAACAATTGTATTGGGGTTTACTTTTGCCGTAGACTGTAGGTTATGGCTAACACGATTCAAACTTTACCCCAAGAAGTCGTACATCTGATTACGGCAGGAGAAGTAATTGACTCGTTTGCGGCTGTAGTTCGGGAGCTTGTTGAAAATTCTCTCGACGCAGGTGCAACGCGAATTGTAGTGTATTTATATCCTGAGCAGTGGCGAATTCGCGTAGCTGATAACGGTTGCGGAATGAACTACGAAGATTTGCAGTATGCAGCGAGCGCCCACAGTACAAGTAAAATACATAGCGGCGCCGATTTGTGGAAAATTCACAGTTTAGGGTTTCGAGGAGAAGCGCTACATAGTTTAACAATGTTGGCAGACCTAGAAATTATGAGTCGTCCAACAAATTGTTATATTGGCACCGATATAAACAACTGTGGTTTTAGAGTTACATATAGTAACGGTGGAGAAATACAAGAAATAGCAGCAACCGCAATGGCGCCGGGTACAGTTGTGACAGTATCAAATTTATTTGGTTATTGTAAAGCACGTAGACAAGGATTACCAAATACATCACAGCAACTCAAAGCAGTACAAGAAACAATTCACCAAATAGCCTTATGTCATCCGCAAGTAACATGGCAAGTGTGGCATAATGACCGCCTCTGGATAAATACGAGTCCAGCAGCAACAATGGGTAAATTATTACCACAAATATTAAATCGAGTTAGGCAAGGAGACTTACACGAATTAACTTTAGAGTTAGCTTCATATGCGTGTAGAGATAACATATATTTAGTGATTGGACTACCCGACAGATGTCACCGTCATCGTCCCGACTGGGTAAGACTAGCAGTTAATAACCGCATGGTTAAAGCAGCTGAACTCGAACAGACAGTACTTTCAGCATTTCATCGAACATTACCACGTGACCGCTTTCCAGTTTGTTTACTACACTTATCAATATCTCCCGAACACATCAACTGGAACCGCAACCCCACCAAAAGCGAAATTTATTTAAATAACCTTCATTACTGGCAAGAACAAATAAATCAAGCCATCGAACAAGCACTGCGTATAAACTCCGACACATTAAACGAAACAGTACAAACCAGTCGAGTTAGTAAACTTATCACAACAGCCGAAAAACAAAACACCTATCGTACCCGTCGTTCAATTCAACCTACTCCAAAAACAGACACAGAGGCGCCGGATACAGTAAACTCATTACCAGAAACACTCAAAACTCAGCACTCAGAACTCAGCACTCAGCACTCTTTTAAAGTCGTAGCCCAAATCAACAACATGTATATAGTTGTTGAACATCCTGGTGGAGTGTGGCTAGTAGAACAACACATTGCCCACGAACGAGTATTATACGAACAAATATGTGATGACTGGCAACTAGTTGCAATGGAACCGCCATTAATCTTATATCAACTATCAACCGCAAACGTAGAACAACTACAACGCATAGGACTAGAAATAGAACCCTTTGGAGAAAACATGCAGGCAGTACGCACCATACCCGCAATGCTTAAAGCGCGCGAAGACTGTCACCAAGCAATCCTCGAACTCAGCCAAGGAGGAGACCTAAAAGCAGCACAAGTTGCCGTAGCATGTCGCAGTGCCATACGTAACGGTACAAATTTAACCATAGAAGAAATGCAAACCTTAATCGAACAATGGCAACGTACCCGTAACCCCCGCACATGTCCCCACGGGCGCCCCATCAGCTTATCACTACTAGAAACATCCCTATCCAAATACTTCAAAAGACACTGGGTAATAGGAAAAAGCCACGGCATCTGAAAAAAACCCTCGTAATAAGCACTTCAGTGCTTCAAAACCTTAACAAAATATCAAACTATATCATACGTTCCCGAAGGGTAGCATCTAAAAAACACACAGTGTTCATGAAGACTAAAATAATGTTCAAAATAGATATAAAAGAAGCAGAAAATTGCCTTGCCGAGCTGATAAAAGAAGTAGCAAGCGGCAAAGAGGTTATCATCACCCGAAGCGATGGAGCATCTTTTAAAATTGTGCTTGTTACACCAGAAGAACCACGTTCAAAATTTGGAAGTGCCAAGGGTCTAATTGAAATGTAAAATGATTTTGATGAACCATTATTTACTTAAGATATTAACAAATATAGTTTTGCAATTTGGGCAGGCGAAACAGAGATTCTCAAATAGCGTTTCACCACCAAGCGCTCTGGGTTTAATATGCTCAAACTCAAACGTCATACCAGTAAGGATTTCAGCCGTTCGGCAATAAGCACAGGCATTAAAAAAGCGAGCGCGAACTTGTCGCTGCAACTCAACTGGAATATAAGCGCTCATGCAATCTCTACCAATGCATCTAAACACTTAAGCGTATATCGAGCGCGTGCTTTCAGCACCATTAAATAATCCGCATCCACTAGCAGACGAGCTAATTCAGCCAGATCATCAGAAGACAGTTGCGACGGGAGCATTTCTTGCTAGCAAATCATGCAAGTGAGCTTGCTCTGCTGTAGACAATTTAAAATTTGCCAACGCGCGCAACTCATCGACACTCAAGCCAACTAAACAATCCGCATCTAGTGCTACAGACATTTCATTTCTCACAGAAGATATTTGAATCTAGTTTAGCAACTTTATTTTCTATAGAGAGGCGCCTGTAATTTAGCTATACTATCTTGTACATTAATTAATCTTTCAACCGCGTTTTCAGGTCTAATCATACAACACCGCAGTCTAACTCACAATAACTGGATGGTGCGTGAAAGCGCTGAAATTTTCGTTTTTGTTCAAGTTTGTTAATGCTTTCACGCACCCTACATCATTAAATAAACTTCTTGTGGGATGGGTGTCCTCTAGAATCCCTTATATCATGTGTATTTATAGAGGCGGGCAAGGATGCCCGCTCCACAAGATAATGCTCCACAAGATATGTATTGTTACAAGTTACTAAAAACACAATCAATTACAGTAGAAGCATGGCGCCTTAAAACATCTTTACTTAGCAAATGTGCTTCATACTGTCCAGTCATAGCTAAAAGTTTATCAACTCGTGTTTTAGCACTTTCGACAATTTGTTCATCAAGACTACCATTATTAATTGAGTCAGCAAAATCTTGTGCTATAGCAATAGTTCTTTCAACTGAAGATGAAGGTAAATTGCGCGATACCATTAGTAAATCGCAACCTGCGTTAAATGTTTGTGTTACCGTTCCTGGTTTTGCGTACATATCCGCAACGGCTTTCATATCTAAATCATCGGATACTATTACCCCTTTAAATCCCAATTCTTCGCGAAGTATTCCTGTTAATATTGTTTTTGATAATGTTGCTGGCACATTCGCATCTATCTTTGGAAATAAAATATGTGCCGTCATTACCATTGGAACTTCGGCGCCAATTAATGCTTGAAAAGGTAAAAGTTCACGCGCTTGTAGTTCTTCTTTGGTTAGATGCAGTACAGGTAACTCTAAATGTGAATCGGTACTTGTATCACCATGTCCAGGAAAATGTTTTGCACAACCAATTATACCTCCATCGCGAAGCCCAGCTAGATATGATATGGCGCCTTCGCTTGCAGACTCTGGAGTCGTGCCAAAAGCGCGTGTGCCAATAATTGGATTATTTGGATTAGAATAAATATCGGCATCAGGCGCCCATGAAACATTGATACCCATCGATTTGAGTTCGATAGCAGCACATGCAGCAATTTCTCGTGCATGAGCAGAAGCTAAATACGCTTCGGGAAAACGAGTAATTGGCATCGGGGGACGATGAACACGACCACCTTCATGGTCAAGCGACATAAACATGTGATCTCTTTCTGCGTATTCCCGAATTTGCGCGCTTAGTGATTTAAATGTTTCTAGCCAAACTTCGTAAGGGCGCCCAGTCACAAAGTTTTTACCGTAAAATACTATTCCTATCGGTTTTACAGTACTGAGTAACTTTTTATCGTCGTCATTCAAGTGAGTTCCAGAAATACCAATAAGCAGATGATTGCCGAATTTTTCTAGTTGAGATGGGGTAGACATTGCTTTCTCCCGTGGTTGTATTTTAAATACGTGCAAGCAGATGATAACCTGCACAGGCAAGATACCTGTGCTACAAGACACAATAAATTAGATATATATCGAATTATATTAGTCAAGTACCCAAAAGAAGGGTTTATTATTAAAATAGTTTGTAACCATGATTACATGAAAAATAATTTATGTATAAAAATCGAAAAAAATGTAAAATTAATTATGAAGAAGTCATTAACGAAGAAAGTAATGAAGAATTATTAGCTGCACGAGAGGAGATAGAATTTTTACGCCAGTTAATAGAAACTCAAAAGTCACATATATATAATCTTGAAAACGAATTGCTTGAGGCAAACCAAGAGTTAGAAGTTATAAATGATGAATTAGCAAAAATGCTAATGGCAGGGGTGAGTTTTGATGAGGCTAAAGCAATGTTGAATTGTTCTGAATGTAGTAGTGAGTTAGTGGAAAAGTTGCTCAATATTATCTATGGATTATCGAAGGAACCCGAAGGATTGAAAGAGAAAGTAAAGTTTAATATTGAAATGAGCCAAGTTAATAATCAGCTTGCTAGTAAAGTTATTAATCAATCACGGCAGCTTAGGAATAATTCCAAACAAATGCAGAGTCGATATCAAGAGCTAGTTAATAGATTTATTACTTTTAAAGGTAATTTAAATAAAATTAAAGAATACTTAAATAATTCTAATAATTCGCCTGTGTAGAATAATAGTATAATTAGTTATACGGCATTAAATAGAGTTGATGCTTATGAACGAACACGATTTAACAGCGCAAGAATTACTCTCTGAAGGCGCCCGTCTACTAGAAGCGCGCGAATTCGAGAAAGCAATAGCACCCCTAGATGCAGCTATCACACATGACCCAAACTACAGCGATGCTTGGAGTTGTCGAGGTTTAGTATTAGGACATCTCAAGCGTCACACAGAGTCAATAGAAAATTTTAACCGCGCTTTGGAACTCAACCCCAAAGACCGTCGTGCCTGGTTTAATCGCGGTTTAATATTAGCTGAATTAGGTAAACATCTTGAAGCAATTCAAGGTTTTGAGCAATTACTAATACTATATCCTTATGACTACGAAGCTTGGGATTCAAAAGGTAACTCGTTATTTGAATTAGGGCGCCATACCGAAGCTTTAAACGCTTATGAACGAGCAATAGAATTTAACCCTAGCTATTACAAAGCTTTTACAAATCGCGGCAACGCATTAATCAACTTAAAACGTTTTAAAGCAGGTATTCGCAGTTACGACCAAGCCATAAGTATTCAACCCGATGACCCAGCAGTATGGTTTAATCGTGGTTGTGGTTTCATGGTTTCGGGAGAACCACAAGAAGCACTAAAAAGTTTTGATAAAGCGATTGAAGTTGACGCGACATATGCACCAGGTTGGGCAAACCGTGGATTTATGTTAAGTCAAATGGGAAATGACGCAGAAGCATTACCCTGTTACGACCGTGCATTAAAACTACAACCCAATGATACAAAAACTTGGTATAATCGCGGCATAACTTTACGGCGCCTAGGCAAAACCAAAGAAGCAATAGATTCTTACAAAAAATCTGTAGAAGTAGACCCAAACAACTACGAAGCTTGGGATAATCGAGGTTACGCTCTGACCAAACTTGGTAAATACCAAGAAGCACATCAAAACATTGACCGTTCGTTAGAAATTAAACCGAATCATGTAAATGGTATGTATAACAAAGGTTATTGTTATGCATGTCAAGGCAAAACAAGCTTGGCTGTCGATTGGATTGCCAAAGCGATTGCAATAAATCCTAACAAATATTTACCAGCAGCAAGAACCGACCCTGACTTAGAAACTCTACGCCACAATAAACGATTTCAAAAAATTTTAAAATTATGATAGAGACGTGCAATGGTGGTTAGGTAACTTAATTGTAAACTTTGTTTGCCCCGAAGAGCTTTCCAACTCCAAAGAGGCGCCTATAACTTCCACCATTTTTTTTACTAATGTTAACCCCAACCCAGTTCCACCATGTTGCCAAGGGTCATTATTAGGAATACGATAAAACTGGTCAAAAATACGATGCTGTTCTTTTTCAGGAATTACGACACCTGAATTTGTCACACTTAACTCTATAGCTTGGTCGGTAAATTCAGCTTGTAATCCAATAGTCTCTCCTGCGGGAGTATACTTACACGCATTAGTTAGTAGTTCAACTACAATATGTTCTAAAGAAGCAGCATGAGAACTTAGTAGCGGTAAGTCTTCTGGTAAGTCAATTACTAAATTTTGCTGCTGTTGTTGAATTCGCGCTGAAAATGATTGAATAATTTCGGGAATAAAGATTTGTAAATTTATTAACTCTGATGTAAACACTTCTGATTTAACATCTAAATAACATAGCATAAGTAAATTTTCCATTAATCTATTATGGCGCCGAGCAGAAGAAGTAAAAATTTCTAAAACGCGCGCAAATTTTGGAGATTTATAGTGAGGATACTCAGATTGAAGTAACTTTTCTAAAGTTTGCATCGCAAGTTGCATACTACTCATTGGACTCCGCAACTCGTGAGAAATTGTTTTTAGAAAATCATCTTTAAGACGGTTAAGCTTTTCTAATTCTTTAACTTGCTGTTGCGATGCTTCGTAAAGTCGAGCTTGACGTATTGCAATAGCACATTGACTCGCGACTTGCTGTACTAGTTGCACCTCTAACTCTTCAAATACAGCTTCACTAGGTTTTAATAACCAAAGATTACCAAGAATACCTTTGCTAGCACCGTTTTCAAAAATTGGACAAGCTAATTTAGTATACTGCACATCGTTAACATTTGAACTAATACTGACAAATTGTGAAGGAATTTTTTTTAATAGCTGTTGATATATTGGTTCTATAACCTGTTGTACTTTGCCATGATATCGTAAGTGAAGAGAAGGCGCCTCTTTACTATCTTCTTTAATATACTCATATACAACAGTTGCCATCGTCAGCTTTTCATCATAAAGTTCTATCTGACAACTATCTGTATTTAAAACTTTGACTAACTCCTCTGTAACTGTTTGCAATATCTGAGTTTCATCTAAACTATCGCGAATCTTCTCTGTTATTTTCCCTACTAAAGCTTGTTGACGCTCAACTCGTGTACGTGCGTACACTTCTTGCTGTAACTTCTCATTTTGACATGCTAACGAGAAGCTCATTTTTTTAAGCGTCAAATGCGTTTGAATACGTGCTAAAAGTTCTCGGTGTTCAATTGGTTTTGTAACATAATCAATACCTCCTATCTCAAAACCCTTAACTTTGTTGACAGTTTCAGAAAGTGCCGTCAAAAAGATTACAGGAATATGTTGAGTCTCAGATTTCGCTTTCAGTAAACGACAAACCTCAAAACCATCGATACCAGGCATTAAAATATCTAACAAGATTAAATCAGGAAGAATCGAATTTGCTATTTTGAGAGCATTTTCGCCGTTTTGTACCGCTAAAACTCGAAATCCATAACTTTCTAGCAACGCGAACAAAACCTGCAAATTACTAGGATTGTCATCCACAATCAAAATTGTGTCAGCACTGTTTGACTTGACATTGCTATTGTTCGAGTCCATCGCGAAACCTCACCTTACTTAAATTGCGTTCCGCTTATGTAGTACAAATGGCTTCAGCGGTTTGGCTCCAGATAAATTCCATTACCATCAATGTACCGCATAAAACCAATTTCTTAACTTTATTTTTATATTCTACCTGTATCGAAGGTGATTAAACATAATTGCCATAAGTTATAAAATCTTAAATAAATTTGATAAAAGTTACGATCAGAGACATTCTAGAGTAACACAGCATAATTGGCAACGGATAAAACGGATGTAACAGATGTAGCAGAAAAACCATCCGTTATTATCCGTTGCATAAGAATTGGTGGAGGAAATGTTGAAGTTGGTTTACTTGCAGGTTTTCTGCTAGCTTTTGCACTGAGTGAACGAATGGTGTAAATTGGGCGCCAAGTTGTTCTAAGATAGACGCTTGCTCTAAAATTGCTCGAATGTCACCTTGTATTGCAAGGTCGTAGAGTTGATTTAGGGTTTCGGTGCTGGGTGGAACGATGGCAGGTGAAACTGAGTCATTAATAACATCGTCTTGTGTGGAATTTACTGGTTCACGGGTTATCCATTCCAGGTTTAGATAAGCTTTTAATATAGATAATAATTCTGAAAAACGTACTGGTTTAGGAAGGAAAGCGTTGCAACCTGCTTCGATACACGCAGTTTGTTCTTCAGGAAGCTGAAGTGCAGAAGTTGCAATTATAACTGTATTGTTGCTCATGTCTTGCCGTCGAAGTCTTTGGGTTACTTCTAAACCGTTGACTTCTGGCATTATCCAGTCGAGTAAAATTAAGTCGGGTTCATTTTCATGATTCTTGCGTATAGCTTCTACCCCATCACTAGCTTGACTAACATCAAAACCTAATAATTCTAAGAAATTAACAATAAACGTTCGGTTATTCGTTTTGTCATCTACAACTAAAATCTTTCGTATGGCGCCTTCATAACCTATAATTTTCTGGTCGTTATTTAATTGTCGTACAGCATTGTAATTTTCTGGTAAGTCTAAATCAAACCAAAATGTGCTTCCTGTTCCTTGAAGACTGGTAACTTGAATCTTTCCACCCATTTGCTGGACAATATTTTGACTAATAGTCAAACCAAGTCCTGTACCTTCTTGGGAAGAATTATTTTGATTCAACTGTTGAAAAGGTAAAAATATATCTGTTAATTTATCGCTAGGTATGCCAATACCTGTATCTGTAATTTTAAAGCGAATTTTTGTTTTATTGCTTGATTGAAAATTTTGTTCAAAATCTTCGATATAGCCAACTTGAAATAATACACTCCCAAAGTTTGTAAATTTGATGGCATTGCTTAATAAATTCAGAAGAACTTGACGCAACCTAGTTTCATCGCTACATATAACCACAGGTAGTAGTGACAGCGCTTGATATTTAAAATCAAGACCTTTTTGCTGTGCGCGTAATCTTACCATCGCGATTAAATTATCTAGAAATGCCAGAAAATGAAAATCATTAACTTCTATTTCGAGTTTTCCAGCTTCGATTTTTGCTAAGTACAAAATATCATTAATAAGTGTCAGTAAATGTTGTCCTGACTGATGAATTATTTCAAGCTCTTGATAACTTGAATTTATATCTATATCACGTTGTAGTATCTGTGTAAATCCTAAAATCGCATTTAAAGGAGTTCTAAGTTCATGACTAATATGAGCGATAAAAGCACTTTTCGCACGATTGGCAGCTTCAGCGGATTCTTTCGCTTGTGCTAGTTCTGCTGTACGCTCGGCAACTCGTTTTTCTAGCTCTTCGTTAACTCCACGCAAAGCAATTTCTGCTTGAATAAGCTTTTGCTGTACTTGTTTTATTTCATCGATATCAACAAACGTTAGTACTACCCCATCTAGGCGCCCATCTTCTTGTAAGTATGGGTTAACACGCATCAATAAGTTAAAGCCAAAGTTAGACCCAACTCTAGAAATTTTGACTTCTTGCTCGACTTGTCGCTGAGTTTCAATAACTTGTTGTAGTTTTGCGAGTAAATCACTGCAATTTAAATTATGGGTGATATGCTCTAATGGGCGCCCAATATCTGCTTCAACTAAATTAATAGCTACGGTAGCAGCAGGAGTAAACTTGCGAATTTTGAGCGAGCTATCTAGAAAAACAACACCAATATCTGTACTACGCAGTAAATTATCGATATCGTTATTAAGTTCGGTTAATTCCTCGATTTTAGATTGAAACTCCGCGTTAACAGTATAAAGCTCTTCATTCACAGAGTGTAACTCCTCGTTAGTGCTTTGCAATTCTTCATTCGAGGCAATTAACTCTTCGTTCGTTGCTTGCTGTTCCTCGTTGGTTGTCTCCAACTCTTCAATAACCGCTTGCAAATTTTCGCGTGTTTGTTGAAGCTCATACTCTAACTCCATTATTCTTTGCGATGCTTCGTTGTCTGCTTCAAAACGTTCGCTGTCGGTGAGTTGTGGTCTTGTATCCTCTTGAATTATGACCATGAAAAAATCACCCGCGAGTTTGTTCGTTTCGTGATATGTAACTTTCAAAGTAACAACGCGGCTATCATCTTCCCCACCTAATTTTATCCCACTGTAGGCAACTAGGCGCCTTTCACGCGAAGCACGATGCAATGCAGTACTCAAAGCTAGCTGCAAACTCGGGACAACTAACTTTGAAACTTCAGTACTAGCTCGACCTGTAGAAAATTGTAGTATTTCAAGCGAATGATTAAAGATGTGGAAAAGCTGATAATTTCGGTCTACAAGCAAGCAAGTCGCATTTTGTTCGGATAGAAAAACGCTGAATGCTTCATTAAGTATAGGCTCAAGTCGTGCTTCAGCTGTTTGTTGGGGTTGTGACTGAGGTAAAAAATTGCTCCTTGAAATCTTTTCAACTCTAAGAGTGGGAATGGGTAAACGTACCTCACGTCGCTTTTGGTAAATTTTACTCTTCTTGCTTAGTGGTTTAAACTCTTCTTGGATATTTCCAAGCGTTTCAGCTTCTCCTAAGAATAATACCCCTTGCGACAATAGCGAAAAGTGTAAATTTCGTAAAACCTGCTGTTGTAATTCCGACTGCATATAAATAAGGACATTACGGCAAGTTATCATGTTCATGCGCGTAAAACCCGCATCCTTCGTTATATCGTGAGGGGCAAACAGCACTCGCTCCCGCAATTTACGAATAACTTGGTAAGATTGTTCCCTACGAATAAAGTAGCGCTGCAAACGTTCGGATGTAACGTTATTAGCAATTGTTTCAGGATAAACCCCGTTTGTTGCCTTCTCTAAAGCTTCTTTGTCTATATCTGTAGCAAAAATCTTGACTCGAACTTGCTTATGCATTCTCTCCATCGCTTCTTCGAGTAATATCGCAAGCGAATAAGCTTCTTCACCGGTTGCACAAGCTGTCACCCAAAACCGCATTTCCTCCCCAGGTTTGGCAAGCTCTATCAACTGCGGTATTACCGATGTCTCCAAATACTTCCATGCTTCTGGGTCACGGAAAAAGTGAGTCACGCTAATTAATAAATCATGACGAAGTATTGAGCGTTCTTCTGAAGAAAGCTCTAACAAGCTGATATACTCTTCTAAATTATTACAGCCACTAATCAAACAACGGCGATGAATGCGACGAGTCAGTGTACTAGTTTTATAGTGGGAAAAGTCTGTTTGTTCGTGTTTAGCCAGAATACTCGCAATTCTTTGTAGTTTATGCGAGTCAAACGGTTGAAGTTGGCTTCTACTCGATATTGGTATTTCAATGGGGAAACGTACTAATTTATACAGAAATGCAGCTAAAGCAGGCGCCGAAAGTACTTGGTCAACAACTCCGGTAGCGATTGCAGTACGAGGCATTCCATCAAATTCAGCGGTAACAGGGTCTTGTGCCATTGCGAACCCACCAGCTTCATTTATTGCTCTTAACCCGTTGCTACCATCACTACCCGTTCCTGACAAAATTATTCCAACTGCGTGTTGAGTACAATTTCTGCCCAAAGACTCAAAAAATATATCAATCGGAAAATTTAACCCGTGACGGTTTCTGTCTTCCTGTTCGAGTAAATGTAACTGATTATTTTCCACCACTAAATTCTTACCCGGTGGAATCAAATATATCGAATTTGCTTCTAACATCATTCCTTCCGTCACCCGATAAATCGCCATTCGCGTTCGTCGCTCTAGCAATTCCTTCATCAAACTCTTAAAATCGGGCGATAAATGCTGTATTACCACAAACGCGGCGCCGCTATCAACTGGCATATTCTCCAAAAACTCTTCTAAAGCACGCAGTCCCCCCGCAGATGCTCCAATCCCGACTACGAATAATTGTGTTTGACTTGGTTTTTGGTTCGTCATACCTACTCTGTAACTTCAAATCTCGAATGTTAATTTATTATTAATTTTTGTTAAATATTGTCAATAATTATTATAAAGCATCAGAAACCGGGTTTCTTTATCAAAACTTGTAATAAAAATAAAGATTTTGAGTAGAAACCCGGTTTCTTGAGTTATATAAGCAAAACTTGTAATAAAAATAAAGATTTTGAGTAGAAACCCGGTTTCTTGAGCTATATAAGCAAAACTTGTAATAAAAATAAAGATTTTGAGTAGAAACCCGGTTTCTTGAGTTATATAAGCATGAATTATGTACTATATTAAAAAAGCTTAATGTTACTACAAAATAAATGGCGGCGCCTGCTAAAATTATTTGAGATTAATGAAAATATAATCAATCAGACTTTTAGTGAAATAGCAACATTATACGAGTGCCAAGGTCGCTATTACCACAACTTAAAACATATTAAAGAAGTATTAGAAATTATAGATAATCTATATAGTAAGTATAAATTAGATGCATCATTAGAGTTTGCGGCTTGGTTTCACGATATTGTCTACGACACACAAGCGCATAATAACGAAGAAAAAAGTGCAGAATATGCGCGAAACTTATTATCATTACTAAATATTCCTAGCTCGACCGTAGATAAAACCTGTCGGTTGATTTTAACAACAAAGCATCATAAAGCATCTGAAGATGATTTAGAAAGTCAAATATTACTCGATGCTGATTTAGCGATATTAGGAAGTGACCCACAGCGATATCGTGAGTACATCCTGGGTATTCGTCAAGAGTATGCTTGGGTCAAAGAGAATGAATATAATACTAAGAGAAGTCAAGTATTGCAAAAGTTTTTACAACGCGCGAGAATATTTTCAACTTCGGAATTATATCAGCAATTAGAATTGATAGCTCGAAATAATATCAAAACCGAAATTATAGCGTTAGAATTACCTGGGGGGATGAACTCATAGTATTGGAATTTCAATTACGAACTCAGTACCCTGTCCAGGTTCAGATATACATTCTAACTTTCCGTTATGCTTTTCAAGAATAATTTGTTTACTAATTGAAAGCCCAAGACCAGTACCTTTACCAACTGGCTTAGTAGTAAAAAAGGCGTTAAAAATTTGGTCTTTCTTTTCATTAGGAATACCCGAACCATTATCGCTAATTTTTATGATTGCGTGTGATTTATTGCTACACAGAGAAGTAGAAATACGAATAGTAGGTTTATTTACATCCTGACGCGGCGCCTTTTGAATATTTAGAAAGAAAAAGTCTTCTAATGCGTCGATAGCATTAGCAATTAAATTCATAAAAACTTGATTAAGCTGACCAGGGTAACATTTAATTAAAGGCAGAGCGCTATATTGTTTAATAATATTAATGCCAGGGTTATGACCACTTGCTTTAATTCGATGATGTAAAATAAGCAAAACACTATCGATAATGGAGTGAATATTGACATTCTGAGTAGTAGTATCATCAATGCGCGAGAAGCATCGTAAACCGTGAATAATTTCATAAATTCTATCGGTGCCAGTTTGCATAGAAGACAGTATTTTAGGAAAGTCTTCTTTGAGATAATCTAGTTCGATAGCTTCAGCTTGTTTTTGTATTTCTGGCTCAGGAATTGGGTAGTGTTTTTGATAAAGTTCAAGAATATCAAGAAGATTACTAGCATATTCGTTAGCAAAATTAATATTATTGCAAATAAAATTAATCGGGTTATTGATTTCGTGTGCAACCCCCGCAACCAATTGTCCTAACGATGACATCTTCTCGGTTTGAATAAGTTGGGTTTGGGTACGCTGCAATTTGTACAACGTTTGTTCGAGTTCAGATGCTTTGTATCGCAGTTGCGCTTCCGAATGTTCAAGAGCAGCTTGAGTACGTTTTGATTCGGTGATATCCATTACCAAGCCATCCCAGAGAATATCACCGTTTGGTTGTTTTGCGGGACGAGCGGCGCCTTTTATCCACTTTTCTTTGCCGGAAGCAGTGACAATTCTTCCCTCCCATTCCCAAGGTTCTAATTGAGTAGCACTAAGTTGAATTGAAGTAGCTAAACGCACACGGTCAGTCCGTAGTACAATATCTAGTAGCCTTCTTGGGTTTTGCTGAATTTCAAAAGGAGTAAGCTCGTATATTTCGTAACAGCTAGGACTCACAAATGGAAATGAGTAAGAACTATCTGCTTTTAACAAAAATTGATAAATGGCGCCTGGTATATTTGCAGCAAGCTGTTGAAATTGTGCCTGCGTTTGTTTAAGGGTAGACTCAGCACGTGCAAGTTCAATAGCAACTGCTGCCAAATGAACTGCTTTAATAATTAGCTGTTTATCAGCATCGCTAGGAGTACGAAGTTGGTCGTAATAAACAGCAAACATCCCCAGTAATTCGCCGCTTTTCGTCAAAATAGGCAATGACCAGCAGGAACGCAGCCCAAATTGTAAAGCTAAATCTCGATTTTGACTCCACAATGCGTCTTTTGAAATATCCTCTACAATTACTAACTCTTTAGTTCTCGCTGCTATAGTACAAGAACACGCCTCGGTGCCGATATCAATACCATCCATTGCTTGTACATATGTATCTGGTAAACTAGGAGCGGCGCTGTGATACAACTGTTTATTTTTAGGGTCTAACAGTAAAAACGAACACTTCATTTCCTTAGATAACCCTTCAATAACTAGAGCTAATGCATTTAGCACTTCAGGAAGAGGAGTTCCTCGCACTATTAATTCTAAGACCTGGTTTTGCCCGACTAATATGGCTTCTACGCTTTGCCGTTCTAATTCGTGTTCTTGTGACTGTAGCTGTCGTGATTTTACAGATTCGACCTCAAAGTTAATACTTTCGTGTAACCGACTAATTTCTGATGTCAAAATAATATCACTTACCCCTGCTTTCAAACAGCGAACAGCATCAACAGCATTAATTTGGTCGGCAATCAAAATTAACGGTATCGAATTAGAAGCTGCACGTAAAATTCTTAATATATCGACATGACACAAATGAGTATCGCCGAAATCAGCGATAATCACATTCCAGTTGCTTGAAAATACCAGGTTCTCAAAAGCAACCACGGTATTGACTTGCTGCCTTGCGACTATATACGACCGGACGTTTTTTAGTTGTTCAAATACTAAATCCGTATTTGTACCCGATTGCAATAGTAGTATGTGCAACGCTTGATTCACCATTTGCTCCTTCTCAAGCCTGCTGTCTAAAAAAATGTTTACAATTAGGCAGTTGAAAACGCGCTCCTTACCTAGCAAAAGAATGTAAAGTACAAGTCAATACACCGCTGACACAATAAATCTAGTACTACACGTTTTCAAAGTTATTGCCTTTCTTATTTTTATTCTATTATCTACCAAACATTTTTGCACTTGCTGTTTTTGATAATACATTTGATTTGTTTAGGTCAAGGATAATATTTTTTTTTAATGCTTAATTGTTCCTTTTTTTACGCCAAAAAAGAAAAATATATTCAGGGCACTAAGGGTTTTAATTTATTTTATATTAACTTGATTTATACTTGCTAGTTTACCCATACTGTGTAGCAATACATCAAAGCCAGATTCATTCATTGGAATTAGCTTGATATTTGCTGGTTAGATAAACTATTAAATAGGACTTGTTAATTTTTAGAAACAATAGGACAACTGTTTTATACCTAAACCTTATGATAAAAGTGCTGCTGGTAGATGACCAATACTTGATACGTCAAGGGTTGAGAGCTTTATTAGAACTAGAGCCAGATTTAGAAATTGTAGGAGAAGCTGAGAATGGCAGGGAAGCGATTGATTTAATAGCCCAGTTACATCCTGACGTAGTATTAATGGATATGCGAATGCCAGTTATGGATGGAGTAGGCGCCCAACGAGAAATCCAGCAAAGATTTAGCAATACAAAAACACTAGTATTAACAACATTCGACGATACAGAGTATGTAGCAGCAGCTTTACAGTATGGAGCAATGGGTTATTTACTCAAAGATACTCCATCAGAGGAGTTAGCGGTAGCAATTCGTGCAGTACATCGAGGTTACACACACTTGGGACCAGGAATAGCTAAAAAACTATTTGCATTTTCTCAGGACGTAGAACCAACACCTCCACCACCAGCTTTAGAACAACTTACCCCACGTGAAAAAGAAGTATTACGTTTAATTGCAAATGGCGCCAGTAATCGTGAGATAGCCAAACAGTTATATATTTCTGAAGGAACAGTGAAAAATCATGTTACAAATATTCTCAACCGATTAAACTTACGCGACCGCACTCAAGCAGCTTTATTCGCCAAATCATATTCATCTTTTTTGGAAGATACCTAAATGTAGGGTGGGCTATGCCTCACATATTATCTAGTTTATGATAGTAGAAGTGCATTAGGTAGGGTGCGTGAAAGCTATTGCAACCAATGAATGTAACGCAAAATACAGTGCTTTCACGCACCATTAATACTATCTAGTTTATGATAGTAGAACCAATAATTAATAGCTAAACTATGGCACCAGCAACTTTAAATCAAATAGATTGAAAACCCTAATAACCATCCGTAGTACATTTATAAAGCTATGTCTGGAAAGCATTGAATAAAACTTTAGACTTTAAAAATTCCCCCGAAATTCGAGGGGTTGGGGGATTATCTTTGAAACAATTCCATACATTCAAAGCGTAGAACTCCGCGTGTGACTCTAATATTTTTAAAACTCTTGGCAATTATTTCTTCACAAGATATATCGATTTGTGATTGTTTTACTTCCATTAAATCTTTAATCGAGGCGCCGTAAACAATTTGTGATATTCCTGTCCATACACAAGCGGTGGCACACATTGGACAAGGTTCACCAGTTGTATAAATTGTATATCCTTCTAAAGAAGTATTTTTTAGATTAGCCGTTAATTTACGAATCGCATTGATTTCTGCATGTGCAGTAGGGTTACAGTCTTGTCGCACGGTGTTATGGGCAACAGTAACAACTTCGTTATTTTTGACAATTACTGCACCATAAGGTGCATCACCTTTTTTTGCCGCTTCAAGGGCTATACGCATAAAATATTCATTATCCATATGATTTATCTCATGGGTTCTTTTTCTTCATTAAACAGTATTTATGCTACTTAGTAGAGAAAAAATTGATTTCTATCTCAAAGACCTCGACACACCAGGGGGAAAGATTATCAATCTAGCTATAGCTGGTTTAGTACTGATTTCATCTGGTATTTTTGTTGCTCAAACGTATACTTTACGTGCAGATTTTAATGAGTATCTAAATATAGTAGATAAAATTATTTTGGTAATTTTTGTCTTTGAATACGGTTTGCGGTTGTGGAGTAATAACTTTAATATTAGAGATTTATTAAGTTTTTATTCGATTATAGATTTACTAGCAATTTTACCTTTCTTTTTAGGCGCTGCTGATATCAGTTATATTCGTTTACTACGTTGGTTTAGGATTTTACGTCTCATCAGGTTTATAGATAGCAAGTACATGTTTGGTATCAGTAATGAAGATGGCGCCATTTTTGCACGGATACTATTTACATTATTTGCGATTATCTTTGTATTTTCTGGGTTAATCTACCAAGTCGAGCATCCAGTTAACCCTACTAGCTTTAGAACTTTTTTAGATGCATTCTACTTTTCGGTCGTTACAATGACGACAGTCGGATTTGGAGATGTAGTACCAACATCGCAACCAGGACGTTTGCTTACAGTTTTTATGATTCTGACAGGAATAGCACTTGTTCCTTGGCAGATAGGTGATTTAATCAAACGATTGGTTAAATCAACAACTCAAATCGAAAGCAATTGTACTGGTTGTGGTTTAGCGTTTCATGATGCTGATGCCCAGTTTTGTAAAAGATGTGGTACAAAGTTGGGTTAGTAGTGGCAACGGATAGTTTTGTTAATTTTTTGTGGGGAATAAATATGAAGGTATCGAAAATTTTAGGTTTGATTTTTATATTAGGTGGTATTTTGGGTTTTTCACAGGCGCCTGCAAGCGCAATAAGTCAAAGGTTGGTAGCGGCAGGTGATAATGTTGAGAGTGATACGTTGCCGACTATTAGTAGGAATGCATTTTTCTATTTTTTGCGAGGTAACGAACGTTATGGTAGGGGAGATAAACGTGGAGCAATCGAAAATTTTAATCAAGCGTTAAAGTTGAAGCCTGATTTTGCCGAGGTTTATTATAATCGGGGTTTAGCGCGTGCGGAGTTAGGAGATAATTTAGGTGCGGTGGAAGATTTTAATGAAGCGCTACTAATAAATCCAGATTATGCTGCTGCTTATAATAACCGAGGTAATGCGCGTAAGGATTCTGGAGACGCGAAGGGAGCAATTGCAGACTATAATAAAGCGCTACAATTAAATCCTTCGGATGCGGAAACATATAATAATCGTGGACGTGCGCGTTATAGCTTGGGAGAAATGCAAGCAGCAGTAAGCGATTATAATCAAGCGTTACAACTGAATCCGAAATTAGCAGAAGTTTACCTGAACCGTGCCAATGCGCGGGTAGACTTACAAGATATGAAAGGGGCAATGTCCGATTATAATCAAGCGTTACAGCTTAATCCCAAAGATTATCAAGCATATTACAATCGTGGATTAACTCGACGTGAGTTAGGTGATATGCAGGGGGCAGTTGCTGATTATACCCAAGCATTGCAAGTGAATCCGAATTACGTTGATGCTTATAATAACCGGGGAACTACGCACTTACAAATGGGCAATAAGCCAGCGGCAATAGCTGATTTTAATCAAGCTTTGCAGCTAAATCCGAATCTTGCTGAAGCTTACTATAACAGAGGCAGAGCGCGTGCGGATATGGGAAATAAAAAAGGTGCGATTCAAGATTATAGTAGAGCGTTACAAATAAATCCTAAGCTTGCTCAAGCTTACGGAAATAGAGGAGTTGCTCATTTTCAACTTGGTGATAAAAATAACGGCACTGCTGATTTACAGAAAGCTGCCCAAATGTTTAAACAGCAAGGACTTCCTGAATTTTCCCACCGTGCGCTAGAAATCATTAAAAAGTTTGATAATTAAAGACATTTACTCCCAATATTGCTTGTTGGGGGTAGTATGTTGATGTCTTGATAAATGTATAAATATGCCGACTATTTACGTAAACCCTGATAGTGGTAACGATAACGCCAATGGTAGCCAACAGGCGCCGTTAAAAACGATTACAAAAGCGCTTGAACGTGCAAGTGCAGGTATAACTATTCAGTTAGCTGATGGTAACTATAATACTACAAGTGGAGAAAAATTCCCTCTCAATATTCCAGGTGGCATTACAATTACTGGCAATGAAGCAAAAAAAGGTAGTGGAATTGTCATTGAAGGAAGCGGAGAATATCTAAGTCGTTTCTTCGCTCGCCAGAATGTAACTATACTAATGAATAGTGGCGCCGAACTACGGGGTGTTACAGTTACGAACCAAGCAACTCGCGGAACAGGAGTTTGGATAGAATTAACAACTCCCTTGGTTGCCAACTGTACTTTTATAAAATGTAAGCGCGAAGGAATTTTTGTATCTGGTGATGCCAACCCAATTGTTCGAGATAATATTTGCACCGAGAACGCAGCCAATGGAATTGCAATAGCAAAAAACGGTAGAGGTGATATACGTAATAATTCGTGCTTTAAAACTGGTTTTGGTATCGTAGTTAGCGATACAGCATCACCAAGATTAACCGACAACAAAATTTACGAAAACCGTTCAGGTTTCATTATCTCTAACGACGCGCGTCCAATATTGCGAAGCAACGTATGCGAACGCAACGTTCAAGATGGCATGACTGTAATAGCCAATGCTCTACCCGATATTGGTAGTACTAATAGCCCAGGTGGTAACATTTTCCGCAATAACGGGCAATTTGATATACAAAACGTTGGTTCCAATAAATTAGTATCACTCGGAAACCAAATAGACCCAGCAAAATGCAAAGGGGAGATTGAATTTGTCGGGAATCAGGCGCCAACCCCTGTACCATCTCCCGTACCATCTCCCGTACCATCTCCAACCCCCGTACCAACCCCTACACCATCACCAACCCCTACACCAGCACCAGTTCCGGCACCACAACCCGAACCCGAACCTTCTCCTGAACCATCCCCCGTACCATCCCCAGTACCAATTCCCGTACCAATTCCCGTACCATCTCCAACACCTCCAACACCCGTACCATCCCCGGTACCAATTCCCGTACCACCTCCATCACCAGACAATGGTGAATTAAAAGATATAAATGGACATTGGGCAGAAGCATTTATTCGAGAATTAAATAAACTTGGTATAGTTACCGGGTTCCGTGACAAGACATTTAAACCAGATGCAACAATGACACGCGCACAGTATGCAGCGTTAATAGTAAAAGCTTTTAACCCAACAGCGAAACGGCAAGCGATAAAATTTAGAGACGTACCTGAAAGTTTTTGGGCACATGGCGCCATTCAACAAACTTACCAAGGGCAATTTCTCTCTGGATATCCGAACAATACATTCCGTCCTAACGAAAATATTCAACGAGTGCAAATAATAGTTTCGTTAGTTAGTGGACTTGGGTTAGGTAATAACGCAGCTAAATCTTTGAAATCTTATGACGACCAAGGTAAGATACCTAACTATGCTCTAGACGAAGTTGCAATAGCTAGTGATAAACGCATTATTGTAAATTATCCAAACATTAAACAACTTAATCCCACTCGTGAAGCTACACGTGCAGAAGTTGTGGCAATGGTATATCAAGCTTTGGTGGATGCTAAACGTGTTGCGGCAATAGAGTCGCCTTATATAGCTTAGATATTGGGACGGGCAATCTTAAGCCCATCCCACAAGAGTATAATGTTTATGAATCTTCTTCTAAGAGTTCTAGGACGGCAGCGTCAAGTCTTTTATTGGCATTTTCGGATAGTTTGAAGCAATAAGCACTTACGGCGCCTGATATTAGTCCCAAAGCTGCTGTTGCTTTGGCTTCTGATGTTTTGCCAATACAAACTGATACGGCAACAATCATTGTCTTTATCAAAGCAATATGAAATGAAAGCCGAACAATCATTATCAATGGCTCAAGAAATATAATTTAGGAATTACTATAAACCGGGTTTATTCGTTGAAATAGATTTTGCATAGAAACCCGGTTTCTATTGAGAATTAGTCAACTCTTGAATTAACTGTTCAGGAGTTAGAATTCGCGGAGTAGTAACAGGATAATCCCTAGGGTTGCGAGTAATAATCGCATCTAAGTTATTGTTTACAGCTGTACTGTATTGAATAGCATCTTCAAAGTCTTTAAAGTTGCTGGTCAGTGCCATATTTATTGATGCGCTATCTACTGTGGCAATTTGACATAAGGTTACAATGTGCCTTAAAAACTCAAGGGCTAAATTTCGACCTTTTTCTTTACGGATAATGTAGTAAAGGTCGCCAAAAGAGGATGCAGAAATATAGCCTTCGATTTGTTTTTCTTCAACAAATGATAGAACTGTCTCGCTATTGCTAAAAAAAGGCTGTCGCTCAAGAGCTATATCTACGATAATATTGGTGTCGAGTAATACTTTCACAGATTATGTTTCTCTTTCAAGGCTTCCCATCTTGCTTCATCTGGGTCAAAGTCAGGAGAGGCAGGTTGTGTCTTTTCAAACCAGCCTTGTAAGGCTTTAATTTTAGTTGGTCTTTTGGGTGTTTTTTGTTGTAATTCAGCAGCAGTTTCTGCGGAACTGGAGACTGCCTGTTCTTTTTGCAAGATAATCACTTCGACATCTCCGACAGGTATTTGAATAGATTCGTTAATAATTAAATTACCTGTAACGTCAATTTTACCGTTAATTTTATAAGCTTGCATACTTCTGTTCCTTTTTGCTTATAGTACAGTATAAAATCATTTTAGCGCCAAATATATTATTGATTCTGTTTTTGTAAGCCTACACTGACGTAAATGGACAGTGTAGGTTTATAAAGGTAAAAATCAATACGATAAATAATGACCAGAGTTAAATATCATCGGGTAATATCCACTTGGGTGGTTCACTTAATTTTTTGAGTCGCGCAGCTTCTGCGATTTCAATGATTTTATCGAGTGAGGTATCTTCGATAAACTTGGATGCAGCTTCGCGAACTTCTTTGTTGGGGCAATTTTCATCACCCAATACACAGCCATTGACGCACTGTACTTTACAGTTGATTTCTTGTTCCACGGTGAACCCCTCCCTTTGATGCTAACCAATAGGTGAATAATGAATGCGGTGAGCATAATTACTTGCTTAACAAAATAATTTTAACTTGATTTTGGGGGGATTTTGGGACAGGCAGGGATGCCTGTTCCACAAGAGACTGATTACACAAGAGACTGATTACATAAGATACTTGTTACACAAGAGACTCAGTATTAACTTTCTGCTGTGGCTTGTTCTTTGGATGTGGTTGGGTTTTGTTTGTTTAAGACTTGTAGAATAACTAGTCCTGATAGGGTACTTAGTGCTATTGCTAACCATGCAGTTTGGGCTATGTTAGGTGATTGGTCTACTGCCCAACCACCGACAATGGGACCGATTACGTATCCTATTGTCCAGCATTGATAGGCTATTGCTGTATAGGCGCCTCGTAATTTGGTTGGTGCCAGTTCCGAAATCCATGCGCTTGAGGTAGGTTTATAGATAATGCTGGCAATGGCAAATACTGCAAATATTCCTAACTGGTAAACTTGACTCATATTACTGGAGTTGCCTAAAACCCATACTAAAGCGAAACCTATACCCCAAACTGCCATTGATATAGAGAGTGAAGTTAAATAGCTGAATTTACTAATTGCTTTGACAACGGGTACTTGGAGCAAGGCGCCTAACCCAACGTATCCTACAGTAAATAAGTTAGCGACAGTTGTCTCTGGTGTACCGCCAAATTTGACCAAGTATAGCGGTAAGTTACCACCCACTAAAGCAATATAAGTGATAAATAAAGTATTCACTAATAGATAAATCATCAAGCGCGTGTCAGTTAAGGCTGTTTTCCAACCTTTTTGGATATTATGAGTTTCTCCCTCAGCATATGTCCGAGTTTCTTTCATTGCCACAGCGAATAATAGCAGCAATATCAAAAATGTAATTCCACCCGCAGCGAATAGTAACTTTTCGGGATGAAGTAGTTTAAGTAACACTCCTCCACCCAGCGTCCCAGCAGCAAAACCAACGTTATCTGCCACACCTAATAAAGAGAAGGCGCCTTGGCGATGCTCAGGACTAGTAACATCCATTACCGAAGAGTCAGCCGCAGTCCAGTACAAACCCGTACTAAAGCCAAAGACTATATTAGCTAGGAGTAGTAAAGCAAAAGTCGAAGTAAACACCGCGATAGTACACGTAATTACCGCAAACGTAGACGATGCAAGTAAACTTCGCTTGCGTCCAAATTTAGGAGAATCTGTGAGAACTCCACCCAAAAGGTTGCCAAGAAACCCTGCCACCGAACCACTACCAATCGCAAGTCCAACTTCGGTAGCTGATAAATTACCGTAGTTGACAAAAACAATCGGCATGTAAAACAGTAACACTGCCGAACCAAGTTGATAAAGTCCCCGTCCAATCGCTTGTACCCACACTTGCGGTGGGATTTGGTTGTTTGCTGAGAGTTCAATATTCATTGCTGAGAGTTTGATGTGCGTTATTCGGTTATGTAAACGATTGTAAACGAGGCACGCCAAACCATAACGCATACCTGGTATCTTAAATTTGTGTAAACCACTTTTAGATAATTATGGTTAACGTTTATGGCAGGAAGAAAGAAATTAGATAGAACAAATCTTCATGCACGAGTGGCGCCGCACACTGGTGATAAGCTCAAAGAAATTGCTTATGTATTAGGATATATTCACGGAGGTGAAGGTTCAACAGGGCAGTTGCTCGATGCAATTGCTGATGGAGATTTAATATTAATTGCAACTAAAAAAGTCAATAAAACTTAGTATAAATGGTTAAATTTATTATTATAACTGGTTAAAAATAAATTAATTATCTTCTGGAATGAGCATCATCTTGTGGAATGGGCAGAGAAAGCCCGTTCCATATCAAGGGCGGACAAGGATGCCCACCCTACAAGAAAATTTTAATATTTTATTATTTGGAATTTCCTTAAGCAACAAATAAAAAGCTATTAAAATCAATAAAATTTAAGTTACTCCCTAAGCATGAATAAGATGAATAATCGTGATTTATCAAAGGTATTTTTAAAAGGGCAAATATTGACTTCATATTCTGGTTTAATGTACTTAAAACCTTATAAAGTTGGAGAATTAGTTTTAACATCGGGAAAATTAGTTGCTTGTGACCCTCTAGTTTTCGCAGGCACAGAACCATTTAAAGCTAATTTGGCGCCTGGTTCTTACCCAGTTATCTTAAGTCTTGCATATAAACAGGATGAAAAGTATCCACTAGTTGCATTTGCAAAGCTTTGCTTAAGTGATAAAAACCCTGTCAGATGGGAACTGGCTACTAAAGCAGGTGAAGATTTAGCATGTTTAAAAGATAATGAAGTATTTGGATATGGAGTTGACTCTGGAATTGGTTGCTTTATGGATGTAGACGCATCTCAAATTCTTATAGATGACACATGGCAACATTGCGAAGTTTACGAAGAAACCTTGGCTTGTAAACTAGACCAACTATTGGAAGAAAAAAATGATATAGGAATTATGTATACGAATATGTGTGTAAATGAAGTTACTGGGGCAAATATTATTGCATTTTCTGTAGGTATAGGTGATGGCTTTTACTCATCTTACTTTGGGTACGGAGCAGATAATAGCATAGTTGAGGTCGTAACAACTTGTATTTCGATGCCGGATAATTATTAATGATTGTTTACACTAAAATTTGCTATATATTTTATTACTATACTACAGACGCTCCTCTTTTACTTTAATCAATGCTACAATCATTACTAATTTATAACTTTAAGGATGCACGTAATTAGTAAAGTTAAATTGCGCGAATTCTGGGTTTAACATGCTGACTCTAAAGATGCGCTAAATGAATGGTATAAGTTTGCCTCTAAGGCTAGATGGTATAGCTTACTGGATATTCATGAAAAGTATCCCAAGGCAGAAGCAGTTAATAACTTTACTGTATTTAATATAAAGGGTAATACTTATCGTTTAATTGTTGATATTAGATATTTAGAACAAATAATTTATATTAAATATATTCTGACTCATGCTGAATACGATAAGGAAAATTGGAAAGATGACCCCTACTTCTAATCAAAAAACTTATACAGACCTGTTGATTCAGTATCAGCCCAAGCCAATAACAACTTTTGATGAGTATAAGGAGGCCTTGGCGATAGTAGAAGGAATGATGTCTGGTGAGTTAACTCAGGCTGAAACAACGCTTCTTAAATTGTTGGTTCTTCTTATCGAGACTTATGAGGAAGAACATTATCCAATGGGTGAACCTACACTTGCGGCAACTTTGGAATCTCTCATGCATGAGTTTGACGTGGCGCCAATTTCTTTAGTTGAGATACTTGGTTCTCTCGATATTGTCAACGAAGTGGTCAATGGTCAACGGGGAGTTAGTCAGTCTCAAGCAGAATCTTTAGCTAAATATTTTAATGCTTTAAGCCCTGGACTTTCTATGACTGCTACAGACTTTCGGTAATTATCTATATCTATATATATTTCATTATTGCTCCTTGCTATTTGGGAATACTACTAATAGTAAGGAGATAAAGATGATGGAAGACAACTTTAATAATAAACGAGAATACGATGCTGTACTTGGTGGACAGGCGCCAATTTCTTTAGTAAAAATACTTGGTTTTCTCGATATCCTCCAAACTTTACTGCGGAACTGAAGTGTTTTCATACTGTATAGCTTCCTCGACAATTACTTTTACTTCTTCCAAAAGACTTCTACCTTTACTAGTTGCACGGACTTGAAGTTTTTCAACCAAAACTGGGTCTAGGTTTTCAAGAATAATTTTATTAAAATCTACTTGCTTATTTGCCCAAGTTGTAGCTATTTCCATTATTGAAGTTGAGGCAAGTTTTAAGTGTGCTTCTTCCCAATTATCAATATAAAGTAGCTCAGGTACAAAATAGTTTTCTGCTATTTCTAGCATTGTGGAATTATTTTCTTGTTCTGATTGTCTGTAAGCAGAATTTAATCGCGTTAATACCTCCTCGTATGCTGGTGATGCGATTAATTCTGGTGTTAGCATACTAATAATTACCGATGGATCATAATATTTATTATCGTTAACGCTTGTTTTAGCTGGCGCCACTTTTTTCATTTGTGATAAACAAAGTGTTGTTCCTGCTACTGATGGTTCGTTAATTGTTGTAACTAGGAATCGCTGAAATCTGGCATCCAAAAGTATGGGGCTAGATATTTTGTTCAAACCAGACCCTAAGTCAATTAGTACATAGTCGGCGCCTACAGCTTTACCTAATTTATGAATAGAATCGCCTAATTCCCAACCTTCGTTAGGATGACTAAGTATATGTTCGGGTAAAATATCAATGTCTAATAGTTGTTTATCGTCAATACATGCAGGTATAAAATATACAGTTGATTTTCCTTCTTGTTTAGAAGATTTATTAAGTTCTTGAGCAATAAATGACAGTGCCTGTTCGCCATCAATAGGTGAATCATGCAGCAGTTCTAAAAAATCAACGTAAGAAATTAATGGTTTCTGTTTTTCTTGTATATTCCAATAAGTTAACCCAGGTGCATTTAAGGCAGCATCAATAACTAAGATTTTTATTGGATTATCTAACTGTTTTGCTCTATCTAGTAATGCTAAAATGTAAGCAGCTAAATTTAATGTTCTTTCAACACCATCATTGAATGAATAAAAAGCTAATAAGTTTGGCTTTTCACTAAATGAATTCGGCAACTTTATTACTGAAATAAATTTACTTTCTTTTGCTAAATTAGCATCAATATAAACAATTTCTTGCCAAAATGGACGTATATTATTAGTTGTATATATCTTCTCTTCTGGTAAAAATTCTACTGATAAAGTTTCATTACCTAAATCAAGCTGAATGATTGATTGGTCTTCTTGATACGAATTCCCAAACCATTCTTTCAAAGCACTTTTAGCATTATCTATACTTTTATCACTACCAAGACCTACTTCTAAAGCGTCGGAGAAACTACGCATCCTAACAACTCCCTCTGGTAAATTAGTACCATATTTAGTTCTATGAGAAATAATTCTTCTAACATCAATCCAAGTTAATAGTCTTAAGTTTTTCATGACTTCCTTAGTTCTTTCTTAATCCATTCTACTATTTCTAACAATTTACTTTCTATATCCTGGTCTGTTACATCTGCAAGCGAGCAACTACCACCATAGCGCCACATTTGATTAATATCCCCAGGAGTAAATTTTCTTTCATCATAGCCATTCTTTGCTTTAATAGGTTTCATACTTATTTGCTCTGGTAGCCTTAAATCTGTGTTTGATGACAAACAGCGTAGTAGCCTATTAATATCATGTTGGTATTCAGCAATTTCTGCACACAAATCGCTTCTTTTTATCTTACGTCTCCTCATCAAAACAAATTTTAGCCCACATTCAACTGCGTAAAATAAAAGCAAACGATGAGCATTTGTTCGTTGAGTATTATAAGAAGCCAACAAATTATCACGCCAAGCTTTCTCCATCTCTCGGTCTGTAAAAGGAATTGCCATTATGCAATTATCTGCGTCACACTTAAGAATTTACCTAAATATAGTACGTTAAAATTGCTCCAGTTACTAAGCTATTTTACTTACTTTTTATTCAACTATTTTATACAAAGTAATGATTATAACTTTACTTTGGAACGAAGTTAAAATATTTAAGATGCTACCCTGCGGGAAAACTGCGTTAACGTTCCTCAGCATGACGTAAGTTCATATTTTACCCTTCTCAGTATAATGTTGGGTTGTGCCTACCCTTCGGGAAAACTTCGTTAACGGCATACTACGTAAACGCAAAGCCTCCACCCAACCTACAATTATAATTTCTCCCCTCTCCTTGTAGGAGAGGGGTTGGGGGAGAGGTTTATTATGTTAATATGGCGCCACCCATTAGGCGTTCGTGTCGATATTTTAATTCTTCTTTCATTAAAAACCAACGCTCTAATGTAACGTCAATTTCCATGACTTTTTCTGCTGCTTGACGAGCTAATATTAATATTTCTTCGTCTTCTACTAAGCTTGCTAATGTGAAGTCTGCTACTCCTGATTGTTTTCTTCCTAATACTTCGCCGGGACCACGAAAACGCATGTCCATTTCTGAAATGAAAAAGCCGTCTTGTGATTGTTCTAATACTTTTAATCTTTGTTGGGCATCGGCACTTTTAGAACTGCTCATTAATAAACAATATGATTGTGCGGCGCCTCTACCTACACGACCACGTAATTGATGTAATTGTGATAATCCAAATCTCTCGGCGTTTTCAACGAGCATTACTGTGGCATTGGGTACATCTACGCCGACTTCTACGACGGTAGTGGATACTAATATTTGTGTTTCTCCATCCCTAAATTTAGTAATTGCTTCGTCTTTTTCTGCTGAACTCATGCGTCCGTGCAGTAACCCAACTTTAAAGTCTGGAAATATGGCTTCTTGTAAGTTTTGATGTTCTTCTACGGCGGAACGTAAATCGAGTTTTTCTGATTCTTCTACTAAGGGTAATACTACATATACTTGGCGCCCTTGAGCTATTTCGCGACGCATTAAGTCGTATGCGTCTTCTCGCTGACTTGATGTTAGTGCGGTGGTTTTAATGGCTTGGCGTCCTGGTGGTAATTCGTCTATTTGGCTTACGTCTAAGTCCCCGTGAATAGTTAGTGCTAAGGTGCGGGGAATGGGGGTGGCTGTCATTGTTAATACATGGGGCTGGGCGCCTTTTTGCTGTAGTTTGGCGCGCTGCTCGACTCCGAAGCGGTGTTGCTCGTCAATTACTACTAGACCGAGACGATTAAAGTTTACTGGGTCTTGGATTAAGGCGTGGGTTCCTACTAGTAATGGTAGTTCTCCGGTTTCTAGATGCGCGTGGATTTGGCGCCGTTTTGATGCTTTGGTTGAACCTGTTAGTAGTTCGACGGGAAGGTGCAGTAAGTTAAACCAGCTTACTAGTTTACGATAGTGTTGTTCTGCTAATACTTCGGTTGGCGCCATTAATGCACCTTGATATCCTGATTGTATTGCTGCTAGTAATGCTATTACGGCTACTACTGTTTTACCAGAACCTACGTCACCCTGTACTAGGCGATTCATTGGTACTGTTTTTTGAAGGTCGCCAAGTATATCGTTAATTACTCGCTGTTGGGCGCCTGTTAGTTGGAAGGGTAAAATTTTATAAAATTCGTCTACGAGTTGCCCTTTGGGAACAAGTACTGCACTAGTTTGAATTTGTTTAGCTTTGTGCTGACGTTGAAGTAAACCTAGTTGAAGGTAGTAAAATTCATCGAATACTAAACGACGACGGGCGCCTGTTAATGAGTCGCTATCAGGAGGAAAATGGATGTTGTTAATGGCATCCTTTAATTCCATTAAGTTATATTTGTCGCGCAAACCTTTTGGTAATGGGTCTTTAATTAGTTGCGCTGCTGGCATTGCTGCTGTTACAGCTTGGCGAACTAAAGATGCTACGACTCCTTCGGTAAGTGCGTATATTGGTACTACACGCCCTATTGTTAAGGATTCTATTTCATCACCTGGATGCGCTAATACTTCAATCTCCGGATTATCTATTGTTTTACCGTATTTACTTGCTTTTACTAGTCCACATACTGCTACTACTGTGCCAACTGCATATTGACGCTTGATGCTTTCTTGCCAAGCTCGACTCGAATAACGGGCGCCTGCGTAAAAACGACCAATTTTAAGGCGCCCGGTGTTGTCGCGCAGTTGTAATTCTAATATTGTTAATTTCTTATTTTTTGGACTTGTAAAACAACTACAGCTTTTTATTGTTGCCACTATAGTTACTGTTTCTCCGGCTTGTAGTTCGTTGATGCGAACTTGACGCGCGTAGTCGATATGGTCGCGTGGGAAATAATATAGTAAGTCGCGCACGGTATATAAACCAAGCCGAGCTAATTTATCGGCTTGACGTGGACCAATTTCAGATAATTCACTAATTTTTTGGTTAAGTCCTGGGGCAAGTCGGCGTGATATTTCGGCGCCGATAGGAGATTTGGCGTTTGGAGTTTTATAGTTTGGTTTTGATTCTGATACTGATATTTTTGGAGTTGAGGTTTTTGGAGTGGCAATTTTTTCTACTTCCACCCCTTCTTCAGTAGAAAGGAATTGATGGATGTAGCGACGAGTTTGAGCGACTAAACTCTGGCGTGAGGCTATATCAAGACTTGGATAATCAGCATACTCAGCTGCTAGTTGTTGCCAACGGTCACGTTCTTCACTTGGTATTCCCGAAGGAAATTTACCAAATGTTAAGCACAAAAATTCACTGAAACGGTATTGCCTCCCTACTAAGTCGGTGAAGCCTTGTTCCGCTTCTATTGCCAAAGCTTTTTGTAATCTTAACCAATCTGGTTTCTCAATAGCCATTTCGATTTCTGGATTTCGCTCTTTATCTATAAATCATCAAACCAACTTGCACGCCAAGCAGCTTCAGCTTGTGCAACTGCTAGTTCGCGTTGTTTTTTAAAGTAGTCACGACGCAGTTTATGTAACTGGCCATGAAGAATACGGAGTTGCTTACGGGTTACGGAAACTTGGGAATCAGCAAATTCAATTTCTGGTAACCGTAAGTTAACTGCCATAATTTGTGTTAGACCGGAGTCACCTTTTTTTTCACTTTCTACTTCTATTACAACGCTTAAAACATTGGGTGGTCCGGGCATCACATCGGCAGATTCAGATACCGTTGCAGCAGCTTCTATAACTGGTTCGGGTAATTTTTTAGGTAAAATGTCAGATTTTTGCAGTAGCAAATTAGCTTCGCGCGAAAGCTTTTTAAGTGCAAATTGTGTAGATATTTCAAGACTCTGCACCCATCGGTTAATTTCCATTGGGTTTGAGGCATTGATATCCGAAAAACGTAAAGGAACTGGATTTATTAGTGGAAATATCGGAATTTTAGAGAATCGAGGAATCGTTTTCTTTGCTTCAGATTTTTTTTCAGGTTGCGATTGCGCCGATTCCTCTTCCTCGCTGTCGTCGGTATCTTCGTCGTCGTCAAATTCCTCCATGTCCTCCATGTCTTCCATATCCTCTATGTCCATGTCTTCCATGTCCATGTCTTCCATGTCTTCCATGTCAAAGGGAGACCCTTCGCTTGCTAATAACTCAATAAACGATAAAGGAATTGCTTCAGAGGAATTTTCTTGCTGATTTTTTCTCTCGTCTTTGTCGTCAGTTGCATATGCAGTGTCTATTTCTCTAGCATCTGCTTCTTTTACATCTGCTGGTTTTTGTTGTGTGGTATCGTGCAGTATTAATGTATCTTCTGGATTGGGTGCTGGCTCTGCTCCTGGCTTTGTGTACTTGGACAACTGTTCTGCTGTCTGTGTGCCAAGATTACGGATTGATTGCTGCAATTTTTGCCTTTGATTCAAAGACAACCGTAAAAATATTTGTGGGTATCCTTGGGTACACAAATGGTAGGTAGCTAAAATTAACTGCTGTCGTACTGCTTTACCTAGCGCGGCAAAATAATTAGTGTAAGAGTCCTGTAATGAGTTCGCAATTCCACTTGCGGCCTCTTCTAATGCTTTGATGTCTTTCTCGATTCGCTCGATCGCTCTCGCCATAAGCTTTTTCTGTCCATATATTTATATAACTACAAAAAATTTGAAAATCGTTACCCTAGTACTTGTGTATGTAGATATTATAGATTATAGAGTTTTGGAATGTTAAATCAAAAACAGGTCAGGCTCAAAGCTTGACCTGCCATGATATAAAGTGTTTATAAGCGCGCTCTTACTTGGCGCCTATTTGCGCTGCGACTTCATCAGCAAAGCTCATTTCTTGTTTCTCGATACCTTCACCGAGAATAAAGCGAGCAAAGCGCTTAACTTCGATGCTATCACCGAGTTTGTTACTTGCTTGCTTAACTAACTCCTCAACGGTGATGCTTTGGTCACGAATATAAGGCTGGTCAACCAAAGTCATTTCTTTGAGACGCTTGTCAATTCGTCCCTGAACAATTTTTTCTTTGATATTATCAGGCTTATTCGCGAGGTCATCGCGTCCCATTTCAATTTCTTTTTCTTTTTGAGCAATTTCAGTGGGTATTTCTTCGACGTTGACATACTCAACGTTTGGACATGCTGCAACTTGCATCGCGATGTTGCGTGCCAAAGTTTTAAATTCTTCGTTATTTGCAGCAGTATTTTGGCAGTCTAATTCAACTAGAACACCAACTCTTCCACCTGTATGGATGTAGCTTTCAACTACACCTTGTGTTCCGCTATTGAGTGAGAAATTTTCTAAGCGACGCACTTGCATGTTTTCACCCAACTGTGCCACTTGTTGCTTTAAAGTTTCAGCAACTGTTAAATCTTTATTCTCAATATAAGGTTGAGACAACAGTTCGTCTACGCTACTTGCGCTAACAGCTTGCTTTGCAAGATTACTTACAAGAGCTTTAAAAGCATCATTACGCGCAACAAAGTCGGTTTGGCAGTTTACTTCTAGCAAAACACCAACACGACCATCTTCACTAACAGCAGTCTCAACAAGTCCTTCAGCAGTCACTTTTCCTGCTGCTTTATCAGCTTTGGAGATACCTTTTTGCCGTAACCATTCGGAGGCTTTTTCAATATCACCTTCGTTTTCTTTTAGTGCTTTTTTACAGTCCATCATGCCGGCGCCAGTTTTTTGGCGCAGCTCTTGGACAAGTTTTGCAGATACTTCCGCCATATTGCCTCAATCCCTATATATTAATAAAAGTTAGGAGTTAGGAGTGATGAGTTAGGAGTTAATAATTGAAACAACTCATAACTCCCCGCCTCTTAACTCCTAACTATTCTTATTCTTCTTCTTCTTCCGACTTGTATTCGCTGTAGTCGGTATCATCGAACTCTTCTTCGCCGCCTTCGTAGTCTTCAAACTCTTCTTCGGCTTCTAACTGACCGTGACGACCTTCGTAGATTGCGTCTGCGAGTTTGCCGATTATTAACTTAATCGAACGAATCGCATCGTCGTTAGCTGGGATAGGAATATCTACTACATCGGGGTCGCAGTTAGTATCTAACATTGACACGATGGGTATACTTAATTTTTGACATTCCTGAACAGCATTATACTCACGACGTTGGTCAACAATTACCACTACATCGGGTACTTTCCGCATCGTTTTGATACCACCGAGGTACTTCTGTAACTTCGTCATTTCTCGACGCAGCATTGAAGCTTCTTTTTTCGGTAATAAGTCTAGGGCGCCGCTTTCTTCACGACGTTCCAAGTCTTTTAAACGGTCTACACGGGTTTTAATTGTTGCCCAGTTTGTGAGCATTCCACCTAACCAGCGTTGGTTAATATAGTGTGAGCCACATCGAGCTGCTTCTTGAGCGATAATACCTGCTGCTTGGCGCTTGGTTCCTACAAATAGAAACTTTTTACCCGACTCAGCTTGAGAACGCATATAGTTATATGCTTCATCCATCAACTGAGCGGTTTGCACCAAATCAATAATATGTACACCGTTGCGAGCAGTGTAAATATAAGGATCCATTTTAGGGTTCCAGCGGCGGGTTTGATGCCCAAAGTGAACCCCTGACTCCATCATTTGAGCCAATGAAACTACTGGCATGTCTACTTTTCTCCTATTCGGGTTAAACCTCCATCCTGGTGTATCTCCATTGCCAAAAGGCAAAAAATTAAATTGGAAACACCCGACGTATTCCAGGATGTGTGGAATTTAAAGAACCATACAAGGTTAACACATTTTAGCAGGGGCTTTAATGGCGGTTTTTATGAAAAAAATGAGTGTGTTTTCACCCTAGGCGCCTTTTAGTTTCATTTCCGAGTATGCTTGGTAAACTCCTTTGACGTTGTACCAGTTTAGGAAAATTCTTGCTAGTTCTAATGCTAACTGCGATTTGCCGATACTTATTAACCAACGTAACAAGGGGAGCATAGTGCGTTCGTTCAAAAAACCGTTTAAAGAAAGGGTTCCCCACAAAATACGATGTAGCAAAGTCATTTGAATCATCATTCGCACTTCCCAAGTGGGATGCTTTTGATAGAATAAGACTCCCATGCGTCCACGCTGTATTTCTTTGTCTATTAAGTTGGGGATTTGTTCGGTGTTGAATGCTGGGTGCCAATGATAACCTACTGCTTGCGGGCATTTGATTAATTTTAGACCGAGGTTTTTGAGCCGAACTCCAAGTTCTAAGTCTTCCCATCCGTATAGTTGAAAACCTATATCAAATAATCCTGCTTTTTCTAGCCAGTGTTTAGGTATGGCAACGTTACCTGTGGCAAAGAATGCTGCTGAAAAGTCTGTTATTTTATAGGGTTCCGAAGTTGGATTTTCAAAGTTAGCTGTGTTAATGACGGCGCCGTATGTAAAAAATTTATCACTGCCTAGTTGAGCCTCTCCAGCTACAAGAGCATCAGCGTGAGACTGCAAAAACGTTTCGGTAACAACTAAATCACTATCTATAAAGATAATTGTATCACCATTCGCTTTCTCAACTCCCAAATTACGCGCAGCAGCAGGGCCAGCATGGTTTTGTTCAAAAGTTCGCACATGTGGAAACTCACTTTGATTTGAACTTAACCACTCTAACGTTCCATCTGTCGAACCATCATCAACTACAACAACCTCATATCCTGTCACTCTTGATGAGCTAAGTTGCTGTGCTTCTAATGCTCGAAGGCATTTTTCTAATATAGGTTTACGATTATAAGTTGGAATAACAACGCTAAAATACACTTTCTCACCCACTATCTATATATATCTTTCTTTAAGAATAAGACAGTCAGCACTTTACCGCAGTTCCTCTAGGTAACATTATCATCCCTCTTGTAAAACAGGCTTCCGTTGCTGTCCAAAAATGTATACTATTTATCATTATACATATATCTATCAATAATTACTACAAAATGATTCACATTTGAATAAATATGATGAATAATCAAGTACCAATAAGTACAAAAACCAGCTGCATCCACGTATGATTGACCACGATGGTTTATTCAAAAAACTGTTAAAGAATTTTTTCCCAGAGTTCATAGAGCTATTTTTTCCAGATATTAGTAACTATTGGCAGCGCGACTCATTACAATTCCTGCCACAAGAAATAATTACAGATATCATCGATGGTGAAAAGAAGATTGTAGATATATTGGTGCAAGCTTTGTTTCAAAATCAGGAAAAGTCATTTATTATACATGTCGAACACCAGTCGTATACTAAAAATAACTTTAACCAAAGAAATTTCTTATACTACACCCACTTATATAAAGAGTATCGCCTGCCCATATATCCCATCGTTATATACTCTCATGATGCACCATTAACCCAAGAGGCATCCTCTTTTAAGATTGACTTTCCTGACTGGGCGCCTCTTAAGTTTGAATACCGAGTTGTACAATTAAATCAATTAGACTGGCAAGATTTTGTTAATATTAGAAATCCAGTTGCTTGCGCTTTGATGTCTAAAATGCGAATGGGCGCCGAAGAACGACCGACTGTAAAATTATTATCACTACAATTACTTACTTCTTTAGGGCTTAACCCCGCACAAGTTGAGTTAATCTCAGGATTTATCGGCACTTACCTTAAACTTAACGAGACTGAGGAAGCTGAGTTTCAAAGACTAATTGCTACTATAGAACCAAGAAAGCAGGAGCAAGTTATGGAAATCGTTACTGATTGGATGGAACGGGGAATAGAACAGGGAATGCAACAGGGAATGGAGACAGGAATGCAACGTGAAGCTGCCTTATTCGTTCAACGTTTGCTTAATCGTCGTTTTGGTAACTTAAGTACTCAGCAGCAGGAACGAATTCAAGGTCTTACCACACAACAGTTAGAAGATTTGGGAGAAGCGCTGTTAGATTTTTCTTCTATTGCTGATTTAAATACTTGGTTAAGTGAGTCGAGTAAAAGTTGAAGTTGTTGGAAACGAAACCATTTCGGCTACACAGTGGAAGTATACACTTTATTGCCCTTAGCATTTTAAATTTGTTGTCTTGTGGAACGGGCATCCTTGCCCGTCCTTAATATAGAAAGTAAACTTTTGTAACAAGTATTAACATCCCTCACAAGTTCCTCACATTCTCGAAATACTTTTGAAGTAGAGCAAGAGTAAGCCTTGTAATACTACCAATTTCGATGAGTGTTGAATATGAGTAAGTGTCCTTGTTGTTCTGATGTATTGCTAAGGCATGTACGTGGTAATCAAGTTTACTGGTTTTGCCGTAATTGCTGGGAAGTTATGCCTGCTTTTGATGAAAAGTATGTTTCTTCAAGAGTAACTTTGCTAGAAACACGTAAAAAACAAGAAAAATGGGAGATTTACTCCGCAGGATAGTTGTAAATTTAATAACAAAATAGGTATTCGGCAATATTAAGCTACAGATAAAATTTTGAGAAGCATAACAATTACTGAGTCCATAGAGTTTTAGTTATTTAATTAGCGAAAAGTTTATTTAATTTACAATGTTAACTCGGTTGTTTGGGAAAACCGAGTTTATTTTAGTACTATCATGTACAATTGTGGTAGGGGTTCGCGTTCTTATGACTTCATAGTAATGAAACTTTTAGTTGTCGAGGATGATACGCTTTTAGGTCAAATGCTTGCTGCTATCCTCAGCAATCTAAATTACGCGGTTGAAGTCGCGAAAGATGGGGAACAAGCTTGGGATTTAATCGAATGCTATTCATATGATTTAATACTTCTCGATGTGTTGTTACCTTCATTAGATGGTATTAGTCTTTGCCGTCGAATTCGCGACGCTGGCTTGCAAATGCCGATATTACTTGTGACGGGGTGCAATGATAGTCATGAGAAAGCAGTTGCTTTGAATGCAGGCGCCGATGATTATGTGGTAAAACCGTTTGACTCTGAGGAGTTAGTGGCGCGTGTACATGGACTATTACGTCGTGGCGCCGTATCTTCGCAACCAGTGTTAGAGCATGGAGACTTACGGCTTTACCGTGTTAATTGTGAAGTAACTTATCGTAACGAAATATTAACACTCACACCAAAAGAATATGCGCTGTTAGAATTATTCATGCGGAACAGCAAGCGGTTATTTAGCTGTGGCATGATATTAGAACAATTGTGGTCATATGATGACGTACCCTCTGAAGAAGCGGTGCGGACTCATATCAAAGGGTTGCGGCAAAAGTTCAAAGCAGCAGGCGCCAAAACTGATTTAATTGAAACTGTATACGGAATTGGTTATCGTTTAAAGGCAGTACAGAAACCTAAGCTTTTCACAGCAAATTTAAAAGCAAAGCAAAAAACTCTCTCTTCAGTCGCCGAAATATGGCAAAAATATAAAGGCAGAGTTTCGGAGCAAGTTAATATATTAGCGCAAGCTGGATTCGCCTTAGTTAACAAAAATTTAGATATTGAACTACGTGACGAAGCGCTGAGTGAAGCACATACTTTGGCTGGTTCACTAGCGTCTTTTGGTTTCCCCGAAGGTTCTAAAATAGCTGCACAACTCGAAAAGCTACTCAAAGTTAAAAGTTTAGATATAGATGATGTAACTAAATTTGGTACTCTAGTTAAAGCATTGCAGCAAGCAATCGAACCATCTCCTTTATCAACATCTGTGATAGAAGAAGTAGAAGAAGTAGAAGAAGTAGAAGACGAACGAGCGGTTGCTCGGATTTTAGTAGTTGATGATGACCCCAAAATGTTAGCGGTTTTGGAAACTTTGCTTGCTCCGTGGGGGTTACAAGTTTTCCCACTAGAGAATCCCCAGAATTTTTACAATACACTTCAAACAGTTAAGCCCGATTTACTAATTTTAGATATAGAGATGCCACAAATGAGTGGAATTGAACTATGTCAACAAGTCCGCAATGATAGCGACTGGGGTGATTTGCCTATTTTGTTTCTGACAGTTCATAATGATGCCCCAATTATAAATCAGGTTTTTACCGTCGGCGCCGATGATTTTGTCAGTAAACCAATAATTGGTCCTGAGCTAGTAACTCGCATTCTCAACCGTTTGGAACGTAATAAGCTGCGACGTAAGCACGCACAAGCTTCCTTACGTCACATAAATTGTATGCTCAAAGCTATACAGGCTTGTAACAAATTATTACTACGCGCACAAAATGAGCTAGATTTATTACGGGATATATGTAATACACTTACTGCAATTGGTAAGTATAAATCGGTGTGGGTAGGTTTTGTCGAAACCGAAGAACCACTTAGTATTGTTTCAGTTGCATCTTCAGGTAATACAGAAAGAAATAATTTATTGGATGTCGCGATTAAAGCTGTAACTAGTGCGAAAACCTGTCTAACAAAAGAAGAAAACAATATTGCCGTCTCAATACCTTTGCTATGGAAACAAAAAGCATTTGGTATTATTAACATTTTTGGAGAACCAGATACTTTTGATACTGAATTTATTAAGCAACTTGAACAATTAACTGCTGATTTGGCATATGGTATTATTTCACTGCGTCGAGAGCAAGAACGTACTAATGAACTAGTTAAAGTGAATGAAAGTTTGCAGTGTGAACTTGAAAGACGTTTACAAATGCAGGAAGCACTGCGAAATTCTCAAGCTTTGTTTGCAGGTATTGTTAGCATTGCCGATGATGCGATTATTTCGATTGATAGCCAACAGTGTATCACTTTGTTTAACTCCGGCGCCGAGAGAATATTTGGTTATCCAGCATCAGAAGTACTAGGTCAACCTCTCGATTTACTATTGCCTCAAAGATATACTAAAGTACATCGGCGCCATGTATCAGAGTTTGAAATATCTCCAAACCAGTCAAGGAAAATGGGAGAACGGCAGGAAATTTATGGCAAACGAAAAGATGGTACAGAGTTTCCTGCTGAAGCTTCGATATCTAAATTGAAATTAGGGAATAAAACAGTTTATACAGTTTACTTACAAGATGTCAGTGACAGAAAGCAAATCGAACGCATGAAGAACGAGTTTATATCAGTCGTCAGTCACGAACTGCGAACTCCATTAACATCAATTCATGGTTCGCTGGGTATGTTAGCAAGTGGTTTACTCAAACCAGACTCACAACAAAGTCAGCGTTTACTGCAAATAGCGGCGGATAGTACCGAACGTTTGGTTAGATTAATTAATAACATATTAGATATAGAGCGTATCGAGTCAGGTCGGGTGAAAATGTCCAAGCAAACTTGTAACGCTGCTGATTTAATAACCGAAGCTATTAATGTCATTCAACCTCTTGCCGAAAAAGCAGGGATAGTTTTATCGGTAACTAAGTTATCTGTAAATGTTTGGGTAGACCCAGACAGAATTGTTAGAACTCTAACTAATTTACTAAGTAATGCGATTAAATTTGCGAAACCTGATACAATTGTTTGGTTAGAAGCTATTCAGCAAGAGAAAGAAGTGCTATTTATTGTTAGAGATAATGGACGTGGTATTCCGTCCGATAAACTAGAAATTATTTTTGAGCGATTTGAACAGCTTGATGCTTCTGACGCACGTCAGCAAGATGGCACAGGTTTAGGGTTAGCAATTTGTAAAAGTATAATTCAGCAGCATAATGGAAACATCTGGGTAGAAAGTACCTTGGGTGAGGGAAGTACTTTTTACTTTAATATTCCTTTGGAGTAGAGACGTGATTCATCACGTCTTGTAAGAAGTGCTGATAAAAATTATTATTTTGGAACTGTATAACCTGCTTCCTGAGCAACTGCTGTATTCGCAAAACATTTGTCAGCTTTGGCTGTGTTGTACTCAGGTGACTTGGTAGTAAGGGCGATTTTTCCAAGTCTTTTACTATTTACACCTTTTACAGGGCTATCGCTTGGACAATTTGTACCCTGAGCAGCAGCTTGTGTTGCCTGTGCTGTCGGTATAGGTGTTGTCTGTGTTGTTGTTGTCGTTGTTGTGGTTTCTGTTGTGGTGTCCGCAGCGTTCTGTTGTCTGGAATTACAACTAGAAATAGTAACAATTGTTAACAATGCAAAACTAGCTGTCGCGATACGGGAAATTAATGGCGGTTTCATTTGCTTACTTATTTATTGCTGAAAATATTGACACAATATAATTAATGTTTACTGCTTAGGGCACCTAATTTCCTCGTTCTAAGGTAACAAAAATAAATTTTAACTTTGTTATGCAGTATTAAATAAGTATTAAGTGCGTGCGTGGCAAGTAGAAATAGGATATTTATAAGACAGGGTACTGACTCGTGGTGTTAATATGAAGCGTATTTTAGTAGTAGATAATGAAGAATATATTCAAGAAGTTACAAAAATTTGCTTAGAAACTGTTGCTGGTTGGGAAGTAATAACAGCAGGTTCTGGAATGGAATGTGTCTCAAAAGCTGAGAGTGAACTACCTGACGCGATATTACTCGATGTGATGATGCCTGATATAGATGGTATTGCCACCTTTGAGAAACTTCAAGCAAATTCTGTGACTCAAAATATACCAGTAATATTATTAACAGCAAAAATTCAAGCTAGCGATAGGCGCCGTTATGCAGAGCAAGGCATAAAAGACGCCATCGCCAAACCTTTCAACCCAACAGAATTAGCAAATCAAGTTTCGGCTATTTTAGGTTGGAAAGAAATAAGTAATGAGTGCTGAGTGCGCTCGTGAGTCGTAAAGTTAGAAGTTACTACTCAGCACTCAGAACTTTAAAAAGAGACACGAAATAGTTACAAACGGCATAAAGAAGCACATTAGAGTTAAACCAAATAGTGCGGGAGAAAGTTTTTTAGTTTGTGTTTTCATGATTTATTTTGCTAAACTCTACTAATTGGGGATATACGGAGTGTTGCAAAATCTTATTCATGAGTATTTATGCTTATTGTAGCAACGGATGTAACGAATTGGTTTATGCGTTTTCAGCAAAGTTATTAGGATAGGCGCCTAAAATAGAGTTATCCTTACTTTGCGTGCTATGACTAAAGTAAAAACCAAGCTTACCGTTGAAGAATTTATGCAGCTTCCCGAAGGAGATACTATATATGAGTTAGTTGACGGAGAAGCTGTTTCTAAATTTAAAAATGATGCGATGTCACCAAAATTTTTCCACAGTTCCACAGCAGGTGCGTTGTTTATACTACTGTCTGCGTGGGCGGAAGGAAGAGGACGGGTTGTTATAGAATGGGCAATTAAGTTAACACGGGATGAACAAGATTGGGTTCCTGTAGCCGATTTAACGTATGTTTCCTATAATCTTCTCCAAGAAGATTGGTTAGAAGACGAAGCTTGTCCTGTTGCACCCGAATTAATTATTGAAATTATTTCCCCTGGTCAAACTTTTGGGGAAATGACGGAAAAAGCAATTGACTATTTGAAAGCTGGGGTTCAATGAATTTGGGTTGTCGATACTAAAGCAAAAACTATTACTATTTTGTACCCGGATGCTCTGCCTCAAACCAAGCGAGGTGCCGATATTTTAGAGGACACCCTATTGTCAGGGTTAAAAATTACACCACAGCAAATTTTTCAGAAAGCTAAAATTGAATAAATTATGCGCGCTTCTGAAAGGAAAATCAAAATTATTTCAGACATATTTTTATACTGGGGTAAATTGCAGCAATCAAAAAGAAAAGCAATTTTTATCAAATATCTGTAGTATTGGCTACAAAATTATCAGCAAAGAAATTATTCGACAGCCGGATGGAGTAAAAGCTAATCTTGATGTGGAATTAGCGAGTATGAGGCGAGCTTTCTATGCCTGCTCCACAAGATACAAGATACAAGATAAGAAAATATTTTATACAAACCCTAAATAAATGATAAGGCAATTTACGGTTACATATGATATACCCGAAGAAGGGGAGTATTTTCCCTGGTAACTAGAGCGTATATTTTAGGGGGTATGCAAGCGATGGTATTAACCAAGAACACTTTATCTCAATCCTCCATAGAACAAGCCTTTATCCTTTGGTTTGAAGATGTTGGTATAAAAGATATTCCCCTTGTTGGTGGGAAAAATGCCTCGTTGGGAGAAATGATTCAACAACTCAAACCTCAAGGTGTTAATGTTCCTAATGGTTTTGCCACCACTGCATACGCTTATCGATATTTCCTACAGTCCGCACAGTTAGAACAGAAGCTTCGCAAGCTGTTTCATGGCCTTGATGTTGAAGATATTAATAAGCTTAAACTTGTCGGTTCCGAAGCGCGCGCTTTGTTAATGAATACTCCTTTCCCAGCAGATTTGGAGGATGCAATAAAGCGCGCCTATAAAAAGCTTTGCGAGCAGTACAATGAAAATACTGATGTTGCTGTGCGTTCTTCTGCGACTGCTGAAGATTTACCCGATGCTAGTTTTGCAGGACAGCAAGATACATATCTTAATATTACGGGTATTGAAGCGGTTTTAAATGCTTGTCATCGCTGCTTTGCTTCAATATTTACTGACCGTGCAATATCTTACCGTGAAGCTAAAAACTTTAACCATTTTGATATTGCCCTTGCTGTTGGAGTGCAAAAAATGGTGCGTTCTGACTTAGCGACATCGGGGGTAATGTTTAGTATTGATACTGAAACGGGTTTTGAGAATGCTGCACTTATTACTGCTGCTTATGGGTTAGGTGAAAATGTAGTGCAAGGTACCGTAAATCCCGATGAGTATTATGTATTTAAACCAACATTAAAAGCTGGTTTTCGACCCATTATAAATAAGAAGTTGGGTAGTAAAGCTTTGAAGATGGTTTACGAAGGTTCAACAATTAATAATATTCCAGTATCTATTGAAGACCAAAATAGATATGCTCTTACGGATGACGAAATATTACAATTAGCTTCGTGGGCATGTTTAATTGAAGACCATTACTCAATTGTAAACGGCGCCACAAGTCCAATGGACATTGAGTGGGCAAAAGACGGTATAACAAACCAGCTATTTATAGTGCAAGCACGTCCTGAAACTGTACAGTCACAGAAAAATCACGCAGTATTAAAAACGTACAAGCTGTTAGGGGAAGAAAAAAATCTTTTGGTGACAGGTCGTGCAGTTGGGGAGATGATTAATCGAGGTAAAGTTAGGGTAATTGTTGACACAGATAAAATTAATGAGTTTCAACCAGGGGAAGTCCTCGTTACAGATAGAACTGACCCTGACTGGGAACCAATAATGAAGCGTGCAAGTGCTATTATTACTAACTCTGGGGGTAGAACGTGCCATGCAGCAATTATTGCGCGTGAGTTAGGTGTTCCTGCAATTGTTGGATGCGGTAACGGGACACAGGTATTAAAAACTGGGCAAGAAGTAACTGTTTCTTGTGCAGAAGGTGAAGAAGGACGAGTTTACGACGGATTACTAGATTTTCAAGTCGAAGAAATACCCTTAGAAAATTTACCTCGTACACGTACTAAAATTTTAATGAACGTTGGCAACCCACAGGAAGCGTTGAAATTATCGATGATTCCTAATGATGGAGTGGGGTTAGCGCGCACTGAGTTTATTATTGCCAACCAAATTCAGACACACCCAATGGCTTTGCTACGTTACAACGAGTTAAAAGACGAAGTTGCAAAAGCGAAAATAGCAGAGATGACGGCACAGTACGAAGATAAATCGCAGTATTTCGTTGATAAGCTAACACAAGGTGTCGCGACTATTGCAGCAGCGTTTTATCCTAAACCTGTAATTGTCAGGATGTCGGACTTTAAGAGTAACGAATACGCTAATTTACTTGGTGGTAGACAATTTGAACCCAACGAAGAAAACCCAATGTTAGGATGGCGAGGCGCCGCGCGTTATTATGATGCAGGTTATCGCGATGCGTTTGCGTTGGAATGTCGCGCACTGAAAATTGCTCGTGATGAAATGGGTTTAGTAAATTTGATACCAATGATTCCCTTCTGCCGTACTCCATCCGAAGGACGTTTGGTGATTGAAGAAATGGCGAAAAATGGATTAAAGCAAGGTGATAAGGGTTTACAGATTTATGTAATGTGCGAGTTGCCCAATAATGTCATCATGGCATCCGAGTTTGCCGAAGTTTTTGATGGATTCTCGATTGGTTCAAATGACCTAACACAGCTAACGTTAGGAATTGATAGAGATTCTTCTTTGGTCGCTGCGTTATTTGACGAACGTAGCGAAGGTGTTAAACGAATGGTAAAAATGGCAATTCAAGCTGCAAAACGCAAAAATCGCAAAATCGGTATTTGTGGACAGGCGCCTTCAGATTATCCAGAGTTTGCCCAGTTTCTAGTCGAAGAAGGAATTGACACAATTAGCTTAAACCCTGACTCAGTTTTAAAAACAATGCTAGAAATCGCTAAAGTAGAAAATGAAAAGTAGGGTGTGTGACGCCATAACAATCCCACAGCGAAGCCAATAAACTTGTAGCGTCACGCACCAGTACTTTGTTAATAGTGTGACACTAACTTATGAGTAAAAAATGGTTTCAAATAGGCTTGGTGAGTATATTAATACTATCACTCGCTTTACGGTTTTGGGGACTGGGAAGATTCAATACGCTTGTATTTGATGAGGTTTACTACGCGAAGTTTGGTAATGATTATCTGACAGGTGTGCCGTTCTTCGATGGTCATCCACCATTTGGTAAGTTAGTTATTGCTTTGGGTATTTGGATTGGTAAACATGTACCTTGGTGGCAAAGTGAAGTTAATGGTTTAGCGGGGTCGTTAATGTCTCCGCTTGCTTACCGTTGGATGAATGCTTTTACTGGTTCGTTTATTCCGTTACTTATTGCTGGTATCACTTATCAACTTAGTCACCGTCGCAGTTTTGGTTTAATTGCTGGGTTATTTACCGCATTGGACGGTATTTTTATTGTCGAAGCGCGCTACGCTTTGATTAATCAATATATAGTTATCTGCGGTTTACTTGGTCAGTTTTTGTTGCTTTTAGCACTTAATAAGAAAAATACCAGGCGCCATATATATTTAGCAGTGGCAGGTATAGCTTTTGGCGCCTCAATTGCGACTAAATGGAATGGTTTATGGTACCTTTTGGGCGCCTATACTATGTGGGTTATCGCTTGGGCATTTCAGATTTTACGTAGAAAAATAAGCGATAGCGAGACACATGAAGAATATGCACATAAATTAAGCAATAAAGCCTTTGGTAGTCAGATTGCAACTCAATATCGAGCAAAAGTTCTGCAAATATCTCCGCTTCAAAACCTGACGCAGTTAAATATTTTTCACGTTGCCCTATATTTGGGAATTATTCCCATTATTATTTACAGTGTTATTTGGATTCCCCATTTATTACTTGACACCAAGTACAACTTTATTGAGGTTCACAAACAAATCTTAGGGTTCCACGGACGTATGGGTGGCAACAATGCGTCGGTTCACCCTTACTGTGCAGCTTGGTATAAGTGGCCCCTAATGACGCGACCGATGGCGTATTATTATCAAACTACCCAAAGTTTTCAAGACCCTTTACCTGTATTTGGCCCACCGTTACCACAAGGTGCAGGCAAAGTTATTTATGATGTTCACGCAATGGGCAACCCGTTTTTGTGGTGGTTTGGGTTAGCTGCAATTATACTTTTATTTGGGATGCTTGTTTGGAGATTGGTGGCGCCTTCGTTACAGCAAAAGCGTTTAGTAGTACCTAAGCTTTGTATCGATATTTGGATTGGTTTGTACTTGGTGGTAAATTATTTAGTTAATTTAATGCCGTGGGTAAAAGTAACACGGTGTTTGTTTATCTACCACTATATGACGGGGGTAGTGTTTGCTTTTATGGCAATAGCTTGGGTTGTAGACCAATTGCTTTGCAGTTATATGGCTACCTTAAGAGCGGTAGGTGTAACTATAACATTTTTAATTATCGGGGCTTTTATATTCTGGTTGCCAATATATCTTGGTTTACCAATTACGTCAGAAGCGTACAAATTACGAATGTGGTTTAATTCCTGGATTTAACAATCTTGTAGCACAGGCCGGAAAGCCTGTGCAGTCAGTAATTATTTGTACCACAGAGACCACGAGAGTTCACAGAGAAGAGAGGTTTGCAACGGATACAACGGATGTAACGGATGAGTTATTTATTACAAACAAAGATTTTTTTAGGCGCCTGTAAAACAAATCAATTATCCGTTGCAAATCTTCCTACCTCCCAGTAGAGATTTACATAAAATACTAGTTCTTACAATTGAGGCAGTAACCTATCGTACTCTGTATGGGAACCAACCCAAAACCAAATAATTGTATCTCCTTCTAATTTCCCAACTGCTCGATAACTTTTATTGATTCGAGCAGAGTAAATAGGTAATTCTGGATGCACCTTTTTAAAGCGCAAGCTAGGATGGCTTGGATCTTGTTTAAATAGACGGTATGCTTGACGGGTTTGCTCTTTAACTTGTTCAGGTAGATAACCAAAGTTGGTGCGAAACTGAGCATTAATACGGGAATTCACAATGTGTCTGGGTCTAACTCTTCAGTTTTTCCTGCATAATAATCAGCCGTTGCCTGAGCAGCAAGGAGAGCAAGTTTATCTTTTGAACGACTAAAAGCTTCATCCCACAGCCTTTCCTCTTCTAGTTCTTCTAAAATCATTGCAGCGATAGCATCTTGCTCATTAGCAGGCAAGGTTTTGAGTTTGGCTATTGCTTGTTCTAGCAACTCAGTCATATATTAATTTTATCAGCACAAAAACTATATTATTTATTCAATTTTACTATAAATATAGTCAATCTGGTACTCCGCATATCATTCATAAAGCGCACATTGTAGAGACGCGATATATCGCGTCTCTACAATTTGTATTTTTTATCACTTCTTATCTTTTCTACACATATATACTTATTACTTAACAAAGGCGATATTAGCTAAGTTAGTATATTTTACATTTATTATTCATCAGTGAATTTACTTGTTGTTAAAATCTTAAAGCTAGAAAAGAAAAATAAGATTAATTGGTATCTTTTAAGACAGCTTTAACTGGAAATTGATAGAGGGGACTATGATGATTAATGATACAAGTTTACAGAACGTTAATTTGACGCAATTAAGAGAGGCGCCAATTCATCTCAATACTCAAATTCAGCCGCATGGTGTGCTGATTGTTTTACAAGAGCCTGAATTAAGCATATTGCAGGTGAGTAGTAATGTGTATACTCACTTTGGGGTAACTGAGTCAGATTTGTTAAAAGGAACGCTTTTTGATTTACTCGACCCTTTCCAGGTTGAGCAAATTCAAACTGGGTTGACAGCGGAAAGTCTTGATTATCTAAACCCGACTAAGATTTGGGTGCGGAAAAGAGGTGATGATTATGCTGTATTTGATGCTGTTTTTCATCGCACGTCGGAAGGTTTTCTGGTTTTAGAGTTAGAACCGACTTTTGCACACGAAAATATTCCGTTTTTAAGTTTTTATCATTTAGCGCGTACTTCCATCAATAGGCTTGAGTCTACTACTAATCTTCGCGATTTTTGCCAAATTATTGTGCAGGAGGTTAGAAAGATTACTGGGTTTGACAGGGTAATGCTGTATAAATTTGACCATGATGGACATGGTTCTGTCATTGGCGAAGAAAAGCTTAGTCATTTGGAGTCATATTTGGGATTACATTATCCTGAGTCTGATATTCCTAAACCTGCACGTAAATTGTTTGCCTCAAATTGGATTCGGTTGATACCTGATACTCATGCTGAACCCGTAGAAGTTGTACCTGCAATAAATCCTATTACTGAGTCAGCAGCAAATTTAACGCATTCGGTATTGAGAAGTGCCTCAAAGTGTCACATCGAATATCTACATAATATGGGTGTCGGCGCCTCGATGACAATATCTCTGATAAAAGACGGTCAGTTATGGGGTCTTATTGCATGTCACCATCAAACACCGAAATATGTTTCTTACGAATTGCGTAAAGCTTGCGAGTTTTTGGGAAGGGTAATATTTTCGGAAATATCAGCGCACGAAGAAACTCAAGATTATGATTATCGAATGAAACTTACACATATTCAATCTAAACTGGTTGAATATATGTCGCAATCAGAAAATTTTGTTGATGGTTTGGTACAGCATCAACCTAATTTACTAGATTTAGCTAACGCACAGGGTGCAGCAGTTTATTTTGGTGGAAAATATACGTTAATTGGTGAAACTCCCAAAGAAGAAGACTTAAATTATCTTGTTCAATGGCTACAAGCGAACGTCAATGAAGATGTATTTTACACCAATTCGCTACCACAGCATTATCCAGATGCAGAAAAGTATAAAAATGTTGCCAGTGGTTTACTAGCGATTCCGATTTCTAAACGTAATTATGTGCTGTGGTTCCGTCCAGAAGTTATACAAACTGTAAATTGGGGTGGTGACCCAAATAATGCGTTTGAATTAAGTCAAACAGAAGGAGATTTACGCATCAGTCCACGTAAATCGTTTGAATTGTGGAAACAAACGGTACGGTTGACTTCGTTACCTTGGCAGTTGGTTGAGGTAAAAGCAGCGTTAGAATTACGCAAAGGGATTGTTAATATTGTATTGCGGCAAGCTGATGAATTAGCTCAACTTGCGCGTGACTTAGAACTATCTAATGCTGAGTTGAAAAAGTTTGCTTATGTAGCTTCGCACGATTTGCAAGAACCATTAAATCAAGTGGCAAATTATGTGCAGTTGTTAGAGATGCGCTATAGTAATGAACTTGATGAGGATGCGACTGAGTTTATTAATTATGCCGTCGAAGGTGTTAGCTTGATGCAAACCTTAATCGATGATGTATTGGCATATTCTAAAGTTGATGTGCAAGCGGTTGAGTTTGAGCTAACAGATGCAAATACATCTTTAGAACGTGCGTTAACACATTTACGTCAGCGTACAGCAGAAACCAAAGCAATAATTACGCATGATGATTTGCCGACGGTTATGGCAGACCGCACCCAGCTAATGCAGTTGTTCCAGAATTTGGTTGGTAATGCCATTAAATTCCACAGTGATGAAACACCCAAAATTCACATTAGTACAACTCGACTTGAAGACGAGTGGTTATTCTCGGTGTATGATAACGGTATTGGGATTGATCCGAAATTCAGCGAACGTATCTTTGTAATTTTTCAGCGTCTGCATACGCGCGATGAGTATCCAGGTACGGGAATGGGACTAGCAATTTGCAAAAAAATCATAGAATGTCACCGAGGACGCATTTGGGTTGAGTCCAAACTCGGAGAAGGCGCCACTTTTAACTTTACACTTCCGGTTGGAGGACAGCGTAGTGAGCGGAGAGGACGTAAAGTCCAAAACAATATTTTTGGTCGAGGACAATAAAGCTGATATTCGTCTTATCCAAGAAGTATTGAAAACCAGTGTACTTCCTCACCAAGTCATCATTGCTCGTGATGGCGTCGATGCGATGGCGTATTTAAATCAGGAAGGTGAGTATAAAGATGCACTACGTCCAGATTTAATATTGCTTGACTTGAATTTGCCTAGGAAAGATGGACGTGAGGTACTAGCGGAGATTAAGACTGACCCCAAATTACGTCGTATACCTGTGATAGTACTGACGACATCTAGTAATGAGGAGGATATTTATCACAGCTACGATTTACACGTAAATTGCTACATCACTAAATCTCGGAACCTTAGCCAACTTTTTCAAATTGTCAAAATAATTGAGGATTTTTGGCTGTCTGTGGTGACTTTGCCCCTTGAGTAAAAAGTTAGGAGTTAGGAGTTAAGAGGCGCGGAGTTAAGAATTGTAACTCATAACTCATAACTCATAACTCATAACTATTCACTCCTCACTCTTTATTGCTTATGGTTGAAAACTTGGTCAAAATCTTGTTAATTGAAGACAGCTTGGCAGAAGCTAGGTTGTTACAAGAGTTGCTGACTGGCGCCACACATAAATCTTTGGAGTTTTCGTTATTACATGTAAAACGTTTAGGAGATGGGCTACGCGAGTTAAGTCAATGTCAAATTACTGATATTAAATGTCCATTTGATGTAGTTTTACTCGATTTAACGCTTCCCGATAGCTATGGACTAGCTTCGCTCCCACCTTTGATTAATTTGGCGCCAAGTTTACCAATTGTTGTGTTAACTAATACTAACGATGAAGAATTAGCTTTAGATGCGGTGCGACAAGGCGCCCAAGATTATTTAGTTAAGCGTCAAATAAACGGCGCCATGTTGTTACGTTCTTTGAGGTATGCTATCGAGCGGAAACATGCGTTAGAAAATTTACGTACAGTTAACCACACGTTAGAAATGCGTGTGGAAGAATATACTGCCGAATTAATTAAAAAACAAGAAATCAACGAGTTCAAAAGCGAATTTGTCTCAATGCTATCTCATGACATTCGCAATCCACTTAATACAATATTACTTGCCGCAGGATTACTACAGAACAACGAAGCTAGATTATCACCAGAGAAAAAGCACTTACACTTTCAGTTGATACGTTCTGCGATTAAAAATATGGCGCAGCTTTTAGACGAAGCGTCATTTATCGGTAAAGCTGATGCTGGAAAAGTTCATTGTGAATTAGACGAAATTAATTTAGAAACATTTTGCCGTCAACTCATCTCAGAAGCACATCTAACAATCAGCGAAAAACACCTTAATGTTATATATGAAACTAGTGGCGCCTACAATACCGGGTTATGGGATGAAACTTTGCTGAGACATATTTTAGGTAATCTACTTAATAACGCAATTAAGTATTCGCACGAAGGTGGAGATATTCGTTTTGAGTTATTTAGCGATATACATCAAGTCACTTTTAAAATACAAGACTCTGGTATTGGTATACCACACGAAGATTTGCCTAAACTTTTTCATCCTTTCCACCGCGCAGAAAATGTTGGCGCCATACCTGGTACAGGGTTAGGATTATCAATAGTAAATAAATGCGTTGATGCTCATGGTGGTCAAATATCAGTTTCGAGTCAGCTAGACATAGGTACTACTTTTACTGTAGTTTTGCCTTTAGCTAATGAGTGATTTAGTATGGTGGGCAGTGCCCACCTTACCCTTATTCAGTATTTAGATGCCCATCCTAAAAAAAAATTTATAAATTGTTATTTAACTTCTAACTAATCTTTCTTCTCCACCTGATGCAATCATTTCAAAGTGATTATCTAAATCAATAAAAAGGTGCCAATAATCTTGACCTGTTAACTTTGATAATCTATTAATTACTTCCTCTTCTAACTTAGCCTCGCGCTTTCCTTTCCACAGCTTATCAGATAAAGCTACTAATAATTCTTCGAGTGAACACTCCATCGCTTCCCACCTCGCATGTGAACGGCAACATCTAGCTAAACTTGGTTCAACGCCACTTTTAATTAAAAGACTTTCACCCTCAGCTTCATGCGTAAAGACAGAATATACTCAGTCGCTACATTTACGTAATTTTTCACAAATCATGTAAGACTGCTGTATTAATGTTCAGTATTAGTCTAAATAGAAGGTCGTAGCTGGTAAAGCACACTATCAACGAGAAATAAGAAAGTCCTTTAAACTCAAATAAATTGGTTTACTATTAAAACAATTGTCAAAAATATTACTCTAAAAGTAGAGGATATATAGAGGTAAGAGTTTAGAGAGTTATATATTGGCGCCTACCAGGCAAAATTTATGACAAAGACTACAACTATAATATTTAATGTCATAGCATATGGCTAAGGAACCACCACTACACAGAAGCGCTCTTCAATGTTAACCTTAAATTTTAAGCAAGAAGACTATTTTAGTATGGTTACTATTATTGACTCTCAAAGCGGTTTAAGCGAGATTGGCGCCGATAGATTTGCTAGAGAAAAAGCTGCGTTTGCTTTCTTGGATGGAGCGCTATTACACAAAATCACAAAAGTTCACGGGGAATATTGGAAATTTTAGCTGGTGATGCTAACCGTGTTGTGTGTGGAGCTGCAAAGGAAAAGTTGTTGAATTTTGATCCCCCCAACCCCCCTTATTAAGGGGGGCTTTAATTCTTAATTTTCTTTTTTATTAAGAAACCTTAAATATTACTCTTGTCCCCCCCGAATTCAGGTTCTTGTTAGGGGGGATTTTAAATTTTCTCAAATACCACACGGTATACTGGTTCACCTTTGCTTTGTGTTGAAATTTCCCTTTCGGTTGGAACTGGTAATGGATTTTCTGCTAACCATTCTCCGGTTCCTTGAATTTTAAATGCTGGGTTTTCTAAAAACCTCGCGCGCATTTCTTCGGCAACAAATTCAATATCTGATTGTAAAAATACAATACCCGATGGTGCCATAAACTCGGCTAATTCTGTGACTAGTTCAGGTTGAACTACACGTCTTTTGGCGTGACGATTTTTAAACCAGGGGTCGGGAAATTGAATTGAGACTCGCTGTAATACGCCTGGAGGTAGTGTAGATAATAATGGTTTGAGTGAATTATTGGCGTTGCAAAATAAATAATGTACGTTGGTTAAGTTTAATTCTGAGCGTGTGATGTTCGCATCTTCTACTAATGGTTTGCGAATTTCTAAACCTAAAAAATTCCAGTCCGGTTGGAGTGGCGCCATTTGTAATATAAATCTTCCACGCGCACAACCTATATCTAAGTGTAAAGGTTGATTAAGTTTGGTGTAGATTTGTTCCCATTGAATTGGGTTTGTTGGTGCTAGGTACTTGTATGATAGCGGATTGACGTGCTGCCGAACTCTGACGCGAGCCATATTGTTAAACGTTATACTTTTTGATAATGACTATTTTTTTGGCTTTTTTTACACCGTTACTTTAAAATTACCCTTAGTTCAATGATTCCGAACTTTCGTTTTGCTGTAGTCAGCGATTTGCATATCGCACTTCCTCATACTATTTGGGATCACCCTAGTCGGTTTCATTTGGTTGAGGTGAGTATTCCCGCTTTTGAAAGTGTACTTGAACATTTGATGCAAATCGATTTAGATTTTATTCTGTTGCCTGGTGATTTAACTCAACATGGCGAACCTGATAATCATAACTGGTTGCAGCAACGTTTGGCTAAGTTACCAATTCAAGCTTATGTAATTCCTGGTAATCATGACGTTCCTGTTCTGGAAGCAAATAGTCAATCGATTGCTTTTAAGGATTTTCCCAAGTATTACCGTAAGTTTGGTTACGAGAACGACGAACTATATTATACTCGTTTGATTTTACCAGGTGTACGGTTGGTTGCTCTTAATTCTAATGCTTTTAATGAACAAGGAAATCTGATTGGGCGCCTAATTCCACAACAATTACAGTGGTTAGACAAAGTGTTGGCTGATGCTAAAGATGAACTTGTGTTAGTAATGATACATCATAATGTGGTGGAACATTTACCTAATCAAGCGCGCCACCCAATGGCTAATCGCTATATGCTGGAGAATGCAAGCGAGTTATTACAAGTGTTACAGCGTTATCAAGTTAAGCTTGTTTTCACTGGGCATTTACATGTTCAAGATATTGCCGAGGAAAACGGAGTATATGATATCACTACTGGTTCATTGGTAAGTTATCCACATCCTTATAGAATATTTGAGTATCGACAGGATGAATTGGGAAATAGTCGATTACAGGTTTTATCGTATCGCGTTGAGTCAGTACCTGAATTTCCTAATTTACAATCTTATTCACGCACTTGGATGGGCGACCGTAGTTTTTCCTTTCTCGTTAAGCTGTTAACGTTGCCACCTTTAAGTTTACCTGTAAGTAAAGCTGAAGAGTTGGCGCCAACTTTACGCGATTTTTGGGCGTCGATCGCTGACGGTGATGCTGTGTTTGATTATCCGCAATTTCCAAAAGAGGTTAGTAGTTATTTTCAGAAGTATGGTGCTGTAACACAAAATGGTCATCCCGCGTTGATTGACAACAATATTTCATTATTGTTGTAATACGTTATTACAATTGGCGGCAGATGCCAAAGACGGATGTGAAAGCGTGGAGAAATGTTCTGCCTTTAACGGGGCCAATTTCGCCACCGCAGAAAAATCCGCTTAAGGGTATGTTGTGGAGGTAGCGTTGGAATAAGTGCGAGTCAAAGTTAGGTTGACCGTATAGTCCTTCACCTCTTCCTAAACAAGAAAACATTAAGGCGCCTACGGGAGTTTCTTGTCCAAAATGCTCTTTTTGATAGCTTTGTAGAAATAATTCTAGGTCTTCAGCACTGGTTTGGGCGTCACGAATATGAAATTGTAAGCGCTGTCCTGGACGCACTACATCTCCAATCGCAATGGCGCCTGCTGAGGGGTCTACGCCAAGGATGCTACGTATCAAAAAGTCGCCTTGCTGTAAATTTTGTTTAAATTCATCCATTGCGACCCCCACAAATAACCAGTTCTGCGCTAGCATCTTTTCTTCTTCGCTAAGGTCAGCAACTAAGTCACGCAACACTGCGAGGGGCACTTTGTCGTTGAGTTCAAGGATAATATTGCGGTCGCCTCTGGTTACTTGTAGCGGTTCGCCAATCGGTCGGCATCCTTGGGCGACTATTGTATCCACAACAATATTGCCACTCAAAGCTACCCCTACCAAACCATCACGGTGCATTTTGCCGTTGTAAAACAAAGCAACTCGGCTGCCAAACCCACCACTACCACTCGCTTGACCACCTAATGTCACCGAACCAGGATAACCAAAATCTAGTCCTTGCAGTAAATCATTAACACCCGTTGAGAATGTTCCGGAAAACAAAATAAATTTTGGGACTGGGTTTGCGGGTACACCAATAAAATCAACCCAAGCATCTGGCGAACTATCTAAATCGGGTAACTCGTCCAGGGTAATATGAAATGCCTCGACGTTAACATCTGGTAAGTAGGCTAAAGTTAACGCGAGCGCAGGTTCCGCTTCGAGTTCCTGTGTTTGATTTTGAGCATTTGTACCAACTATTCCACCACCACTGCAACCTACCAACACAGGTACAGAAAGCTTTTCTGCCAATAACGGTAATAACCTTGAATACTCGCTTGTAAATGCACTGGATATAAATACCAGTCCTAAATGAGGTTCGTGCGTTAACTGCGAAGTGGCTTTCTCAACTACTTCGTTAACAGCAGCTTCTAATGAAGGACGGGTTGATAGGGCATTCGCCCATTGCATTCGTACCATGAGTTTGTGTGGGGCTTCGGTTTAAGCGTGGTGTTTACCTAATCTTAGACTAAGCGTAATTGTATATTTGGGTTTTACAGTAAAAATTATTCGCCTAAATCTTAAAAAATCAATAAGGATATCCAGAATTGGTACGAGTTATCGTGTATTGATAGTATTGAGATGTAAAGTATAGGAATATATACCCAGACGTAGCGTCCACTCGCTAAAATGGTGTTTACATCAACCTAGAATGTGTTTTTTCCATCAAAACCATACTGGTACAATCAGAAATAATCTGTTTGACAATCATTTAAGGTAATACCAATGAGTATCCAAGAAAGAATCCAACAAGAACTCGAACAAGCTCGCGCTGTTTGTGACGCCACTGGTGGTGAGTCGTCTGAGTGCGCTGCTGCTTGGGACGCTGTTGAAGAACTTCAAGCTGAAGCTTCACACCAACGCCAAGAAAAACCAAAAAACTCTTTAGAACAATACTGCGACGCTAACCCAGAAGCTGCTGAGTGCAGAGTATACGAAGAATAACACAGTTAGAGCGCGTCTAAAGTCAGGCAAGCAACTAAGATTTTTGAGCAAGTCTAGCACCCACCTGTGTAAGATAAGTATTCCTAAATCTTAACTTTGCTTGTCTTTTTATTTATTAATGTTATCATGTGTCATTTGTTACACGTTTAGAAACCGGGTTTCTTATTGATATCTTGTAATGAAAACAACGATTTTGGCTAAAAACCCGGTTTCTTTAATTTAAAATTGATTAATTATGGGAAATGAAGCTTGGTATCGTGGACTAGTTTGGCTTGATTATCGATTAGCTATATTATTTACCGTAGTTATTCCTTTAATCTTGCTAATTTGGGCCTTTGTTCAAAAAGCTCAACCAATACAGCATTTGTTGATGATTTACTGGCGAGTGGCTAGTTTGTTAGCTATTACGCTTTATTTAATGATTGCTCAGTATCCGGTTGCTTTTCTTTCTGGGTTACTTGCGCGGATTCTGGTTCCAATTTCATTATGGTTTTGGGTAGACTTGAATGATGAAATTGAATATCAGTCTGGCGCCTTAAAGTTAATTTTTACCTCGTGGCGATGGGCAACCACCTTTTACTGTATTCTAGGTATTATCGCATTAACTCCTGCACTAGGTTGTGGGTTTTCTGATACCGCTATCAAGACTAGTACTTGTCAACTGTGGTTAGAGGCGCCTTTAACATTTAAAGATATTTTCCACGGCAATACAAAAGTACCGTTTTTAGGAATACTTGGTATTTTGGGTTTGATAATTTATGTTATTTACCTAAGTTATTTCGTAATTGTCAGACTTGGCAAGCAAGGACGGTCAGCAACCGAACAATAAAACGAAACCTGGGTTAAAACCCAGGTCATGCAAATAAAATAAGTATTATGAACTCAGTTGAGAAGAGATTGGAAAGTTACACGATTAAACGTCCTTTTCAAGTTTTAGTCGTAACTGCGCTTGTAGATGGTGAAGAGGACGAGATTACTGTTTTTAAAGGATTTTCTAGTTCGTTGGTGCGTGGAACACCTTCTAACCCCGATGTGCCAGTTTTACCAGATGATGCTAATATACTAAGTATCGATATAGTCGCTAGCCCTTATAATCCCGAAGCTCCTCGTTATATCGAGCAAAAATTATCTTGGTCCGTTATGCAAACTCGTTTGTCAGATGTTGGTGTGTAATTAGTGCAGTGGGCGTTCAAAAAGCTTTATAGTTATCTCAGTACAGGCAAAGTAATTAAATTCACAATGTAATAAAAACGTCCGCATCAAGATATTGTAAAAAGTCTAACTCTTTGTTACCCAATCGCAAAATTATGTTAACTTATTATGAATAATCATAAATATCAGAATAAATAGTGATTTATCGTATCCACTCTAGGGTAGATTTTTGTTTTTAACGCCATTCCCAATTATAGTCACGAGGCAGACGTAGTTTAATTTAAGCGTCTGTGAGAGTTTCGTATTACATGTCGATTATCCGACATATTTGTCCGTTTTACTTACGGTGGCGCCTTCCCCACTCATCCTTCGCGTAACATTTACACTACCATTCATCATGAATACAGCGGTGACTCTACTAACAGAACAAGTGTCGAGTGAAAAGCAGTCTTTGAGACTTATTACTCGCCAAATCATAGTTATCCTCGACTTTGGCTCTCAGTACTCTGAACTGATAGCTCGTCGAGTTCGCGAGACTCAAGTATATTCCGAAGTCCTTTCCTATCGCACCACAGCAGAGCAAATTCGTCAACTAAATCCTAAAGGAATTATTCTTTCGGGTGGCCCAAGTTCAGTTTATGATACAGGCGCCCCACATTGTGACCCAGAAATTTGGAATCTAGGCATACCCATTATGGGTGTTTGCTACGGTATGCAGTTAATGGTGCAGCAGTTGGGTGGAGAAGTATCGCGTGCGACTAGAGGTGAATATGGAAAAGCCTCATTGTATGTAGATGACGCAACAGACCTACTCGCAAACGTTGAAACTGGTACAACAATGTGGATGAGTCACGGTGACTCTGTAACCACCATGCCATCGGGTTTTGAGTTATTGGCACATACCGATAACACCCCCTGCGCTGCCATAGCGAATCATGCTCATAAACTTTACGGAGTACAATTTCACCCAGAAGTCGTTCACTCACATGGTGGAGGAGCATTAATTCGTAATTTCGTTTACGACATTTGTGAGTGCGAACCAACTTGGACGACTGACGCATTTGTAGAAGAAGCAGTACGCGAAATTCGTGCGCGTGTTGGCAATAAGCGCGTTTTACTTGCTTTATCTGGAGGAGTTGACTCTTCGACACTCGCATTTTTACTCTATAAAGCTATTGGTGAACAGCTTACATGTATGTTTATTGACCAAGGCTTTATGCGGAAGTTGGAGCCAGAACGATTAGTAAAATTGTTCAAAGATGAGTTTCATATACCTGTAGAGTATGTCAACGCACGGGAACGCTTCTTGACTGCGCTTGATGGTATTACTGACCCAGAAGAAAAACGGCGTATTATCGGACACGAGTTCATTAGAGTGTTCGAGGAAGAATCAAGACGTTTAGGGCCATTCGATTATTTAGCACAGGGAACGCTATATCCTGATGTTATCGAATCTGCTGATACTAACGTAGACCCACAAACAGGTGAACGGGTAGCAGTAAAAATTAAGAGTCATCATAACGTTGGTGGGTTGCCCAAAGACCTACGATTTAAACTGATTGAACCGCTTCGTAAGCTTTTTAAAGACGAAGTACGCAAAGTCGGACGTTCAATTGGTTTACCAGAAGAAATAGTTCAACGTCATCCTTTTCCAGGCCCCGGTTTGGCAATTCGTATTTTAGGCGAAGTGACTGCTGAGAGGTTGAATATATTACGCGATGCTGACTTAATTGTACGGCAAGAAATTAACCAAAATGGTTTGTATCATGATTGCTGGCAAGCTTTTGCAGTATTACTACCAATAAAAAGTGTTGGTGTAATGGGCGACCAACGTACTTATGCGTACCCGATTGTTCTGCGAATTGTTACCAGCGAAGATGGAATGACAGCAGATTGGGCCCGCGTACCTTATGACGTTTTGGAAGTAATTTCTAATCGTATAGTTAACGAAGTTAAAGGTGTTAACCGCGTTGTCTATGACATTACCTCGAAACCACCTGGTACTATCGAGTGGGAATAGGCGCCTTCTAATTTCCAATATTTCGTCTATATATAGACAGTGAAAAGTCCATATACTTGATAAGTTCTTCAATCAAGTATTTGGACTTGTAATAGTGTGTGTAAATCGTGAGATTTATTGAATTATAAAAAAATTTAGTAGCTTTTTGCTTCGGAATTATTACTGAATAAAATATTGTGTATTTTTTAGTTTGCGTGATTTAGCTGAGAATAAAATTGTTACAAAATACACAAAAATATAATTAATCCCCCAACCCCCCTTGATAAGGGGGCTAAGAATTTACTTTTTTCTCCGTTTTTATAAGAGACTTTGAATTTTTTATAAGAGACTTTGAATTCTTGTTCCCCCCCGAATTCACGGGGGGGTTAGGGGGGATCATTATTAAAAGGGAATCGAATTGTAAAAGTACTTCCCTGTCCTTCACCTAGACTTGTAGCAGTAATTGTACCACCATGTAATTCGATGATGTGACTTGCAATTGCCAGCCCTAAACCTAAACCCTGGCGCCTGCCACTAGAATTATCTTGTTGATAACGTTCAAATACTTGGGGTAAAAACTCTGGCTTGATACCTATACCTGTATCTTTAACATCTATTTGAATGTAATTTAAATGTTGATTTCCTTGCCAAGTGTGTTTAATTGATAAATATACTTCGATACGCCCACCTACGTCGGTAAATTTTAGCGCGTTGGAGAGTAAATTTCCCATTACCTGTTGCAAGCGATGAATATCCCCAGAGATAGGAGGTATTGAGTTATCAAGTACTGTTACAAAGCGAATATTTTTAGCGTTGGCGCCAGGATAAGCTGTTTCGATAGCAGCTGTGACAACAGTATAAAGGTTAACTGGCGCCAGTTCTAATTGCAGCTTACTTCTGAGGATACGCGATATATCGAGCAAATCTTCAAGAAGTTTAGCTTGTGACCTGGCGTTACGTTCAATTGTTTGAAGTGCTTTTTGAGTTGCAGCTTCGTCAAATTTGCGCGTTTGAAGTAACTTTGCCCAACCTAATATTGCATTTAGAGGAGAACGCAAGTCGTGTGATACCATCGCGACAAATTCATCTTTGGCAAGGTTTGCTGTTTCTGCTGACTGTCGTGCTTTTTCTTCGAGTTCTAATAAATGCTTGTAACGTTCTTCGCTCTGGCGTAGTGCCGCTTCTGTTTGTTTAAGCTGAGTTAAATTTATGATAAAACAAGCACTGTAACCATCTTCTCTACCCTCCATTTGGGCAATACCAAGTAAGATGGGTACCCGCGTACCGTCTTTGTGAAAATACTCTTTTTCAAATAGAGTACAAAATCCATTTAATTGTAGTTCTTGAATTTTTTTAGCATCGAGTTCTTTAAATTCTGATGGGGTCATTGTATCCCAACGTAAAACCCCTGTCTCAATATCGGCGCCTGTGTAGCCGAACATTTCTAAAAAAGCATTGTTTGCTTCATAAATGCGGCCACTGGCATCACCAAAATAAACACCTACAAAATTTGAGTCAACAATACGCCGAAATTTCGCTTCACTGTCACGCAATGCAGTTTGTGTTTGTTTTGCAACAGTAATATCTGTAGCATTACCAACTACTCTTGCGACATCTCCTTGAGAATTACGAATTATCTTACCTTTATCTTCTACATACCGATAGTTTCCATCTTTGGAGCGTACTCGGTAGGACAAACTATAACAATCTTGCTTGGCTATTATAGCATCTAGAGCGCTTTTGAAATCATTAATATCATCAGGATGAATTAATTCATACCACCCTTGAGCAGTTGGCTCAACTTCCGAATCATTATAACCGAAAATCCGCGTTATTCCATCACTACGTTGTATGGTGTTTGCTTCGGTATCCCAATCATAAATCAAGCTATTAACAGCGCGCGCTGCCAGTTGGAACCGCTCGTTACTTTTACGGAGTGATTCCTCAGTTCGTTTATGTTCTGTAATATCGAGCGCAGTCCCAACAATTTGACGGGGTGAATTATCAAAATTACGCTTAAAAATAACTTCTTTACTTAATAGCCATCTCCATTCCCCATTTTTATGTCGCATCCTATACTCAGTTTCAACAGTATCACCATCCTGAAGTGTATTAAAACGCCCTAGCATTTGAGGCAATCGTTGTAAATCCTCTGGATGCATCAGTAAACCAAATAACTGGACGCCCATCGCTTCAATTTCGGTTGTCGTATAACCTAACACCTCGCCAATTTGACGATTTACATAGACGTTACGTTGCTCAACTAAGTCATAAACGTATAGTATACCTGGTGTAGCTGTAGCGATGCGCTCGATAAAGTCCTCAGTGTGCTTTTTGGCTGTAACATCACGCCATGATGCAACAATTCCATCGCCCATTTTGGAAATCCGAATATCGAACACGCGCGTTGACAACTGTTTGCCAAATACATCGGTATATACAAGTGATTCCTTTATTAATGGTTGACCAGTTTCAACGACGCGGCAATACTCATCGAATAAACCAGTGGTGCGTGTTGCAGGGAATAATTCGCACAGTAACTTACCTAGCTGCTCCTCTTTGCTCAACATATTCGCTTCACAAGCGGCAGCATTAACATATTCAAACCGAAAATCAATTATATTACCTTCGTTGTTACGAACTGCCGAATAAAAGCCAAAGCAGTCGAGTGAATTTTCGATTGAAGTACGGAAGCGCTCCTCACTTGAAAGCAATTTTCGGCGTAGACGTACATTTGCGACGGCTGAGTGTAGTGTTGAGCGTAAAATATCGGGTGTGGTTTCTCGCTTTACTAAATAATCTTGTACACCGGTTTTCATTGCTTGGACTGCAACTGCTTCGTTACCCTGCCCGGTTATCATTATCGCAGCAGGCATAAATGTACGCGGTTGCTCATCGATTTGCTTTTTTAATTCGTCAATTAGCTCTAACCCATCGATATCAGGAAGCAAAAAGTCGAGTAAAATTACATCCGGCTGAAATCGGCGCCATGATTCAAGACCGCTTTTGCCAGTGGAAGCTTCAAGAATTGTATAGTTATATTTGGCGTCTTGCTGTAAAAAATGGCGATAAAGCTCGCGTTCACTAGGAGAATTGTCAATGATAAGAACGGTTAGCTCAGTCGTCATGTTTCCCAAGCCACAGTGTAAATATATACATTATTTGCCAAATTAATCAATCGGTTTGCTATAATTAATACAAACAATATTATTCGCCACGAAACATTAATAGCATATTTCAATCTTTTAAAGACATTGTGAATACCACTGCCGAAAGATTTTTAGTAACTAATTTGGTTGGATAGATAGCTGGGTGGTTCTACATGTATCATAACTCTGGCGGGGGAAAATCTCTCTTTTAGGAGGTTTTCGACTTCTTCGGTGATGCGGTGAGATGTTTCTACGTCAGGAGCATCTACTATTAAATGCATTTCGATAAATACTTGGCGCCCAATAACTCCACGTGAGGCAATATCATGACAGTTGACAACTCCAGGGACTGAGAGTGCCAAGGAATGAATGACTTCGGGAGCAACTGCCATTTCATCTACAAGCCACGGCAAATTTTCTTTTAATACAGCTGTTATACAAATTACTTGAAAACCTAGAAACCTGGAATATACGTTGATAGCATGTAATAAAAATGACGATTTGTCTGCGACAATGAATGCGTAGAAACCAGGTTTATGCAGCGTAAGTCCTATTGATTACTTGTTGCATTAATATCAGTAATATTTTTAGAGTTTTTATTTCTTTAGGAATAAATCTTAGGTAAGAAACCGGGTTTCTTTGTTGATATAGTAATGAAAACGAGATTTTGCATAGAAACCCGGTTTCTTTGTGTAAACAATTGTCAATAAGTGACGATAATAAAACTATGTCTAGTACTCACTTAACATTAAACTTGGGCGAAGGTTCTATATCTTTTAGCTTTTCTGAGTCTGCTGCACGCGACTTGAAAGCTGCACTCGACCAATTGATAATGAGTCTCAAAGCTGTTTCGGCGACAAAAAGTGGTGGAGGCGCCAAACCAAGTCCTCAACGTCCTGTAGAGTATAGATACACGGGAGAAGTTTTTCTGGAAATTTTTTGTAACCCAAATATCTGGGCAACACCTTTTGCTGCTAAAGTTCTAATTACGGTGCGCGATGCCACCATCAAACTAACTACAGAAGCTGAACTCACCCGAATTATAGAGGATGTGAATCAGTACTTAGAACAATTTTAGAGCCTTATAAAAATAAAAAAGGAGCAAGTGTTGCTGCCAGCACTGCTCCGGGAATTGAAAAAAGACTCAAGCAATGAATTTTGATAGTTCCTTCTCTAATGACACCGACGCAATTAAGCGCAAAAAATCATTTTGATATATCCCTACTATAACAGGGATGAATAGGGACTCACGGGTGTAATAAATCCGTATTATGTAAGTTTTACTAATTTGGAAGCTTTAAAGTTTTTAGCCAAGACTTGAGTTAACAGGGAATAATTAATCGTGGGATTGGGAGTAAGTGGTTGTAAGCAGAGATTTTTCAAACTGGCAGTCTGTGCAACCCACCTTGGTTGTCAAATCTATGGTGACTTAACCTTAAGCCCAACCCAAAAACCGAACGTTTGGACTAATTAGTCGTTTTCCCATTCCTCACGACCAATTAAGTCGGCAATGCGGTCTCGCAGCAAAAAGTCGCATTTTTCTAATTCAGACTCAATACAAACCCATTCTCTAGCGGGAATGTACTGGCACAAGGTATAAATGGGCTGCTGTCTGCTTACAACCCCTTTCTGCACCAGCCGACGTGCTTCGTCTTGAATCACGCCTAGAGAATAGTAACTGATAGAAGGCACCGTATTGACACTCATATTTTTTACTCACGAATTACACTTAACTAGTGTTCCCGAAATTGTACTAAAACTAACGCAGCAAAAAAATTTACTTATGGCTTGTGTTTTGTAGTTTGGTATACGGAACTATTTTCATTCTGGCGCTACACACCTTCAAATTATCTAAAGAAATGTGAAAAAAATCAATATCTCCTGACATATTTACCACCTGCTATCTTCCGGTCTCAGTGTAGAGCTATGAATACGACACATATTACTTTGCGGCACCGACAAGCCATAGCTTCAGCACTCCAAGGCAAAAGATAGTGTTTTGATTAAGTGGAGAAACAGCGCAAAAGTAAGAACTGAAGGGCAGATTTGGTCGCCCGCTATCGATGAGATATCTGGCGGTGGCGTACAATCAAAACTGTTCTTCTAGATAAGATACACAAATTACCTGCCTGGGTGAAAGGTATAAACTAGCTCAAAGCCTAAATGCTAACATACCTCATTTGCTCTTGCCATTTATCTCGTCTTAAGGGTTTCTTAAACAAGTATTAAATTAGGTTAAGAATTTACTGAGTATCTGCTTACAGATTTTTATCTGTAACAAAAAGGCGATTGCCAAGCGTTTCAAAGCTAGTATACCAAATAATGGCAAGCATAAAATGCCATTAAGGCAGTGCAATTACATAAATTATTGGGCTAAAAATATAACGTTCCTAGATTTGAGCGCTTTAAAACAGCAGGCGTCCTGAAAAGATTAACTATTATAAATTTATATAACTTTTATTAAGAGAACCAATATCAAGCGACAAAACTGTGATGTTGAATTTTGGGTGAGCAAGGGGGAACAATTTTTAGAACCTTAGTCTGTCTGTATTGATCCCCTGCTTTGGAGGTGCCTCTTACTCCTCTTCTTGGTCTTCTTGGTCTTCTTGTGAATCATCTACTGAATCATCTACCGGGCGTTCGTTGCGAATACGATTGAGCAGCGACAAAACATTTGTACCACGCTCAATTGAATCATCCTCAACAAACATGACTTCAGGAGTACGACGTAAACGTACCCTTGAGCCAAGTTCGCTGCGGACGTAACCAGTAGCTGATTTTAGCCCAGCCATTGTTTCGGCTTTGGCTTCTTGGGTTCCGTAAATGGAAACGTAAATTTTGGCATGTTGCAAATCGCCAGAAACATTAACATCTGTGACGCTGACCATTCCTGTTCCCACACGGTCATCTTTAATGCCGTTAAGCAGCATTTGACTGACTTCTCGTTTAATCAATTCTGCAACGCGCTCAACGCGACGATTGTTAGCCATAATATTTTAAGTCTCACGAATTAGCATCAAAAAATTGGCGCCGATGAGGGCGCGTTAAACTGGCGTTAAGCCGAGCATTGCGCGTAATGTTAAGCTTACAAACACAAGGCTGCTTACTAAAATACCAATTAAGGCGATTACAGTTACTGGACGCTTGAGTAATGGCGCCATTGGAGCGAAGAGGTTGAGTAACACGCCAAGAAGGGTTGTAATAAAGTAGCGGGGGTAGCGGGAAATATTCTCCCAAAAACCGTCAAACATTTGATTTTATACTGCCTTAGTTTTACTATAGGTTGTCATGCACATACAATTCATTCTAATGTACGTGGCAACAATTTGGCGCCGTGTAGAGGGGGAGCTTGACCAATTGTATTAAAAAGAAATCCCGCTCTGCGATAGAACGGGATTTCCTATAATTAATGATTAAGTGTAATAATTTCACGTATTTAGAATTAGAATAAACGCTACAAACTAGTTTGAAATATTTTTAACTTTAAGTTAATGACTTGAAGTTAAGTTAATTCAATTAACCAGCTTGTGCTTCGGCGTGACCGTTACGAATTGTCCATGCTAATTCCAAAAGTTGAGTCCAGCGTTTTTGCAGTTGTTTTGGTGTGCATTTAACAGTTTTAGCAATAACTTGGTCATTAATAAGTGCTGTTTTTAGTTGCAGAATTTGTTGTTGTTGCTCTGTTAGCTGGCTGACAAAGTTGTCCCACTGCTGCGAAGATAAGCCCAATTTCTGCTCGATACCCGCACCTAACCACTGATGTACTAGTTGCCAATTGTGAGTACGAGCAAATTTTTCAACATGGTATTTAAAGCGTTGTTGCAAGTAGTCGCGTTGACGGCTAGTTAAACCTAAAATATTATCGATTTCAGGAGCAGATAAGTCTTGGAGTTTGAGCGTTAAATAATCGATACAGTCTTTTTGACCTTGCGCTTCGAGGTAGCTCATAAGTTCTTGAACAACGCGGTTACGTTCTGAATCTTCAGCAGGATCAAAATTTCCTTGTGATACTAACTGTGCGCGTAATTGCTGTACAGTTGAGTTACGTTGGTAAGCTTCAGATTCTTCGGTACGCGAACCTTCGAGTGCTGCTTCAAAGTCAACTGTTGTTTCTTGTGGTTGGCGCCGGCTAAAACCTTGAGCGCGTAAAATAATCAATTGTTGGTTACAACCACCAGGTAGGTTAATTCGGCGTTTTGCATATTGTTCAGTGAATGCCATATACTCAGCTAACTGTAACTTGGTACGTGGTGAGTAATCTGAAGCTAGTTCATTTTCACGGCGAAAAGCTTTGATGGCTTCGATATAAAATGCTTGTAAGAAATCTTCAATCAAATTATAACGTGCGTCAAACCCTAGCTGAACATTAGGAGTTGAGATATGGCGGTATACCATTGAACCCAAGCTGCTGTGTAATTCTACACGACCTCTTTGAGAACCAAGCTTGTAGTAATGCAGGCACTTTTGAACACGATGTCTTGCTAAGGTTAGTAACCAGGAATTAATTTCTCCGGAAGTTTGAATACGAGAGCTTTTATCGCAAATGCGTTCTACTTCTCGTGCAATGCGGGCTGAGACAGATTTAACACAGGCTTCGGAGGCTTTGATTTGTGGTTGTAATTCCTGACAAAGTAAATCGACTAACGTATTATCTGTGACAGCGGAGAATTCAGGGGAGAATTCGATGGAAGCGGGCTGGTTTGCGATTGAGACGTTGTTGATGAAGTTAGATTTCATGATTTTTTATCCTGGAAGATAGCACCGTAACAAGTGCGAGCGAATTTTGGGCGATTGCTTTTTAACCGCTCACATCTATGACTGTATAGAATCTAAAAAAGTTACGGGTATCTACTTGTGTCGGTTTTTTTTAAATGCCACATTGCGACTGGCACATGGGCGCCCGACAATAGCCATTATGGTCTCAAACGCTTATGCAGCAGGAGTTCGACCATTCTCTACATCTGTCTATTTTTAGTGCAGAGAGTGTGACAGTTTTAAAAGTGGCACCAAACACGACTTTTTGTTTTAGGAATAAAAATCAAAGGCGCCATCAACAACCCCATCAACAATACCAAGACCTTGACGGACTAATACTGGTTCGTCCCCTGTTAGGTCTAAAATTGTGGATGTATTGTTGGTTGGTTCCTCGCCTGTATCGACGATTACATCAACAAAATCATCCAAACGGTCAAATAATTCTGCTTGTGTAATACCCAATTCAAAATCTGTATCAATACCATCCTCGGTTGGCAAGTGCGCGCTCGTTGAGATTATGGGATTCCCCAATGCCGACAACAAAGCCAAGCACACATTATGATTGGGTACTCGAATGCCAGTAGTTTTGCGTTTAGGATTTTGTACTAATTTAGGTACTAGTTTAGTGGCAGGTAACAAAAATGTGTATGGTCCAGGAATCAAGCGCTTCATAGTTCGGTAAGCGTTATCGCTAACAAAAGCGTATGTGGCTATATCTGAAAGCGAGGAACATAAAAACGTTAAAGGTTTGTTATTTGCTAGCTGCTTTATTTGTCGAACTCGTTCCACCGCTGATTTAACATTCAAGTCACAACCTATGGCATAAACTGTATCAGTAGGATACAGCATTACTGCACCACGCCTCAGTTCTGCTTGTATTTGTTCTATTCCACGGGTTTGGGGATTTTCAGGATGGATTGAAAAAATTTTTGTCATAGGTTGGAATCGGCATTAACCATTAGTCATCTACTATTAATATGAGTAAAGTTGTTTATCTTCAATGTCCGACGGGTATTTCGGGCGATATGTGTTTAGGCGCCTTGGTAAGTTTGGGTGTCCCAGTTGAGTATTTGACACAAAAGCTTAATTCTTTAGGAATTGAGAACGAGTATACTATTACCGCTGAATTAGTCCATCGCCACAGTACTGAAGCAACAAAAGTTCATGTAAATTTGGTCGAACATCATCATCATCACCATCATCATGACCATGATCATGGGCGCCATTTGCCAGAAATAGAGGCGATGATTTTGAAGTCACAGTTGCCAGCGCGTGCAGAAGCATGGAGTTTAGCAGTGTTTCGGCAGTTAGCGGTTGCAGAGGGTGCAGTACATGGTGTGCCGCCAGAACGGGTACACTTTCATGAAGTTGGCGCCGTCGATGCGATAGTTGATATTGTAGGCACTTGTTTGAGTTTAGATTGGTTAGGTATTGATAATAATGAAGATGGTTTACCTTTACTTTATTGTTCAGCATTGCCAACTGGTGGTGGAACTGTGAAAGCAGCACATGGAGTAATGGCTGTTCCTGTTCCTGCGGTATTAAAGTTATGGGAAGCGCGCGGAGTCCCTGTTTATAGTAATGGTATTGAGAAAGAATTAGTAACGCCAACTGGTGCAGCGATAGTAACGACTTTAGCAAAACAATTTGGCGCCGCTCCAGCAATGAGTATTAAGCAAGTTGGACTAGGGGCTGGAAGTTTAAATTTATCTATATCAAATGTTTTGCAGGCTTGGTTAGGTTATTCTGACTCAGAACCAGATTCAAATATTATATCATCAGCTAGCAGTCCTTATATTGAAACAGTTTCTGTTCTTGAAACGCAAATCGATGATTTAAACCCGCAAGCTATAGGTTATTTGTACGATGAATTATTGACTGCTGGTGCATTAGATGTATTTACGCAGTCCATCGGTATGAAAAAATCACGTCCAGGAATTTTATTAACTGTGATTTCGAGGCAGGAGAAAATACAGCAAATTCAAGAAATTTTATTTCGCGAAACTACAACTTTAGGAATTCGTTGTTCGACGCAGCAACGTACTACACTGCAACGGCAAATTGAAACGGTCGAAACTGATTATGGAACTGTATCTGTAAAAATTGCATGGCTTGGAGAAGCGACAAATAAAGTAGTGACGAATGTTCAACCCGAATACGAAGATTGCGCTTTTTTGGCAAGAAAATATAATATACCTTGGCGCCAAATTCAACGTCTAGCTTTACAAAGTTGGTATCAAAAGAATAAGGATAATTCATCCCCCCAACCCCCCTTTTTAAGGGGGGCTAAGAGATAATGCAAATTCCCCCGAATTCACGGGGGGATAATTGGGATTATATTAAATGCGTTTTTACTTAGATTCCTTAAGACCACGCTTTACTGTTTCAGTTTCATCTTTGCCGGCTTGCTTGATGCCTTCAATTGGATTTCCAATTGTTTTTTCAGTTTGGTCTGCTGCATAGCCAGGTGCATCTTGTGCATTGTTCTTGATGTTTGTCAAGCCCTTCTTGGTAGACTTACCGAAACTATCTGCTTCGTCCTGTAATTTATCTTTAACAGACTCAGCTTTTTCTTGAACGTTTTCTCCTAATTTGTCGCTATCTCTTGCAACGCGACTTGCATTTTTGGCAACGTTAGATGAACTTTTCTTAATATTTTCTTCTGCTTGACGCTTAAGTGCTTCAGCACGAGATTCTATGCTACCAAGTGCGCGTGAGTCTCTATCGCTAAAGTTATTCATTCCGCCTTCGTAATCGTTAAGAGCACCTGTATCTTTTGGTGCATAATATTCAGATTTTTCTCCGGCATTAGGCTTTAATGTAGCAGCTAGGGAAGTACTGACGCTTGAAAAAAACAAGAACAAGCCTAATACTACAACAGCTAAAGCCTTTAACGGACGCAAGTTTTCCATTACCACTGCTCCTCTCTATTTAAGTTTCTGATTGATTTGAGATAAATTTTTAGCTTTAAGCTAATCGCGCTTTTATTTGCCAACAGCAGGATTTTTTTGTAGCTCAGGTCGAGCAGATGCTTCGTCTGCCTTATCTTTTAAAAATGCAGATGCATCTTTAACTGATTCTGTTACTGTTTCAACTCGGTCTTTAACCCGTTCACCAACACCTTCTTCGCGTTGAATTAAACCACCTGGTTTTGGTTGAAAATCTTTTTCGGTGATGATGGGCATTTCAGCTTCTTTTTGAGCACGACCTGCTGGAGTTTCGGCACCGGGATATAACATTTCGCTTTCGCGAGTTGCTACTCGTTGTGTAGTATTCAAGCTCGCTTTTTCGTTACCCTTTTCATTTCTTGTAAATTTATCCCCACCGCCCTTGTAAGGATTATTGGCGCCACCCATTTGTACAGGTTGGCTATTTGGATTGGCAGCTTGTGTATCTGCAGATGCACAGGCAGTTGTTATCATCAACAAAACTGCAAATAGGGTAGCAGTTACAATTTTACGTAAGCTTACTAGCTTGATACTAGAAAATAAGGCTTTCACTTAGCCCTCCTGAGATTCAAGATTAATTTGTATAGCAATTCGCACACGCAGCAATTTCCACACGTTGGTTATCGTCATGCTGGACGCTTACGAACAACAATTCACAATATAGAAATATCAATTAGCCTTTGTCCTCTAACAAAAGTCTAGTAATCCTTAACCGTTAGAATGATATACTTGCTTCTCAAGAGGGATATAAGCTAATTTAATAAATATTGAGCTTGATTGTGCTTGTATTTTTTTAATACAGTAGTTCTCACTAATGTTTAAATAAATTTGAACGAATAGTATTTTTAATTTTTTTTACAATCAATGAACTTTTTTATATAACATTGCATCTAAATAATATTACAATGTTGTAAAAAAAATCATGTCGATGTTCAAGCGGATACTGCGCTGGTCAGTTTTGGGTGGAACGTTATTTTTTTTGGCAAAAGCCTTGAAAGATAATTGGTACTCAGTAGTGGCTATTCAAATTGATGAAGCCGGATGGGCTATTCTTAGTATTGCCACTGGCGTAACTTTACTAGCACACACTTGGGCAGGTTTGGTATGGACTTGGGTGTTAAGAGAATTAAAGGCGCCTGTACCAACTTTCCATTTTATCCAAGTTTACCTCAAAACTAACATTGCGAAATATTTACCAGGTAACGTTTGGCATCACTGGGGAAGAATTGTTGCAGCCAAAAAAGCGCAAGTACCTACAGGGGTTGCGACATTAAGCGTTTTACTCGAACCATTATTAATGGCAGCAGCAGCTTCAGTTGTGATTGTTTTATTCGGCAACCAGTTTACCACATTAACAGACAACACAATTGTGCAAATTATGCAAGTGCTGTTGTTAATAATAGTGCTTTGTGTTTTTCATCCCCGCTTTCTCAATCCAATTTTAAGTTTTCTACAAAAGCTCAAGTTAAAGAATAAAAAAACTGGTTCTGCCGAAGAATCGTCTGAATCTACCACAAGTTTACGTTTAGAACGTTATCCTTTAAAGCCGTTATTGGGAGAACTGACTTTTTTAGTATTGCGTGCTTCAGGGTTTATTTTAACTGTATTTGCACTTGCCCCTGTACAGTTACATCAGCTTCCCATACTCTTGAGCGCATTTAGTCTTGCTTGGTTGCTCGGATTGATTACACCCGGCGCCCCAGGTGGTTTGGGAGTTTTTGAAGCAACAGCGATTGTTATATTACAGTATCACTTTCCTAGCGCTTTAGTAATTAGCGCAGCTGCTTTATACCGCTTAATCAGCATTTTCGCTGAAAGCGTAGGTGCAGCACTCGCGTTTGCAGATGAGCGATTAACCATTAACTTTTAACTGGGAAAACACTCGGTAAGCGTCTAAGTCTTTATTTTGATTTTTATTCTCATTCTCATTAACTACTTTTTCTTGTTCCATCAGGATTAAGTTGTATTCAACGTTTTCAGCGTAAATAGCAAATGTGATATTAAAAATTTCGATAAAATTAATTACCCACTTACATTCGTCTTCTGGATATTTATCATAATAACGAATTAAATCAGCAATCCTCATATCTAAATGATTACGTGAATTTTTGGAAATTAAAACTATCTTAAGTAGCACAACCACTAAAGTTAGTGGATTTCCTTGAGAAAGTAACATAATGAATAAAGTCGAGGGTTCGCGTCCGTTTTCCGTAGTCAAACAGTCGATTACTCTGTTACAAGTCCTTAGAACAAAATCTTTATTGATAGTGCGTTCGTGATATTCTTGTTTCCATAAATCCAGTTTATCAGCTAGTTGTTGTTTAAGAGTTTCAACAAAATCTTGCTGTTGAACCGAAAAAATTAAATACTTCTGCAAACTAATTTTAAAATCTAAAAAACTTTGATTTTGAACTTGTTTTATAAAAATATTGGCAATATTATCATAGCTAAAAACCCCTTTCTTTAAAATTATAGTTTTGATTAATCTAAGAACATTATCTCCTAAAATACTGGGATTTCGATAGCGTGTAGTAATTGAGCTTGTCGGAAGACATGCTTGTGATTGTGAGCGCGCGATATACATTGCTAGCTCAAACTTATACCTTTCTTTCAAAACCTTAGAAAGTTTCCTAGCAGCTTCTTTCTGTTCTTTAGGGTTATCTTCTTTCAAAGATTGAGCAAGTAGTAAATATGAACTATAACGATTAACCCAATGTCCCTTCACTTGTTCATCATGACGATGAGCAAATAGCTGTAACTCTTGATAATCTGTGCTTTTTATAAAATTATCTAACCAAGTTCGAGCTATTTTAATTTTAGAAGGAGTATTAGGCGTAACCTGAAGTTTATAGTTACCTATTAACTCAACCAACTCACAAATATATTTGTTTCTTCTAGTACTTTCCCAGTTATTAATCAAAATATAGCAGCAGCGCTTAATAGTATTGCGAAACTCCTGCTCTGAATGTTCTAAAAAAACGATATACAGCCCCAAAGAAGACTTTGAGGCTTCTGAGTCCAGGCAATCGATAAAAGAACGCTTAAAAACTCGTAAAACTTCCTCTGGTTGCCAGCTTTTTACAATTCGCAGTAAAAAACTGTACATTTTTTCTTGGACGTTCTGTAATTTAATGCGTTTGTCCTTCGATTTCGGAAGATGTCGATTACCCTGACCATGTGGCAAGCTATTAACGGTCATCACGCTACCCAAGACCAATAGTCCTCTTTCTCCTTGTCACCAGCTTAACCTTGCTCCTATGCGAGTATCAATCTACCCTCACTAAAATATTTATTCTTTTCACAGAAAATTAATAAACCCGCAATTCTATATGTAAATTTATTGAACTTTATTTAAGTAACTACTGATATCCACCAAGACAAATGAAACAGCTATGCTACATATCTATACGTGTTTAATACTAATTTACTATTAGGCTTAGGAAAATTACAATGGCGCCTAAAATTCCTAGAGGATAAATTCTATATCTATATATCCTCTAGGAAAATTACAATGGCGCCGAATGGTGTTGAACTCGCGCAAATGCTGAAACTGTATAAAAATTACGCTAGCTATACACATGGATTAGTAAAACCTGTGCTACAACATGCCAAATTTAATGATATTAAGTACGAGTAAATACAATAAGAGACCGAGTCTAATCGGTCTCTTAAGAACTCTATTATATGGGGGCGGAGGGACTTGAACCCTCACGACCGTTTAAGGTCAACGGATTTTCATCCTTTTGTAGCTTTCACTACTACCAACTTTGAATCAACTGTAGGTTTTAAGGATTGGACTCTCCCTTTACCCTCGGCTTAACGTTAGGGTAGCTCCCGTCGAGTCTCTGCACCTTCCAATAAGTTAGGAGTTATGAGTTAGGAGTTAAAACACTCAGCACAACTCACTCAGCACTTTTCACTTTCTTTGGCTTGGCTCAGGATTGCCATATCTATAAAATATAGAATTAGGTTTCCCTGAATTTGAGAGCTTACACTTGAAGGATTTCTCGCAGCAAGGCTCAGTTGTCTAAGTCCGTAGCGTCTACCATTCCGCCACGCCCCCAAGACATAATTTGGGTCTATTTGTGAAGGCATCAACTGCCCCCTATATATTTGACCATCAATTATGTAATTTGTCCAACATTTTTCCAAAAAAAATTGAAAAATTTTTTTGAATCAGGATTTATGACTGGCTGGCGCCGTTAAAATCAATCAAACTGGGCTTCCCGCAAGTAGGCATTCAGCCTATGATGGGAATAGTGCAGTTATCTCAAAACAACAGAACCTTATATGATGACGACGCTTTTATCTTCGACGATGATTGTACCCCTGCTGTACTTGGCTCTAGCTGGAGCTTATCTTTTAGTGTTGCCATTCATGATCGTGTATTACATGAAGCTACGCTGGTACACAGTAAGCTCATTCGAGCGTGCATTTATGTACTTTTTAGTATTCTTGTTCCTTCCAGGGTTGCTCGTTTTGTCTCCTTTCCTCAATTTTCGACCCAAGCGTCGGCAAATTGAAGCTTAGAATAATAAATCAGGCTCAAATAATTTTTCGATAGGTCATGACAACTGTATGCGACGTATAGACGCGATTGTTATAGTATTAGGCGTTTTCTTATCAGGTGGCTTGGGGTACGTAATATTCCAGCAATTTGGCTTTGATAGCCAATCTGCTGGTATTTGGACTCAAGCTGTACTTGTCGTCGGCTTAATTGGTTGGCTCGTGACCTATCTCGGACGCGCGGTCGGTAATAAAATGACTTACCATGAGCAACGTCAACAATATGAAGAAGCTTATTTTGAAAAACGTCTAAACGAGCTTACCCCTGAAGAACTAGAAAAAATTCAAGCCGAGATTGAACAAGAAAAAAAAACTAAATAGTTATTAAGTACTAATAAAATTTGAATATTTGATAATGACTGCTATTTCTGATTGTTTCAAGACTTTGGCACAAACAAATTCATGTGCCTTAATTCCTTTCATTACTGCTGGAGACCCAGATTTACATACTACTGCAGCTGCTTTACAGGTTCTTGACCAAAGCGGCGCCAGTATAATTGAGTTGGGGGTTCCATATTCAGACCCGCTTGCAGATGGGCCTGTAATTCAGGCAGCAGCAACACGCGCACTTCAGAATGGAACGACGCTGCCATCTGTGTTAGAGATGTTGAAAGCAACCACACCACAAATTTTGGCGCCGATAATTCTTTTTACTTACTACAACCCAATATTAAATCGCGGTATTGATAATTTTCTACTAGACGTAAAATCATCAGGCGTTGCAGGGCTGGTTGTTCCTGATTTACCTTTGGAAGAATCTGCGACACTACTCGAACCCGCTGCTGCTATGGATATTGATGTAACGCTGTTAGTGGCGCCAACTAGCTCAAAGGAACGAATTGAGGCTATTGCTCGCGCGTCACAGGGTTTTATTTATTTGGTCAGCGTTACGGGAGTAACAGGGGTACGTACTCAAATCGAAACACGAGTATCATATTTGATTAATCAAATACGTGGTGTTACTGATAAGCCAATCGGTGTAGGCTTTGGAATATCACAAGCCGAACAAGCTCGTCAGGTGAAAGACTGGGGCGCCGACGCGGTAATAGTTGGCAGTGCTGTAGTTAAACGTTTGGCTGAAGGTACGCCACAACAAGGTTTAGAGTCGATGAGTGAATTTACGAAGAGTCTCAAACACGCAATTACTTAGTTCATAAATAATTCCAATACTAATTAGTGATTTTTACCCTGAAAGGTGATTATAAAAAGTGTTAAGAGTAACAAGAGTATTACCCTACGTAGTAGACAATTTAACAGTTATCGTCTTGAATATATAAAGCGTATGTCGGACGGGCGCGCTAATAGATGGTGCCATGTATTCGGATTTGGCTGTCATATAAAGTTAGTTGAGGTATAAATAGATGAATGAGTGTGAGAGTGTATAGGGAAATTATGAATATTGTTACATCGCTTGAAGGGAAGGGGGCGCGATGAGTGAAAGCATGGCATTTATTGGTGGAGTAGCAGTTGCTGGACTCGCAGCATTAGTACTACTCAAAGGAACAGGCAACCCAGCTCAATCTGGTTTTGTTCCTCCACAAATTCAGGCGCCGATTGTACCACAGCAGGTAGTACCACAGCAGTTTGGACAATACGGTTATCCTGGACAAGGTGTTGTTCCCAATCCTGTCCCAAATGCTCCTAATGACCAGTTACGTTTGGACAACGAGCGCGCAAAAATGCAACTCGATGCTCTTCAACGTGACAACGACCGACTCAAAGCTGAAAACCAACAACTCAACTTCCAACTACAATCCGTTATCGGTAGTGCCCAACAAAGAGCATTACAAGACCAACAAAACCAACAGCGAGCAAATGCATTACAGCAAACCCAAACTCCTTGGTGGTCGTCTGGAATTATTTGGGCTGTCGGAGGAATGGCTTTAACCGTTGGTGGGGGTATTGTTGTAGCTGGTGTGTCAAGTTTGTTCTCACAAAAACCACGCCCTGTTCGTACTGTTCAAGTAGTACACCCATATACGGGGTCGACACCACCACTTGCTCCTACCCGTCGTGCGGAATTTTTACCAGGTCGCAATGACGCTAGACGAGTTGAAACTCACGAGTATGAGGATACATATTAGACATTTGTCTAGCACAATTAAAAATTAATTATGGGACGATGATTTTAGTGATAACCATTGCTTGTTTTTGCCTTTATCACTAATATTCTTTGTCCCTTTCGATTTGTTACATTATTTCACTATTAGGTTGAGTCCTACATAAAGTCGTTACAAGTTTGCGTAGACAGTTTTTCAACTGTCTTTTAGGTATTTAATACTAGTTAAAACGTTATGTCTATATAACTTTGTATCAATTGTAATATTATGCATGATTAAAATATATCGATTAAGTAGTTATTTAAAATTGAAATTGCGGTATTATAATATACTTACGATTAGCTGATACTGAGAATTTCATTAATTAGTTATTGAAGCGAATTTATTACGGCGCCGCAAAATAGATTAAGCACTTATCAAATATTTACTACAAGCAAAAAACGTGGTATTATAAATATATAATAAAGCATTGACACTTTGCTTTAATGCTAAAATTAGCCCTTGAACCATCACAAATTTTATAAGTACTATACTTCTTGAACACGAGCAATAGAAATCTGCGTTTATGTCCAAAAAGTAATTTTATTTTATTGCTCAACTATAAAGACAAATCTCCACTAATTGCTTCTATATCTCAGGACATATCGTATAAAATAACACAGATACTCCGAAGGAAGTATATACGGATAAATCTGCACGTGGCAATATAAGAAAAAATACTGAACAATTTTTCATCACCCTGATTGCTTATGGTTCATTTCTGGGTAATATTACTTAAGTGTTACCTTTAGCTTTTAGGGATTCGGCTGCATCGACTAAAGTGTTGTGACTCGGATAAGCCTCCATGAGTTCTAGGTAGCGACAGACATCATGATTATTCATGATTAAAATATGCGCGGATATGTTTTTTTTTACAGGAACATAATAATCCAAGAATGGGTCTGCGCTTTTTGAACAGTCTCTTTTATAAACGTGTTCTATATCCTTACACAGAGATCAAAGCAAGCTCTTTCGTAGAAGAGCAAAGATATCATCAACACAGGAGCAGTAATCGTTGCTTTATACGAAGCTGTTGGTGCTGTTGAAAATTATAGTGACTGTTGTACTTTCGTTGAATAAATTCAGCTCAATTTGATATGCTTGCTATCCTTTATTGTTAGCAAGTAATACAACTGTCTCTATACGCTTCTACTCTTTTTGTTATTCCCAAAGAGAGATTGCAAAGATAATTAAAATAAAGCAAAAATTGCCGTAAAAATATCAACTATATTGTGAGGATGGATAGAATGAGTGATAATGTGCCTTAAATAGAAAAAATTTTTACAAAAATTTAAAGGACAAATGCATCCTTTTTTACGCCTGTAAGCATTTAACTATCAAAAATTTTAGCTGAACTCCCCTATGAGTAAGGCTTTGATAACAAATCGAAGCAAATTAGGTTTTTGAATTTAATTGAAAGCCTTAATTTAAAGTAAATCCAATTCTATTAGTTGATGCCTAACAATGACATCTATATTATCGTGGTTGAGGCGTAAGCACCTCTTTTTTCCCGTATTTACACTCAGTATATTTACTTACGGAATTATCCCTAGTTCTGCTCAAATTGAAATACCAAATACTGCGCGTGTAGGCGCCGATAACATTCCCGAAGGTGTTGAATCTAACCAAGTGGTAGTTCGAGCGGGACAAGCAGCGTTAGAAATTATCAAAACTGGAGACCGCGCAGCGGCGGAACCAGGTGATACCGTTATTTACAGACTAGCAATTAGAAATACAGGTAGGGTTGCAGCAAGTAATATCACGGTTACAGATAGGCTGCCGCTAGGACTAATATTTGTTCCCAGGTCAATACGAGGTAGCATTGGCGACCGAACCGTGAGGGTAGATCCAAGTAGTGGTAATCGCGGTACAGTGACACTTAGTACACCTGAACAGCTTCAACCAAACCAATCATTGAATATTTCCTACGCAGTAGAAGTAACACCTGATGCAGTACGCGGAACGGGTAGAAACCTTGCACAAGCGCGCGCTGGAAACCAGACGAGTAATCAAGCGAGTCATACATTGCGTGTGCGCGCTGGTATTGTATCAGACTGTGCTACTTTGATTGGGCGAGTATTTGTCGATAAAAACTTCGATGGAGAGCAGCAACGTAATGAACCGGGAGTGCCGAATGCTGTAATTTACATGGATGATGGCAACCGAATTGTCACAGATGCTAACGGGCTGTATTCCTTGGCAAATGTTGTCTCTGGGTATCGGTCGGCAGCACTCGATTTGACGAGCTTACCTGGTTACGCTTTAGCACCGAACAACTACTTTATCGAAAGAAACAGTCAGTCACGAATGATTCGACTGGCGCCAGGAAGTATGGCACGAGTTAATTTTGCAGTTACGCCAGCGTTTTCAGAGGGTAAACGATGAAAACAAAATTAGTTTCAACAAATTCAGAAGCGAATATTTCTAAATTGCAGCTAAATCACTACGGATGTCAAAGGGTCAAGACCCCACACACCATAAGCAAACCAGGTTCTTCAGTTTTACGTTACGCCCTACACAAGGCAATGTCCGTCAAAGGTAACACAGTCGTCCCTTTCCTTGCTGCTATTTTTATACCTTCGTTGGGCATTTTTAGTGCATTTGTACCGATAACAGCACAAGCGGCAACTTTAACGGCGCCATCACTTTCAACGAGTCGCGATAATGCTAGCTCTACTCTAATAGCCGAAGCCGAAGAAGGAACAACACCAGCAGCCGGACAAGGAAGTAGTAATTTAACGAATCCTACATTCAACAATCCGATAATTCCTTCTTCCACCCCAACTGCACCAAACCCGGAAAGTTCTGTACAAAATCAAGAGCCGAATTCAACGGCACAACAAATTAATCAGCAACAAACGCAACCAACTGCCTTACCCCAAGGACTTACCGCCCAAAAAGTTAAGTTAGATATTGCGCCAGCAGCAGACCCACGAGCGCAAGCAGATGGACGTTCAACAATTAGGTTACGTGGGACATTAACCGATGAAAAAGGTCAGCCCATTACAGGTGATGTACTTGTAACATTAACCAGTAGTGCTGGTAAATTTGTTGGCGCCGACCAAAGTCGTGATGCTTCTGGTTTCCAAGTTATCGCACGTGATGGGGAATTTACCGCTACACTGCAAACGGATATAAAACCCCAACAAGTGCGGGTTCGGGCAGCAGTTGATAAAATTCGAGTCAGAGATAACGCGCGCATTTCTCCAAGAGTTGACCAACTTGACCCTCGAATAGTCGGCCCACGCTCGGATGATTTTTTCCCACAGCAAAACGACACCACAATATTAAATAGCACCATTGACTCACCGTTAGAGGCTTATACCCAAGTTGAGTTTGTGACGTTTTTACGTCCTTCACTCGCTACAGGTATTATCAACCTACGAATTGGTGCGGGTGGTACCGATTATTGGGGTAGTTTTAGTGATTTTCTTAGCCCTAGTAGAATTGACGATGGAACAACGGTAGATTTTAAAGCTTCGGTATTTGCCACGGGTAAAGTTGGCGAATGGTTATTCACTGGAGCATTTAATAGCTATCGTCCAATTAACCAAGATTGCGAAGGCAGAAACAGATTATTTGGCAGTATTCAGTTTTGCGAACAGCAATATCCTGTTTACGGTGATAGTTCGACGATGATTCCGACTACACCGTCTATTGATAGTGTTTACGCAAGATTTGAACGAACTCCCTCAATACCAGGCGCCGAACCTGATTATTTGATGTGGGGTGATTACAACACCGAAGAATTTTCCCGCATCTCACAGTTATATACAGCGACAACACGCCAATTGCACGGTTTGAAGTTGAACTACAACTTTGGACCATTGCAAGTCACGGGGATGTACGCGAATAACATCGAAGGATTTCAACGTGATACTTTTGTACCGAATGGTACGAGCGGAAATTACTTCTTGTCGCGGCGCTTACTTGTACCAGGAAGTGAAACTGTATATGTTGAAGCTGAAGAAATAAATCGTCCAGGTACAGTAGTTGAGCGTCAACCTTTATATAGAGACTTAGACTACGAAATCGATTACGACCGAGGTACATTACTATTCCGGCGCCCAATATTAGCCACTGATTTAAACCCGTTTGGTACAACTTTAGTACGGCGAGTAGTTGTTTCGTACCAAAACGAAGGTGGTCAAGACTCTAATCTTTACGCTGGACGAATTCAATATAACTTCTCTAATGACCTGGAAAGAAAATCATTTTTAGCAGGAAGTTATTTGCGTGAAGACCAAGGAGATAATGACTTTGAACTTTACGGCGCCGATTTTTTAGTTTCACTTGGTAACGTTGGCAAAATTATCGGTGAAATAGCACGCTCGAATAGCGATTTAATAACCGGAGATAACGTTAGCGGGAATGCGTACAGACTCGAAGCAAATCTAAATTTTGGTGAAAGAGTTTTAGGTGAAGGCTATTACAGAGCAGTAGAACCGAACTTTGTCAACAATGCTACGACCAGTTTTTCACCTGGACAGACTCGTTACGGAGCATCGGTGTTGGCTAGAGCGACTTCTACTACTAGCTTCCGGCTTTCTTATGACTTTGAAGAGAACTATGGTACTGCACCTGGTCGTGTTGTAGACTTCTTTGACTTATTCAACCCGCAACCCCTGGCACGTCCTGGTGAAAGAATTAGTAACGAACTAAGAACTTTTCGCGCTGGTATTTTACAACGCTTTGGTACTAGTCGATTAAGTCCAGAAGGAAGTGTGGAATATGTGAATCGTTCTCGTGAAGACAGGGTAAACAACACTCTTAGCGGTGATGCAAATCAACTAGTGTCACGTCTGAAAGTACCTTTAGGAGAATCGTTACTGTTCCAAGCACAGAACGAACTCAATATTGATGGGAATGACCCGCTATATCCAAACAGAACCACACTGGGATTAGATTGGAGAGCATATCAAGGGGTGACATTCCGGTTAGCGCATCAATTCTATGACAGTAGCGAATTACTTCAAGGTAACTCGATAACTACTTTTGACACGTTACTAGACCATAAGTTCTCTGAAAACACTGCAATTACAGGACGTTATTCAGTACTGAGTGCATATAACGGACTTCAAGGACAAGGCGCCGTTGGACTAAATAACAGATGGGTACTGGCGCCTGGTTTGCGGATGAGTGTCGGTTATGAATACGTTTTCCGAAATCTTTTCAACGCTACTGCTGCTGGACCTCGCTACGAGCAATACTATACAGTTGGACAAACCGCATCCTCCCTAGGGTTATTTTCTGGTTCAGTTTATAGCCTTGGTCTTGAATATACCGATAACCCAAATTTCCAAGCTAGTACGAGATTTGAATATCGTGATGGCGACGAAAGCAATAACCTTGTAATTTCTGCTGCTGCGGCAGGTAAAATTTCTTCTTCTTTAACAGCTTTAGTTAGATATCAACAAGCAGGTGAAGCAAACGTATTTTTACCAACCTCTTCAAGTATTGGTAGTACTGATGGCGTTAGATTCCAAGACCTCGGTGATACCTCAAACTTAAGAATTGGATTAGCATATCGCGACCCAACAAACGATAAATTTAACGCCTTATTCAAATACGAATGGCGCCAGAATTTTGACTCTATACCCGAAACACAACTAATTGGTTCCACAGTAACTGGTCATGTACTTTCAATGGAAGGTATTTATGCACCAGACTGGCGCTGGGAATTTTTTGGTAAGTTTGCACTACGTAACGGTGTAACTTTTGCTTCAGGCGATAGATTTGATGGTACAGCGAAATTAGCCCAACTACGCGCAACATACCGTTTAGGTTATCGTACCGATTTAGCTGTTGAAGGTCGCTGGATTGGTCAAGATTCAAACAGTAACAACAGCTACACCGAGTATGGTTTAGCAGTTGAAAGCGGTTATTACTTAACACCCGATTTACGATTAGCAGCAGGTTACAGTTTTGGTAGCGTCGATGTTAACGGTGATAGAGACTTTTCGGGTTATCGTTCCGAAGGTGGCTTTTATGTAAACGTCAGCTTAAAACTCAACGAACTGTTAGGTGGATTTGGGTTACAAAAACCCGTACCTAAACAGCAACAAGAATCTGTAGTTCAACCAGTTTCAGCGGTAAATCAAACACCTCCTAACCCGTTCCCAGTTAATCCAAATAACGAGGTTCAACCTCAAACAACACCCCAAACCACACCCCAAACCACACCCCAAACAGCACCAGAAACAACACCCCAAACCACACCAACACCTGGTAATCAATCAAATACTGAGTTAAACAGCAAAGAAAAAACATGTCATGCTGAGGAACGTAAAGCGGAGCTTTTCCCGAAGGGTAGCATCTTAAACAACTCAAATCTTACAGAGATTCTTCGCTGCGCTCAGAATGACAATTTGTCGCGACAGCCAACAGATGTTCAATCTTTTGTAAATCAACGCACAAATGGATTTGACGAGAATAAAGCTCCTGATTCTTCGTCACAACAGCATTCTTCGTTTAGCCAACCTCAAGAAATAGCTACAAATACTCAGTTGACGAGTGAAAATGCATGGTTCCAACCTCAAAATGACATAAATAATCAAAATATCCATTTAGAGGAGCAAAATGTAGTTTCATATCCTACACACTCGGAAAATCAACTAAGAATTCAACCCCTAGTACCAGCAAGTGAATTGGGGCAAAAACAGCTTATAGACAAACTCAGAAAATTTACCAAAGCGCCAATTGACTTCAACCAGTCTTTCAACGCTGTTACTGTTCAAGGTGTAGAGGAGAGGAGCAAGGATTAATGGAAGAATTGAAACGTTATTGGTCAAAACAAAGGAGTAGAAAAAAGGAAACAGGAAAAAGGAAATTAAATTTATTATCCTTTACTCCCTACCCTTTACCCCTTACTTTACTGGCTTTGAGTTTGTCTTTACTACCATCAAATGTTGCATTTAGTCAACAAAATGGTAGTAATAATGGTGGTAAAAATAATATTGCCCAGCAATCAACTCCGGCACCTGCAAATACACCAATCCCGACTCCGGCACTGCGAATAATAGTAAATAGCAACCAAGACGGAAATATTCAGCAAGATAACCAATTAACGCTACGGGAAGCAGTTGAACTAGTTAACGGCACGCTAAAAGTAGAACAACTTAGTCCTGCTGAAAAAGCACTTGTTACACCTTCGACATCTGGGGGTTCCAGGATTGAGTTTAATTTACCAGCAGGCGCCACTACAATTCAACTGCAAAGAATATTACCTGACTTGGCATCTTCTAATTTAGTTATTGATGGTACAAGCCAACCAGGTTATGATGCGACAAAATCCGCGACAGCGGAAATTGCAATTCCTGTACCAGTTGTTGCTATAACCCCGGCGCCTAATATTGAAATTTTCCGTGGGTTTACAATAGTTGCCGACGGTATAACAGTGCGTGGGTTAAGTTTATATGGATTTAATGCAAGTCCTATTAAACAGCAATTGGGAAATTTACTTATATATGACGGTATTCCCAAACCTGTGACACTAACCACACCACCTGGAAATATTGTCATTGCCCATAGATTTCCACCACCCGATACAAGTAAGCAACAACCTACACCCAGTAATAACTTCCCATTCTCTAATAAAGATGTTCCACCCAAGAATGTTGTTATTGAAGATAACTGGTTAGGGTTAACAGTTGATGAACAAATACCCCAAGAAACCTCAGCGTTTGGCGTTTATGTGTTTAACTCGCAGGGTACAAAAATTCGCCGCAACCGTATTTATTACAGCGACGGTAGCGCAATTATTACTTCTGTACGTGGTGAAAATACTTTAGTAACGCAAAACATTATCGTGGGTAATGGTTTGGCTGGAATGCCAGACGCTTTACGATTTGAGGGTATTATCACAAATTCCCAAATTACAGGCAACTTAATTTGTGCGAATGACGGTGCGGGTGTGTATCTATTTAAACCCGACGGGAATGTATTGCTGCAAAACAATAAAATTACCTACAACGGCAGGCGCCTGCGAAGGGCAGCAGTATATTTGATGGGTAGTAACCATCAAGTAATTGGTAACGAGATTGATAATCAAACCGGGCCAGGGGTAAGCGTCACATCATTTCCACGTAACGATATTGGTAGCAGTAGTCCAGCGGTTCGCAATATTATTCGTGGTAATAGATTTGCCTCGCTTGAAGGATTAAGTATCGACTTAATTACACAGCAAAATCTTGAAGTTAGCGACTTTCAACGTGGAGACGGCGCCAACCCCAAACGTAACTCTGGCAACCGTCGTCTAGATACCGGAAACGGTGCAGTAAATGCGCCCGAATTTAGAACGCGCGCTTTCCCACCAACAGGTAGTTCTATAACCGTTCAAGGTAATGCTGACCCAGGTTCTGAGGTAACAATTTATAAGATAAGCGATTATCAACGTGGCAAACAAGCTATATACGACTATGGCTACGGCGCCTTAAATGTTCCATTAGCAACTGTCCAAGCCGATAAAGACGGTAACTTTAGTACCAGTGTTACGAATGTTGCCGAAGGAGATGGAATTAGCGCAATAGCTACTGACCCCAAATATGGAACATCAGAACCATCAGTAGCAGCGGTCATCGGTCAAGCCGGGACTTTTCCAAATCTCACTCCCAACTCGCGACCGCAACCAATAGTACCTCCGCAGTGTACATCACGACCGAAACCACCCGAACCACCACCACCACCACCCCCACCACCACCACCACCACCATTAAAGATTCGTGTACCGCGTAATATCCACTTCGCGTTAGACAAATCGTTTATTAGTCCAGCTTCTGCACAAGTATTGGATAGGGTGGCAGAAGTGTTGCTGCAAAATCCAGTAATTGTAATTGATATTATTGGACACACTGACCCACGTGCAAGTGACGCATATAACTTGGCACTAGGTAGACGACGGGCATTAGCAACACGTGCTTATTTATTGCGTAAAGGTGTGGCGCCTGAGCGAATGACAATACGTTCAGCGGGTGAATCACAACTTCTTAACCCAGGAAGTACAGATATTGTGGACTACGCAAGAGACAGACGCGCGGAAATTATCTTTAAAGATATCCGAGGAGTAGACATCATTATCGAACCACAAGAAGACGATTTACAAATCGAACAACGAAGACAAAATCAAACACAACCCGCGCGACGTCCCCGTAGAAGGTGAAAATAAAAATGTACGTATGTAGAGACGTGATTTATTCCCTGCGGGACACTGCGTGAACACGTCTCCATATCACATTGCAAACAGAATTGTGTGTTGTCTATAGGACTGAGGAACATGAAAGCTTTTTTTAAACGAACCTTATTAATGTTTAATAGCGGCTTGCATCGTTCAGCGGAGCAACCTCTCAAAGTCAATCGAAAATGGCAAAAAGTTCTTAAGTCTCTACGTTATTATTTTCTGGCATTACTGCTGGCAGTAACGCAAATAGTTTTTTCTGGAGGTATGTTTAAACAAAAAGTAGTCGCGCAAACTCAAAATTTATGTCCAGCAGGTAATGTTCCCACCCCTGTTAACTGGAGACCAGCAGTTGGGGCGCCTAATATTGCTACTCAAACAATAAATGTTGGTGAAGTGGCTGTAAATTTCAGTTTTGCAGAAAGTGTTCCAGGGCAAGTTATAGATAATGAGGAAACTCTTATCAGTAATGAAACCTATGGTGGGATACCGGGTCCCAACTTACGCTTTAATATCGGTCAAGATAAAACTCCGTCACCTGGAAACGCGACTCTAAGTATAAACTTTTCTAGACCTGTCATAATTGCATCACCTCTTACGATTCTTGACGTAGACCGTAATGGTGAGCGGGATATTGGATTTATCTACCAAGATAGAGTCACAGTTACCGCGTTTAATGGTGATGTACCTGTTGGAGTTGCTTTAAGGTCACTTACTCCTAATACTCGTGTAACAGGAAATACTGTTGTAGGTATTAACGAGAATTCTTTTCCAGATAGACCAGATGCAAACGCTTCGGCGACACCAGCAGGTCAGTTAAATCGTATAGACCTTCTTTACGAACCGGGTACAGAATTTGGTCAACCTTTACAAGATGAAACCGTAGGTTTGGCTCAATTTAGTATTTGTCTTCCACCTCCTCCCGGCGCCACTATTGGCGATACGGTATTCAACGACCGTAACGGTAACGGTAGACAAGATGAAGGTGAACCCGGTATTGGTAACGTGACTTTGATTTTACGTAACTCACGAGGTCAGGAGGTTCGCAGAACAACGACAAATAGCAACGGTATTTATAGTTTTATAAATTTACCGTTAGGCAATTTTACTGTTGAAGCGCTGAGACCAAACAATGATTTTAACCCGACGACGAATACGACTTTAGCCGCAAATCTGACACAGCCAAACCAAGAGTTGCTGACTGTTGATTTTGGGTTTAATACAAATGACGCCACAATTGGTGACACGGTGTTCAACGACCGTAACAGTAACGGTAGACAAGATGAAGGTGAACCGGGCATAGAAAACGTAACTTTGATTTTACGTAACTCGCAAGGTGAGGAGGTTCGTAGAACAACGACAAATAGCAACGGTATTTATAGTTTTATAAATTTACCGTTAGGCAATTTTACTGTTGAAGCATTGAGACCAAACAATGACTTTAACGCGACAACAAACACAACTTTACCAGCGAATCTTACAGAGGCAAACCAATCGCTATTAACAGTTGATTTTGGGTTTACAAATGGCGCCACAATTGGTGACACGGTGTTCAACGACCGTAACAGTAACGGTAGACAAGATGAAGGTGAACCGGGCATAGAAAACGTAACTTTGATTTTACGTAACTCGCAAGGTGAGGAGGTTCGTAGAACA
>JAHHGX010000066.1 GCA_019359675.1 Calothrix sp. FI2-JRJ7
ACGACAAATAGCAACGGTATTTATAGTTTTATAAATTTACCGTTAGGCAATTTTACTGTTGAAGCGCTGAGACCAAACAATGATTTTAACCCGACGACGAACACGACTTTAGCCGCAAATCTGACACAGCCAAACCAAGAGTTGCTGACTGTTGATTTTGGGTTTAATACAAATCGTCTGGGTAGTGCAGGGGCGCCAAATATTCGTTTAATTAAACGAATTACCAATGCGATACGTAATAGGGATCAAATCGCTGGTACTGATTTTGGTAGATATGTTCCCGACCCAAGCAGTGATAACGATAATGCCTTACCATCATCAGAACGCTTTCAAGGTGTTTTGACATTAGAGGTGCCTGTTCAATCACGAGATGTAATCGAATATACGGTTTATTTTCTTGCTGAGGGTGATGGAATCGTCAACAATGTTCGCTTCTGCGACTTAATACCAAATGGAACTACCTTTGTTAATAGCAGTATTATCATTAAGGATGCTGGTAGCGGCGCCGATACTGGTAGATTTTTAAGTCCGCTTACACCATTAGAAGCATTTACTGATATTTGTCTCGGTCCCAACAATAACGGTGCCGTGGTTGCAAATTTAGGAAATATATCGAGTGGTAGCTTTGGATTAGTAAGTTTCCGCGTTGAAATTAATTAGTTGATTAGGCGCGATTTTTATCGCGTCTTGACTTCTCTATTCTTCTCTGGATATTTTGTAGATTACTTAGGAATTTATTGTATGAAATTTTTATTTATTAAAACATTAAAAGGAATTTTGAGTCGGGCATTCCAGAGATTATTACTGTTATATCAAAAGAATAGATTCCCCCAAAAACCCTTAATAAGCGAAGCTAAGAATGGTCGTGGTAGGCATCTTTATAGAGGAATGAGATTCAATTTCAGAGTAAATTTTAACGTCAGTACTCGGAGATGGCAAAAAAATCTTAAAACTGTTGGATATTTTTGTCTAACGTTACTAATGGTAGTGACTCAAATAGCCATTTTTAGTACTGTTGCCAATCAAAAAGTGGTAGCGCAAACTAATGGTGTTTGTCCAGCAGGTACAGCTCCAACAATCGTTAATTGGCAACCTACGGTTGGTGTAGAAGAAATTTCTAAACAACAGATGAATGCTGGTGCAGTAAATGTTAGATTAAACTTTACTGAAAGCATTCCCGGACAAGTTATCGAATCAAATTTAGTCGAGTTTAACAATGAAATTTACGGAACTCGAATTGATAATGATGTTTATGGAGGTCTAAGCGGACCGAACTTGAGATTTCATATTGGTATTGGCAAACAGCCGGCGCCCGTTGGTAGTAATGCGACTTTAACCGTAAACTTTGATAGACCTGTTACGCTTGCATCTCCCCTAACTATTCTTGACATAGACCGAGATGGCGCCAGAGATTTTGGGTATACTTACCAAGATAGAGTTACTGTTAATGCATTTAATGGCTCCGAACCTGTTAATGTCACGCTTCAGTCACTTGGTAATACAACTCGCGTGACAGGAAACGTTGCTGTAGGTATTAACGAAAATGCTTTCCCAAGTAGTTCGGGTGGTAACGTTTTTGTTACACCTGCGGGTCAAGTAACCAGCTTTAGATTTATTTACGAACCAGGTACCGAATTTGGTCAACCTCGACAAGACGAAACAATAGGTCTTGCTAGGATAAATATTTGTGCCCCCTCGAATACTGGTTCGATAGGTGACACAGTATTTAATGACCGTAACGCTAACGGTGTTCAAGACCAAGGGGAAAGGGGTATACAAGGTGCCACCTTAATTTTACGAGGCGCCAACGGTCAAGAGATTTCTCGAACTACCACAAACAGCAATACTATTTATGGGTTTACTGGCTTACCAATAGGTAATTACACAGTTGAGGCACTCCCACCCAACAATGATTTTAGACCAACAACAAATACTACTCTACCTGCCAACCTAACACAAGCAAACCCATCACTACTTAATATCGACTTTGGTTTCCGTTCAACTGCTTTAGGCGCCGCAGGCACGCCCAATATTCAACTTATTAAGCGAATCACCAATGCCACACGCGGTGGACAAGCAATTACTGGTACAAATTTTACTACATTCGTCCCTGACCCTAATAACAATAACGACGATGCGCTTCCTTCACAAGAAAGGTTTCAAGGAGTTCCAAACTTAGAGGCACCCCTACAATCAGGAGATGAAGTCGAATACACAGTTTATTTCCTAACTGAGGGAGAAGAAAATATTAGTAATGCGCGCTTCTGCGACTTAATACCCAACGGAACCACTTTTACGAATAATACTATTGTTATAAAGGGTCTAGGTAGTGGTGCCGATGGTGGTAGATTTTTATCTCCTCTAGCACCATTAGAAAATTTTGTCAATATTTGTCCAGGCAGTAACAATAATGGCGCCGTCGTTGCAAACCTTGGTAATATTCCTGGTGGTCAATTTGGATCTGTCAGCTTCCGCGTCAGCATTAATTAGTTATTGGTAACGCTTTGACACAGGTATTTGTAGAGACCGAATTAATACGGTCTCTACTGGATTACAAAAAAAGAGCGGGTGTTTAGGTATGATGTGGATGGTTTTTACCTGCCACCAATAGATTAATTATTGATATTTATGCGAAAAGCTCAAAAAATTCGGTTGTTTGCTTTAATAACTGGTGTACTTGTTTCTTCTTTTGCTTTGATAGGTGAAAGCATTGTTCAAGCGCAACGCTCACCACGACCAGTAGATTTACTCAGATCAACATGTGTTGCCAGTGGCTCTGGTACCGCACGTGAAGACAATACAAATGTTTCAATAGGAAGGGCTGTATATTCGAGCCGATTTTTTTTGGGTCCTGGATATCGTTCTGCATCACTAACTTGTAGAATCAAGCCAGATAATAGCCCAAACCCAATTTTTCAAACATTGAATTTAGGGTTTGGGATGCGTGATAGTGATAGTCGCAGTTCCAATGTAGATGTCAGAGTCTATTTAGACGGCAAACCAGCAGATTCTCGTACTGTATCACCTTCGGTGCAAAATACGCTGTCATTAGACGTTAGTAATGCCAGCAATGTCTCTATTGAGGCAGTTTGTAATAGCGGCTCGCAATATTGTGACCGCGTTTACTTTTACGAAGCAAATCTATTTCGTCCCAATATTCCAAAGCAGTCTACACCATCTCCCCAACCCACTCAACAATTTAATGTTCCTGGGGCGCCTACACCCGTACCACCCCCACCAACAACGGCGCCTGCCCCTGTAACTCCACAAAAATATTAATATGCTGTAGAGACGTGATTAATCCCTACCCTTCGGGAAAAGCTCCGCTTTACGGGAAATACGAGCGGATTACACGTCTCTACGTAATATGGTTAATTTTAAGGAGATTTTTTAGATTTGGGGGTAGGTGTTGGTTCTGGACTACCAAAGAAAAATTGTTGTAGATTTTCTTCAAGGGTGAGGTTGTCCTGTTTTGGAGCTGCAAGCTTTGTTTCGGTTTTAGCGGGTCTGCCAAGGTTGGGTACTTTCTGCTGCTTAGATAAATTTTCGGCGCCAGTAGCAATATTATCAGCGGCTTGTTGCAAAAGCGGATTGATTTTGTCACGCCAGTACTGAATATTAGGCAGTTTTTCAGGCTGCTTCTGATAAGAGGTGACTTTATCCCAGTTACCTTTAGCGACTGCCTCATCAATATCTTTAAATAATGATTCGGCTTTTGACCAGTCTTGCTGCCATTGAGAAATCATTTTACCTGTCTCCTCAATTCCCGCAGGTACCGATTTTAATAAATCAATAGCTCCTTGTAAGTCACCAGATTCATATTTCTCGCGTGCTTGTTCAACTACTTTGCTGTCTTGCTCGCGAGTTTGTTCATCAATATTTGGTATAGTTACTTTATTGTCGTCTGTATTTTTATCTATATTACTTTCTGTATTGTTATCCTGATTTTTATTTGGCAACGGCAACCAATCAACTATTGTTTTTGGTTTTGGTTCAGGACGCGCGGCAATAGCACCACTATCATTAATAATTTTCGTAGCAATACCCTTATCGCGTAGACAATTCGCCCATTCAGAGCTATTACCAATAACATCCGAGTGAACCCATGCGACCTTACCTGTATCTAGTCGTATTTGTACCCATCCACGTTTTGTACGTGTACCAGTAACTTCTAAAGCAGTACGTCCGGCAACGGTTTGCAAAATTGTATCAGAGGATATAGCCGCAGGTTCAGTACGAATATTGGCTGTTTCGCTGGTTATAGCCATACAAGTTTGTGATGCTAGAGTATCACCACCCTTTGTCCAATTTGCCGTAAGACTTTGGACATTTTTCACAACGGATGGCGCCGCATATGCTGCACCACCAGCAAGCAAAGCTAAAATGAATAACTGTAATATATCGGGGCCTGTTGCTGCTTTACGTATAGCTTTAACATTTTCTTGTGCGTATCCACCACTACCACCTCTATTTCCAGGCGCCACAGCAATTGTTTGCTGTCGAGAAGAGAGCGAGGAATGTTTTACAATTGAGTACTGTGTTTTGCGGTACTCTTGATTCTCTGGTGCGGCAGGTACAAACGCACGCAATGCTTGTAGAGCTTCGCTAGCGTTTTGGAATCTATCTTTAAAGTGATAGCGAATCATCTGATTTAAGATGACACCTAACTGCGGACTAATGGAAGTATTTTGCCAAAGAATTTCGCCAGTGTGGGGGTCTTCTTGTAAATCTACAGGTGCCACACCAGTCAGAGCTTGAATAGCAATAATACCTAGGGCATAAATATCACTGTTAGGACGAGGTTTGCCTTGACCTTGTTCAGTAGGCATGTACCCAGGTGTACCAATTGCTACCGTAGATGAATGTTGAACTCCGACAGTGCGAGTGTAGGCAGTAGCGCGTAATTGTTTAACGGCGCCGAAATCAACTAATACTAGCTTATTGTCACCACGGCGCCGGATAATATTATCGGGCTTGATATCGCGGTGAATAACTCCCTGTTGATGGACAAATTCGAGAATGCTAAGGATTTCATCTAAAAGTTGAACAACCTGACCTTCGCTCCAGGTTTCTCCCGGAACGAGTTCTTCACTAAGAGTATGACCTTCAATAAATTCTTGTACTAAATAAAATTCTTGATTATCAACAAAATAAGCCAAAAGCCGAGGAATTTGGTTATGATCCCCCAGTTTTTCCAGCGTTTCTGCCTCGCTTTGAAACAAGCGTTTAGCAGTATCAAATATCTTAGAATCGTTACTAGAAGCAGGTTTAAGATGCTTGACTACACAGATGGGGTTGCCAGGTCGTTTGGTGTCCTCAGCAATATAAGTTTCACCAAAACCGCCCGTGGCAAGAACTCTGATAACTTTATAACGATAGTCTAGTAGCTTGCCAATCATATATCCTCCAAGCTTGTTGACACCTGAATAAACAGGTGGTAATAAATATCTCCAAATCCTCCGCAGCAAAATCCGCTATCTTAATAAAAGATTTTGCTAAAAACCCAACTTTTTCGTAAATATTTTTTTAAACATAGTTTTTGAATTTAGTTCGTAAATTTTTAAGATAAGAGTATAAAAAATCACTTATGCCACCCAAGATAACCGACTCCAACATCTGGCAGCAGGCAGAAACCCTGATGCAACCAGCATTTATCCGTCTGATCGACAATATCCGCAAACAGCTTGACGTATCAAACTGGAAAGGAACCTACCAAGACGTACTAGTATGGGCGCCGGGTACCAGCGACGAAACCAAGGCAATGGTGACTTCGTTAGTAGAGCAACTCGAAACTGCAACCCCAGAACGAACAGAAGATATCAAGCGCACCCTCGAAAAACTACCAATGCCCCATCCAGGATATCATCTGTGTCTACAGCGTCAAGAGCAGCGACTCAACATCGATATATGGGAATTATGCTATCAGGTATGTTTCCAAAATTATGCGTCAGGCGAAGCAGTATCTATAGATACTAGTTTAATCGATGAACAAGGAGAAGTGGATTGGAATACATTAGATATTAAAGCCAAACAAGTCGTTGATACCGTGTTTCAAAATTTACCTTAATCCCCCGTAGGTTGGGTGGAGGCTTTGCGGAACCCAACTTAAAATCTACATCTAACTGTCATACTAAGTCACCAAACATCTAACTGTCATGCTGAGACACGTAAACGCAGTTTTGTGTTGGTCTTGAGTTCCTTATATTGCTTTGATGAGTGACATCATTTATACGGTCAGCGGACTCAAAACAATCAAGTATAAATTCTGCCAAACCATGAATGTCACCTGAAAACAAAATAGCTATATCCTTGAGTTGTGATAAGTATACTGTTGTCCTTTTTACTTTCATGGTAAACAAACAGGTAGCGAACAATACTGATTTTACTTTGCTGAACGGCGCCTGAATTAACTAACTCTCGTTCAACGCCTTCTTGATTTTCTGGGGCCGATTCAATGACCCCAGACTTAAAGCACTAAAAGCTAAGAAGCCTAAAGTTGTAGATGGTTCAGGTATACTAGTTAAAATCGGTGCAGTTTTGATTATTAGCCGTAGACCATTACCAGAGAAAGTACCACGGTCTAGTAGTAGTCCTCCAATGGTATTTTGCGCGCAGATACCAAAACCTGCAAAGGAATTTTTATTGCTGACTATTAAAAATAACTCATGCGAAAGTCACGAATCACACATGACTTTAGTCACGGCTTTTTAAGATAACGTCGAGCATCGCTACTAAAGCCACCATTTATAGAGAGTTTGCGAGAATATCGCAAAAATCCCAAATAAACGCAAGTTATTAATTTATGTAAATCTTTTAGGCGCCAATATTGTTTCATGACGCTAGATGAAGCATCTATTAAATCACCGTGAGTTCGACGGGACTAAAAAATAGCACCTTAGACTGTGGAACATTTTCGTACAGGTTTGTAACCATGCATTTCAAGATTGACCTGCTTATCAAAAATGTTGTAGTAATCGTAGATTACATACTCATGACAGCGTTGAAAAAATAAAATGTTAATTTAGTTTTATCAGATGACTGGGTTTTATTACAATATGACGAGAACTTATCAAAACATAGCCCTCGAACAAGTTATTGTTACCTCACCTAGTTTTAGAGCCAACCCATTTCCAACTTTTAAATACTGGCGCCATAATCGACCTGTTGTACCAGTAAAAGTTTTTGGACAACGCGCTTGGCTTGTTACTCGCTACGACTCGGTGGTTACTACCCTTACGGATGAACGCTTTGTAAAAAACCGACGCAATGCTACTGATGGTAAGAAAAATCCACCTCAGATGTGGTTGCCAGGATTTGTCAAGCCGCTTGAACGAAATATGCTCGACTCCGACGACCCTGACCACGCTCGTTTGCGTTCTTTGGTACATCAGGCATTTACACCACGCTTAATTGCCCAAATGGAAACCCGTATTCATCGCTTGGCACATGAACTAATCGATAAAGCCATAGCTAAAGGAGAAATGGATTTAATTCGTGATTTTGCGTTACCAATTCCAATGGTTGTAATTAGCGAAATGCTGGGTGTTGCTGAACAAGATAGAGCTGCTTTTCATCGTTGGTCAAACGTCATGGTCAGCGTTACTAAACCTATCGACGGTATTTTTGCTATCCCTAGCTTATACCAATTAGTTAAATTTTTACGCCGACTTCTGAGCGAACATCGCCTCAATCCTCAAGATGACTTAACCAGCGCTTTGTTACAAGCTTCTTCAGAAGGCTCGAAATTATCAGAAGACGAAGTGGTTGGCATGGCCGCACTTTTGCTAACCGCAGGTCATGAAACCACTGTTAATTTAATTGGTAATAGTGTGTTGGCTTTACTAGCACATCCAGCAGAATTAGAACGCTTACGTACCAAACCAGAACTGATGAAATCCGCGATTGAAGAACTCGTGCGGTATACATCCCCAGTATTGTTTGCCACAGAACGTTATACCCGTGAAGACATCACAATAGCAGGCACAACTATTCCAGCATGTGAATTAGTATTTGCTGTACTCGGTTCCGCTAACCATGATGAATCAATATTTGAGAATCCAGAAACCTTAATTTTAGATAGACAAAACAATAAACACGTTGGTTTTGGCTCTGGAATGCACTACTGCCTTGGCGCCCCATTGGCACGGCTTGAGTCTAGTATAGCCTTTCAAGTTTTGTTTGAGCGATTACCAAATTTGAGACTTGCTATCAACCCTGAAAGCCTGCGTTGGAATTCTAGTCTAATTATGCGAGGTGCTTCTTCAATACCCGTTAAGTTTTAAATATACGACTATTTTCTCCAATCTTCGATTATCAAATAGGAATTAGCGAAAAATCACCCTGCTGAAGTTTTACAATCTGAGGCGCCACGATATATAAAGTAATAATAATCACATCATTACTTGTATGTCAGCAGGCGGCATCATTAGCACAATTCTCAAGCATGATAATAAAGTTACCAGTTACGTTTGGTACGATTGGTTAATATCCATAAATTGTAATATTTACAGGCGCCCGCTACCTTTAACTATTAGAGAGAAATTGCGACAAATGGAGTGGCATCGAACGTTTATGTACAAGCTGCTGCCTGGGCATTGAGCAACTTTCACTCAATTGAGTTGAACCGCAGTTAAGATATCTAGTTTCCTCGTAACCGCACTTATCACAGGTACGGGAAGATTGGTTTGAGGCGCCTCCGAAAGCGCGTTGTTTTCAATATAGAAGTTTTTGGTGCATAAAAAATACAACCCAGACATAACAACGAATGAAAGGGTTAAACCAAGCCCCCACAACAACCTACTACAACGCATCAAAATTAAGCATTATGATAAATCGTATTTACGCTACGTTAAGTATGACAATTCTAGCAACTGCGCTAGTTTCCACCACAGCAACAGCTGCAGGACCCTATAAAGAAGTTATATCTAAAAACTGTAACGATGCTGTTCACACAAGTTTAATTAGTTCACGCCCAGTAACACCTAGTTCTAACCTACCAATTAAGGCGCCTTCAGGTGGTGGGACCCAGAAGAAAACTTGTGAAACTACTAATGCACCCAGCACCAATGAGCAAGGAGAAAATGGAACTAACCGTTGTACAACTTGCACTTACTCCAGCAGTGGACATGTGTCAGTAAAATGCATTTTTAAAAAAGCTAAAACTCCAAGTAAATCTTAAAACTTTGGCGCCTTTATAGATGTAGCCATACTTGTACAGGCGCCTCCAAATCGTTTAAACTTTATATGCGCCTGTAACAGGGCGTATTTTTCTTTTTTGTAAAACTAGATTAACTAAAAATCTCTCGATTTATGACCACAATTGGTCACGTATTGGTCAGTTTAATCCGAGTGGTGTCAAGTTAATAAAACGGAGTTCGAGATTATGCGTGATGTACTAACAGATAGTTTAATTAACCACTATCCCCTTTCACCTCTTCCCTCAAACAAGGGAAATCAATTCAAGGGGACGCAGTTAATTAAACAGCAATTCCTCCCGACACTAACCGTAAAACGGTATAGTGTGGGACTCCTTGCTGTTTCAGTTGAATTTTACTTGTAAGCAAAGTTAGATGGGTCTTGATCTCGTCGATGGTTAGTGGGAATGGGAGCTGGCTGACCATTACCTACAAGGGAGGCAGTTTTTTCTAGGGATTCCCTCAATCTCTTGGCTGCGTAGATGGACATGTCTCGCGGTACATTAATACGGTCGCGTAAATATCGCAGAGCGACATCAGAACCGGATGGTGGTACACAGTCAGAGCCTGTCATCATGTGTGTTAAAGCACAACGGAGGGCTTGATCGAACAATTGATTATCGGCGGGGTTAACTCGGATAATATTAATGCGGTGTTCGATAGCTCGTTTAAGAGCTTCCATGCGGGAGTTTTCGGGTTCTGGATAAGTAACATCTGGTAGCCCAAACCAGGGGCCGTTATCCACCCGCGCTTTATTGAGAAGCATCTGGGTTTCGCCGTTTTCCCAACAACCCCCCATCTGGGGTGGCAAATCATGTACGTGGGTGTGAAAGTCGCTCTGAGTACCGCAGTAGGTAGGTCGGCTTTCCATTGCCGCAAACCATGCGCTCAATCGAGGGTTTTCTTCCCGTAAGGAATAACCTTTGTAGTAGTAAAGACTCGCATTCATCCGTTCGACATAGGGCGTAAAAATAACATCAACTGTGCCAAAGTCCGATAGAAAGTAAGGCCCTGGAGTACGACCCAAAGCATCCTCTACTTTAGCTACCACTTCTATAAATTGTTCTCGGTTGCGTTGTTCTTGTTGAGAAGAAATTGCTCTTGTACACAGCCAACCGCACCAAGCTCTAAATAAAAGTCGTTCTAATTGACGTAGAGGAAGCACCGTGCGGTCTTCCATTCCTTGGTTCAATGGTCCAAAAACCTTTTCCAAAGCAAGCAAAATGTCATCGCTTTCCTTAATAATGCGACCATCTAGCTCGATTGCGGGTAGCATTCCTGATGGTACTTTACGTTTGTACCAACTTTCTTTCTCCCCGTAGCAAAACATTGTTACTTTTTCGACGCGGTAGGGAATCTGTTTTTCTTCTAACCATAGCCAAACTTTTTGACAGTAAGGACACCAAGCGTGGTTATCACGGTACAGCGTTACCCGCACATCAGATTCGGACTTCCCAAACAAGCGCAACGTAGCTCTTGAGTTAGTGGGACCATTAACGGTATCTATTTGATAGTTCGTGAGGGTTTCTAGTTCTTGCCAGCTTAGGGGTGCGGTTGTCATAAGGTGAGCTTCTGCTAAATAATTAATTAAGATACACTTTTACTTACCAATACAAAACCGACTAAATATTTTATCTAATACAGATTCTGTAACCTCTTCTCCTGTAATTTCACCTAGGGCATAAATGGCGCCACGTAGGTCAATACTCCAAAAGTCAAGGGGTAAGTCTTGCTCGATAGTTAATAATACTTGTTCTAAACATGACTTTGCTTGTGTAAGTGCGGCGCCTTGACGTTGGTTAATGGCAAAATCTAAAGAAGCAGCAGTAATTTTACCAGATTGGATTTTTTCTAAAATTGCTGTTTCTAAGGCGTCTATTCCTTGGTTTTTTGCTGCTGCTGTTTTCACAACATTCTTTATTTCCCCAGGTACATGTAGAGACGTTACATGTAACGTCTCTACGGCAATATCGATTTTATTAACAACCAAAATTAACGGGCGCCCTTTAACGTTAATATATATTTCTTCATCATCAGGTGTCCATCCTTGGGAAGCATCGATAGTTAATAACACTAAATCTGCTGACTCGGCAGCTTTGCGCGAACGTTGTACACCAATCTTCTCTACAGTGTCTTCTGTTTCTCTTATTCCAGCAGTATCTAACACCTGTACAGGTATACCACCTACAACTAATTGCGACTCAACAACATCGCGCGTTGTGCCAGGTAAATCTGTAACAATTGCTCTATCGCTACGACTCCACGCATTTAGTAAACTTGATTTTCCGACATTTGGGCGCCCAACAATAGCGACTTTTAACCCCGTTCGCAGCAATTCTCCTTTTTCTGCTGTAGCAAGAATACGATTTATTTCTAAGCTAATTTTTTGAAGTTCCGCAGTAATAAACTCATAATCCAATGGTGGCAAATCGTCTTCAAAGTCGATACGAGCTTCAATTTCCGCTAAAACATCCAAACAATCAGCACGCAATTTTTTTATTGGTTGAGCTAATTTACCTGTAATTCCAGCTAATGCAGTTTGTGCAGCTTGTGGAGATTTGGCGCCAACTAAGTCAGCGATACCTTCAGCTTGCGTTAAATCTAGGCGCCCATTTAAAAATGCTCGTAGTGTAAACTCTCCTGGTTGTGCAAGACGGGCGCCTGCTTCTAAACACAACTGTAACACTTGCTGCACTGCCATAATTCCTCCATGACAGTGAAACTCCACCACATCCTCACGAGTATATGAACGCGGTGCTTTCATTATTAATAACAGCGCTTCGTCTACTAGTTCTTGGGTTTGAGGATGACGAATGTAACCATATAAAATGCGGTGACTTTCCCAAACTTGCTTACCTGGTGCATGGAAGAGCTTTTTGGCAATATCTACAGCTTCGGAACCAGACGCGCGTACTATCCCGACGCTACCTTGTTGCGGGACGATAGCGGTAGCGATGGCAGCGATGGTTCCAGTAGTGGCGAAAGGCATAGGGTTTACATAAACCAGGATGGGATATTTATATTTTGCAATATTTATTTTAGGGCTTACGCAACCGACACATAAAAACGTAGAGTGCGTGAAAGCTATTACAATCTAAAATGAAACGAAATATTAAACTGCTTTCACGCACCCAAAATCCAAAATCCAAAATCCAAAATTATAACACCTGTAGCATATTTATGGACGCGCACAGTGAAATGTCCTAACCCTGCTTGTGGTGCTGCGGTTCCTTTGGTACGTCAAACTTGGTTGTGTAAGAAGTCGAAAAAGTATGTAGCGCTCAAAGTTATCCCGAATCATGAGACAAAACAAGTTGAGTTTGAAGTGGTGGAAGCAGCAACAGAAAAAGAATTAGGTTTTGTTGAGTTTTTAGCAAATAAATATACTTGTTATCAAGAAGCACCGCAACAACGAGTACCAGACTTAAATAAAGGTCAGATTTGGATGAGCGATGATTTTAATGACCCGCTACCAGATGAATTTTGGTTAGGTAAAGGTATAATATAGAAATAATATTGATTGCTTGCAACCTGATTTTACATGTATGCGGCAACCGTCGACTAATATATAATTGATATACGTATTATATTTAAAAGGAAAAATTAGTATGACTCCTCAAGCTGTAGATACGACATCAGAAGTAGTAACCAAGTTGCAAATACTACCACCTGAACAAAAAGAGCAGGTATTAGATTTTGTTGAATTTTTAGCAAGCAAGTATAGCCAAGAAGCTTCAGATAAAAGTAAAAACAAAAAACGTATTGCTGGTTTGCACGAAGGCAAAGGATGGACAACAGAAGATTTTAACGAACCTCTACCCGATGAATTTTGGATGGGTGAGTAATGAATATTTTGTTAGATACACATACATTAATCTGGTGGTCGCTTGAAACACACAAACTCTCAATATCAGCAAGAAGTTTATTGGATGACATAGATAATAATCTATTTGTAAGTGTCGTTAGCATCTAGGAAATGCAAATCAAAAATCAGATGGGTAAACTAACGCTGATTATGCCATTACCTGAAATAATAGAAAGCCAGAAGGAGACTAACAATTTAAAAATATTACCTTTAGAGTTAAGCCATATTTACACGTTAAAAGACTTACCTTATCATCATCGTGACCCTTTTGACAGAATTTTGGTTGCTCAGGCTGTTTTTGAGAAAATGCCCTCTACTGAGTATAGATGAAATTCTTGATGCTTATCCGGTAGAAAGGATTTGGTGATGGTTCGATTATTATTTGTCGAGATGATATTGTTGTATGTTGGGTTGCGCGTTGCTACCCTGCGGGGAAACTACCCTTTGGGAAAACTTCGTTTACGTTTACACCTAACCTACGTTATTGAGGGTTATTGTACAAGCGTGAGAAACCTGGTTTCTTTTGGTGACGCTGAAAATTGTTATGCTTAGTGTGGAAGAAACCAGGTTTCTGGGGTTTATTTAGCAAAAGTCCATTCTAGGGTTTTGATGGGCGCGTTTCGTAGTGCTTCTGTGAGTTCGTTGTTGTCGGTAAATTGTAGTTGGTTTAGATAGGTCGCTTCGAGTCTAACGGTGAATTTGTCGTCTTTGAATGCCCAAGGTTTGACTGTGATGTTGCCATCGCTTCGCATTGATACGCTGTAACTTTGTCCGTCACCGTCTTTGGCTATTTCTAACGCACGGAAGTCTTCAGTGTCTTCAGCGCTGGTGGTACCTTCGGGAATTTCTTTGTTGCAGAGAATAAGAGACATTCTATCGCACCATTGGAAGAAGGCATACGCTTTGGCGGCATCGTCTTTTGTTATTTCTAACTCTTCTATCCATTTTTGTTGATTTGCTATCTGTTCATCTAAAAATTCATCTATTTCTTTTGATTGACCGCGCATTCCTTCGATTAAAAAGCTCATGTGCATCGATATCAACATTGCTACCCAGCGTCCGCGATACTGAGCGTTTTGGGCAAGTTTACGCACACGTTCTAAATCAACTTCTTTTTCTAGAGTAAAGTCGCGTGGGGCGCCTGCTGGTGTAAGATGATTTCCTTCCCACTCTTTTTCTAAGTCGTCGTGGTGCGAAATTGCGGCAACTGTTTCTAACCAACGTTGCGGGCGTAATTCTGGGTGCCAATTTCCGGCTATTTGGGCAGCGAGTAATGCATGGGCACGATGGTATATTACCTCCCATCCTTGTTCATGTAGGTTAACTATCATGCTTCTACCTGGAACTTTGGTGTAGTATTAGTTTGCTTTTACATCATGCAAAAGTTAAACTTTCTTAATCATCTACCTATAGAACTAAAATACTACTACCGAGAGGTAGATTTACAAATTAAAACTTATACTCAACTAGTCAGCTTATGTTTAAATATATAACCAAAAATGAACTTCGTATTCAGCAACTACTAACGCCTTATTTATTTTTACTACCTGCTTTAGTCATTTTAGGCTTAACAGTATTCATACCTGCGCTTCAAGCATTTTATTTGACTTTTACGCAAATTCAAGATATCAGCGGTTCGCAAACACAGTGGGTGGGTTTGGCTAATTTCATTCGGTTATCGAATGATTCTGTATTTTGGAAGACTTTGGGTAATACTATATTATATTTAATTGTAGTAGTGCCAATTCTAGTTACGGCGCCTTTGGCTCTCGCTATTTTAGTCAATCAAAAAATACGCGGTATTACCTGGTTTCGGGCAGCATATTATGCACCAGTTGTAATTTCAATGGTGGTTGCTGGTATTGCATGGAACTGGTTGTACGAAGAAAGAGGTTTGATTAATCAGTTTCTTCAAAGTTTAGGTATTATCAAAGAAGGTATTCCCTGGTTAACTAGTCCAAGATTTGCTCTTTTTAGTGTAATGGCTGTAACCGTGTGGAAAGGTTTGGGTTATTACATGGTTATTTATCTAGCTGGGTTACAATCAATTCCTGCTGATGTCTACGAAGCTGCTTCAATAGATGGTTCGGACGGTGTGCGTAAACATTGGGATATTACTTTACCTTTAATGCGTCCTTATTTAGCTTTAGTTGGTGTAATTTCGGCTATTTCTGCTACTAAGGTGTTTGAAGAAGTATATATTATGACCCAAGGTGGTCCACGCAATAGTTCCAAAACTATTGTTTATTATTTGTACGAGCAGGCTTTTACTAATTTAGAGATTAGCTATGCTTGTACAATTGGTTTGGTATTGTTTTTGATTATTCTAGCTTTGTCTGTTTTACGATTATTGCTTAATAATGGCGCCGAACAACCTTTAGGATAAGTTTATACATCTTGTGGGATGGGTATCCCACAAGAGAATTAAATATATTATCTTTCACATTGAGTTTGATTATTTTTGTTAATTGGTAAATAAATACGAAAACTCGTATTTCCAGGTTTCGATACAAAGTGAATATCTCCGTGATGCTTCTTTACAATAATTCTATAGGTAATATCCAATCCTAACCCAGTTCCAGCGCCTACTTCTTTAGTAGTAAAAAATGGCTCAAATATACGCGGTTGTATAGCTTCTGGTATTCCTGTTCCTGTATCTGTAATTTCAACTAATATACAAGTATTATCTGATTCTGTACGAATTGTTAATTGGCCTTTGCCTTTCATGGCATCTATTGCGTTATCTATTAAGTTAGTCCAAACTTGGTTGAGTTCACTGCCGTAAGCTTGGATACGCGGTAATGTTAAATCATATTCTCGTTTTACTGCTATTCCTTTTTTGAGTTTGTGCCCAAATATAATTAAAGTGTTTTCTATTCCTTGATGTACGTCTATTTCTTGCAACGGCGCCGAGTCCATGTAAGAATAGCCTTTAACTGCTTGAACTATTTCAGAAATGCGCGCAGTGCTTTGTTCAATTTGGTTTAATAAACAAGTTTGAGCAAGTTTTGCTTCTAACCAATGTAAAACTATTTCAAGTTTATTTTCTGGTATTTGGTCTGCAAGATTATCTAGTTTATCTGTATCTATACCTGTATTCACAAATGTTGGCGCCATTTTCCAACTATTTTTAATATCATGGTTTTCCAACCAGTCGGTTACAGCGTCTTCTTTGTCGCTTTGGTCTAAAGGGTCAAGTTTTATTGTCGGGTTTGCCTGAAGTTCAAAGTCACAAAGAAACTTTAATTGCTCTTGTGATAACGAATAAAGCTCACACGTTAAAGATTGTAAAGTTTTTGAAATTTCACGTAAGTTTGATGAAGCGCGTTGTGCTGCTGCTGCGGGATTATTTAATTCGTGTGCTAAACCTGCGGAAAGTTTACCAAGTGCTGCAAGTTTTTCGGAATGACGCATTTGCACTTCCACATCTTTACTACGTCCTACCATCGCAGTCAAAATTACATCAGCGATTGGTGAACATTCAGCAATGATACGTTTAAAAGTTTCGCTATCTATTTCTAAAATGGTAGCAGCAGTTAATGCACGCGCGCTAGCTGTGGCGCCATGTCCAGTTATCATTGATACCTCACCCAAAAACTCACCACGACGGTGAACTGCAAGCAATTTTGTCTCTCCACCAAGTTGCTTAGTTATTTCAATTTCTCCATTCAATACAATACAAAACTTATAATCTGCTTGTCCCTCTGTAAATACAATATCACCAGCATTAAAATGAATTTGGGCGCCGACTGTTAACATTTTCTGTAATGCTTCTTCGGGTAACTTGGGAAATAAAGCGTTTTGGTTTGGGTCGTGCAACATAATGATTATGGGGAGTAGGATTTATTAAGAGACTGTGTGATGGGAATATTTACCATACTTGGTATACAAATTGAAAATGGTAGATTCTCAGTGCCTTTGGATACTTTAGATAGAAATCCTCAAACTGAATTTGATAAACAAATTGCCAGATAATATTGCCTTGAATATGTAACAGGCAGGGATGCCTGTTCCACAAGATACTACAAAACTTTACTTAGATATTGGTGAACAAATTGGACGCATATTGAACCTTCTCCTACTCCTGATGCTACACGTTTAACTGAGTTATGACGCACATCTCCTACTGCAAATACTCCTGGAATGTTTGTTTCTAGTAGGTATGGGTCGCGTTGTAAGTTCCATCCTTTTGGGCGCCTTTCACCACGTTTCAAGTCGGGGCCTGTTAGTATGAAACCACGTTCGTCACGTTCGACTATTCCATCTAACCATGTAGTTGCTGGTTGGGCGCCTATAAATATGAATAGTGAGTTTGCAGGTACTGTTTGCGTTTCTTGGGTTAATACGTTTTGAAGTGTGATTGCTTCTAAAGAGGTTTCACCTTTTGCTTCGATGACGCTGGTGTGTACTTTGACTTCGATATTGGGTGTTGATGCTATTTGCTCTATTAAATATTGCGACATGCTTTTAGTCAAAGATTCTCCGCGCACTAACATGGTGACTTTTGCTGCGTATTTAGAAAAGTACATCGCTGCTTGTCCAGCAGAGTTGGCGCCTCCTATTATATATACGTCTTCTCCTTGACATGATAATGCTTCCGTTTGAGCGGCGCCGTAATAAACACCTGCACCTGTTAACCGTTCTACACCTGGTATATCTAAACGGCGCCATGATACACCCAATGCTAATATCAATGCATGACAACTAATCTCATTACCATCTGCTAGTTGTATAAATCTATATGGATTTTCTACGCGAATTCCTGTAGCTTCTTGGGGTGTGAGAATTTCGACGCCAAACCGCCTAGCTTGGGTTACAGCACGACGCGCTAAGTCTCCACCGCTTAATCCAACTGGAAAACCTAGGTAATTTTCGATACGCGAACTTGTACCCGCTTGCCCCCCAGGTGCCTCGCGTTCTAGCATGACTGTACGCAATCCTTCTGATGCACCATAGACAGCAGCAGCTAAACCCGCAGGTCCACCACCAACTATGACTAAATCATAAAAGGGTTTTCCGGCTTGGGTTTGTAAGCCTATTTTCTCGGCAATTTGTGTATTAGTTGGTTGTAGAGTACTTGTACCATCGGGGAAAAATACTAAGGGTAGTTGCAAATGGTCGCATTCTGCATATTCGACTAATTTCTGTGCTTCTTGCGATAACTCAATATCCATCCATTCATAAGGTATTTGGTTACGCGCAAGAAAATCTTTTACTGAATGTGAATGCGGTGACCAGCGGTTGCCAACTACCCGTATACCTTCAAATGGGGGACTGAAAGATGCTGACCAATCATCGAGTAAATCGTTTAAAACTGGATATAACCGTTCTTCTGGAGGGTTCCACGGTTTCATTAAATAGTAATCTACTCTTGTTGTGTTAATCGCGCGGATTGCTGCATCTGTATCAGCATACGCTGTTAGTAACGCTCGCTTGGCGCCGGGATATATTGATAAGGCGCCTTCTAAAAATTCTACACCCGACATTTGGGGCATTCGCTGGTCAGCTAGAAACAACGCAACTGTTTCGTTACGAAGTTTGAGCTTTTCGAGTGCATCTAACGCTGTTGCTCCCGACTCCGCACGCACAATTCTATAGCGGTCTCCATATTCTTGTCTTAAGTCACGCGCAATTGCTTGTAAAACTTCTGGGTCGTCGTCAACCGTCATTATTACGGGTTTAGCCATGAGTTTTCTCAATAACCGGGTAGTTAATTATCATCGTATATAATTTTGTCCTCCATCAAATCTTGAGTATTATTTAGACGTGACATCCATCCTCAAATTAACAGAAGTATTCTTAATACTAGTAACAAACTACACACTGATAAAATTTGCTGCCAAGGTATTTCCAAGGCGCCACGAATAATTATTTCCCGTAGCACAGATACAATTGTAACTTCAACTGCTACCCCCACGATATACGCTGTTCGCGTAAATATATTATCAAAAGTTTAAATAACTCAACTAAAATTAAAATAAATAATATATCTGATGTAATGTTTTGAAACTTAATTGGTACAATGAAAGAGGTAAATAAATCGTACAAACGAATTACATCACTCCGAATAAGCCGATAGCCAAAACAAATACGATAATATTCTGGACGGTTTCTAAAAATGTAATAAAATTTTCAATATCAAACCAATTTCGAGAAACCGAGTTTTGATGTCTTGGTAGCATCTTTCCAATATAAATAATCTTGTTAATCAACAAAACAATTCTTATATTAGCAAGAATATTAATAAGGGTGAACAAATGTCCACCCTTGTAATTGGTACTATTCAATTCAAAGGTGGATAAGTATACTTACTTATTATTTTTGGTAGTTAGCATCTACCCAGCAGCGAGGTAAACTTTCGCCAGAAGGGAAAATCAAATTTGATTTCTTTAATGGTTCTGGGTCTTGTTCTTCTTGTCCTGATTGGTCTTGCACTGTCACACTATCTTGATTGGGGCTTATTAGTGCCTGCAAGTCATTTATTTCTACTAAATTTCCGGATTCTTTGTCTTGTAGAAGCATAAGCCGTGATTGTTATTGTTGAAAATTGCTATTTGATTCAATGCATTTTGAGCCTATCCCGGATATTAGACGCTTTTCAACAATCTAAAGAGAGATATTAAGGATTATTTTAAGCCTGACTATAATTATATATCTTTTGGATTATCAGATATAAATATTTATACAACTTGGGTGGGATGTCAATACTCGCTGATTACGAGATATTAAGTAATAGGTGGGGTAAAGAAGTTTATCTCATGAAATTGATAAAAAAATCAGTTTGATAATTAATAAGGAGCTAAGACGATGAGTTTAGAAGAAAAAGCAAAAGCTGCTGCGAAAAATATCGAAGGCAAAGCGCAAGAAGCACTTGGTAATGTAACTGGTGACCCCGCAGATAAAACTGAAGGTCAAGCGAAGCAAGTAGAAGCTGAAGGACGCAACGCTAAAGAAGATGTCAAAGATGGCGTTAAGGATATTATCGATAAAGCATAATTTCTAACATAACGAAATTTTGTAGAGACCGTATTAATACGGTCTCTACGTGTGTATATATATATTATTTAAAATATGTGTCGTCCTTAATAGATTCTGGTACATATTCACTACCATCAGGCATAATGGCGCCACGTAAAATGATAAAGTAGTTTGAATATCTAACGAAGTTGCTAACACTCGTCCTGCTTGCGATAAAAAAGCATACCTAGCTTGTGCAAGTTCGACTTCTTGACGTGCATTTTGTTCGCATATAAATAATTCGTGTCGCTCTGCTTCTATTTGTTTACGCTGCGTAATATCTCGAAAATAAATCGAAATTCCATTTACCGAGCGGTAGATATTATGTTCTAACCAGAGATTAAACTGGGAATAATAAGCTTCAAGTTGTACCGAAGTTCTCCATACTTCATAAACATTTTTGCCTATCAACTCTTCGTAACCTTTATCGAAAATTCTGGTGCCAAGGTCATTAATAAAGATAAACCGCCACTGGGTGTCAAGGATTATCACACCATCGGTAATACTATCTAGAAAAGTAGCCATTTTAGTTTTTACCTCGGATGAACATTTAATTTAAAATCCATCCTCAAGGTGTGAGTATAAAAATGTCAGTTCATTTGCCGCCACCATTAGTATAGTGACAACATAGGGTAAAGCACTACCTTACATAAATTGTTATCTATACATTGATTATATATTCCTTGGCTATTGTAATAACCTAACTAAAGGGAGAAGGGGGCTGCCCGTTAGTATCTGAGACAATATAGACAAATCTAATAATAAGCAAGTAAAGATTGATATCACTCTAATTTGATATCAAGTGTATATTTTCATGACCATACAAACTTTTTAAATTCAAGGTTTTTTAATCATGCGTAACATTTTTTCAACTCAAAATTTAGGTAAAAAGCGAGTTCTTGTTGTTGACGATAATATCGATAATGCATTACTTTTAGCAACATTATTAGAGATAGAAGGATATCTAGTTGATGTTGCGAATTGTGGATACACAGCAATTTCTCAAATTGAAGCAAATCCGCCAAATATTGTGCTATTAGATTTAATGATGCCAATAATTGACGGTATTGAAGTTGCTCGCTGGGTACGTAAAAATAGACCATCTGTTGCTGTTGTATTAGTCACAGCTTACAGTGATTTAGATGATTTGCTTCCTGACAAAGTTAAATTTGATGGTATAATTACTAAACCTCTTAACTTTGAAGAAACAATCTTGCTAATACAAAATATTTTAGAGTATGGAAAACAGCCAATCAGCCAAACGTATAAATAAATACATAAATAATAGTGATTTGAACAAAAATCTTGAAAATCTATCTAAAGTAAAGGTTATATCTACTTTTAGATAATTGCATCTTGAATAGCAAGTGAGCGAAGGTATTATTTGACAGCTATCTGCATATCTCCTGACTTGCAAAATGGAAGATTTTAGCCAATTACTTTCCCTAAGAGTAGATATAATATCGCAACAGTGGGTAGAAGCAGTTGTTAAAGACAAACAAATCAAAACAACTGATAATCTGTCAAGAACTGCTATTCAAGACCATGTACCTTATCTTCTCGAAGCCCTAATCTCGGTATTAGCGCAAAACCAAGTTTCCGATGTCAAAGCAATTGTAGAAAATAGCTTACAACATGGCGCCATAAGAGCCGAACAAGGTTATGACGCGACAGAGGTAGTGCGAGAATATCACCTCTTACGCACTTGCATTATTGCAAATTTGGAAACTGACTTGCTTTCTAGTCAGGCATCGGAGGTATTGCGAACTGTATCCTTAATTAATCTAGTTGTAGACTCGGCAATTGCTCAGTGCTTCAAAAGTTATGTTAAGCATAGACTACGCGAACTCGAAGAACTACAAAATCAATTAAATTTGAATGTCCAAGAATTACAGCGCTTAGTTCGCACCAGCCAAGAAAATATGAATATGCTGGCACACGAACTCAAAACTCCATTAAATTCAATTATCGGTTATTCGGAACTTTTCCTACGTCAACAGGGTTTTGAAAAGTTGAAAGCAACCAAACCTGTTGAACACATCGAACGTGTGCTACGTAACGGGCGCCAACTATTACATCTTATCAACGATGCGCTCGAACTATCGCGATATGAAACGGGTAATATGCTGCTTCATCTGGTACCAATTAATGTAATCGCGATTACTAACAGTGTAATAGAAACAATGCAGCCAAATGCCGACGCAAAAGGTTTACAGTTAAAAGTCAATTATAAGAATCCACCAAAGCAAGTTATAACAGACCCATTACGACTACAACAAATTATTATGAATCTTGTGAGTAATGCCATTCGCTATACTGAAGCTGGTAATGTGACAGTTGGGTGCGATGAGTTGCAAGACAATAACTGGTCGTTAGTTGTTAATGATACAGGTATTGGTATTAGGGTTGAAGACCAAGCTCATATATTTGAACCATTCGGACGCGCGCAGCATTCAGGAAAACAGCATCCTCCCGACAGTACAGGGTTAGGACTAGCAATTGTTGCCCGATTAGTAAAATTATTACAGGGTCAAATTAGTTTAACATCGGCGCCAGGAGTTGGAACTACTTTTACCGTTACTCTACCACTAGAGGTAAAAGATGATAATTCTTATATAAAATCAGATACAAAATAAAATTTTGGTGGGCTTTGACCCACCATTCAAAAACTAATTAATCTCTTCTTTTATCGAGTCAATTGTTGCAGATAGCTCTTTGCGCTTTGATTCGTTTTTAAGATAGCGGTTGACAAACCAAGCAGTATAACCAATACCAATCAGTTGGAAAGATTCTTTAAGCAATGGAAAAGTATTGATGGCGCCAACTACTGCTAGCATTATCCGGAGTGCGAAAACTGTTGCGACTAATGCACCAAAGCTAATAAACAAAAACTTGTACTCGCTATAGAACCAAGCTGCATTACTGGGTAACTCTGCCAAAAAGTCAGAAATTTGGGCGCCTATTTTTTCTAAGTCGGTTTCAGTCTCGGTCGCAGGAGGCAGCATTGGACGGGTCGCAAGCTGTGAACTTCCTAACGCAGCAGTATTTTGAGAAATCTCTGAAATTTCAGAGATACTGTCAAAGTACTCTGGTTCTTTATATTCTTGTGTTGGTAGTTGAGCTGTCATATGCGCCTCCTAGTATACTAAACAATGGGTTTTATTGCTTTAAATCAAGCTTTGAACCAAACTTGTAAAAATTTATTGAGCATTATTACTATTATTTCCACATTTCTAGAAAAAAATTAACTCAATCACTCGGAGTAAGCTGCATATTTCTTCCGATGGATTATTACAACATAAAGAACTAGACATTAGCTGTATCTACCTTTAGAAGCATTTTACACCTTTATCAGCATTATAAAATAAAATTGTCATCATAGAACTGCTATATGCATATACAAGATTTTATTCAAAGCTTGTTAGGTCAAGCTCCAAAGCCTGTCTTACTATTCGATTCAGTTGAAAAAGCCAACGATATCGCTTTTATGCTCAAAGGTAAGTGGGATGGTTGCAATGGTGTGGCTATATACCCGTGCGATGAAGTTGCAGTGAACACAGCTGCGAGTCTGCTCGAAACGTCATGGTGTTATCAAGGTGACGCGAAAGCCGTTATTGAGAGTTTAAAACCTTTAGAACTCAAAAGTAGTTATGCAAGAGGAGAGCGAATTTTTATCAATGCTAACTTGAGATGTGCTGAACTTGTAGGCGCCGATTTCAGCGAAGCTAATTTCAGTTGCGCTAAACTAGATTGTGCGAATCTTAGTGAAGCTAATTTAAGCAAAGCTACTTTAACTGGGGCATCAGCGACCGAAATCAACTTAAAGCAGGCAAACTTGAGCGATTCACAGCTAATAAGAACCAATTTCAAACTTGCCAATTTGGAAGGTGCTGATTTGAGAGGTGCAAATTTGACTCACGTTTGCTTGGAAGGAGCTAACTTAACTGGCGCCGACTTTAGAGGAGCGAAACTTCAGTATACTAATTTAATTAACTGTAATTTGACCGATGCTGTTTTCGACCAAATTTGAGAAATAAATATAGTGCATTTGTTCGGTTTTCCTGACAATCAACTCACCTAATTTGAAAAAAAACTTCGTCACAATATAAATAGAGTGTATATGGTATGTGATTATGTTCCCATTTTATTTTTGGAATAATTCTTGTTATAGTCCTGATGCTGTTTCTCGTAAAGCGCGCTTGGAGCGGAAGTTAAGTTTTCTGAAAACGATGCGTGATGATATTGAAACCAGATTAGCTGGTTTAAATGCTGCTATTACCAACGTCGAACAGCAGTTAAATCAAGAAGACGCGACTAGAGTATAGTCTTAGAAACTGGGTTTCCCAAGAAACCCAGTTTCTTTATGTAAAAAGAATGTAATAAATGTTAAATTTACTCTAGCGCCGAATGGCAAAAACGATGCATGATAAAAGATAATGGTTTCTATTTCTGTTATCTATGCATCATTTGGTAGAATCAACAAACGTGTCATTGATTTTAACGGGCGAGAATATAATTATAGCTTGTTGTTATTTTGCTATATCATCAGGAATATCATATGGTGTATGGCGTAACAGACATGCTGGGGTAGACCCACTTGTAATGGCAGTAGCAGGAATATTTTTTAGCTGTGCAATTGGTCATGGTATGCATGGTGCTGGGATGCTGGGACTACCTAATGCAATTGCTTGGCAAGCTGCAACAGATTTAGCTACGGTAATAATTGCCATATATTTTCTGAGTTTTTATCGAAGCTTTGATTTGCTAGCACGCTTCAGTCAAATATTTTCTTCTAAAGTCGAGCTTGAAAATAAAAATGAAATTTTAGAAGAAGCAATGCGGAAATTACAGCGTACTCAAAGTCAATTAATACAACAAGAGAAAATGTCTGGTTTAGGGCAGTTAGTGGCAGGTGTTGCACACGAAATCAATAATCCTGTAAATTTTATACACGCCAATCTCGATTATATGCAGGAATATACTCTTGACTTGCAGGGATTTGTAGAACTGTATCAAAAATATTATCCGACACCAGTCGCAGAAATTAGCGCGCGAGCAAAAAAAATTGATTTAGAGTTTATCAAACAAGATTTGTTCAAAATTCTCAAGTCGATGACAATAGGTACTGAGCGCATCCAGGAGATAGTATTATCCCTGCGGAACTTCTCGCGTATGGATGAAGCAGAGTTGAAAAAGGTAAATATTCATGAAGGAATTGACAGTACATTGTTAATTTTGCAGCATCGTTTTATAGCTAGTTCTGAAAAATTAGAAATAGAGATTATCAAAAACTATGGCGCCATTCCAGAAGTAGAGTGTTATCCAGGACAATTGAACCAAGTGTTTATGAATATTTTATCAAATGCGGTTGATGCTTTGGAAGAAATAAATCACGAACGAAAAAAGCAAAATATAAAAGGCAATTCAAATAAAATTACAATTAGCACCTCCATAGTGGATTCGCAATGGGTAGAAGTAAAAATTGCCAATAATGGCCCAGATATTCCCGAACATTTACACCAACGTATTTTCGACCCATTTTTCACGACAAAACCCGTTGGTAAAGGTACAGGTATGGGAATGTCTATCAGCTATCAAATTATTACTGAAAGACATCAAGGCAAGTTAATGTTTACATCAATGAGTGGCGCCGATACAGAGTTTATAATCCAAATTCCCATTTGTCAAAAGTCTCTTGCGGCGCTACGAACTTGATAAAAATTAAGATTTTAACTGGCTTGCTATATAGCTATGTAATCTATACTTATACCTTTTTAAAATTTTGAAAGCTTGTTGCTCAAGAAAGTCGAATTCGTTCTCGACTCAACCCCATATGTTGAGCAACTTGAACTAAAGTTTGCTCCTTTCCATTGGCTAAACTACGTAATTGGGGGCTAAACTTTATTCGTGGCGCCGAATTGTTCGATAAACTGGAATAATTACACGCTCAAAAATCCGTTGCATCCAGTACAATTTGCTTTGATTTGTGTTGGAGTTTATTTATTGTGGCGCCAACAGCATCAAAATAGTACATTTGTTGCAGATGTATAAGTTTTATCTTATTAATGTGGATGTGGGGAGACGGGTTTGTAAAAACTTACATGGTCTTTGCTGGTAGCTATATATTATGGCATTACCGCAAAGAACTTCGGGAAGTTAATTGAACATGAATTTTAGGTCTATATTTTGGTACTAATGTTCGCGCCATCAAGTGCTGGCACTGCCCACCCTACGTGGTATTTCAAAAATGAAGTAGGAATCCTATATTAAAAAAATCTTCACACGGTGCCAAAATTCCTAGAGGATAAATTGGGTGTAAACATATCCTCTAGGAAAATCTTCACATGGCGCCAAAATTCCTAGAGGATAAATCAGGTGTAAACATATCCTCTAGGAAAATCTTCACACGGCGCCAAAATTCCTAGAGGATAACAGGACTTACGCATAAAAACCTAGAAACCTGGAATATACGTTGATAGCATGTAATAAAAATGACGATTTGTCTGCGACAATGAATGCGTAGAAACCAGGTTTATGCAGCGTAAGTCCTAGATAAGTCAGATTTACATGTATTTTCTAGTACTTTATGTGATTTATGAAAGTGGCCGACACCTAACTCTAACTTTGACTCTCTAGTAGATGCATTATCAGACTGATGGTGTAACCAAATGTATGCAGTTATTGATGTACTTAGGGTGCATCAAGATGGATAAGCTTCTTAGCTTTATGAGACCAACCACAGGTTTTCAGGAAGTACCGAGAATAAAAGCGTGCAGAAGTGAAAGGTATACTATTTATTACAAACAAATTTTATGTATAAGTATCTGTTACGATAACTGTATACAAGTTGAATAGTAATATCCTCTCATAATATACAAAATATTTTTGTTTGAGAATTGTAGATATTACACAAAATGCTAAAGTAAAATTACTTAAATATTTTTTTGACAGCATTTATATTATGATGTTGGTTTCTATATATAGTGCTGGTTTCTATATATAATGTTGGGTTTCCCTGCGGGACACTACGTGAACGCAAAGCCTCCACCCAACCTACGGTATTTTACGGTATCCGTTACATCCGTTGCCAGTTTATTCTTCGATTCCAAATTCATTAATAACTGCATTTAAATCGCGTATACGACGTGAGAGAACGCGAATAATATTTAAAGCAATTTCGGGTGTTTCTTCGATAGCGTCGTGTAATTGTTCTTGAGTTAATTCTAAACAATCTGATTGTTCGAGGGTTGTTGCAGTAGCAGAACGTGGTTGAGCGTCAAAAACTGCCATTTCTCCAAAGGATTCACCTTGAGGAAATACAGCAAGCTGTCGGTCTTCGATATGAACTTTGACGCGACCAGAAACTACTATAAACAGTGAGCGTCCTTCTTCTCCTTGTCGGAAAATTGTATGATTGGCGCCAAACGACCATTCGTCCATAACAGAGGCAAGACGAACAATAAAATCATCGCGTAATTCTTGAAAAATCGGAACTCGACGAACGAATAATAAACGGTCAACGCTGGTTAACATATTAATATATTGGCTTAGGTTTACTAGTGGTTATTTTAAAGATATTTTTGAATTAACTCTTTGACTTGGGCTGCAATTAAAGGTGCCGGGTCTTTTTGTAACTGTGGTAATAATTCAATGAGTATACGACGTGAAGCTATATTTAGATAACAAATAGCTGCTTCACGCACAAAACTGGTGGGGTGACGTAAGTTTTCAATTATTTGCTCTGTGGTCAAACGAATACGCGCAGCAGAAGCAAAATGAAAACAACATGCTAAACACCAGTCAGATAGTGAGTTTTCGAGAGTCAGTAAATGACGAATTCGGTCACTAACTACCATTTGCTCGTATTTACATATTTTTGCTTCCATTAAAGCTTGAAGTTTTTGTTCTGGGTGACGTTTATCTAAAATCATTAGCAGTAGCGATTTATTGGGTAATATAACTGTATGCTCTAGTATTTCTAAACCCCGCGCTAGGTTTTTTGGTGATTCTGATAAAACATTCAATGCTGCCGCTTGGATTGTATCTTGAGAGTAAAGTAGCTTTAAAAACAAAAATAATCGCTCTTTTATATCTAATTCTAAATCGAGTAACGCACGCTGTAATAATTGGCATATCGCCATTACTTTACGACTAGATAGATAATCAGTAATGAATTCGCGTGTTTTATATTCTAAATAATTTGCGTATACTTCACCTTGTGTTTCTAAATCTCTATACGCAGCATATATCTCACTTAAAAAGGCTATTTCCTCATCGATTAATCGTTCTACGTGAGTTTCATACGATTTCTCGACTAAACCAGAAATTCCTTCTTTTTCATTTCGTTTAAGTAAGCTACGAAGAATAAGGTCGCGGTCTTTACGCTTCGATGTTTCTAAACTTTTCCATAACGTATCCATTGCTTCCCACGTCGGAATTTCTCCTATTGTTCGCCATGCATACATCCGCACTATTTCTGGTTTATGTGGATTTGTCGCTAAATCCAGTATTAATGGTAATCCTTCGTTTTCGAGTTTGACGATAGCACGCATCGCACAAGCGCGTGTTGATTTATAGTAAAGTCCACCTAGAAGTGCGGGGTAGTAATCTTCTAATCGTGTTGCTGCTATCATTTCTAGCACTGCACGACGCACCCGCAATGATTTGTCTTCTAATAAGTTTGGAATTAAGAGTCGTAACGTTTGTAAATAAACTGCTGCGTTTAATGCTCTGACTGCATCTACTCGTTCACGTTCACTCGAACTAGTTAGCATTGCTTTGAGTGTGCGAGTACCTGCGACTTTTTGCTGCGTTGTTCCTTGACGCAATAGTAATGCTGCGGCAGTCGCGCGAATGATGGGATGTTCTTCGTTAAGAAATTGTTCAAGTTTGCTTAAGTTAGGATTATCTTCTGCTAGCCAAACATAACGCAAGACTAGCGCGAATATTTCGGGGTTTACCTCGGTTTCAGATTGTTTGAGTAGTGAATTGACTTGTGGTACGTATGTTTTTGTCGCACCTGCATCAAGCATTGCTTCTAAAGAAGATATTTGTAGCGTGCTTGGTAGTTTGGTTAGTAATGGCGCCAGTACTTCTGCTGCTCCTTGCGGGTCAATAGTAGCTAACAATTCAATACATGAACGTTTATCACTTTCGGTACCTGATTCTTTTAGTGCTTTGACCACCGCTTGTTTAAATGTACGCACGTCAACATCGGCGCCTGTTAATTTGCCCCTTCCTGCACTCAACACCAGCAAATCTACATAAAGTGAACGTAGTATCCAAAGTAACCCTAAACAAATAAGCGCGACAATTGTTGTTTCAGCTACTAATGCCCAATTTTTTGCTAACGGAATTCGGTTAGCCTCGATAAAAAGAGTAATTAAAATTACAATACCTGCGATACCTGTACCCCAAGCTTCAGCAATACCCCCCGATAAGGTTTGTACACTCGAACGAAATTTATCAGGAATTGGTTGAAATAGCAGAGGACTACCACTAACTACTAACGTGTAACGCAGTAGTTCGTCAAAAAACTTCAAAATTACTAAACCCCAAAAAAAGTGTTGCCCTTGTGTGATTGGCAGTAAACTTAATGATGTAATCGATAAGGGTAGTAGAACCGCAATACAAATTGGTAAAGTTGCTGTGGCAAAAAAGACTCCAAACCGTTCGAGGACTCGACTGGATACAAATAACTGCATCAATAGTTCGCAAACCCCAGTCACCCCGCTAAATATCCCTAAAAAGCTTGCTATCTCTTGACCACTATAATTTGTTTCGATTTGAGTTAAATATTGAAAGTCGATTAATATATTAATTATTTGTAATAATCCAAAAAAAGCAAATAAGAACAGCGAGTAGTGCCTTAGCTTCCCAGAAAGTTGTGGTCGTGCGCGTCCATCCCCTGAAGCTACTTTTTCAGGTTCGGGAAATGAACTTTTTTGTTCACTGCTTAAATAACGGAGGATTAAGGCGCCTGCGATAATAAAAATTGCCGAAACGGGAATGATAATATTTTTAAGTCCTACGAATATCAACAGCAGTGGCAAACTAAAACCGCTGAAAATATCCGCAACCAATAGTCCACTACTGATTATGGGGTATGCTCGCTTAATTTCACGAATGTTAAAGATGTGATTGGCAGCTATAGAAGTGTTGAGGTCGTTAAGCACATAAAACGCATCAACCCATAACCGTAATAGAAATACGGTAGCTACAGCAAGGTAAGGAATTTCTAAACCCAAACGCAGTACTATTAGCGGTATGAACATGCATGGTGCAATTGCCGCTATTACGTAACGCAAGGAAAACATTTTTTGCAAACGGGAGTAAAAAAAAACGAGTAGCGTACCCATTACGGCACTGGCAAGATAAATCAAAGGCAACCAACTGGCGCCATACTTACCCAAAAACAGCGCTACAGTACTATCTTCTGTCCAACGTAACCCTACGGATGTTGTGGTATAAAAAGCCAGCATTAGCCACGTGCGTCTACTCTCCTCTGGACGCAAATTTACAATCGCCAAGATTTGCTCATTTAAGTTTTTACCTAACCCTTTAGCCGACCAATGATTGAGTTCCATGCATTTGTACGAAAGTGGTGAGCGTCACCCAAGTGAAGGATAAACGAACAGAACGATTGTTCGTATAGACAGCGCTTACGACAAAAGTCCTGAGCTACTGAGTATTATTTTTCCCACTCAGCGCTCAGGACTATCATGTTTTATGTAAATTTTTGGTAATCGTGCAATTGAATAACGCTATTATTTTTTTGGCGATATTAGCATCATCATGTTCCTACCCTCTTTTTTGGGCATTTGCTGCACTTCACCAACTGAGTCTAGGTCAGTTGCCATGCGCTTTAGCAGTTCTTCTGCCAAGTCGCTGTGTTGAATTTCTCGACCCCGGAACATGACGGTAGCTTTTACCTTGTCCCCATCTTTCAAAAAGCGCTCTGCTTGCTTGACGCGCACGTTATAGTCGTGTGGTTCTATTTTGTAGCGCATCTTGACTTCTTTAACATCAGCAGTATGCTGTTTCTTCCTCGCTTCCCGCGCTTTCTTCTCTTGCTCAAACTTGTATTTGCCATAGTCCATAATACGGCATACAGGCGGTTCGGCTTTATCTGAGAGAAGCACTAGGTCTAGCTCTTTTTCTTCTGCTAGTTGTAATGCTTCATTGGGTGTTAAAATTCCCAATTGGGCGCCGTCGGTATCAATGACCCGAATTTTTGGAAAGCGGATTCGTTCGTTAATTTGGGGCAGGTCGCGACTTCTTCTTTTTTCAATCACAGCCATTTATGATTTGTAGGAGCTATTTGCTAAGATTTTGGTTACTATCCGAATGTGTACGCAACAGTCAAAGCTAAATACCATCGATAATCAAAGGTTTCTCAACAAAAGATACCTCTGTTCCGAGTTTAGCTAATTCACAAACAAGTGCGTTTGCGATAACTTTATTTAGCTATACTTGTTATTCTACTCACTCCAACCCAATTTCTGTCAAATTGTTAACCCTTATTACAAAACGTCAGTCGTCATATACTATTCTAACAGCTACGACCCTCTAATTTATCAAGCTTTTTATCCGTAATTATACTTAATTTTAACGCTTAGATTTTTACTTATAGATACCATAAATCTTATTAATAGTGCCTCAAAAAAGTATATTTTATCGGTATTTGCAAACATACACCGATTAATTTACTTAGAATAGATTTAGCAACTGGTAATTATGTCTCTTCAAACTTAAAACTGTTTACAAAATTTAACGTGCGGGAGGTGTGGATGGTACAATTGATGTGGCAGCAAAGAGTTGGGGCACAGCGCGATTGGGTTTGGCGGGGATGGCAAACTCGCTATACATATATTCGGGGTTTACAAACTGGTTGTGATTCTGTACCCATCATTCTTTTACATGGTTTTGGTGCTTCCATTGGTCACTGGCGCCAAAATTTGGAGGTATTGAGCGAGCATCATACAGTATACGCCCTTGATATGTTGGGATGGGGCGCCTCTGTGAAAGCACCTGTAAATTACAGTGTTAGTCTTTGGGCTGAACAAGTATACGACTTTTGGCAGAGTTTTATTGGTAAGCCAGTGGTGATAGTGGGAAATTCGCTAGGTTCGTTAGTTTCTATAGCTGCTGCTGCTGCCCATCCAGAAATGGTAAAGGGTTTAGTGATGATGAGTTTACCTGACCCATCATTAGAGCTTGAAGCGATTCCCCCATTATTACGTCCAACTGTCGCCACAATTAAAAATTTTGTTGCTTCACCTTTATTTCTTAAGCCTTTATTTTATTTTCTGCGTCAACCAGGGGTGTTACGTCGTTGGGCAGCAATTGCGTATGCTAACCCAGAAGCGATTACTGATGAATTAATTGATATTATTGCGGGTCCTACGCAAGACAGAGGCAGTGTTCGTGCATTTACTGCTTTGTTCAAGGCCTCGATTGGCACCAATTTTAGTCCTAGTGTTAAAGCTATTTTGCCGACTTTAAATATACCAATGTTGTTGGTGTGGGGGAAGAAAGACAGATTTGTTCCACCTGCATTGGCGCCCATATTCGCGCAGTACAATAGTAATTTACAGATACTCAACTTAGATAATGTTGGGCATTGTCCCCATGATGAGAGTCCGGAGGAAGTAAATCAAGTGATTTTAGACTGGATTGATAGAACATTAGTTCGAGTTACGTCAAGTTCTGTAATGGAAGAATGCTAGCCTGGATTGCTTGAAAGTTTGTATCGTCGCAGAAAATAGAATCTTACAATGCAGCCAAAATCCTTGAAATCTACCCTAGCGACTTTTTCTGTAACTCTTGGTTTCGGAACCGTTGCAGCTTTTTTGTCACCTTCGTTTAAAACTGGTGCAGCAGTATTTAGTAGTGCAATTGCTAGTGCAGGTATGGCTGTACTGAATATTCGAGAACACAAACAGAACGAACGATTGCTTCGAGAGGTTAAACGTTTAGCAACAGCCTATGCGAATTTAGAATTAAAGGTAGAAAATTTAGAGAGGTTTTATCAGCTTCAAAGTAGTAATCAGCTTGTAGTTAACCAAGTTAATTCGATATCAACTTCATATACACCTCCAATTATTGCAGCAACAGGCGCCGATAAGTTAATAGCCGAATTAAATAGATTGAAAGTTAATTTAAGGTTGCCTTACAAGCAGTTGGAGAAAGATGATTTATTTGATACAGCTATTTTTATGGGAGATAACTATCCTGCATTAGCTTTAGTGTATCGAAAGATGAAAGCGAGTATTAGCGGTGATATGCAGGCTGGTTTTTCATATAAATTATCTGGAAGTGAGGATAATGATGAGATATGTTTACGTTTTCGAGCCATTTTAGAGAGTAAGGGGTTATGGACTTCTAAGTATATTAAGTCTGAGAAAAGGATTCGGTTTCAACCACATAGTGGAGATACAAAGGTTAGAAGTTTTTTTGAGGGAGGTTGGTTAGAAAAGTTTGTTGTTTACAAAATATGTAGTTTGCTTTCACTACATGGTATAAATTTTGAATATTTAATTAATCCTCATGTGAGTTATTCTTTTGAGGAGTCGAAGTATTATGAGCTTGATGCTTTATTTTTAGTTGATAATCAATTAATTCTGTTTGAAGTTAAAACTGGTGATAAAAGTAACGTGTATCTTAATCAAATCAATGACCATTCTAAACGTAGGCGCCTAAATCTTTCTAAAAATCGAGCTTTTTTGGTTACATTATCATTAACTGATAGTGAGACTGAGGACTGGAATCGAAATAATAATAATATTACTGTAGTTAATCTGAATAATTTAACAAATTGTTTTGCTAATAGTTTGGGGATAGTTACTACTGAAGAATCGAAAATACAAGCTTCTATATTTAGCACAGAAGAATTATATACATTTTTAAATCACAAAAAACTGCGTCCTTCACCAGAACACCGTTTGAATGTGATTACAGAGTTAGTCAGCACAATAAAATCGCTTGAGGAACCATTAACTTTTAATGAAATTAGAAATAAAATTGCTGAAAAGTTACAGATATCAAAAGCGTTAACAGAAGAAATTTTACGTGCTATTCGACGTTCTAGTTGTTTTATTAATGCTGAGGGAGGATTAATATCACAGTTTACACAGTTGAGTGAGCCAATAAAAGGTTTATTATTTGAAGATATTTCAGTTTTAGATAGTAAATGTATTGAGACTTATGCTTCTACAGTTGTAGCTGAATATCCAAATTATTTTAACAGCTTACAAAACGTTAAAATATTTGAAGAAACTGTTGGCGCCGAGGCTCCTAATATAGAAACAATCAATCAACTCAAACTCAGAAATATAAATTAACTATTTAAGTATCTTGTGAAATAGTACTTCATATCATTGATTTTTGGGACAGGCGCCTCAAGGTAAGTCTCTTAATTCTGGCTATCTTAACTCTTATCTCTGTGCCTCTGTGGTAAATATAATAATCCTTCCAAAAACAAAAGCCTTCTCTAATATGGAAGAGAAGGCTTTTGGTTGTATAATTGCCCTGGCACCGAGCAATTGTTGCAGGAGACAACTCTCCAACTATCGTAGCCGCTGCGGCGTTTCACAACTGA
>JAHHGX010000067.1 GCA_019359675.1 Calothrix sp. FI2-JRJ7
GAAATGCTTAGGTTTTCAATTCGGCTAGTAATACATTATCTTAAGTACGGCTCAGTGGCGCAGCGGGCGCAAGGCGCCCGCATGGCTTGAGGTGGTTGCATAATTCATACAATGATTCAGCAACGCCAAAGATTACTACTGCTAATTGCAACTCTTTTGAAGTATCCTGGTGTCGGTTGTCGTGATACTATGAAGGCGGCGCAAAAACACCATGATGCATTAGCGGAAGTACAATTACGACTTCAAGAGTTAGCAGCAGAGTTTGCTATTGAGTTTCCATATGGCTACCCTGGTATTGCGACTTTGCGAAAAGATTTAGAAACACTACGAAAATATGGTATTCCTGAGCGTAGAATGTATCGTTGGGGCTATTATTTAGGTACTGGCGCCATGTCGAGTCAAGAGTTTAAAGTTGCCCTCAATGCCTTATTTACACAAGCTAAATTTCAGGGAGACCCCCAGGTTCGACGCATATGCGACCAATTAAGTCGGCGCCTGCGTGGGTTAGATATAGAATCAAAAGGTGAATTATTTTACCCTGTAAGACAATATCTCAACAGGGTAATTGTTTACACAGACCCAGAAGAAATGGCAAGCTTGGGTAAAAACCGAAATAATTTATTTCATCAATTATCTGTAGTCGAAAAAGCAATTAGTCAAGGTCAATTAATCGAAATTTTACGTAGCAGTGACCCTTATAAAAATAACCGTATTGGCGCCATTCAAGTTTACCCATTACAGCTAATCTACGACTAAGAAAGCGGAAAAACTGCGTTAACGTTCCTCATTTATTAGATAGCAAACAACCTATTTGTTACATTGGTTACATGCTTGAGCTAATCCTTGACAAAACTTACCCTATTAAGGTAATATTCGCCCTATAATTCCAATAAAAGTGCCCATATTAAATTGATATTGTAAAGGAAATTGTTAAACTCTAATTACGGATAAATTAATCGGTAAAAAATATTTAATCGTACTTAGAAAAACTTCAAATTTAAACAATATACAAAATCATGATATTGGGGCTAACTTTGGACGATGCAACATCTCAATAACCATGCGAATCTGCCAAAATCCCAATTGCTCAAATCCATTTAACGCAGACGGTAATCGTTTTTGCACGACCTGCGGACATAGCAACTTTGGTGACTTGTTAAGAAACCGCTTTCGCGTTATCCGGTTGTTAGGTGAGGGTGGTTTTAGCAGGACATATTATGCTGAAGATGTTGATAGACTTGATGGTTCGTGTGTCGTCAAGCAATTTGTACCCCAAGTTCAGGGAACTGCCTCACGTGCAAAAGCTGCACAGTTATTCAAAGAGGAAGCGTTTAGATTATATGAACTAGGTGAAAATCATCCTTCTATACCCAGATTACTCGCTTACTTTGAACAAGGCGCCAGTTTGTACTTAGTGCAAGAATTTATTGAGGGAGATACTCTACACAAAGAGCTTCAAAACACTACATATACTGAAGCTAAAATTCGTCATGTTTTAATAGATATTCTACCTATACTTGATTTTGTTCATTCGCGCAACGTTATCCACCGAGATATTAAACCTGAAAATATTATACGCCGTTATGGTGATAAAAAATTAGTATTAATTGACTTTGGTGGCGCCAAACAAATTACTCAAACAAGTTTAGCTCGACAAGCAACAGTAATTTATACAATAGGTTATGCATCAAGCGAACAAATGGCAGGTTTTGCTTGTCATGCAAGTGACTTATATTCATTAGGTGTAACTTGTATACGTCTTTTAACACAATGCTTACCCTATCAAGATGCATATGGTAATGTAACTGACCCACTTTACGACGCAATTAATGCACATTGGAAATGGCGAGAATACGCAAAAAGTAAAAATATTCAGGTTAGTGAACAACTAGGTTATATTCTTGATAAATTACTTAAACATGTAGTGCGAGAAAGATACCAAACAGCAGTGGAAGTACTACAAGATTTAAATAGTAATAACTTTAAAAGTTTATTTGGAATGACCACCGTTCCTCAACTTGAAACAGCGCAAATACCCTCTCAAACACTATCAACTCATCGCTCCAAATCAACCGAATCAAATTTATACCCAGAGTTCCACATCTTTGATTTTGATGTTGTTACATTAGATACACAAGGTCGAATAATCGAACGTACACGAGCAAACGCACGTTTCTTTACCGAAGATTTAGGTAGTGGTGTTTTCTTAGAAATGGTGTCAATACCTGGTGGTAACTATATGATGGGTTCAATCGATGGTGAAGGTGATGCTGACGAGCGTCCCCAGCATAATGTTCAAATCGAACCAATCTGCATCGGCAAATACCCGGTAACACAAGCGCAATGGCGTGCGGTCTCAAATCTACCTAAAATCAATCTATCACTAAACCCACATCCATCTAAATTTAAAGGCGCCAATCGTCCAGTAGAAAATGTATCTTGGCACGAAGCACAAGAATTTTGCGCGCGTTTGCACCAAAAAACTGGACGTAAATATCGTTTACCAAGCGAAGCAGAATGGGAGTATGCTTGTCGTGCAGGAACAACCACACCCTTCCACTTTGGAGACAGCATCACCCCCGACCTAGCAAACTGCGGCAATAGCGAAACAAGAATGTTTGAATTTGAAACCAAAACCAAAATTCGCAAAGAAACAACTCCCGTCGGTAGCTTTGAAGTCGCAAACTCCTTTGGACTATACGACATGCACGGTCAAGTGTGGGAATGGTGCGCTGACCCTTGGCACAATAATTACGTAGGGGCGCCTTCAGATGGTAGCGTATGGGAATGGCAGGGAGACAGAAACCGTCGAGTACTACGCGGTGGTTCATGGAGCTTTAGTCCCGTTCTATGTCGTAGCGCTAGTCGCAGTTGGAACGAGTCAGACGGGGGTCTACGAATATGCGGTTTTCGAGTCGTAGTAAGCTTATAATGTCAATGTCATTCTGAGCGCAGCGAATTAAAATGTCATTCTGAGCGTAGCGAAGAATCTCAATGATTTCGAGATTTATAAGATGCTTCGTACCTCAGCATGACAAATGTAATACTTCTCAAACATCTTCTAATTCTGGAACATGCTCCGCTTCATAATTTTCGATAACCGCACCAATAACTTCCATTAAAGAAGCTAGGGGATGGGTTTCGTCTTCACCAACTTGGTCAATTAAACAATCACATATTTTAACTAATCGTTCATATTCCGCCTCATTATGAGGAACAAAGACGTTATCAGCAATGGCAGATCATGCTGTAATAGTTTGGTCGAAATTAAGACTTTGCATTATTCTCTCCAAAATTGTAGGTTGGGTTGAGGAACGTTTACGTTTACGTTAACGCAGTTTTCCCGTAGGGTAGTTTTCCTTTATGGTAGTTATCGCTTATGAAAACCCAACATAATCACTTGTTGGGTTCCGTTCCTCCACCCAACCTACGATTATCCGTTACATCCGTTATATCCGTTGCCAAATTTTCGTTTTAAGCTAACCTATCAGAAACTACCCTTCATCTGGTAGCGTCTTAGAGAATAAAATATAGTGTGTGGTGTGGTGAAAAGCTCGAACCGTTCTAATTATTGGCAACTTCTACCGTATATCCGTCCCCAATGGCGCCATATTGCCACGGGATTTATTGGTATTTTAGGTTATGTTCTCGCTACTTTAACTTTAATGCATCTGGTGCAGAAACTATCGGCGCCTTTCGGGAATGGTAACGTTGTTGCTATTGCTGAACTTGCTGGTATTTTGGGAGGTGTGTTTCTTGTACGCGGTTTCTTTCAGTCGGTGCAAGATATCTACATGGCAAAGGCAGCACTACGAGTATCTTTTAATCTACGTAAAAATCTATATGGGCACTTACAGAAGCTTAATTTGAGCTATTTTGAGACTGCAAAGGCTGGTGATTTATCTTACCGTGTTACTGAAGATGTAGATAGAGTTGGCGAAGCGGTTCACAAGCTGTTACATGATTTTATTCCCTGTGCGTTGCAGTTAGCGGCAATTCCGATATATATGGTGTATCTGAGCTGGCAATTAACATTGGCAACTTTATTAGTTGTACCAATTATGTTGGTGTTGATTGCTTGGTTTGGAGAAAGACTACAAAAGTACTCGCGTCGTAGTCAAAACCAAGTATCAGATTTATCAGCGATTTTAACGGAAGTTTTTAATGGTATTAGGATAGTTCAAGCTTTTGCTGCGGAAGCATACGAAATTGCACGGTTTGGTAAGGAAGCAGAAGTTGCTATGCGCGCAAAGTATTCTACGGAGCGTTTGAAAGCCATCCAAGTGCCAATTGTCGGATTTTTACAGGCTTTAAGTTTCTTATTGTTACTTTTCTTCGCAGCTTGGCAAATTTCTGCTGGTAATTTAACTACTGGGAAGTTTTTTAGCTTTCTAAGTGGCGCCGCATTATTAATAGACCCTGTAGGTCACACCACAACTAACTATAATTTATTCAAAGAGGCAGAAGCATCGGTAGATAGAGTATTTGAGTTACTAGCTATCAAACCCGCAGTTGAAGAAAAACCCAATGCCGATATTCTCCCCACAGTTAGCGGTAAAGTTGAATATCGTCGCGTGTCTTTTGCTTATAAACCAAATGAACCTGTTTTAAATAATATTAGTTTACTCGCATATCCGGGTGAAGCAATTGCACTAGTTGGCGCCAGTGGTTCTGGTAAAACGACTTTTGTTAACTTGTTACCACGTTTCTATGACCCTCAAAGCGGTGATATATTTATCGATGGTGTCAATATTCGCGATGTTACATTAAATAGCTTGAGGCGCCAAATAGGTATAGTACCCCAAGAAACTACAATGTTTTCTGGAACAATTGCCGAAAATATAGCCTTTGGACAAGAGACTTTTGATATGCAAGCTGTAGAGAATGCAGCTAAAATAGCCAACGCTCACCAATTTATCAGCCAAATGCCCGATGGTTATTATACTGTGGTTGGTGAGCGTGGTGTTAATTTATCAGGGGGGCAAAGACAACGTATCGCTATTGCACGTGCAGTTCTCCTTGACCCACGTATTCTTATTCTCGATGAAGCCACATCCGCATTAGACTCAGAGTCCGAAGCTTTAGTACAAGAAGCACTCGAAAGATTAATGGAAGGGAGAACAGTATTTATTATTGCCCACAGATTATCTACTGTGCGAAAAAGCGACAGAATACTAGTTATAGAAAAAGGGCAAATCGTTGAATCAGGTTCTCATGAAGAATTATTAGATGTACAAGGACGCTACGCCAAATTATATACAAAACAATTTAGTGTTACAAGGTGAGTTTAATCCCCCGTTAGGGGGGATTTGAAGATTTACTGGGCAACAACACCACCATCTACAGCCAACGCATGTCCTGTAATAAAAGATGATTGGTCTGAAAGTAGCCAAACAACAGAATTTGCAACTTCTTCAGGTGTACCAACACGTCCTATCGGATGCATTTTGTTTAGGTGTTCAATAAATTGTGGGTTAACCTCGCGCGCACGTTTAACCAGGTCAGTTTCAATAACACCTGGGCAAACTGCATTAATACGAATTCTTCGCGAAGCATATTCTACAGCTAAGGATTTTGTTAAACCTATGACAGCGTGTTTACTTGCACAGTAAATAGGTATTGTCGGACATCCTATTAATCCTGCTGCTGATGCAATGTTGACAATTGCTCCTCCATTTTCTATCATCTGGGGAATTTGATGTTTCATACACAACCAAACTCCCTTGACATTTGTATTAATTACCTCGTCAAAAACTGCCTCGGTTTGCTCGCTTAAAGGAGTTGGTACTTGTTCAATACCTGCATTATTGCAAGCAAAATCTAGGCGCCCATAATAAGCAACCGTTTTTTCTACTAGTCTTTGTACATCTGCTTCTTTACTAACATCTGTTTGTATAAATATACCGTCTCCACTAGCTTCTTTAACTAGCTGAATTGTTTCCTCTCCCTCAGAAATACGACGACTTGCTGCCACTACTATGGCGCCTGCACTTCCTAAAGCGACTGCACAAGCTCTTCCAATTCCAGAACTGGCGCCTGTCACGATTGCGACTTTATCTTTTAAAATCATGATTTTAAAGAATTTGTAAAAATTTGACATCGTAGAGACGCGATATATTCCCTGCGGGACACTTCGTGAACGCGTCTCTACATCATTGATTATTTACACCTAATAAATTATTTATCAGTAAAAATACTACTAAAGCAATAGCTCTTTTGGTAGATACAATAATTGATTATTCATGGTATAATATAGGCGAATATAAATTGAAAGTAAATATAGCTCTAGCCATTGGACTCGCAGAAGTTACGAATTTTAATTGTTGAAGATGACCCAATGATGCGAATTGGGTTAAAGCATATGCTGTCTGTTCAACCGCAATTAGAAATTATTGGTATTGCTGAAGATGGCTATTTAGGGGTGGAAGCTGCCAACACGCTCAAACCTGATATTGTGGTGATGGATGTGGGAATGCCACATATGGATGGAATTGCTGCTACACAAAGTATTAAGCAAAACCTTCCTGGTACTAAAGTGGTGATATTAACCTCCCACACAGACCAAACTGAAGTTATTGCTGCATTATCAAGCGGCGCCGATGGTTATTGTGTAAAAGGTACAAGTGTTGAGCGATTAGTAAAAGCTATTGAGGTAGTTTATGAAGGCGCCACTTATATAGATGCAGGTGTTGCACAATCAGTAATAGAACAACTTAAACCTCCTCAACCCAAAAAATCTACAAAATCAATTCCACCAGGAACACTTTCAGAGCGAGAATTAGAAGTACTCCAGCTAATCGTCGAAGGTTGTAGTAACCCAGAAATAGCTAAAACTTTGTACCTTAGTGAACACACTGTAAAAACTTATGTGCGAGGGATTATGAATAAATTATTGGTAAATGACCGGGTTCAAGCCGCCGTCGTAGCCTTACGTTCGGGAATTGTTGCATAACTCAGTTCCTACCTTAAATATAGTAAGCTGTAAAATATAAATCTCCAAGCGTTGAGGCAAATTATAATGACACTAGCTGAGGTGCTTCCTGCAATCCGCCAGCTTTCTGCGACAGAAAAACTTAAGCTAATCCGGATTTTAGCAGAAGATTTGGATGTAGTGGAAGATATTTCTCCCTTGGAACCTTTCAAAACCTACGACTTGCCAACTCCATACGACAGTTTTGCGGCTGGTGCAGTTTTGATGGAAGCTTTAAAGCAACCGGATGTTAGTCAGCAATAATGTATGCGATTCAAATATTCAATTACTAGCACCACACAAAACGAGTTTGACAGCTTACCGCGAATCCCACTTATACTACGACGAGGTGAGCGAAGCATAGAAACTCTGGGTTTAGTAGATAGTGGAGCAACAGTTAACGTCTTACCGTATGAAATTGGTTTGCAGTTGGGGGCTATTTGGGACACTCGCAAAGCTATTATTCAGCTAACTGGCAATCTTAGTAATCTACAAGCGATGGCTTTATCTGCAACAGCTCAAATCGGGGACTTCGCATCAACTGAATTAGTGTTTGCTTGGGTGAGTAGTCCAAACGCACCATTAATTCTTGAATTTGACGTTTGCTTCTATCGTTCCAAATCAGAATTTGAAGTCAAACCGAAATCGTAGATAACGAGTGCTTCATGTTATTAATTTTGACGGTATATATATTTACCACAGAGGTGCAGAGAACACAGAGGGGGAAGTAATTAGCGCCACTACAAGCAATCTTATAAGTCTAATAGATAGTGGCACTACTTATGGCGTTTCTTTCAATAACACAGGTTTAGCCTCAATCAAATTCACGTCAGCAATCCGATTTATAAGCAGATTCAGGGGGTCAATACCTGCTAACTTGGGTTGGCGCCCAACTACTGCAACAATTGTGTTTTCGCCAGAGTGCAAGTTATATTTTTGGCAATAAATAATATTACCTGTTGCATCCAAAATTCCAATATCGATTTGTTCATTAGGATGAAGCGCAATAGATTTTTCATTACCTTTCGCGTCGGAGCGTAACTTTTGAACATTGACGGCAATGGTAACATCGTATTGACCATCTGGGCGCCGTTTCCAAGTAGCTGCTTTGGCACGATTGTCATAAAGTATAATATCTTTAAATCCTTCTTGAATTAGGTATTGCTTATTTACTGGTGTTGCTTTGTGTAAGTATTTGAGCAGGTCAATTACGGTTGGGTAAGGGGGTACATTAATAGAATACTTAGAACATTCTTGTAAATATTTTGCTAAAGTGTGATTTAGAGAGTTTTCGCCGATTGCATCACGTAAGCCATAGAGAATAATTGCTCCTTTCCGGTAATATACATGAGGCGCATTTGTTGTTATTAATGGTTCTTCTATTTTTGCCTCACTCCGACCGTTCAAATACATTCTTTGTTCGTGTTGAAGAATTTTGCGGACGGTTGATTTTCCGTACAGTTTTTCCATTACCATCAGTGCGGAATATTGAGCAAGTGTTTCATTCATCAACTGCGTACCTTTAAGGTCAGGATAGGTTACAAGTTGATGTCCCCACCACTGGTGAGCTATTTCATGGGCTGCAACAAGGCTAGAATAGTCTATTGAATCTGGGTTTCGCTCATCAATTCGCGCTAAAAAGCCGATAAACTCTGAATAGCCAATTGTAGCGGGTAGAGCAACTGCATAGCGTCCGCGTGGTAGTTCAAAGACGCGCACTTGTTTATATTGGTAGGGGCTAAAGTTTGTGTTGAAGTATGAGAGCGAAGTTTTTATTGATTTGAGGATGCGCTCAATGTTGTATTCATGTCCTTTTAAATAGTAAATCTCTAGGTTAATATCTTGCCAACGGTCTTGTTTGACTTGATACTGTGCTGAATACAACGTCGGTATATTTATTACCGGGTCACTCATCTGATAACTAAAATATCGACGGTTGCCCTTAATCCATTGTTGTTGTAAGGCGCCAGGAACTACTGCAATTTGATTGATACTAGTGCTAACTGTAACATCGGATGTAATAAGTTCTGGAGGTTTCGAGCTATCAAATTGTTTCAGTTGTTCGAGGAGTGTGAGTTCGGAGAAACCTTTCTTAAGGTTATATTTGCGACGTAGTATTGGGTCTGTCAAAGTAGCATTGGTTTGATAACCAACCATTGGTAAATGCCAAGACATATTCGTTCCGTTAGCAAGAATATCAGTAGATTGGCGCCGCTCATCAAAACCTCGCGGTTGCCACTCCAATACAAAATCAAGGGTGGTTTTGCCTCCAGGTGGTAAAGGTTTAAGTAGCTCGAAGGTTTGCACGAGGTTCTCCGGAAAGCGTTCAGTTTTTGGCTGTACTTGAGAACCTAAAACCATTTTTTGTACTGTTACGCCATTTATCAACCTGATATAAACCTGCACTTTGGAAACAGGTAATTTTGTTTTGTTCTCTAGAATGTATTGTCCCTGAGCAATTAATAATCGTTGTTGTGGATATAGGTCATAGTTTAATATCATGCGGGTGATTTGCGGTTGTGCGGCGCCTTCATGCAAATACTTTATTTCGTAATCAGCTTTAGCTTTTTCAGCAACTTCAGGTGTGATAACTTGATTGAGAATGCGAGTATTGTAGAAAATCCAACTTCCTAAACTTAAAATTGCGCCTATACAACTGAGAAGAACTAATGCCACAGGGTAGGTAAACCGCTGTCGAGCAACTTTAAATCTAGCTTTCCAACCTGTATCAACTCCTCGCTGCCAAAACAACACCGCTACTATTAGCAGTAACATCGCCCAAATTCCCCAATACCCCTGAAACCAACGCACTGGGTTAAGTGTATTTCCATAACCGTCAAACTGGCTGTAGCTTGCTTCTGGAAAAGAGCCATAAACAAAAATGCGGGGAATTTGTGGTAGTGCTTCTAGTTGAGGTAAACCAAACAACACTACAGCAGTAACGAAATATCCTAAATAACGATTCTGAATAATGACTTGTAAAAATAGAGACATTGCGGAAAGTAATAGCAGGTGTGGCAATAGCCGCGTTAACAGAACTATGAAATAAACATTGAATTCATAGCGGCTGTATCCAGCAAAGGTTTGCACTAATACACTAGAGACTAAAATCATTAATATTGCAGATAATGATACTAATGCCAACGCAATAAATTTACTGAGTAAATAAACAAACGTGCGGATGGGCAGCGTATCAATGAGCGGATTTATACGGGTAGTACGGTCACGCCAAATTATCTCACCAGCTAAAAAGATAATCAGCAACTTGAATAAATTCGCGAACAGGTCACTAGCTTTATCCAAAAGCAAATGCGTTAATGGATATTGAGAGGCGCCATAAGCTTCTAACAACTTCAAACTTGATACCATCAAAGTTGGTAGAATTGATATTGCCAAAGTAAGTAAAAACCAACGGTTACTAAAGAGCGTCTGAAACTCAATCCATGCTTGGGAAAATACAAGCCTATATTGATAATTGTAGGACAACGAAAGGGGAACTACGAAAGAAGGTGAATCTTTAATTTCTGACTCTAATTTACTGACCGATGACTTTTTCTGTCTCACAATAGGAATAATCTGTTGAGAAAACCGAAACTGATATAAACTACAAGCTAATAAGCTCGTGCTAAGTGCCAACCAAAGTAAACGGTTTAAGAGAATTTCATTTCCTATAGGGAGCCAACTAGCTTTTTGTGCCGATGTCCAAAATTTAGTAGTCGCATTGATGGCGCCAAGTCCGGTAGGGTCGAGCAAACTAGCAACCCAAGGTAGATGCTCTAACGTATTTGTAATAATACTACCTTCAATAAACAATGCGGCACCAATCAAATATACCAGCAACGTTTGACGAGTAAGTATTCCTACACTAAAGAAAACATTGCCAAAAATAACGAGGTTAGGTAAAAGAACACTAATATAAGCGTATAAATAACCCATCCCATTGAAATAACTAAGTTTGTCACGCTCTAAATATGGCATCCATTCACCAGTTAAATATCCCAAAACAGGCGCCAGCAACATAAATCCAACAATAATAATTGCAACAAACCAGCGACCAATAAAATACTCCCACTCTCGTAGCGGAAAACTAAACAAAATATTAGCAAACCGGGTTTCAAAATCTTTGCAAGCAGCTTGACTAAAGATTCCAGCAGCAACGAGCAACACCAACATCCCTAGAATAGTTAAGACAATCATCACCGTCAAAGGGGCATTAGTATATTCCAACCCTGGTAAAATCATACGAATACCACCGAGCGGAATTCCAGTAGCCATGTTAATAATCAGAAACCCTAACCCAAAAAAGATTGCGAAATAAACATATACCGAAAGCGCACGCATCCAGTTACCCAGTTCAAACCGAGCAATTTCTAGTAATTTTTCCATATGTTTGTTTGAATATTGTAGGGTGCGTGACCCCACCAAAAAACTTCAACGTAGCTATAAGACTTGTAGCGTCACGCACCAACTTGTACAAGTCCTTCCAAAGCGCAGAAATATATATCTTCAAGATCAGGTTCAACAGATTCGCAAGCATTATCAGGACAGTTAGATGAAAAAATGTGAATTACAAGCCGTCCCAAATAAAATTTACTCTTAATCACCTTAAAACGACGTTGTGCAATAGATAAATCATTTCGGGAAATCTCTCGGCGCCAGATTTTGCCCTTTAATTGCAGCATTAATTCAACTGGACTACCCGTAATCAATACCCGTCCCTCAGAAACAATAGCCACATGCGGGCAAAGTTCAGCTACATCTTCAACAATATGGGTAGAAAGAATCACTGCCGCAGTTTCGCCAACCTGACTTAATAGATTTAAAAATCGTACTCGCTCACCAGGGTCAAGTCCTGCGGTAGGTTCATCTACAATAATCAGCTTAGGATTACCAAGTAGTGCTTGTGCAATGCCAAACCGTTGCCGCATCCCACCTGAATATCCACTCACAGCTTTATGTCTGACATTGTACAGATTAGTTTGGTGTAGCAAATATTTCACCTGTTCTTGGCGTTGTTTGGTATTACGAATACCTTTAAGTGTTGCCAAATGGGTAAGTAGTCGCTCTGCTGATACACCAGGATACACGCCAAACTCTTGAGGTAGATACCCTACAATTTGACGCATTCGGGTTTTATCTTTGAGAACATTAATATCACCAAAAGTAATTGTACCGCTGTCCACTTCTTGCAATGTGGCAAGCGTTCGCATTAAAGAAGATTTCCCGGCGCCGTTAGAACCAAGTAAACCAAACATTCCCATTGGAATATCCAGCGATATATTTTTTAGTGCTTTAGTACCATTAGGATAAGTTTTGCTAAGGTTACGAATTTCAATCTTTGTCATTAGTTTTATCAACATAACGTCACACTTCAAAATTAAGTTGAAGGTTAAATTTCTACTTCCCGCAACTGTTTAACTCGTTCGGTTCACCCAATAGTATGAGTCAAATGGGCGAGTATATTGCGCCCTCTAGAATGACACAAACTGCGCGAAGCACCAATTTATGAAATTGGAGATGCTGATGTTAGAACACTTAAATTAACTTCAAAGGATTTAATCATGTTAATTAACCAACAAAAACTGCATAAATTTGCACAGCGTTATCCAATTAAATTTGTGTTAACAATCTTTATTTTTCAACATCTTCCAGTTATTGGAATAATACTATGTCAAAGACTTGCTCCAAATTTTCCAATGATGACACAGCGAATTGTATTGCAAGTAATCCTCGCAATTTATGCCGTTATTTTATTAACTAATTTAAAATGGTGGCATAAATCAGGATTTAATAGTTTCCGACAGTGGCGTTCTCTACATTTGCTTTGGTTGCCGTTGCTTTTTGTTGTACTTTATTTTAGTAATGGGATTATAATTTTAGATTTTAATACGGTTGCTTTTGTTCTATCTGCTCAACTTCTAACGGGATTTAGCGAAGAAGCTATTTTTCGAGGTGTAATATTACGAGCATTGTTACCGTCTGGTGTGATGCGCGCGACATTAATTTCGTCCCTATTATTTGGATTATCACACTGGGTAAGACTTTTATTTGATTTGTCAATTTGCTCTATACTGCTGACAATTTTATCAGCAACAGTAGATGGTTTTCTTTTTGCAGCTATACGACTTCGTACTAATACTATTTGGACAGCGATTCTATTCCATGCACTAGCAAATTTGTTGGGAGACTTTACTCTGCTTCCGGCTTACGTTTCCATCGCACTAAGTGTGGGCGGCTCGGTTGCTTTATTCATTTATGCAATTTATTTACTGCGTCCATTTCACCACGCGCGCATTTTATAGTCGCGGTGGCTGAATGTCATTGGGACTATCATTTGCAATTAATTCAAAAAATTGCGAAATCTGTTTAGTCGTGCGAATATGATAAACACTTTTGGCGCTTTTTGCTTGCTCGATATACTCACGATATTTTGGAGTTAAATGTTTATGACATAGCCAAAGTACGCGGTAGCTAAGTAGCGAACTCTTCAATATTGGGCTTTTGTCGGGCCAGCCTTCTGGTGGTTTAAAGTAACCTGTAATTAGTCGTTTTGTTACCCACCAAAAATGTATATATAGTGGTAAATCGACAAAAACCAAACTATCTGCCTCGTTGAGTTGTAGCCAGATGGTTTCCATGCAACCAAACCCGTCAATAATCCATCGGTCAGTAGCTAAAATTTGTTGATGAGCGCGCTTATAGTCTTCATGTGGAATCTCAGTGTCTCCTTCAGGATTTTTTATCTTGTCCAAAACGTAAAGTGGCAAACCAGTTATTTCTGATAACCTCTTGCTTAGAGTTGATTTACCGCCTCCAGCATTGCCAAACACCGCTATTTTTTCATACAGTTACTTAAATTTGAAAATCTTAAGGCATGGAAAGCCAGCGAAATATCTAGTAGATACTCTCTATATACTACAAAAAATTGCAAAATGTATTTAATATTTATAAAAGGGGCGCCATATCCTAAGCTAAAGGCAATGTAAACCAAAACTCGGAACCGCTTCCTAAAGTAGACATAACACCAATCTCACCACCGTGAGCGGTGATAATTTGCCGACACATATAAAGTCCTAAACCCAGATTGAGTGACTGGCGCCTGTCGGAACCACGACTATAAAGATTAAAGCTTCGCTCGCACTGCATAGCTGTCATTCCGGTTCCGTTATCATTGACGGTGCAACGTATAAATTCAAGATTTGACTTCGCCCGTCTCTCCTGTTTAACCACCTCCGCACTAAAGGTCATAGTTAAACCAGCACGGTTATAATGTAAAGCGTTAGAAATTAAATTTTCATAAACGCGACGTAAATGAAGCGCATCAGCATTTACAAAAGGTAAGTCAGCAGGTATTAATTGTGTTATCGTTGTTTTTGATTGCTCAAAGAACGGTTGAAAATCCTCGATAATCGATTCAACTAATACATATAAACTAATAGGTTTGGTATGTAGTACTATTCCATGTAACTCAGTTGCATGTGCTTCTAGTAACGAATTAATCAATTCAACTTGACGGTCACCACTAGCTATCATTTGCTCTAATAGTTCTTTTGGAATTCGAGCATCTTCACTCAATGGTTGTAAAAAACTCTTTAAAGTCATTACCATCCCTAATACAGGATTGCGTAAATCGTGTGATACCGCATGGAGAAAGACCTGAATTTGTTGCCGTAAGTCAAATTCTCGTTTTAACGAACGTTCGTAAAGAAACACACCTAAATCAGCAACAGCACAAATTAGCAATACCAAAAATCCACCGAAGATATAATCTGCTACTAATGTAACGTCAGAATCACGTAAACCCATTACCATTTCAACGGTAACACAGGTGCCTACAACTAACTGTGAAATAATATGCAACCGCCAATGCACAGGCACTAAAATGGCTTGCATTGCGTAAACTACAAGCCAAGTACCTGAATCAAATTGAGCTTCTCCTCGTATTAGCGCGTGCAGATGCGGTGGTAACAGCACCATCCAATTAAGTATTAAAAATAACACTTCAGGAGAACGGCGCCCACGATAATGTCTAATAATCAAAAACAATAAAATACTTAAAATTTGAATGGCAGCATCTGGAATATCATTCAAAAATCTTCTGGCATTAAGTGCCTGCTTCGTTTCTCCAGTTGCATTTAAACTGGGAATAATAACCAATATGCTTAAAGCTGTAGCAAGCAACAGAGCAACAATAAGCACCCACGCTAGCAACCCCACCCGGTCAAACAAAAACTGTTGGCGCCATCTTAAAAAATCTGGCGATGCTGTTGATTTGGTTGAAAAGCGAGTGCGAAGCATCGAAAGCCAACGCACTCCAGGTATTTTAATTAATAGAATATTAGATAAGCTTTTCATCGCTTTGCTTTGATGAACTACTGCTCTTTACTATTATCTAATGTCTAATATTTTCTTGTGGAGCGGGCAAGGATGCCCGCCTCCTATAAAAATTTGCATTAACGATTCAACGCATTCCAGGTTTTTGGTTCCACAATGCCATGTACAGGGATACCACGTACACCTTGGATTTCTTTAACAGCAGCTTCAGTACGCTGTCCAAAAATTCCATCAACAGTAAGCGCATAGCCTAAATTTTTCAAACGCTGCTGTAAAAATCTAACACTATCACCAGTACTACCAGGAATTAAAATAGGCTGAGAAACTCGTGGATAATATCCAGAAAATAATCCATTCCAAGTTTGACTACCAACAATACCGTCTGCTTGTAGGTTATTTCTATCTTGGTAGTTTTTGACGGCGTTTTCTGTGCGTGAACCAAAAATTCCATCAAGTGCAAGATTGTTACCGTAATAATTTAAATAATCTTGCAAAAGAATAACCATTACGCCTTTATCTCCATTACGTAAAGTAGGGAAAGGGCGAATATTTTGAACTTGATTGGATGTTTGCATTGTTTTAATCCTCCAATAAAATTTAGATATTTGTATAGTATTTCTGGCTGTTAAGATTCAACCTCCCTCGAACGATTCGCACTTCTAGCTCACACAATTGTGCGAGTCGATTAATCTATCGGCTCACCCGATCGGGTGAGTCAACTCATCGAAGCCAATTTGGGGAAGTAGCAATTAAATTGCGAGTTTACTATTCAATTATCAGGGGTGAATCACGCTTATCTTTGAGCAACCCCTAGTTATGTGAAATAGGAGGATTTATCAATTATGAATTGTTATTTATCCAGTATGGGTTTAATTGTAACTATTATTGCTGCATCTTCTCTCACTACCCCAGAAATAGCCCAAGCGCGCTCGTGTCGGACGGTGGCAAAACATTGGGATGGATATGTTGATGTGCGCTCGTCCCCTAAAAACCGCTTTAATAATTTAATCAAAATGGTGCCCAATGGCACGGAGTTTGATGTGATTAGTCAGGAAGGTAATTGGTTAGAAGTTTATATGCCTGACTCAGACCGAGTAAGCGGATGGGTTGCAGCAGATCAAACGCGACGAATCTGTTTTAGAGATAATCGGCGCCCTAGAAATCACAGAGAATATGACCGAGATTGGTAAGGGCAAATGAGCAGACGTTTAATTCGAGCAACCTACCAGCAAAAAACAGTTAATACTTTACTCGTGTTGGCAGGTTCATTTTTTACCTTAAGTTTAATTACATACGTAAGCGCTTTCTTTGTACTTCCTTCACTCTCTTCATACTGGGGCGCTGTTCTATTCACTTTACTTAGTGTTTGGGTCGCAACTAGTACCTGGATGCTACTTATACACACTAAACAACATACTCAATTGCTAGTAGTAATTGGATTGGTTGCTGCCATTATTGCAGGTGGAACAATGAAGACTAGTGGTCTTTCTGGGTTATTGCTGGTAATTTTGGCAGGTTTAGTTCTTTTGAGTTTAACTTTACTTTTAGTGCTTTTGCATTTGCGGGGACAACATCCGCGCGTACAAGTACTTTTATTCGGGTTTGCACCAATGTTAACAGGTGTAATAATGCTCGCGACAGCGAATTTAATTAGACTTGCACCTCCTGCATTGCCAACAAACACTATAACCGTAAGTGATGAATTACGCTATTTGTCCCACACAGACCAGCATGATAGAGAGACAAGTTTTATTTTATTCAATTCCAATCGTGACCAAGCTAGGTTACAGCGAGTAATCATCATTGATAAGCAGAAACTTATTAACACACCCGAAGCACAATACCATGCAGCACTAATTTTACAACATGGTACTTGCCCCGACCATTTCCGTCGTGCCTATGAGTTGTCGTCCGGAGCTTCGTCAAAAATCTCTAATGCTGAATGGCTAGCACGCGCTTCTTATGACCGCTGGATGCTCTCAATTGGCAAACCGCAAAAGTATAACACCCAGTTGTTCCTACGGCAATCAACATGTAAAACACTGCAACAGTGAAAAGAGAAAATTTATGTTACCAGAAATTTATAGTTTACCGTTCTCAATACCAGGCGCCTATCAAGGGTTTGCCACGGTCAATGGCATTGCGCTTATCAATGCTACCGAACTAACGCTTGAATTTGAAGTTAAAGATAACTTATTCGGTTTACTAAAATCAGTAATTCATAAAGTGCAAATCCCGATTTATGAACTTTGCGAAGTTAATCTAAACACGAACTGGTTCAGCACTAAATTAATTATTCAAACGAGAAGTATGGAGACAATAAGCCAGATTCCAGAAAATAGCGCAGGGAAGATAAAGCTAGCAATCGCGCGTCAACACAGAGAAATTGCACAACAGTTCGTATCGATTCTTAAGCTAAATATGGCTGAGACAAAATTAAACAGTTTGAATTCAGTAACATAACACCTAGTAATTACATGTAACTAAACAATGCTTATAACAAACGTACAACCAGAACTAACAACGAAACGGCTAATTCTAAGACCGTTTACCTTCTTAGATGCACCACTTGTTCAACAGCTAGCAGGTTCGGATGCAATTGCAGCAACTGCGCTTAATATTCCACATCCGTTTGAGGATGGAATAGCAGAACAATGGATTGCTACGCATCAACCTGATTATGAAGCGGGTACAGCAGCTAATTTTGCAATTATTCTTCATTATGAGCAAATACTGATTGGTGCTGTTGGTCTTACTATTAATCATTTGCAAGCAGAATTAGGGTATTGGATTGGACAAGCTTACTGGGGACAAGGATATGCTTCAGAAGCATCTCAAGCCATTATCCAGTTTGGATTTGAGGTTTTGTCTCTCAATCGAATTTATGCAACTTGTTTAAAACGTAATGTTGCCTCTGCCAAAGTTTTACAGAAAATTGGCATGAGCTACGAAGGTACTTTTCCGCAACATGTTTATCATAGAGGTAAATTTGAAGATTTGGACGAGTATAGTTTGTTTAAATAAAGTTATTATAGTAATGCTCAATGAAATGTGGAGCTTTATCAATGAAACCGAATTTTCAAGAAATGAGCTTACTTGAACTCCGAATGTATGTTTTGGAACATCCAGATGATATGGAAGCTATTCGGTTTTTATTTCATCATCCTAGTTTGAAGTGGAAAACTATGCCTCGACTATTTAGAGAGGATGGCTCACCTATAGAAGAAAATATTCTTATTGCAGAAGAAGAAATTCGGCGCCGTCTTTTTTAAGCAGTTTAAAAAATACATAACTTTTTCTTGTGGGGTAGGCATCCTTGCCTGCCCTAAATGTTGGACGGGCAAGGATGCCCGTTCCACAAGAGATTAAGTATAACAAACATTAAACTTTTTCCTTGGGTGGGGTAGCTACACCACGTTGGACGAGATTTGCTTCAAGTTCTTTAATAAATTTAAAGTCTTCTTCTACTAAAGGTTCATTTGCACATCCAAATGCTTGACTTGTAGAAGAATTTTGTTCGAGGAAAGCGAAGCTGCTGCGAAATTCGTGCGGTGTTGTTTGAATTGGTGAGTCAAAGTGACAAGATATTATACGCGCGAAGTTCCATGTGGCTATTTTGTCTGCCCAGTCGAGTACTTGCTTTGGCGCCTGTGGTAAAATTAGGGTTTGTAAAATGGGTGCTACAAATGGGCGCCCATAACCACGCAAAGCCTTAAAAGATTTTTGCCAGTTGTCTTTCCACCGAAATGGAAAGAAACCAAAGTATGCTTTTCTAGATTTATCGGGTGCTTTTAAAGCATCGCGCAGTGACTCCCATGTTCCAGCTACTTGCAAAGCACTTGGACGGAAGTAAATTGAAAACAATGCAATACGCTGCCATCCTTTACGACGGTTAGCTGCGTTGTCTTCTACAACTTCAGTTGCATTATCTCGCGCATGAAACAACAAAGCATATGGGTCTAGTTCAACTATCTCTGGTGGGTCTTCAGAAATAGATAATGCACAATCTGTTACAAGCAATGTGCGTGAGTTTTTATGGAACATTGCGACCTCTACAAAAGAACCACGTCCAAGGTTTATATCTAACACCGTATAATCAAAATCGTCTTTAAAAGGCGCCATTTCTACATTGGTCGGTAATTCCTGAGTTCTTTTTTGAGGAAACCCTAACCAACCAAGCGGTAAATTAAACGGAAAACTCCACTGGTGAGGGGCAACAAATACTTGTGCGGTAGGAAAACATCGCGCAAAGGGGCCAACAAATACTTTATGCTCTAAACCTGAACTAGTTGGTAATATTATGTATCTAACATCACCATGCTTCGCTACTATCTCATTAACCATACGGACACATTCACGGGTTGGCGCCACAGGTGCATATACAAGAAGACCACCCGCTTTTAACTTTACAACCGTCATCCGAATCGGTGTAATTGTATAAAGAATACCGTGAAGCTGGTCGAATGTCCAAATCGTATCTTTTATTACTTCGCTTTTTACAGTCCGGCGCCTGCCGTAAGGATAAAATGGTACGGCAAACCAAAATGGCCAAGACCAATCTTTAGAATCTTCGCTTTTAGATATTTGAGATTTTAAACTAAACTTATCTTGCCCTGTCATCATTGCCCCTACTCAAATAACCACCTACTATCTATATTTCTATTTCTAGCAAAAGTTTATGGGTGGCTATCTTAATAAAGATTTACCAAAAAGCAGCCATCCTAACCAAAGCGTGTAGTGAATTACAACAATTGTCCAGAATACAGCCTGATATGAACTTTTACTGCTTTTGTGGTGTAAAGTTTGTTGAGCTATAAATCCTCCAAACCATCCACCTGCTAGTTCAAATAGATGTAACGTATTTTCTGGAGTTCTCCATTTTCCTTGTTTCGCACGAGATTTATCATCAGCGTACAGCCCAAAAGTCAATAAACTCATTACAGCATAAAGAATGAGTGGGAACACAATGGTAGTTGTTAATGCAAAATGTACTGCCCCAATTAATGGTACGCTAGATACTAATATTGTTTTGAATACTGGCAATCGAGATGAAGACCCAGTTCTATATACAGCTTTCTTACTAGAAGATACTACATTGGGTGTTCCACTCTCAATGTAAGCTTTGCTTGCACGAAGTTTTCCGCCTTTTTCTGGCACAACGTGATAGTGAATAGTATCACCTGCTACTGGGCGCCGACTTGTGTCTTTAAGTTCAGAGATGTGCAAAAAGACTTCTTTGCTTCCATCCGCAGGTTGTATAAATCCAAACCCCCGGTCATCCTTCCACCTTATAAGTTGTCCTTTTTGTAAACCGGGTTTCATATACAAACCTTACGAATTGACTCGGTTTATTATTATACTCGTGTTTTTGAAATTGACTAACCTGGTGCGTGAAAGGACTTTAATATTTTGTTTCAATTGTTGATTGTAATGGCTTTCACGCACCCTACCGCCATATAAAATCAGCTATTTGTTTGTTTCTTGGTAGATTATCGTCTGGGGGACTTAATAATATTGAATGTTGAGTTATTTGTTTTCCTTGCAGGCGCCGTTCTACACGACTAGGGATACCATAATCGTAGACGACGTGTCCTTGTCCTGCTAAAACAACTACTTGATAATCGCGATTACCTTTTATGAAGTTGGCAATGCTTTCTGCTATTGTTTCATCCCATAGAACTTGGGCAAGAAAAAATCTTTCTGCACTTTTGCTTTTTCCATGTCCTGCACTTTGATGCGCTTCAAATGCCGCTAAAACCATTTTGCGGTATTCTTCGGGAGAGGTGCGAATTTCTGAAAATGGTGGTATGTGCTTGCGTTCTTCGGGTGTTAAGCTTTCTAAACCTTGACGCGAAACTTTACGGGTAATTTCTGAAGGAGTGTTTGTTGCTAAAACAGGTATTTTATTCTCTTTGGCAAATCTTACAATGGGTGCGTATAATTTCCAATCAAAACCCCAACGTTGTTCATACTCTGTTTGCTTGACTAGCTCTGCTTCAGTTATCTTACCTGCTAGGTAGTCATTGATAACGTTTTGGAAGGGACGCTGAAACATTTCCATTGCTATGGCAATTTTCTTGTTTCGTTTATGTAGTTCTTGAATAATTTTTAATTGGTTTTCATGGTCTTTAGCGCTATCGTGCGTTTCTCCTAGATATATTACGTTCGCTCGTGCGATTTGGGAAACTAGTTGAGTAACGCTGTTAACGCATTTACTTAGGGGAAAACGAGTTTCACAGGTTTTTGCATTTTCTTGTAAGGCGCCTGCTGGTAAAGTACAAAGTACAAAGCATCCTAGTGTTAGGGCAAATACTCGCGTCAAGTTTAGTGTAAAGCTTTTCTTCATTGTGTAGCACCATTTAGAATTAGCATATCGGTAAATGCGGGCTATTTGGTACTTTACACTTATGAAAGGACTTTGGTTAGAAAATCAACAGCTTGAACTGCGTACTAATATACCAGTTCCTGAGCCTGGTTCAGAAGAAGCTTTGGTAAGAGTATGTAAAGCGGGTATATGTAACACTGACCTTGAACTGACGCGCGGTTATTATCCTTACAGTGGTATTTTAGGCCACGAATTTGTAGGTATCGTTGAGCGAGGACCTGATAATTTAATTAATAAAAGGGTAGTTGGCGAAATTAATGCTGCTTGTGGAAAGTGCCGTTATTGTCTCAGAGGTATTCCAACTCATTGTGAAAACCGCACGGTATTAGGTATTGTTAACCGTAACGGCGCCTTTGCTGATTATTTATCTTTACCTGTAGCAAATTTACATCTAGTTCCGGATAATGTTCCGACAGATGTGGCAACATTCACTGAACCTATTGCAGCAGCTTTAGAAATTCAGCAGCAAATCTCAATTTCTTCTGATGACAAAGTAGTGGTCGTAGGAGATGGTAAATTAGGACAATTGGTTGCTCAAACACTCGCGCTTACTGGTTGCGATTTGTTAGCTATTGGGCGCCATGCCGATAAGCTAGCTAATTTAGAAGCTAAAGGTATTAAAGTTAGCTATGTTGATGACGTACAAACACGTAGCTTTGATATTGCCGTTGAATGTACAGGCAATAGTGCAGGCTTCGATATCGCTCGTCGCGCTTTACGTCCGCGCGGAATATTAGTGTTAAAAAGCACTTATGCAGGTAATCTTAGCTTAGATGCTTCAGCTTTAGTTGTTGATGAAATTACTTTAATTGGTTCACGTTGCGGCCCATTTGCACCAGCACTTGAACTGTTAGCGACAGGAAAAATAGATGTTAAACCGCTCATTCATTCAATATTTTCCCTGGATGAAGGAATTACTGCATTTGAACAAGCGAAAACAAAGGGTGTTATGAAGGTTTTACTCGAAATTAGTAAAACATAGGATTTGTTTTGGGTTGATAATCCATACAACTAATTGCTTCTTCGGTGCTTGCGATAGAAGGATGGATAGTACATTTGAGTCGATAGTCAGCAGTAAAGTATTGGCAACCAGTACAGGGTATTTGATGCATCTGCTTTGCTGTCGATAGACTATCACGTGCGGCTAACCAAATACTCCAAATCGAGAGAATCATTAAGCCCCAGGCGCCTACAAAGCAAATGGGGACGAGAAAAGGTTGAATGTGCCTAATTATGTTTAGAATTATTTGTAACACAGCAATATGCTCAGTTAGTAGCTTGAAATACAAGACGTAGTATAAATACTATGTAATCTGGATTATATATTTTTAACTTCCCACTAGAGAGAGATTGTTATAATTAGCAATTTATACACAAAAATGTAGAGACGCGACATGTCGCGTCTCTACAATCATGAATTACATTAATGATTCAAAGCAAGCCTAAAAACTACAATCCCGCATGACCAATTGCAATACCTGTCACCAACATCCCCAGAACGAGGAACGGTTGTGCTGATGCTTGGTATTTTACGTCGTTCTTTAATGGGTCACGTAAAAAGTACATGTCTTGGAATGTAATTTGCGGTATTACAAGCAGTAACAAAATTGCTGCGTAGAGTTGCTGATGAATAGAAATAAGGTAAACTGCAATTCCAGCTTGGAATATATCAATCATCAACACACAAATCCAAGCGGCAGTTTTGGTACCAAACATTACTGGCAGTGATTTCAAACCGAGTTTGGCATCTCCTTCTACGCTCTTGAAGTCGTTGACTATGGCAATACCTAAGCCAGCTAAACTGTAAAACATAGTCAAAACGATTATTTGCCAGTGCAGTGAGCCAAATAATGCATGACCCGTACACCAAGGGAATGTTATATAACTGGCGCCAAGTGCATAGCTACCGAGCCAACCATTTTGTTTTAACTTTAAAGGTGGCGCCGAGTAGATATATGAAATAATGGCGCCGATAACGGCAATAGTTGTAATTGTAGGATAACTATTACCTGCCCATTTATCGAGAGCAAACGCTAATACCAAACCTGCTATTAACAATACCCAAATTTGCGTCAATACCTGGGGTATAGAAATTGCTCCAGAGGGTATGGGACGATAGGGTTCGTTTATTGCGTCTATTTCTCGGTCGTAATAATCATTTGTTATTTGACAATATCCTGCCATCAGTGGTCCCGATAGCAACATACAAGCCAATGACTTAAGAACGTTTTCCAGTGTCCATGTAAATTCACCACTCGAAGCAGCGCCGCATATAACACCCCAAATTAAGGGTATCCACGTAATCGGCTTCATTAATTGCAGGCGAATTTTCCATATCGAACTTTCACCAGATGCGGCACCTTTCATGCCAAGCAATTGTCTGGTTTTAGCATTGCGGTCTACAGTAGCGTTTATTTCTTCAGTAGATGGGGTAATCGGTGTTTCTGACATAAGCTTTTTTTTTGCAAAGGGAACCAAAATTTCCGTTGCCTTAAAATGAGATTATCAAATAACCATTCTGGAATTTGGCGCCAGTTATAGGTTTTCCACTCAATGGAGGTGGCAAAAGTATATTCCGACGCTGGTCTCCTGCTTCTATGGTTACTTCTGGACCGTACTGAGTTAGTTTAACTTGCTTTTTGTCGAATCCTGGCAAAAATAAACGTACTTGACGGGCACCTGTATCTATTTCCATTGGACGAGGTGCAAGTGTTGCTTGTGCTACGAAGTCGGGTAATGTGTCTATCATTGATTGCCACTGCCCTTCGGTCGCATCGTTGACTGTGGTAATAGTTAAAAGGTCAAATTGTTCTTTTAGTTGTTCGTTTAAAGTTGGATTAGAAACGGCGCCTGTAAGTATAACACCCCCTATAGTTAACCCTACTAGCTGTGCGCTACCCCATAAGTAACGGGCAGATGCAATTTCAACTGGGTCATCGTTTGTCACCAAAAAAGCAGCTATTCGCTTTGGGTCGGCAAGTGCAGCTTTACCCTTATCGAGTAAGTTATTTGCCATGTTGGTGGGTTGCGAAAAGTTATCTGACATCCAGTTGATATTAAAGAATGTGCTGATTAAAGGTTGAATTAAAGGTGATTCAGAAATAGCTTTGCCTAAATCAGAGTTAACAAATAACTGTCTAAATCGTCGCACGTACCAACTTAATGATTCAGGTAAACCGAGTAATCGTAAAGTTGTAGAGTCACCACTACCATCGTAAACAATGGTGTCGTATTTACCACTTTCATCATACTGCCGAACTGCGTTGAGAGCCAAAGCTGCATCCATTCCTGGTAATACAGCAAGTTCTTGACCGTATACCTCTTTTAGGAAGGGTGTTCTGAGATACTGCGCTTCCAGTTTTTTTACCTCTTCCCAACTGCTTTCAAGTAGCGTGCTGGCATGAAATTGCACTGCTTGTAAGTTGGGTGCAACTTCTTGAGGTTCGTTAGATAAAGTTGTTCCTAAAAGAATTTGCATTGCTGGTTCTGAATTTCCAGCTAAAAGTACACGCTTACCCTCACGTGCTTGTTTCATTGCAGCAGCAATTGCAATTTTAGTCCGCGCTGTACTGCTTTTACCTAAAAATGTTAATATCAACGCCATTGAAATAATTCCTATACTCGTAAATGTAGTGCAGCACTCACAACTTAGCACTGTTAATGGGGCTGTTGACTTCCCCCAAAGTTGTAAACCGTGGTAGAGACGTTACACGTAACGTCTCTACACACGATTAATCCCTATGGGAAATTCTGCGGATTACGCCCTTCTACACGACTTTGAGTTCATCCTCAAAGAACCAGGTAGAATAATTGTCATCAAACAGTACTACAACACCAACACCGCTAGAATCGGTCATCTTATAACCTTGGACTATGCCGGTTTGTCCTAATTTTTTAGCTGTTGTAGCACTAACGCGGTCGCGTAAACGATATACTTTAACTCTTTGTCCGATTTCCATTGCCAACTATATAAACTATGCAGTAAACCAAGACTCAGTTTATCTGAATCTGCCACAATATAGGAACTTGAAAATGTTTACTAGTCGCTAAAACTTAATCAAACTTTATCATACTTCTTTATTTTGAGCAGGTTCCGACTCCAAAACTCCTCTAACCCATCTCTCAACATATTCACTGACACTGAGCTTTTTATCTTTAGCTCTGTTTTTTAGCTCATTCCAAACTGTATCTGTTAGGTGTATTTCGTGTCCTTTCTTCATCTCATCGTATAAAGCTGGAACATCTTTAATTTTTTTCATTTACCCTATTGACTTTCTCAGAAGTGCTGGCTATTCTGGCTATAGTACTAAAAAAAAGGATGATTCGTCAAGTACTATGTACGCATTAAAGAGGGAATTAAAGTTAAATAAGAAGGAAACGTCTTTAATGCGAGGCATGGCAGGATTTAGGAGATTTGTTTATAACTTCGGGTTAGAGATGTTGAAAGCATCTTGGGGTTTTGAGGGTATAAAAGCTTCTGACTCTGTTCGTTTAAACGAAATCAAAAAAGTTTTTACGAACCATGTCATGACTCTACCTGAATATGCCTGGACTAGAAATTATTCCAGCACCATTTATCAATCAGCTTTTCAGGATTTGGGAGAAGCTGTTGCAAGGTGGCGTAAAGGATTAAGCGAGTTTCCAATTCTGGCAACAAAAAAGAAAGGAGATAAATTCAGTCTTTATAAAGCCAATGCTGTTTATCCTAAAAAAGGAGAGCCAGCTTTACTATTTACAAACCGAGTTGTAATCGAACCTGGTAGAAAAATTAATTTACCTGGATACGGTACGGTTCGGTCACTGGAGTTAGTTAATTATTACTACTCTTCCCAAACTTTTACCGTAACTCGCACTGCGGATAAATGGTTTGTATCCTCGAACATCGATGCGAACCGTGTTCCACCAATCATACACAAAGTAGAAAAAGTTGGTATTGATTTGGGTATTAAAACCTTTGCTACGTTATCAGATAGTTCCACAATTTCAGCACCAAGTTCCTTAAAGAAGGCGAAAACCAAGCTAAGTAAGGAACAGTGGCGGAATCGGAATAAGCAATTTGGTAATAGAAACAAAGGTGTGCGTGCGTCCTTAAATGCGAAAAAGTTTTTTGAGTCTGTGGCAAGAAAACACTTGAAAATAGCAAATATTCGTAGAGATTTCTTGCAAAAAACCACGACTCTTATTAGCAAGAAATATTACACAATCCGAGTTGAGGACTTGAATGTATCCGGGATGGTTGCTAATCATAAACTCGCAGAAGCTATATCAAGCTTGGGATTGTATGAGTTCCGGAGAATGCTTGATTATAAGCAATCACACTACGGAACCGAATTAGAGGTTGTGGATAGATGGTATCCAAGTTCTAAAACTTGTTCCAGATGTGGACACGTTCAAAATATGAAGTTATCTGAACGTGTTTTTAACTGCGGTGCTTGTTCTTTTTCCATAGACCGTGACTTAAATGCAGCAATTAATTTGGAAAAAGGAGATAATCATCTTGCCAAACCCAAAGAGAAAAAAAGCATTAAAAAGTCTAGAAAAAAGAAAGCATCCTGACACAATTTAAAGTATCGTAGTGACCCTGGCTTGGGGTTGAAGCCTTGATATGCAAGGAAAACGCTTGTGGACAAGAAGGAGCCGACTCCCTTGGTTGAAGCAGGAACTGAACGTCAAAATTATTGAAGCTTGAGAGTAGGCAAGTTTGAGTAGGTTTCAGAGAGCAGACGATAACTTGATTCATTTGAGACAATAGCCTTGTGTGTGTGAGGACTAGGAGATATTTATGGAAGTTCAGCGTATTAGTGGCAAACTTAGAAAGTTAAAGCGTTTGCTGCCTGTTAACGAGAAGTTTCTGGCAAAATATGATTTGCTACGAACGCTGGTAAGACGTGATTTGGAAGCACGCTATAAAGGTTCTGTGCTAGGAAATCTTTGGCCCCTATTAAATCAACTATCACAGCTATTAATTTATACATATGTTTTCTCGTTTGTACTTAAAGTCAAACTAACTCTCAAAGCTTTGCCTGATAATAACTTTACTTTTGGTTTATGGCTATTTGCTGGTTTGTTGCCTTGGATTGCTTTTTCTAGTGGTTTAGTACAGTCAGCAAACTCAGTAGTTGGACAGCCTAATTTAGTCAAAAAAGTTGTATTCCCTCTGTCTTTGCTGCCTTTAGTACCAATTTTGTCATCTTTTATCGAAAGCTCTTTTGGTTTAGTGGTTCTAATTGTTTTCGTCGCTTTTAGTTCTCATACCTTACATGCGACTTTGGCACTGTTGCCTTTGGTATGGTTAACGCAGTTGCTTTTAACCGCAGGAATGGGTTATTTAGCTGCTGGTTTAACTGTATTTTTACGAGACATTCCACAAACTTTAGGTGTATTATTAAACATTTGGATGTACGCAACACCAATTATTTACCCTGCCACAGCAATTCCCGAAGGACTACGAACTTGGATATTTTGGTTAAATCCAATGACCGCAGTTGCCGAATTTTACCGTGATATCGTTTTAAATGGTGAAGTTAAGCACTGGGGAGAGTGGGGAGTTGCGACGACGATATCCTTTGTATTATTTTGCTGCGGATTATGGGTTTATCGGCGCCTGCGTCCTGCCTTTGCGGATGTGTTGTAATTTCGTAGAAAAAGGAAAAAGGTAAACGGAAGTAGGACAGCGATGTCCTTTTCTTTTTGCTTTTGTATTGAAATAATAGTTATATAGTCATTAAGGTATTTGTTAATGAGTGAGGAAATCGCAATTTCACTTCATTCTGTATCCAAGTGCTATAAGCGTTACGCACGTCCAATGGATAGACTTCAGGAATTATTATTGCCCCACTCCAATAAAGGTTCGGAGTTTTTTGCTTTGCGCGATATTAACTTGGATATCCCCAAAGGTCAGACAGTGGGAATTATTGGACGTAACGGTTCAGGTAAAAGCACAATGCTACAAATTATCGCTGGAACTTTGACCCCTACTACAGGAGAAGTGGTAGTTAAGGGTAGAGTATCAGCGCTGTTGGAGTTAGGCAGTGGTTTTAACCCAGAATTTACCGGAAGACAAAATGTATTTTTTAACGGCAGGTTACTAGGGTTGAGTCAAAACGAAATTGAAAATAAGTTTGATGACATCGCTGGGTTTGCTGATATTGGTGATTTTATCGACCAACCTGTAAAAACTTATTCTAGTGGGATGTTTGTCCGTTTAGCGTTTGCAGTTGCAGTAAATGTAGACCCCGAAGTACTTATTGTTGATGAAGCGCTAGCTGTGGGTGATATCGTGTTTCAGCACCGTTGTATGCGACGAATGCGTGCGCTTATGGACTCTGGTGTGACTACACTATTTGTATCGCATGATTCCGGCGCCATTAAAACGTTATGTAACTCAGCTATTATGATTCATGATGGACAAATATATACCAAAGGGGTGCCTAACGATGTCACAATTACATATCTCAAATTATTAACAGACTTAGAATTAGGCATATCAACAACCGAGTCTAAACAAACACAGCAAGAAGAAAAATGTAATAAAGATACAACTATTTTACGTAGAGGAAGCGGTAAAGCCAGAATTGAAACAGTAAAAATGCTCAATCATTTGGGTAAAGATGCTGGTGAAACACCCGTGTTTGGCTTTAATGAAGAAGTAACGCTAGTTGTAGAAATAAAAGCGAATGAAAAACTCCTTAGCTGTATTTTAGGGTTTTATATTTGTGATAAAAACGGTAACGAGATTATTGGAACTAACACATTTGAAGAAAATATCAAAATCGAGCAGCTAGAATTTAGACAACGAGTCGTTGTCAATTTTAAATTTAAATTACCACTAAGACCCGCTTCGTATAGTTTAACTGTTGCAGGCGCCGAAAATAACGAAGCCTTAACTTTCGATTGGATTGATAACGCAATGGTGTTTCAAGTTTTACCACCAAAAACAGGTAAACAGATTTATGCTCTAATTGACCACCCTATAGATGTAACTATTGAAAACAACTTCGTAGGTTGGGTGAAGCGTAGCGAAACCCAACAAGCGTAAAATAACGAAAAAATATTATGGAAAAACATAAAGATTTGATTAAAGATTATCCTTCTTTCAATGAACTAACTGAAGAATCCCTCGAAGATAATACGAGTTTGAAAAAAACACTACATTTCGTTGGCAAAAATAAAAGTGTAGTTGATTTTGGCTGTGCAACTGGTTACTTAGCTCAACTACTCCAGCTTAACGGTTGTATAGTTACAGGAGTAGATTATAATCAAGAAGCAGCTCAAGAAGCAGAAAAGCACTGTCAAGAAGTTATTATTGCTGACTTAGATTTTACCAGCATCACAGAAATATTCCCTAACCAAAAGTTTGACGTTGCTGTTTTTGGAGATGTTTTAGAGCATCTCCGTAACCCTTGGAAAGTCTTAGAAGATACAAAGAATATATTACAGCCTGGTGGCTATGTAGTCGCTTCTATCCCAAATATTGCTCATGGAGCTATTCGTTTAGCTTTACTACAAGGTAAATTTGAATATACACAGTTTGGTATATTAGACAATACACATTTAAGATTTTTTACAAAAAAAACTATAGAACAATTGTTTGAAACAACAGGATATTTAGTTAAAGGAATTGATAGGACAAAATTAGATATTTTTACAGACGTTCATCTCGTTCCTTCTTTTCAGCGTGATGATTTTAATCAAGAAGTTATTGCTCAAATTGAACAAGATGAGGAAGCAGACACTTTACAGTTTGTTATTCAAGCATTTCCTTGTACAGTTGAAGAGAAATACATTACATTAGAAAAACAGTATACTTGCTTAAACGAGCAATATTCCCAGCTTCTTGAAAAAAACGAGCAACTAGAGTCTCAATTAAAACATACACAGTCAGAACTAGCACTAACAGAGTCTAAATTACAAGAATTGCAACAAGCTCGAACAGAAGCAATTACTGAACAAGTACAATCTTCAGTAAAAATAGATGTTTTAAACTCTCAAATTCAACAAAAAGAGTCAATGCTACAAGACCTTGAGTATATGATTGTGGCAATGCAAACCAGTAAGTTTTGGCAATTACGTGAACAATGGTTTAAAATCAAAAGTTTTTTCAAGTTAAATAAATAAAAAGATTACTGTTTACTGTCAAAATTTTTGTACATGTAAATATATATAGAAGTAATCATGTAAAAAGAGCGAAACTGTTTGTAATGAACTTATTATTTGTCATACATAACTGGGTTGGTTATGCTCCACACGGAGGTACAGAAGTTCACGCTATAAATTTAGTTGAAGCATTAGCTCAAACTGAAAGTAATCAAGTTTACGTGTTATTTCCTGATACGAAAACAGCTAGTGACTGCAACAATTATATATTATTGAATATAAAAAATAAAACTTTCAAGCAAATAAACTTAAGTTACCCCGTTACTTCTGACTGCTACTCACATCAAGAATTTTTTGCTAAATTTAAATTCTTAATTACACAACAAAGTATTGATATAGTTCACTTCCTTCATCTAATTCGCTTTCCCCTTAACACACCATTAATAGCAAAAGAAGCTGGCGCGAAGGTAATTATTTCGTTTTTTGATTACTATTTAATATGTCAACAATTTAATTTTTTGAAAGAAAACAAAATTTTTTGTAATTATCCCAATATTACTATACCAACTTGTGATTTATGCTTAAAGCAAAACTTTAATTTTCAAGCAGGTACGCAAAATACCCGAAGAAATACAATTTCACAAATACTTTACTATGCTGATGCTGTTCACTATTTGTGTCAAGACCAATATAATCGATTTATTATAGCTTATCCATATTTACAAGACAAACTTAACTTAATAATGGGTTTAGGCATAGGCGCCTTCTTTACAGAGCAAGATATACCCAATAAGGTAAATAACTTTACATTACCTTTAAAAGTTGCTTGTGTAGGTAACTTTGATACTAACAAAGGCGCAGAATTAATTATACAAATTATTGATTACTACCAATCAACACAACAAAATATCGAATTTCATATATATGGAGATGTTCGTTATCCTTACTCAGACATTTTAGCATCAGCAAATCAGAATCTTAAAGTGCATGGACAATACACTCCTGAAGAATTACCTAACCTACTGCAACAATGTCATATTGCTTTATTTGCCTCAATATGGCCTGAAACTTTTGTATTAGCTTTATCCGAAGTTTGGTCATGCGGCTTAATTCCAGTGGCGCCTAATATCGGAGCATTTCGCGAGCGAATTACTCATGGTAAAAACGGATTCCTTTACGAATTGACAGATTATGGTTCAATTATCACAATATTAGACAATTTTATAAAAATGACTACAGAAAGTTTCCTCAACTTGCTCAAAGGAGTTAGTCAAGTAAAATATCCCTCCTTAGAATCTAATATTAATCAATACTTATCACTCTACACCCATATACAAAAAACAAAATATAAACTTAACACTCTAGAACTACTATCGCGCGTCATTATCGAAGAACATCATATAGAAACACATCATATAGAAACATACCCAGAAGTCCAACAATTACCAGACCCAGAAGAACCTATTACTCCTATTCCTGAAAATAAACATCTTTTATATAAAGCATGGCAATACTACAAACAACAAGGATTACTCTCCACAATCAAACGCAGCGTGAATTATACTTGGCAACGGATGCAAAAGATATGAATCAATCATCCGTTACATCCTTTACATCCGTTGCAAATTTTATCGTTCATTTTATTTGGATGCTTCCAGAACACTTAGATAGTAATCAACAGATTCGTAAAATGCTGATGTTAGAAGCAACACAATGTGATTTTACAATTCAATTCTATCAGAGCGAAACTTATCTATACGAAGCACGCAAAACAAAACAACCAGATTTAATAGTATTATTCGGCTCATTCTATAAACCTAATATAGATATATATAACCTCATCACACAAACATGCCATTACTTAGGAACCCGTGTCGCTGCTTGGATAACAGAAGACCCTTATGAGTTTGATTGTAACTACTTATTGCCAAAACTAGTTGATTTCGTATTTAGTAACGACAAAAACTCATGTAACTATTATCATTCTCAAAACGTTTATCATTTACCCTTAGCATCTGCATATAATACATTAAAACCACTAATAGAACCTGAATGGGATTTTGTATTTTGCGGTGTAGGATTTCCCAACCGTATTGATATTATCGAAGGATTGCAAGACATCCTCAAAAATTACTCAACATTAATTATCGGGTCAAATTGGTCAAAACAAATTACCGAAAACTTTTTTACACGTACTCAAGTTGATTATGACGAACTAATATCAATTTATAGAAACAGCAAAATAGTCTTAAATTTATCACGAAACCATAACATGGCAAATCAAATTTATGAAATAGTACCATCCACAGTGGCGCCAAGAACATTTGAAGTCGCAGTAATGGGAATATTCCAACTAGTCTTTTTCGACCGACCAGAACTACACGAATATTTTACCCAAGAAGAAATAATAACATTTAGCAGCAAACAAGAATTTGCATATTTAGCAGATAAATACATCAACAACCCTCAACTACGCCATAGCATAGCTAACAAAGCCAAACAAAAAGTACATAAAGAACACCTATATAGACACAGACTACAAACACTAGTCCAACAAGTCATCAATAATCTCTAATTCATGATAAACCGTATATTAATCCACAACGCCAAAACAACCAACAACAACTTCCACCTACTCCACTCCCTATGGCAAGCATTTAAAGAAACATCACTACAAATACAAATATCTCAACCACAAACACTACAGCTATTCATCAAAAACTTCCAACCCGAACTCATAATATGCTTCGGTGGAGAACAAATATCACCAGCAATCAAACACTTAAAATCGTCTAACGCCAAATGGATATTATGGACAACAGAAGACCCATTTGAAATAAACTTTAACAAACAAATCGCAAAACACTTTGACATCGTACTAACATCAGATAAAGCCAGCCAAAACTTATACAGCCATCCTCATTGTTACTACCTTCCCCTTGCAGCATCCAAAAACTGGTTTTATCATCCAGTAATCAAACAACCCTCAAAACTACTATACGATTTAATCTTCATAGGTACAGCTTGGCCCAACCGTACCAACTTCCTCAAAGAACTACTAAGCTTACTCAAACAAAACTATTTCACTAGTAGATTCATACTGCCAACAAATCCTCACATACCTCAAGACACACTATCAGATATAGACATTATCAAATTTGAACGTGACTTTCGACTGGCGCCTACTGACTTAGCCGACCTACAAAACCATTCATTATTTGCGCTAACATTATTTCGAGACTTTTCGGGTGACGGCAACCCAAGACCCCAAAGTTCACCAACCAACAGATTTTACGAAACAGCCCTAGCAGGTACAGGACAGATAATTGTATCAAATGACATCAACATACCAGAATTTTACCCAGAAATAAAAGACCATATTTTTCAACTACAAAACGCGCACGAAATAATAGATACAATAACTTACGTAAAACAAAACCCTGAAATTAGAAATTACGCGGCTTCATCTGTCCAGCAATTTGTTATAGATAATCACTCTTATTCACATCGAGTCAAAGAATTACTAAAGATAATTGGCAGCTTGAATAACTAACATTTTATACAGTTACATTTTATACAAAATTAAAGCTGCAAATTTCAAGCATTGAGCATCCTGACACAAATATTTTTTAATGAATAAATAGTCAAACATAATTCAAACAAATATAGCTAAAAATTATAGGAATCAATACAAATGGTTAGTGAATTTGAGGCAAAGCAAACACAGACTCAATTACGCACAACCCAGCTCGAATTAGAACACATCAAAGCTCAGTTACAAGCAACACAAGCCGAATTAGCACAATCACAGGGACTTGTCTCCTGGATGCAGACGAGCAAGTTTTGGAAACTTCGTCTTCAATTCATCGAATCAAGAAATAAAATTAAACAAGTTCAACAAAAATTACAAGCAATATTACCTAAGAAACATTTTATACAAAATCATCCAACATCAACATCATCAGATAAAAACTTCCATCATATCAACTTACCTCGCTATATTCCCGAAAAGCCCACAGTATTACTGATAGTAGAAGAAAGCTTACCGCAGTGTTTTCGCTATCGCGTTCAGCAAAAACTCGAACAATTACAAGCATTAAAATATCAAGTTAATTGGGTGTCTTGGCATCATTACAAACAAGCACAAGCGCAGTTACATTTTTGTCATATTGCCATATTTTATCGAGTGCCAGCATTTCGAGAAGTAGTAGAAACAATTAAATACGCAAAATCACTCAATAAAATTGTATTTTTTGACATTGATGACTTGATATTTAATGGTGATGCATATCCTGAACCATACGAGAACCTAGTAGGACAAGTATCACCCGACGAATACGAAGGTTTGGTACAAGGAGTTAAACTTTACCGTGAAGCATTAACATTATGTGATTATGCCATTGCTTCTACTCCTTCACTTGCTGAAGAAATGGAACGTGTAATTGGTGAAGGCGCCGTTTGGTGTCACCGCAATGCAATTGACAGCAGGCTACTGCAATTCATGCACACGCAGTCTCCCAAAATCACACGCGATTACATATCGATTTTTTATGGCAGTGGTACAAAAACTCACGATGCTGATTTTTTAATAGCGGCGCCAGCAATTGCCCGCATCATGGAAAAATACCCAAACGTTCGACTAACCATAGTCGGATATCTAACGCTTCCAGATTTATTGGCGCCTTACCAAGATAGAGTAGACCGAATTGGACTATTGAGTAATCTAGAAGTGTATTGGGAATTTCTTTCTCAAGCTGATATAAATATTGCACCACTCAAATCAAACCTGTTTAACGACTGTAAAAGCGAAATCAAATGGTTAGAAGCGGCAATATTGGGAGTTCCTTCGGTTGTCACTGATACCAAAATGTATCTAGAAGTTTTACAAGACGGTGAAGATGTTTTAATTGCCTCTACACAACAAGAATGGTTTGAGAAACTTGACCAAATCATAGGTGACAGCCAATACCGTCTTCATATTGCACATCAAGCAAAACAAAAAGCCTTACGGGAGTATCACCCCACTGTAATGGCAGAAAATTTCCAAATTATTCTTGAAAACGCAATCTTAGAAGCAATATCACAAAACCGCGCAATACAAAAGCAGACCAAGACAAAAGTACTATTTGTCAATGTCTTATATCCACCTCAAGCCCTAGGTGGAGCAACAGGTTTAGTCAAAAATATAATTGACACCCTAAAAGAAAAATTTGATGACCGTTACGAAATTTCTGTTTTTACCTACGACTTACACAACCCCAATGGTTATGAACTATGTGAATACCTTCAAGACTCAGTTCATGTTACCCGTCTAAGTTTACCTCCCTATCCCGATATCGACTGGCGCTATCAAGACCAAAGAGTATATGAAATTTTTTCTAAATACCTCAAATTAACGCAACCAGACTTAATACACTTCCACTGTATACAGCGATTAACTGCATCAGTTCTTGAAGCCGCTAGTGACTTAAATATTCCTTCCATCGTTACCGTACATGATGCGTGGTGGATATGCGACCACCAATTTATGCTCGACCGTGATGGAGTCGAAAGGAATTTTCACCAAAATGACCCTCTAGTAGTCGCGCGTTACGCTGATGATTTAAATAAGTCACTTGCTCGGCGCCGCTATTTAGCACAACAGTTAAACCGCGCCAAACTAATCCTCGCCGTCTCTGAGTTTCAAGCTTCCTTATATAGTCTTAACGGTTTTACTCAAATTCAAGTCAACCGCAACGGCATCAAACCATTACCAGTTCTAGCGCGAACTCCATCAAAACGCATTCGCTTAGGTTTCGCTGGTGGAATTTGTGTCCATAAAGGATATTACTTTCTCAAAGAAGCCATCACAGCAGCGAATCTTTATAAAACAGAAGTCACTGTAATTGACTTATTTATAGACTCAGGTTTACCAAGACATGAAACCTGGGGTAGCACTCCAGTTCAATTGATACCAAAGCTGCCACACGAAACAATGGCTGACTTTTATAGCCAAATTGATGTTTTAGTGGCGCCGTCATTATGGTCAGAAAGCTTTGGTTTAATCACGCGCGAAGCCACTTTGGCAGGAGTCTGGGTAGTCGCTTCCAATAAAGGTGGACTTGCAGAAGATATTTGTCCAGGTATAACTGGAGACATTTTTTCTCCTGACGATATTAGCCAGTTAATTCATATTTTAAAACGAATTGAACAGACGCCTGAAAAATACCAGAAGCAACTTGCACCTAATACTCAACACATACGAAGAATTGAAGAACAAATAAACGAACTAGAAACAATTTACGAATCTATCGTTTTAAATAATTCGTAAAAATAACAAATGTAGAGACGCGATTAATCGCGTCTTATTTTATTAAAAAATAATCAAAAACGTGAAAAAAATCAAAGTTTTAGCATACATTACAGCTTACGAAGATAATCAAGCTGTAAAAACTTGCGTTAGAGCTATTCAAAATCAATCATTTCCAGTTAATAAAATTTTTATTGTAGATAATTCCCGTATTGAGCCTGTTTCACTTACTAACCCAACAAATATTATTATCGAACGTCATCCAGAAAATATAGGTATCGGCGCCGGATTGAATATAGCGCTGAATTTAGCACAAGCTCATAAGTACGATTTTTTATGGGCTTTCGACCAAGATAGTGTACCTGCACCAGATTGCCTGGAGATACTTTTAGAAGCACATCAAAGATTATGTGGACAATATGAAATTGGCATTATTGCCCCAACTGCAATTGATGTAAAAACTAATACAGTTGTTGAAGGCGCCGTATTTGCAAAGTACCATTTTATTGGATGCCAACACATAAATAAAATAGACTTTTACGAATGTGACGCTCCTATTACCTCTGGGTCATTAATTTCTATAGAAAAAGCTAAAACAATTTCTCCTCCACGTGCCGAATTATTTATTGACGGAATAGACCTCGATTATGGACTGCGATTGAGATATAAAGGTTATTGTAATTTGATTATTACTAAAGCTACCATGCAGCATAATTTTGGTAATCCCTTAGCTGTCAAATTTTTATATAAAAAATATTATATACATAAATACTCGGCGTTACGGCATTACTACATTTGTCGTAATCACACATATTTAGATATTAAATACGCTCAAGGATGGTATCGCTTATTAAGTTTAAAACATCGCATTAAATACGCAATTTGGACTGTAACTAAAATTGTGTTATTTGATGCCGAGCAAAAACCGCTTAAAGTTTGGGCTTGTTTGGTGGGAACTTATCAAGGTTTGATAAATCAACTAGACAAAACATTAATTGACCCAATTAAAAAGTTTTAAGTAAATTTTACAATAAACCAGTGAGTGGGATGGGCATCCTTGCCCGTCCCTTCCTCTTCACTAGTTTATCAAATAAAAACATGAAAACATGCTGCACCGCTAATCCTATCTAAGAAAGACTAAACCGGAAAAGCTTTGCAGCAGGTTGATGTTTTTAATTAGTGCGGAATGCGCCCTTTATTTAACCTTTATTTAAAGAGGGCGCCTAAAATCTATGAAGAAGCTGATTCTTGAGCAGCGCTAACAGAACCTATTTTCTTACCTGATGCTGCTGACTCACGACGAGGGGAAGAAGAACCTCCTTTAAGTTTGGGTTTAACGGAACGTCCACCTTCGCCACGTCCACCTTCGCCACGTCCACCTTCGCCATTATCCCAAGAACGACCACCACGACGTTCTCCTGAATATTCACGACGGGGTGAACCACCACCTCCACGAAGTTTTGGCTTGGGTGTTGGGGATAGTAATTCTTCTTCAGTTGCATCAGCTTCGGTTTGTAACCAAGCTGGACGGGTTTGGTCGTAAGCTAGTTGTAACGCTGCTGCTGCTATTGCGTGAGCATCGTATTCTTCGCTCAACTCACGAACAATAGGTAAGAAGGATGCCAATCTTTCGCCAGTTAGTGCCTCGCGCACTTGTTCTTGTAACTTTTGAATATAGCGTGCTTCTATTTGTGCGCGTGTTGGAATTGGCAGTACTTGCCAAGCTTGACGAACGTGACGTTCAAATATTTGCTGTTTGCGACGCTCGAATGGCTGTACTAAAGTAATTGCAGTACCTTCTTTACCTGCACGACCTGTACGACCAATTCGGTGTACATAAGTTTCTACGCTATCAGGTAAGTCAAAGTTAATTACGTGTGATAGCTGGTCTACGTCTAAACCACGTGCAGCAATATCAGTTGCTACTACCCAACGAACTTGACGATTACGGAATCTTCCTAATAAACGTTCTCTGGCTTGTTGCGACAAGTCACCGTGATATTCATCGACACTATGACCTGCTGATTGAAGCTGGCTTGTAAGTTCTGCTGCTGTACGACGAGTACGTACAAATATCAACGCTGACTCTGGGTCTTCCATTTCCAAAATAGGTTGTAATGCTTTGGCTTTGCTCCAGTTACGAGGCACTACATAAGCTACTTGGTTAATTTTGTTCGGCGCCGCTTTTGGTTGTTGTACGGTAACGGTAACAGGGTCATTCAAATAGTTGTTCACAAGCTGACGTATGCTTGGTGGCATTGTCGCTGAGAATAATGCTGTTTGACGCTCTGTTGGCGCCTGCGAGAGAATTTTTTCAACGTCATCGATAAAGCCCATGCTTAACATTTCATCAGCTTCATCTAATACAAACCAACGAACATAATCAAGTTTGAGGCTACCACGCTCTAACAAGTCAATTACTCGTCCAGGTGTACCAACGACGATGTGGACACCACGTCGCAATTGCATAATTTGACGGTCTATCGACTGACCACCATAAATAGCTGCTGTACGCAATCCAGTATTACCGATAAAAGTAGAAACTGCATCGTGAACTTGAATCGCTAATTCACGAGTTGGTGCCAAAACTAAAGCTTGTACGGCGCGATGGTTAACGTCTAATCTCTCTAATATTGGTAAGGAGAAAGCAGCGGTCTTACCTGTACCTGTTTGCGATTGACCAACAACATCACGTCCAGAAAGCAAATGTGGAATCGCTTGTGCCTGAATATTCGTAGGTTCAGTGAAACCTAGTGTTTCTAATTGTTGTACACGTTCGTCTGAGAGACCTAATTCTTGAAAGGAAGGATTCATTAATTCTCCTAAATCTTCTTATTTGGTAATGGGTAATTAACTTGATATGGCTAATAAGGGCTAATAGAAAAGGGTAATCTTTATAATCGGCAAATAATCTACTAGCCATGACGGGCAAAGTTAACAGCTAATGAACAGCTACTAACTGTCTAACAACTTGACCATAAAGGTCATATGCATCGGCGCCAGTAATTTCAACTTGGACGATGCTTCCTAAACTGGCTTGTCCACTCACGTATACAAGCCCATCAACTTCTGGAGCAAAACGACTCGAACGACCGATTAATTCACCTGTTTCTGGATTTTCCTGTTCAATCAGCACATCCACAACTTGATTCATAAGTTGTTGATTTTTATTTTCAGAAATCGGCTGCTGGAGTGCCATCAAGGCATCCCGTCTTGTATCCATAATTTCTTGCGGTACCTGGTTGGGTAAATTTTGGGCTGGTGTTCCCTCCTCCGCTGAAAATGTAAATACCCCAACATGGTCAAATTCATGACGCTGAACAAATTGCAACAAATGTTCAAATTGTTCATCAGTTTCTCCAGGAAACCCAACAATGAATGTTGTCCGCAGCACCGCGTTTGGCAACGCTTCCTTGATGCGCTCAATAATCGCATCGTTAACTCGTCCTTGCCAAGGGCGATTCATCGCACGAAGAACATCGGGGTGTGAGTGTTGTAACGGTAAATCCAAGTAAGGCAAAACATTGGGTGTCTCTTGAATTGCCGCAATTACATCAGGGGTAAGTCCCGTTGGATATGCGTAATGCATCCGAATCCACGGTACATCAACTTTGCCTAACGCGCGCAGTAACTCGGCTAACTTCGGTTTGCCATATATATCCATACCGTAGTTAGTTGTAATTTGAGAAATCAAGATAATTTCTCGCACTCCTTGAGACGCCAATTGTTCGGCTTCAGTAACAATCGATTCTATAGTACGCGAACGTTGGTTTCCTCTGAGATGGGGAATTATACAAAATGCACACCTATAATCGCATCCCTCTGCAACTCGCAGGTAAGCTACGCCTTCTGTTGTTGTTCGGTAGCGTGGTGTCAACTCATCCGCTATATAAGTTGGCTCGGCACTAACTTCTTTTACTCGCTCGCCACTTGATGCGCGCTCAATCACGTCTACGATTTTGTGATAATCGCCCGTCCCCACTACTGCAACCGCTTCGGGCAACTCTTCCAATAATTGCTCTTGGAAATGCTGCGCCATACAGCCGGTAATGACAATTTTCTTGTTCGCTTCTGCTAGTTCGACTAAAGTGCGAACCGATTCAGCGCGCGCCGCTTCAATAAAACTACATGTATTTACAATAACGTAATCTGCTAACTCTTCGTTACTATCTACGCCATAACCTGCTTCTACAAGCAGTCCCAGCATATGCTCCGTGTCAATTCTATTTTTCTCGCAGCCTAGATGAGAAATGGCAATCGTTGGCTTTTCACCCATATTTTAATATCATTCTTGCTTATTTTGTCACGTTTGTTAATTATCAAACAGTTAAGCATTATTTTCCCTTCACTATATCGTGGAATTTGATTTTACATTCGAGAGTGATATCCCTACAAATGCTTATCAAGCGTCTGGCGCCCTTCTCTAGGGGCTAAGACTGCTTACAGTAACGAGACATGCTATGATTGTGCTTGATTCTGTGTTTCCAGAGAAAAAACCAAATTTATTCTTAGGGCAAATTTAACACTCTTTACAATTCTACAACTTTATAGCTGTATGTATTGTACACTACCGGAGCTAGCAAATGCGTTGTGAATTTACCCGTAGTCAAGTCCGCCCTCTGGATGACTAGTTATACGAACGAAAGTTCGTTATTACTAGTCTGTGGCGTATCCAAAAGAAGTCGCAACCCGTAGGTAGTATCGCAAGCGCGCATTTTATGCTGCCGTGCGGTGGTGTTAGCTCGTTGCTCTGTTTAAAAAGCGCGGAAGCTGTGGGCTGCTTGTTATCTCACTTTACTCATCACGTCGCCATTATACAGGAAAGTGTACCGTTTGTGTAGACTTTTCCAAATAGTAAGACTCAGAGTGGATTTGATTAAGTGGCAGTCTCCTCTTGTAGCCACTTTCTATCTTAACATGTCTTATGAAATGTTTGACCTCAAATTATTCCTTAAGGAGGAGGCAGAAAACCGAACCTTATAGCACAAATTTGAGAAAATATAGCAAAGTCTACCCCTTTCACTTTCAGCACGGTTGTTTTTCAATAGAGAAGGCTGTGACATTAGATAGAGGACTCCGCAAGAGCGGTTTAATTGAAGAGTGGACTTATATCAGTTATTTAAAACCCAAACCCCAATTATTGGCGTGGTTCACCTTTTGCCGCTGCCGACTTCTCCACGCTGGGGGGGAAGTTTGAAAGCGGTTATTGACCGCGCCGAAAGAGAAGCTGCCGCTCTAGCCAGTGGAGGAGTTGACGGTATTATAGTCGAAAATTTTTTCGATGCGCCATTTACTAAAAACCAAGTTGACCCAGCTGTTGTCAGCGCCATAACGGTAGTAGTGCAGCGAATTCAAAATTTAGTTACGCAACCCATTGGGTTGAATGTGTTGCGGAATGATGCCAAAAGCGCTATGGCAATAGCTAGCTGTGTTCATGCACAATTTATTCGCGTTAATGTTTTAACTGGGGTGATGGCAACCGACCAAGGATTAATTGAAGGAGAAGCACATCAATTACTACGCTATCGGCGTGAATTAGGTAGCGATGTCAAAATTCTTGCTGACGTACTTGTTAAACACGCACGTCCCCTTAGTTCTCCCAATTTGACCGTTGCCGTCAAAGATACAATTGAACGTGGTCTAGCTGATGCTGTTATTTTATCTGGCTGGGCGACAGGTAGCCCACCAAATTTAGAAGATTTAGAATTAGCGTCCGCTGCTGCTGATGGTACTCCCGTATTTATAGGCAGTGGTGCTAGCGTGGATAATATAGCTACACTAATGCAAGCTGCGGATGGTGTAATTGTATCTAGTTCGCTCAAACGTCAAGGGCGGATTGAGCAAACTATCGACCCCAACCGTGTTGCTACATTTGTCGAAGCAGCCCGAATGATCCGTAATTCTAGTAACAACTCTAGTAGTAATTCCAAAGGTGGCAAAAAGTCTACGTCTTCGGTAAAACTACATTCTTAGCTCCCTATATGGTGCGTGACGCTAGTAGGTTATTAGCTTCGGTTGAAAATTGTTCCCCAGCGTCACGCACCCCACTTTTAATTCTAACCCCTTGATCAAAATTATGAGTCGCCGTCGTTCTATCCCTTGGATTCATCGCACTTCGCGCCTAATTATTGCTGCGATAGCTGGACTTGGTGCTGTGAACACTGGCTATCTTAGCTACGTCAAGTTAAGCGGAGGCGCCGTTGCCTGCGTGAATAAAACTGTTGGTTGTGATAGTGTTCTCTCTAGCCCTTGGGCAACAATTTTTGGTGTCCCATTAGCTATATTTGGGTTTCTGGCTTATGCCAGCATGACTGGTTTTGCACTGGCGCCATTAGCTATTAAGCCAGAAACCAATAAAGAGCAACGCAAAAAATTAGAAAACATAACCTGGCTATTATTACTAGCTGGTAGCATAGCCATGACCGTGTTCAGCGGTTATTTAATGTACTTGCTCGCTTTCCAAATCAAAGCTGTTTGTTATTACTGTATTGCAAGTGCATTATTTTCACTTAGTATATTAGTATTAACTATTATTGGTCGTTCGTGGGACGATATCGGTCAAATATTGTTTACAACAGTTATTGTCGGTATGGTAACGCTAATCGGTACTCTTGCTGCTTACGCTCCCATTAATAACTTGGTTGCAAATGGAAATAATGCTGACCCAACTAACCCAAATCGTGCTGGTGTAACTGTCGTACAAACTGGGTCTGGGGGAGGACAAATTTTCTTCGACCCACGCAAAACCACAAATCCTAACCCAGAATCAGGTTGGGAAATAACTACTACCAGTGGCGAAGCTGAAATTCAATTAGCAAACCACTTGGCTAAAGTTGGCGCCAAAGAATATGTTGCTTTCTGGTGCCCGCACTGTCACGAACAAAAGTTACTGTTTGGTAAAGAAGCTTACAAAGTAATTACTGATAATAACGTTAAAACAGAATGCGCACCAGAAAGCCCAGTTGGTAAACCACAAGACTGTAAAGCTGCTGGTGTTCAAGGGTTTCCCACTTGGATTATTAATAACAAATCTTACAGTGGAGTCCAGAACTTGAATGATTTAGCGAACACATCTGGTTACGCTGGTTCTCGTAATTTCAAATACTTTAGGTAATCATCTTATTTATAAGGTTTTGTAAAATTTACGCCTTCTCTAACGTTAGGGGAGGTATTTTTATTTATAGGAAACTATATAGTTTTGTAACAAATTATGGATAATTGTTGCAAATTGTAATAAATTGTTATTTAGTTAATATTTTAATAGCTGCTAAATAGGCTACTCTCATGGTTGCGATTTAGTTTTATCGCAAATAATTACATTTACAGATAATTAGACTTGACAAATGGTTATAAATGGAATAAGCCATAGTAATGGCTATAGCAGTAACTGTTCAAACAGCTTTTATGTTTAAAAACTCGACTCGGTAATTGGGAATGAGTAAGCAGCGATATAAGTTTCTGCAAATGTTTCTGTTCAAGCAGAAACGACATCTTTTAAATCGAAGAGAGTTATTTGTTTCACTTGGAGTTGCAGGCTGCATTCTTGCTCTACGCGCACTGGGATTTTTTCAGCTTTTTGAATGGATTGCGTTAGATATATTTTTCCAGTTACGTCCATTGGAAACGTATCCTCAACCTATCACAATTATTGCTGTTGATGAGATATCATTGAGAACTATTGGTACATGGCCTATACCAGACCGTACAATTGCCGAGTTATTAACGAAATTAAATAAGTATCAACCACGCGCTATTGGCTTAGATATTTATCGAGATTTTAAAGTTTACCCTGGTCACGAAGAGCTACTAGCTGCTTATAAAGCTGCTCCCAACTTAGTTGGTATTGAGAAGTTATCGCAAAAGCAAGATAATTATGTTTTGCCACCAATTGGTTTAAATCCAAGCCAAGTAGGTTTTAATAATATAGTACTTGACAGTGATGCGAAAGTACGGCGAAGTTTACTATATTGGCACAGATACAGTGAAAAGCACGAAAGTTTTGCACTTAAAATCGCAAAGCTTTATTTACAATCAACTGGTATTATACCATTAGCAGCACAGAGTAATCCAGAGTATTTACAGTTGGGAAAAGCAGTTTTTCCTCGCTTTTTACCAAACGATGGTTCGTATATAGGAGCGGATAACAGAGGCTATCAAATTATATCTAATTTCCCTAAACCTAGCTGTGCAACTTGTTCTCCAGATAATTGGGGTTTTCGTAAAGTCCCATTACGCGAAGTTCTCAACGATAAAGTTCCAGAAAACTGGATTAAAGACCGCATTGTCTTGATAGGTTCTACTGCACCTTCTCTACAAGATTATGTGCAAATACCATATTCTAGTCAGTTTGTTGGTCAAGCTAAAACAATAGCTGGAGTTGAACTGCAAGCTTATTTTATCAGCGAACTAATTTCCGGCGCCTTATACTCAAGACCATTAATCAAAGTATGGTCAGATCCAATCGAATACTTATGGATTTGGGTATGTGGGTATTTGGGTGTAGTTACACGATACCAAATTAAGAAAACTACCATAAGCTTTTTAATAATTATATTTTTTGGTTCTGTACTAGCTGGAAGCGCGTTTGTAATATTTTTTGATGGTTGGTGGATACCAATTATACCTGGATTAATTAGCTTATCTGCTTCAGCGTTTGTCGTTACTTGCCAAATTAATTACGTTCAAGAAGAGTTAAAACGCTCCAAAGAGTTTTTAGACCAAATTATCAACACAATCCCTGACCCCGTTTTTGTTAAAAATAAAAAGTATCAGTGGATTGTTCTAAACGAAGCTTACTGCGAATTTTTAGGTTATCCGAAAGAAGTTTTGTTAGAAAAAAGTGACTACGAATACTTTTGTGAATCTCAAGCCAAAGCATTTCGGTCTCATGACGATTTAGTTTTTACAACTCAAGAACCATGTGAAACCGAAGAACAATTTACTGACAAAAATGGTAATACTTATTCAATCGCCACAAAACGTTCGCTCCACAAAGATGCTGCTGGTAACTGCTACTTAGTAGGAGTCATTCGTGATATTACCAAACGAAAATTAATCGAAGAAGACCTCAAACGCGAAAAAGCAGAGTTATTTCGTTCCAATAAGGAGTCAAAAATCCGAGAAGACCGCTTACGTTACTTAGCCTATCACGACCCCCTTACAGGTTTACCAAACCGCAAACTATTCGCCGAACAACTCGAAGAATCACTCTTATGGGCCCAAAGCAATAGCCTTATGGTTGGACTATTGTTCATTGACCTAGATGGGTTCAAAAAAGTTAATGATACTTTAGGTCACGAGATGGGAGACCGATTATTAATTACTGTTGCTAGCAGACTCAACAACTGCCTGCGTGGAAGCGATACTGTCGCACGGCTTGGTGGTGACGAATTTACCGTCATACTACGTGCAATACCCAAAGAAGAAGTCGCCGCCAAAGTCGCTGAAAAAATACTACTAACAATCACAGAACCAATTCTCTTAGAAGGTAACGTTGCCAGAGTATCTGCAAGTATTGGTATTAGCATATACCCTACAAATAGTCATGATACTGAAACCATAATCAAGCAAGCTGATGCTGCAATGTATCGTGCCAAACACATGGGTAAAAATCGTTATGAGTTTGCTTAAAAACTCCCAATAAAAAATATTCAAAACCCTCTTGTGGAATGGGCACTTGTAGAATAGGCCCTTGTGGAATGGGTATCCTTGCCTGTTACAAAAATAGAGCAGCCAAAATGGCGCCCCACATTGCAGAACTAAATTTTTATAACCTTTATAACCTGAGTATTAATTACAAGGTAGTAAATATTATAAGTAATAACACTGAAATAAATTATTTTACAGCAGATTGCAGGTTGGTGAGGTACAGTAATTGAAAAATGTCTAAAATGTTAGTAATTAATCAAATTAGGTAGAGTTTCTATTTTACCTATTTATACGACAAATATTGGTGTACCTCATTTACTCGCAATCTGCTGTATATTTAATATCAGTAAAAACTATAATTCGTGTTTTACGACTATTTAAGCCAAAAATATAGTCATTTTTAGCATTGTTATAGCTTTTATTCTACTCATTGCTGCTTGAGTATTAGTATTTTTTAATGAGTATTTTTTTGTTTTATTACGTATTCATACGTAAGTAGTATTAAAATATTGTGAAAGAAAGACAGGTTTGTAACCATTAACGTGTTACTTCTTAAATAAATATATCTCTCTGTTGGATATATCTCTCTTTTGGGTGATGCGAGGGAAGATACAGCAGCAGTATTACTTTGGCGTGTTATTTATGAAATAAATATATCGCTCTTTTGGGTGATGCAAGGGAAGATACAGCAGCAGTATTACTTAAGTATTGGTTTAGTTTTTTATTCAGTTGGTTATGCCTAATTAGCAACTCGTAATTAATTTAAAATTTACTTTGTAACAACAAAGACTCGAATTTTTGCTAAATGTTTGTTAAAAGTTTATAGGCTTTTCACTTTTCAGAAAAATTTTCAGTGAAAAGAGTTGCGTATTTATACTTTAGCTATACAAATGAGTAATACTAAGCTTATGGTAACTAGTTTAAAATTAGCAAGCGCGCTATTGTTCTTTGTCGGTGCCCATGTATTAGTTCCAAGAATAGGTGATGCCGCAGGAATGTTGAATCAACCTGTTGCCGCAGCAAATAGTCTAACTAATATTGAACTTAGTAACCGAAACTCAAATCAAGTACAGGTGCTTCAAAATTCCTATAGCGAATACGAACCACCTAATTACGGTGGACCAGACAGCGAACACGCCAGTGGAACAAGATAAATGTTAGTTAGGAGTTAAGAGTTAAAACTTAGAAGTTAAAAATTCAAATCATAACTCATAACTTTTATGACTTATACCAAAGTTGATTTTGCACAAGCGTATGTAATTCCCAGTCAGTACTAGGTGATGCAAAGTCCGTGCGGTAATGTCCACCCCTGCTTTCAGTTCTAAAAGCTGCACTCTTAAGAATTAAGTAAGCAACATCAAGCAAATTGCGGGTTTCTGCCCACAGTCGTAACAGCTTTTCCACCCTAGATATATCAAATACGCATTCAGTAGGACGCAGAGCAACTAAAAACCTACTAAGCGGTAAACTATTAAAATCACGCTGCCAAATTTCAACAGTTGTAATAGCGCTTTCTAAAAGATTTTGTTCACGACATATCCCAGCACTTTGCCACATCAAACGCGGAATATTTTCGCGCAAGTCATTAAGATAAACTTGACAAGACTCAAGTTGCACTGCACTTAACGTAAAATCTACGCTATTTGTCTCTATTGTAGAAATTTTTAGCTGCTCTAATTTAATATTCGCCATTTGGGCGCCAAACACAATGCATTCGAGCAGTGAATTGCTCGCTAAACGGTTTGCTCCATGAACTCCCGTACTAGCTGTTTCACCAACAGCATATAAACCGTTTATATTAGTACTATTAGTTAAATCACTGACAATGCCACCCATCCAGTAATGTGCAGCAGGGGCAACAGGAATTGGAGTTGAGAATACATCTACTCCCCAGAACTGACATATTTTAACAATGTTAGGAAAGCGATAGCGAATAGTTTCGTTGGGAATAGGGCGCATATCTAGCCATACATTTGCCGTTGATGGGTCAGAGGCATTTTTTTGTAGGTGGCTATAAATTGCTCGACTAACAATATCGCGTGGCGCCAGTTCGCCGGCTTCATGATAATCGAATGCAAAGCGCCGTCCAGTATCATCAATTAAATGGGCGCCTTCACCTCGAACAGCTTCGCTAATCAAAAAACGGTCTGCACCAGCTTTAGTCAAAGCAGTTGGATGAAACTGTACAAATTCTAAATCACGTAAAATGGCGCCAGCTCGCCAAGCAATAGCTACACCATCACCAGTACTTACCGCTGGGTTAGTTGTCTGTGCAAATACTTGACCTCCACCTCCTGTTGCCAACACAACAGCAGCAGCATGTACCCAAGTAATTTGATTATCGTGAAATAAACTAATACCGCAACAGCGCTGTGTTTCTGGTTCAAGCCATAAATCTAATGCTAGCGCTTGTTGAATAACATGAATATTAGGACGTTTAAGAACTTGATTTGCTAAAGTCGTCGTGACTTCGCGTCCTGTTGTATCAGCAGCATGAAGAACACGATGCCTAGAGTGAGCAGCTTCCAGAGTTAGCGCCAAATTATTACCGTGACGGTCGAAAGCGACACCTAAATCTACAAGTGACTTAATACAAACTGAAGCATTCCGAGCCAGAAACTCAACTGCCGCCACATCACATAACCCGGCACCGGCTTTTAAAGTATCTTCTATATGTAACTGCGGAGAATCTTCGCGTGAAACAGCTGCCGCTATACCACCCTGTGCCCAATCACTAGCAGATAATGAAATAGTTTCTTTAGTAATTAAGCCAACTCGCAAGCCTTCAGGTAAACACAGTGCAGTATAGAGTCCAGCCGCACCGGCGCCTACTACTAAAACATCAAATTCATTCTTAACAGCGTTCAATTGACAAAAAAATAATTAGGATTTAGGAGTAGGGTGCGTGACGCTACAAAAACCTTACAGCGAAGCATAAGATTTAATAGCGTCACGCACCTTACTAATTTTTATCTATAAATACCGTTATTGTAACGGTCGTCACCTTCGGTAAAAACAGACTCAACTTCATTAACAACGAAGTTGTCGAGATTAGCTTCCAGAATTTGCTTTTGGCGTTCGCTAAGTCCTTTCAATTCCAAAACGTCCTGAACATCTTTGTATGGAGCATTTTGAACGATTTTACTTGCAAGCGTTGGGTAAAGTCCTGGGAAACGCTGGAAAGAAGCAATATTGGTATTATTTAAATCTATTTTTTTACCATAAACTTCTGCCAGTCTGTCATCTGCACGGTTACGATACGTTTCGCTAGTTTCTGCCGCGAATACAGGAACCGACCGAAAAGCAAAGCTATTCAATGTACTAGCTTGAACAGGTTGAGAAGTGCCCAACCATCCTAAACAAGCTACTAGCAAGCTAAATACTGATAATATACGCGCGAATCGTTTCACGATACTTTCCACCTTTCATCATCGAACAAATATCACTTTTTAAGAAGTCAATAGTCAATAGTTAAACTTTGACAACCGACAACTTATAAACCAACACAGCAGTTATCAGAAACTAATATACAGCGTATTTAACACTCAAAACTCTGATGCCTTATGGGTTTGGTAAAATTTTTGCTAAAAACTAACGAAAATGGTTAATTTACCGTGAATTTTTTCATGAAGGAACGATACAAATCTACACAATGCCCTTAAGCAAAGTTTAAGCGAACATGGCAGCAGCCAAAAATAACATATCAACCAAAATAGTACTTAACACGGCGCCACTAAAGGCAAACCAATGATTTCGGTGTCTTGCCAGTGGTAAAATTCCCACTGTTAACAATACAGCTCCAAGAATTACTCCCCATAACTGACCCATTGGTGTTTCCACCTGAACCAAAGCTGTCTGTAAAATCCCAGGTACTGCTTCTGGCTCCACATTCATAATTTGGCGCCAATAAGGTATTAAGTTTGTTAAATAAAAATAAATATCTGTCACAACAGTGCCAAAAAGCGAACCCAAGTAAAACCAGTTGCCAACTTTACCCCAATTGCGCTGCAAGCACCATATCGCAAAAGGTAAACCAATAGCTTCCACAGGTAAATGCCATAGCGGTTCCCATCGTAACCAACCCCAATAAATCGAGCCAGCTAACCAACTCCAGCTAAAACCATAGAGTAAATCACCCCATATATAAGTTTTGTGATGCGACATTAGGCTGAAACTTAGCCACATCCAAAACCCAGTTAGTCCTAAGCTTAAAGCTGGTAAAGCTCTAACTAAAGGCGCCTCAATAAATACTGGCACCGACACTAGAAATACTGCCGCACCAAAAATGAGAAGCGTAACAGGAGGTACTAACGATACAGGCGTCGTAGATGTATAAAGCCTGAAATCACTTGTTAAATCATTCTTTAAATCTAGAAGTTCGGTTTGAGTAGCAACGGTGCTGGATTCCTCTTGCGTATCTAGTGTTTTTAATGATTGGGTAGAAGCTGCGCGTGCAGGCAAAACTGTGTTAACCAAGGTTGTATTAACCAAAATTTGAATTTTAATATTTGTTACTTAACTTTATCTTACTTAAAGTAACATAACAATAAATCCCCCCCTAGGGCATTTAAATAACATTATACCCCTAACAGAGTTAGGAGTTATAAGTTATGAGTTATAAGTTATGAATTTAACTCCTAACTTCTAACTCCTAACTGAAATAAATGTCACCCGGAACCGCTGACGCTGATAACGTAAAGTTGGATAATTCATAAAACGCGGCAACTTCGGGAGTCTGGTTAATGGCAACAATGTTTATAGCAGGTGTAGATTATTTGCCTGCATTCACGTACTTGATGCAGTCCGGTAGTACCACTGCGGGTGAGTCAAACTTAATTTGGCAGGTTATACAAGGTATTGTTTTAGGCATAGTGCAGGGCATTACAGAGTTTTTGCCCATCAGTAGCACAGCGCACCTAATTATCTTTCGGGATGTTTTGGGATGGAAAGCGACATGGAGTAAAGCCGCAATCGATGGAATTCAACTAGGCAGCGTTTTTGCAGTTGGCTGGTATTTCCGTAAAGATATTTTTAGTATTTTAGAAGGCGCCTGGGCTGCGTTTCAGCGTAAAGACTGGGAGCGTGAGGAGTGGAAGATATTTGTTGGAATTATAATTGGTACGGTGCCAGCGCTTTTGGGTGGGCTAGTGTTAAAAATATTAAAAGTCGAATTAGAAAGCCCGCTAATGATTGCTTGCATGTCGATAATAATGGCAACACTACTGGGGTTAGCAGAGAAAATAGGTTCACGCAAGCGCGGGTTTGAAGAGTTAGAAATTAAAGATGGAATTCTCGTTGGTTTAGGGCAGATGATAGCCTTATTGCCAGGTGCTTCGCGTTCTGGGTCAACGCTGACAACTGCCCTATTTTTAGGATTGGAACGTCAAACTGCGGCTAGATTCTCGTTCTTGCTGGGATTTCCGACTCTTGCTATTGCCACATTAGTTCAGACCAAAGACGTTCTCACCGTATCAAATATGTTTGTGCCAATGATTGTTGGCATTATTTCGACCTTTATATTCTCTTATTTATCCATCGCTTGGCTGCTCAAATTCCTACAGCGCAATAGCAACTGGGTGTTCGTCTGGTATCGTCTCGCTTTTGGTGCAGCTATTTTAGGCGCCATTGCTACAGGAGTAAAAGGCTTGTAAGGTGCGTGACGCTATTAGATGGCTTGCTTCGTTTTAAAATTGTAATAGCGTCACGCACCCTACTCATTTATGTCCGGTATTAAACCTGCTCGTATAACAAAAGTATTATCTGACTCGATAGCTGCTGAAATTGGCTTTGAAGCAGGAGACGCAATTGTCACCATCAACGGTAGCCATCCACGCGATTTGATTGATTATAGATTTTTGTGTGCCGATGAGGTACTCGAACTTGAAGTATTAGATGCATCGGGTAAAACTCACTGCCTTGAGATTGAAAAGGATTATGACGAAGATTTAGGGTTAGAGTTTGAAACTGCGCTATTCGATAATTTAATTCAGTGCAATAACAAATGCCCGTTTTGTTTTATCGACCAACAACCACCAGGTAAGCGTGAGTCTTTATATTATAAAGACGATGATTACCGTCTTAGTTTTCTTTATGGTTCGTATTTGACGCTGACCAATTTATCTGCTCGCGAATGGCAACGCATCGAAGCAATGCGACTTTCGCCTTTATTTGTATCAGTACATGCTACGGAACCCGATGTTAGAATTAGACTTCTCAAGAATCAGCGTGCTGGTGAGATATTACACCAAATCAAGTGGTTTCAAGAACGGCGCCTGCAAATTCATGCCCAAGTAGTAGTGTGTCCTGGTATAAATGATGCCAAACATTTGGAACAAACAATTCGTGATTTAGCGTCGTTTTATACAGGTGATGTGCCTGCGGTAGCATCCATTGCGGTGGTACCTGTAGGATTAACGCGATTTCGGCCTACTGAGGACGAACTTGTACCTGTCACCCCTGAAAAAGCTAGAGAAGTGATTTCACAAGTTAAAAGTCTACAAGAGGAGTTTCGCAAAAAGTTAGGTTCTACTGTTGTTTGGTTAGCTGATGAATGGTTTTTGATTGCTGGTGAGGAGTTACCATGTGAAGTTGATTACGAAGATTATCCCCAAATTGATAACGGTGTTGGTTCAATTCGCTTGTTTATCAAAGAATTTACAACCACAGCATCGGAATTATTACCAGCAAAAGTCAAACCCAGAAAATTGACTTGGGTTGTGGGCAATGCTGTAGAAAAAGCATTTCAACCTCTAAACCAACAGTTAAATTCGGTTGAAGGATTGCAAGTGAATATGCAAGCTTTATCAAGCGAATACTGGGGGCAAGATATAAGTGTCACTGGATTACTCACTGGTCATGATTTGTTATCTAAGTTACAAGGTGTTGATTTAGGTGATGGAATTTTATTACCAAGCGTCATGCTTAAACACGGTGAATCAATCTTTCTGGACGATATTAGTGTAGAGGAAGTCGCTTCTAGACTCAATACCAAAATTTTTCCTGTCACTGGGGTTAATGAGTTAATAAACACCTGTATAAATTAGGCTATTAGTGATAAGCTACCTTTAATTAAAAGCGTCTGCTTTTTCCACTAGCAAACCCAGGAATTTTTATTCCTTCCATTGCGTGCGTTTGTTAATGTTTTAATGAACGCAGAATGGTTTTGACTCGATTGCTTCCGCTGATAATGCCAATTATGTATTGGCTAATAACTATTTTAATCGTAAACCAACCAACCGAGGATTAGGGCGTGATAAAACGGGCTAAATTAGTTAAGGAAGAAATAATTAAGTCAACCAAGGTAAACAACGTTACAAAATTTGGCTTATTTTTCTTTAATTTACAATTTATTATTTTTCATTTGTTCAGTATTCCAGCAACGGCAGCCTCGGATACCAATTTAACTATTATTTATAGTCAAGACAACGCTAATCAGTGGTCGGGTATTACCAGCCGCTTACAGGCAGCAGGCGTTAATTATTGTGTTGTTTCTTTAGATTCAATTAGAACTGCTACCGACTGGGGAGAGCGTAAAGTTTTATTTTTACCCAATGTTGAAACCTTAAGTCCTGGACAAGCTATTGCTTTGGAAGAGTGGATGAGTAAAGGTGGGCGCCTAATAGCATCAGGTCCGGTAGGAACGACATCGGCGCCAGGAGTGCGGCAGTTAATACGGGCATTACTGGGTGGTTATTGGGGGTTTAGCCTGAATAATGTTCAAAAAATCCAGCCAACAAAAGTTAAAGTTACTCAAGATTGGGCAAAAGCTGGTGTTTTTGGACAAGTGCGGGGTGGAGTTGTTATTTCCGACGAATCTACTGGACAGCCAGCAGCAATATGGGATACAAAAGATAATTCAACAGCGGTTTTAACAACCGACCGTTCGACTTTTTTTGGTTGGCGTTGGGGTGTTGATACAGTAGCTGCTAGCGAATTAGATTCTAGATGGTTACAAGCAGCAATTAACCGTCATATGCAGTTACCACCAGGCGCCTCTAGAACAGTTTCAGGTGGCGCCAAAAATTGTGTCACATCCGTCGCAAAACTTCCTAAATCATCAAGTTCCACATCTATAAATACTGCGGCTTCAAATACACAGGAATTTGGAGCAGTAAGAGTTGACGCCTCAATATTTACTTCTCCAACAGCTACAGCTACAAACTCTCAAAGTGGTTTTCCTAGAAATATACCCAGAAGCGACGAAGCAATTGACCAACTCGAACAAAATGTACGACTAGACGTAGTGCCAAATTCGACTAAGCCAATAAGTGCCTCAGAAGCAGCAGCATTGCGTCAAGAACTGCAAAGTTTGATTGGACGAGTCGAAAGTTCTCAGCTATCAGCATCAGCAATTTCTGGTAAAGCACAGCCACTAAAAGCGCAACAAGCAAGTTTTGCATCTGTTAGACCTGGGGCGCCAACTTTTAGTAACTCCCAAGCGCGTCAAGTTGCAGACAGCATCCCTCAACTTGTTGCCAAAGGACAATATGCTCAAGCTCGTTCTGCATGGTTAGCAGCGCGCAGTTCCTTATGGAAGCAGTTTCCCGTTGACCAGCGAATGGCACAACCAGAAATTCGATCGATGTGGCTTGACAGAGGTACAATAGTTCGAGCCGGAAGTGAAGCAGGACTCGCACGTATTTTTGATAGACTCGCTCAAGCCGGAATTAACACAGTCTTTTTTGAAACACTCAACGCCAGCTATCCAATTTACCCAAGTAAAGTGGCGCCGCAGCAAAACCCATTAATTCGCGGTTGGGACCCCCTTGCATCTGCTGTAAGACTAGCAAAAGCTCGTGGTATGGAATTACACGCTTGGGTTTGGGTATTTGCAGCCGGAAATCAGCGACATAACGAATTATTAGGTATAGATAAAAACTATCCAGGCCCAGTACTAGCAGCCAATCCTTCTTGGGCAGGATATGACCATAGAGGTCAAATGGTACCTCAAGGGCAAGGTAAACCATTTTTCGACCCAGCCAATCCCCAGGTCAGGCAATATTTGCGGCTGTTATACGAAGAAATAATTACCAAATATGACGTAGACGGTTTACAGCTAGATTATATTCGTTATCCATTTCAAGACCCCAATGCAGGAAGACTTTATGGGTATGGAACAGCAGCACGTCTTCAATTTCGGCAAATATATGGTATAGACCCAGCAACCATTTCACCAAGTCAAACAGATTTATGGCAGAAATGGACGGCATTCCGCACAGAGCAAGTTAATAGTTTTGTGGCAGAAGTCTCACGTTCCTTACGGGTCAAGAAACCTGATTTAACTATATCAGTAGCCGTATTTCCCCTACCTGAACAAGAACGAATTCAAAAAATTCAGCAAAACTGGGAAGTTTGGGCGAGACGAGGTGATATAGATTTAATAGTGCCAATGACTTATGCGCTAGATACTACACGCTTCGAGCGACTTGCACAACCGTGGATAGCTTCCACACAGTTTGGGCAACTTGGCACCGCATTATTAGTACCAGGTATACGCTTACTAAACCTACCAACACCAGGAGCATTCGACCAACTTCAAGTAATTAGAGACTTGCCTGCTGTTGGTTATGCATTATTTGCAGCAGAAAATTTAACAGGTGAATTGCAACAAGTATTTAATAATACCCAAGGTAATTCAGCTACCGTTAAATCATCAACAGGCGCCTCTGAGCCAATACCCCATCGTCAACCCTTTAAAACAGCAGCAGCACGTTACATAGCACTACAAGCAGAATGGAAATGGATAGAGCAAAACAATCAATTAAAATTAACACCAACAGGACTATTAGCTTTCAAAGAACAAGCAAATGTCTTAGAAACAGCATTAAATCAACTAGCAGAAACACCCAGTGCTTCACGCTTAACCACAGCAAAGTCATCACTTGCGCGTTTCCAATCACAATTTAGAGGGTGGATGCGTCAGCAGTCAGCAGAAAATCCCTACCAAGTGCGCGTTTGGGAAAATCGTTTAGGAGCAATTGAAAAATTGTTACGCTATGGTGAACGCACAAGCTTGCAACGGATGTAACGGATAAGTTATTTGTAGGTTGGGTCGAGGAACGTAAACGTAGTTTTCCGGCAGGGAGACCCAACAAAGAAGATAGTAAGTACTTTTATTATCCTTACGCTGGAGTTGATAAAAGATAACTATTGACTATCCTTTTCATAAAGGTAACGGATAGTTTAAAAATTCCATCCGTTGTATCCGTTGTACTTCACCCGCATTCGTCAAGGAGAATTTTATGGTTGGCCATATGCATACATAACGCCTAATTATATAGACCCACGTCAAACAGCAAACGGTAAAAGTAAACGTCCTGACTTAGTAAAAAATACTCGTACACCTGATGTGCTATTTCAAGCTCACTCAGCCGCACTAGGTTTGCAATTTTACGATGGTAAAACATTTCCAGCTAAATACCAAAACGGCGCCTTTGCAGCATTTCGTGGTTCTTGGAATCGTAATGCAGGAACTGGTTACAAAGTCGTATTTATTCCTTTTGATACAAATGGGCGCCCGCAAGGTTATTATGAAGACTTTGTGACAGGGTTTCTACAAGACCCCAGTATTCCAACTACATGGGCACGTCCAGTGGGTTTACTTGTGGCGCCAGACGGTAGTTTATTAGTTACCGATGAAGCAAATAACAGGATATATCGAATCCAATACCAAAAATAGATAATGTAGAGACGCGAAACTTCGCGTCTCTGAATTTAAAACCATCCTTCTTGTTCCAGCGTTTCTATCATTTGAAGTCCGCGCGTATCTCCAACACCTAAAATAGCGGCTTTTGCGTCTTCGCGTACTCCAAGGTCGGTGTCTTCGGCAAAGGTTTGGATTAAGGCATCAATTGCGGTAGCATAAACTATGTTAGAAGGTAGCTCACGACATAATTGTCCGATAGACCAAGCGCAATTACTCCGAACTGCACCAACTGAGTCTTGAACCAAAGCTGCAACCAAAGGAGGCATGGCGCCAACAACAGCGTCATAACCTATGTTTGCCATTTGAGCAAGTGCGCTAGCCGCCCACAGCCGTACAGCCGAAATATCTGTTTTGAGTGCATTCGCTAAGGGGGCTAAACTTCTACGGTCGCGACAGTTTCCTAATGCCCAAACTACGCCTTTACGCACGTAGCCGTTCCAGTCGCGATTTAACTGATATATCAGTGGTTCTACTGCTTCGGAACTGGGATTACGTCCAATTCCATAGGCTGCACTTACCCTTACTAAAGGACAAGTGTCTGTTAATAAACGTATTAAGGGAGAAGTTGCGCGCGCATCTTCTATGTCACTAAAAGCACGTGCCGCTAGCATTCTTTGCTGTGGCACAGGACTATCAAGAAGCGCGAGCATCTCATCCGGGTCAGGTAATTGTGCCTCTGATTCTTCAGTCAGCGGTTCAATACTGTCGAGAGGACTTTCTAGCTCGGCTTCTGGGTCGAGTAGGCTGAGGTCATCTTCATCATACATAAATAAAAAGTACCATTACAAGCGGTCATCTTCCACACCTTTTTGATTTTAATTTGGGGAAGGCGGCTTTTCACTCTCCATTTCCCAATGGTTTTATCATCCACAAAGATTGTGTTTGAAAACCGAGTTGGTTATATAAGTTAAGCGCAGGTGTGTTTGAGGAAAACACTTGTAAACCAATTTGCTTGTCTCCTCGCGCTCTTGCCCAGGTTTGTGCATATTCCATTAATGCTTTACCTACACCTCGGCGCCGATGTTCAGGAACAACGTACAGTAAAAATAGGTGGGCATGACGCTGACCTGTAATTTGGTCGATAGCGTTTCCCATCCAAAGACAAGCTACAGGAGAAGTTTCTTGGGTGAGAGTTTCAGTGTCTATAAAGTTTACCCACCACAGAGGGGTTTCGCTAGATAAATATTGCTCAACAGTCTTCGACAAATGTGAAAAATCTTGGTTTGCAAAAATGTCTTGGTAAGTCCGTTGCATGAACTTTACCAGTAAGGCTCTGTCTAGAGTCGAGCCTTTGCGAATTTTATATGATGGTATTAAAAAGGAATTCAAAGCTGTTTAAGGGAACTCAGTAAGTACAATCTGACACAAAAACTCACTGAAAAAATAACCTTTAGTAAATTTTACTTTATATATACCAACTTTTTGGAATTGCAGGTTGGGTGTAGCGCCAGCAAAACCCAACATAACAAGAGTCAATATTACATTTCAACCATTGGCATTCTCAACAGAAGGCGCCTTCATTGAAACATAAATACTATTTTGACTATGTAACTCACTACCATTAAATCCAACACCATCTATAGGAGCAGGCGCCGACATGTCAGACGGCAAGAAGATACGCGCGCTGGTTGCTGCCAAAGCAATAAAGAAAATAATAACTGCGATTAGAGGAGCTATGTATTGGCGAATAATATTCATAATTTCACTCATGTAAACAAGGGTGGTGACTAACCCTGATTAATATATTTTAGCGTTAAAGGACAGGCAGGATGCCTATCCTACAAGAAATGGTATTATCGTCTATCGCGTTCTACATCGGCGATAACTCTTTCCCAGTACCAATGTTCTGGCATTTTGGGATAGGTTTTACGCGCTTGGGCTACAAGACGCTCGGCGCCTTCGCTATCTCCTCCTAATAAATTAACAAGTTGGTTTTTTAGTTGGGCGATGGGGGGTGCAAATTCATCCGCGCTGTATTGTTGATTTAACGGTTGACGCCCCACTGGTTGTGCTTGCTGTCTGCGGAACTCCCAAAATAATACGTAGTAAAGGGTGGCGAAGATAACAATCAAGCTAAATGTTCCTAGGAAGGTGACAATATTAAGTGCCAAGCGTCCGAGAACAAGTTGTGAGAGGACGTAACCGAGTAAAAGACCTGTTAAGAAAAGGATGGTCGTGGAGATAAGAACGACAACTCTTTGCCCCATAGATTAAATTTCCTTATATTTATTCATCTAGTCCGGGTCTGGGCATTGTTGAAACTGGCTTGCGTTCCCAAGGGGCAATAACAGGTAGTAGAAGCAATCCTGGCAATGCTGCAACTAGTGAAAGCAGAAAAAATGAAGACCAACCTGTTGCCTTAGCTAATTGTCCTGCGGGTGCGGAAAGAATGTCACGGCTAATTGCCATCAAGCTAGAGAACAACGCGAACTGTGTAGTTGTAAAGTTGTGATTACACAAGCTCATCAAATACGCCACAGTCACCACAGTAACGAGTCCAGCACAGAAATTTTCAATGTTAATCGCCAAAATTAAAAGCGTAAAGTCCTTTTTGCCAACTAGTGATAAAGCATAATAACCAAGGTTACTGAGTAATTGCAGTATTCCAAATATCCAGAGCGCTCTATTGATACCAATTTTGGAAAGGACAACACCACCAACAAGAACACCAACAGTTGTAGCAATGAATCCCATTCCTCCTTGAATCGCACCAATTTCAGTTTTAGTAAAATTTATTTCGCGTAAAAATAAATTAGCTGTAATTCCCACTACAGAGTCACCCAGTTTATACAGTAGTATAAATACTAGTATTAAACTTGCTTGAGTTAATCCATAGCGATGAAAAAATTCTTGCAACGGTAGAACCAGAGCATCTTGAAGCGATTGTGGCGGCTGTTCTTCTGCATGTTGAGATACTGTCGGTTTGGGCGCCAAAACTGCTAGGGCAATCCAACCAATTAACAACGCTGCGAGTATCCAATAAAACTGAAATAGACGTGCTTCATAAGGAGTGCATTTTCTCGCTGCATCCAAACAAGGGTCTCCCATTACCCAATATAGTAACCCCACGATTACACCAATGATGGCAACAACAATACCTACATCTTTGAGCGACAGCGAAGAATGATTTTGCTGGTTACGTCGTGGTATTGGTGGAGCAATTAACGTTGCTATTATCCCCACACCCATAATTGCCGCTATTAGGAGATATACTCCATTCCAAGGCATAAAATCGGCAAGTACTGGTGCAAACGAAAGTGTGATAAACAGTGCCAAACGATATCCTAAAACCCAAAGCGATGCGCCAGTTTCTAACTCAAGTTTATTTAAAACATCTGTACGGTAGCTATCACCAGCAATATCCTGTGTAGCGCTTAAAAACGCTATAATTAAGCAATTTATTCCTAAAAGCTGCAAAATTTGGATATTTTGGGTAGGTTGCTGAAATGCCAACGCCACGATTGCAATAACTAACCCGATCTGAGTTATTAACAGCCATCCACGTCGTAAGTCTAGAAATGGGAGATTAAATCTATCCAGTAAAGGCGACCATAAAAATTTTAATGAATAGGGCAAACTGACTAAGCCAAACAGTGTTATTACCCCAATGTCAATTTTTGCGTCTTGCATCCAAAACTGTAGAGTACGACTCGTTAAAAATAACGGCAACCCCGACGCAAAGCCGAGAATTAGCAGCGAAGCCATCTTACGACTGCCAACAACTTTTGTTAATGTTTTTATATCATTCACCACTTCAACATCCTTATATTGGAATAATCTGCTTTGTTCATATGTATAGGCGCCGTACCCGGTCAGTTGTGCAGAAAGTAACACCAATTTTATTTTTTATCCTGATTTTTCACCAAACGTAATAGACACAGGCGACACAATCCAGAATATGCCACATATATTAAGTAATTTCACGCATAAACTGTACATTAATGGTATGGGACGGGCAAGGATGCCCATCCCACAAGATGGATGATTTAATTTTTGATGGAAATCAAGCGTATCAGTTGGCAACGGATGATAAACGGATGTAACGGATAGTTTATTTTAGATAATAAGTTACAAGTTTTTGTTTATGACGAATAGCTTATCCGTTACATCCGCTCTATCCGTTGCACTTGATGGTCTTTAATTTCCACATTATGTTCAGCTAGACACTTTAACCAACCATCGCGCGTGCCAATTTCGTTTTTATTTTTGAGTAATCCTAACTCTACTTCTTGCTGAGTTAATTTAGCGAATTTATTATATTCAGGATAATTTGATACTACAAATGTTTCCTTACGGTGTAGAACAGGTGGGTTTGCTCTGTCTGAATAATCGTAGTGAGTTACTCTAAGTGTTTTGAGGTCAATATTAATACTGGCTTTTAAAGCTGGATGTGGGTCTGTGTCGAAATCTGGATAATATAGATAGGATATTCGCGGTTCATCAATGTAAAATTTTATTAAAGTCGCATCATCAACACGTCCAATAAAGCGGGTTGCACATCCTTCGTATATTCGTAGTAGAGGGTCGAGTTCTTGGAGTGCGGAAGCGTGAACGTAAAGTGCGCTGCGTGTACGTTTGCCGACTTTACTTTTATCACATGCGGTTTTGACGACTCCTGCTTGTCCTAAACTAAATAGTTTTCTGTCAGCGACATCACAAGCGTCTTGATAGTCACCAAAAAAGGCTTTGATATCTTGGCGCATTTCTAGCGGTAGTTTGTAGAGGGAACGATTACCTTCGAGTTGCATTAATGCTAGATATACTTGGATATCGAGTGAACGACGGTAAGCAATAGAATCCCATTCAGCTTCATCGGTTGCTTGGAGGATGACGGCAAACGCGCGCTTGAAGTTACTAAACTCGATTAATAATTGCTCTTGGTTTGCTAATTCTCCTTTTATAGGAAGTCTACCGCGTTGAGTATAAAATTCCATTAGCGGTTGCAGTATTTCTTGGTAGTCTTCAAAACGCTTAGTAGGAATGCGAACGCGGGGTGTGGAAGTGCGAGAGAAATATCTAATGGCTTTAAAATGTTGTTTTTCTTCTTCATCACGAAAGACAAAATAAACACCTAATGCTACGGGTACAGCATCAACTTTTAATGTCTCATCTATATACTTTTTAAGTTCTTCTTGCTCGTAATATTTCTGAAACGTATTTAAACGGGTAACAACTCCATCACCGTAAGATATTTGATGATGACTTGGAGCATTAACTAATACTTGTGCTGAGACAACGAGTACTTTTTGCGTAAGATTCCAAGCTCTAGAAAGAGCTTCTGCACGTTCAGTAGTATCTTCAATAACATTAAGAACATAACCAATATTGACAACATCCGCAGCAACTAGTGTTTCATTAGGAAAGTAATAAGGGTCCCAACCAGTACTTTGATACCCTAATTTCGTAGTGCGCTGAACATCACCACCATAACCACAACCGTAGTCAAAAAAACTGTTGCTGGGAGTAAGAATATTCCACTCAAGGGCAAGTTTCACAGGACGTGATATATCAACACGCTGTATTGCAGCACGGTGACGTTCAATTTCAATATAGCTCCCAGTCATAGGAAGAAAGAGGAAGGGATAATTATCTATATATATTTTTTGCAGTGATTTAGAGCAAAACTTTAATTTTCTTGATAATTAAGGCGCCTTAACTTGCTTCAGGTATTATATTTAACATAAAGACAATTCCTCTTTCTTTGTGTCCTTTATGTCTACTCTGGGGGAAATCCTCCGGATTATGTGGTTCATACCATAAGTCTAAATTGTTACAACTGTTCTAAAATTACTCTAAATATATTTATAATATAAGGTAATAACTTGAATGCTTAGGCAATAATCAAATGATTGTACAAGCTAACAAAAAAGAATATTATACTCTTAACGAATATTTTGAATTAGAAATTAATTCTCAGGAACGTCATGAGTACATTGATGGTGAAATTATTCTTATGACTGGTGGAACGCCTAATCACAATAGAATAGCTTTAAACTTTAGCGCAGCATTTAATTTAGCAGTAAAACAGCAATCATATGAAACTTTTGTTGCAGTCCAAAAACTTTGGATTCCGAAAAAACGCATTAACACTTATCCGGATGTAATCGTAGTTGAAGGTGAGATACAATTACAAGAAGGGCGCCGAGATACAATTACTAATTCTTTTGATGATTGCTGAGGTATTATCAGAATCTACAAGGGCATATGATAAAGACCAAAAATTTCCTGCTTATCGTACTATACCTAGCTTTAAAGAATATATTTTAATAGACCAATATAGCGTATATGTTGAGCAATATTATAAAACTAACAGCAAAACTTGGACATTTACAGAATATGATGATTTAAATCAAAATTTATCTTTGAACTCAATGCCTTTCCAAATAATGCTTGCTGATATTTATAGCAAGGTTAAATTTGAGTAACTTATAGTAAACACAATTTTTTATTGTGGAGCGGGCATCCTTGCCCGCCTATATACCTGTAATATGGAACGGGCAAGGATGCCCATTCCACAAGATTATTTGTGTAATATCATTTGTATTAAATACATAAAAGTGCTTAGGTATGTAAAATTACTGTAAAGGCAAGCTAATTTATATACGTATAACGTAAGTATTTGTTATAAAAGTTGGAGTTAACCTTTTTTAATATCGTCTAGATTATTTCCATACTCAAATCAGTTAATTAATTTGTAACTACACTAAGCTGGTATCGCATTGACGAATAGATGGCGGGTTCTTATGAGAATGAGAACCTTGCTCAATTTTGTCATAGGCACCGCACACTAAATATAAATAGCAAAATCATTTAAACAGGGAAGCACTATAATGGCAGATTATGTACCAGCATTAAAAGCTAAAATGGGTGATTGGGACTATTATGTCACCGTAATGAAGCTGGGTAAGGTAGCGCGCGAGTGTAGGTTAGCAGAAGAAATTCATGCAAACAAAGATTTGGATGAATTAATTCAAAGAGAAATTCAAGACCGCGTGCAAAAGGAGATGGTTCCTTACCTTGTAAATACACCACAACGATTTTATGGCGCCATAGTTGTAGCTGTATATGGAGGAGAACCGGAATTTTCTGCGGTTAAAGTTCAAGAGCATTATTTAATAGATGACAACACAGACCGTTCGAGTTATGGGTTTGGGTTATTACGGTTTGATGGTAGTCAAATATATTATGCTTTAGATGGTCAACATAGATTAAAGTCAATTCAAGAAGGGATAAGACAAAATCCTGATTTAGCGAAAGAAGAGATTAGCGTTATTATTCTGAAGCATGAGAATACAAAAGAAGGTTTAGAGAGAACTCGAAGATTATTTTCTACTTTGAATCGTCGAGCAAAACCAACAAGCTCTGGTATGAACATTGCCATTGATGAAGATGATGCAGTGGCGATAGTATCACGTCGTTTGATTAAAGAGAATGATACATTAAAGATGTTAGTTTTAGGTAACTTAGGTTCTAAACAAATATCACCAAAAAAAGTACATGACCCTTACATTGCGACTTTAACAACATTTTATGAAACAAATGAAGTATTACTTGGAGCTTATAATGGTGGGTTAGATATTGATGCAAAATTTAAACAGTTCCGACCAACTGATACCGAGTTGGATGAATTTTATGACTATCTAGAAAATATTTGGATGTGCTGGTTAGATAAATGTCCAGGTTTTGATGATGTTCTTAGGGGTAGGAAAAAAGCTGGAGATATTCGCAAGCGCATGGATAACGGCGCCCTTATTTTTGATGATAGTGGTAAACCAATTGCTGGTGGAAACGTTTATGCTCGTCCTATCGGTCAATTTATTCTAGCTGATGTTTTAAAATTAGTTAAGCTTCAAAATAAATCAGTCGAAGATGCAATTGAAGCTATAATGACTCATGTAGCAGTAGATATAGATCAGGCGCCTTGGGTAAATGTGATTTGGAACCCAACGAAACAACGCGCGGACTCTGGGAAGGAAGGAAGAGGATTAATTGCTTCGATGATAAGTCATGCACTAGGTTTAAGAATAAGTACTAGAATTAGAGATTTAAAGCAGAAGTACCGTGATACTGTTGAAGATTTTAGAGCTAGTTTACTTGAACCAATTGATTGGTCGGATAGACCTATTTCTGAAAATGTAGAAGATGAGGAAGAGGATATTGGGGAAAGTTGAGAATTTCGATTTAAATCCCCCCAACCCCCCTTAATAAGGGGGGCTTAAAATTAGCTTATTTTTCAACCATTTTAAAAAGTTAAAAATCTACTCCAGTTCCCCCCTGATTAAGGGGGTTAGGGGGGATTAATATTATAATAAATTTAGAAGTATATTAAAGTGAAAAATCAAAGTTGGAGCTGTTTCTAGCCTTTGTATTTGAACACTACTTGCTTATTAAACATTGAGGTATGCTACAGGACCATGAATGAAAAATTTGTAGAGATAATCCCACATTCCGCACCCCAGGCGCCACAGCCCGGTTTTTACTAGGCTAAATTTGTTAAAAATGAATTAAATAATACTTTAAGTATCCGTAAGAAGACAATATTCATATCTTTTGCACTACTAATCCATTCTCAATAATCAGCAATAAGGTTTTAGAAAAATTTTAAGATATATAAATACTAGCTAAATAATTAAATCTAATATAAAATCCTAATTATGTTCAATTTAATTAATATTTTGAAGTATAAAGATAATTCAAAAACACGTCGGTTCAGAGCGAGTACAATAAGAAACCCGCCCTTAATAAAAATTAATTTACATCAGAAAATTATTAAATTGAGTTAACAGTTATAATCCCACATTCCGCACCCCTAGGCACCACAACTTTAGAACTAGCTTTTAAAAATATATTCGTAGTATCAAAAATTGAGTCAAGGATTTTTATAGTAGCTGATTATATACCAGTTAATTCCAATTGACTTTGTATGTTGTCAACAGAAAGCATTTCATCAAACGAATCTCCATCTAAACTCTTATCTCGTTTCTTAAACTCATCCAGAAGTTTAAAAAATCTCTCAAAACCATCTTTTTCATGATGGCAGTAAAGCATAATTATTTTTGCCCAAGAATTTGAGGTATGCAGTTTATATTTTTTTTCGACAAAACTATGGAAGTTTTCACAAAAATCAGCTTCTTGATCAGTTAGTTTAATGCTTAACTCTCTTCTAGCTGTTTTATAGCCAACTAAAAAAATAAACAAGTCACTGACAGAGGCTTTACCTAAATACATTCCTGGTTTGGCTTTAATTTTATCTAAAATTTCATATATTCCACTGTTCATGTTTATTTCCTCTATATATGTACAGCATCAAAAACATTTACGAATCAAAATTCTCTTTCTTGAATATTAAATTCTCCGCTCAGACAATCGAAATCATTAATCCAATCTCTAAAAGCCATTCCTTGGCTTGAAATATTGTCAAATACTTTACCTAGTACCTCCACACCATAATGCTTAGCATTTATTGTAATCGTATCAGTAACACCTTGACTCATCAATCTATGGCTAAGAATAAAATCATCATCTCGATACTTTCTTTTAATCCGGATAATCTTCCCCTTTATGTGATTGACTTTTAACCATTGCACAATAGCAGTAGCACATTCGTAACACTCAAGAAGTTGAAAGGGCGCCACTATATTACTAACTTCTTGATAAATCTCATCGTCTGATAAATTGCCCACCCACACACCCCAATATTAAAATTTGTATCGTTTAATGTTGATACTACGTATTTACTGTTAATTCAATTAAATCTTCAATTTTCTTAATCTTTTGGTCGCCAGCCAAATAACCAATACCACGGTGTAGGTGTAATGTTAGCTGTTCTGCTAAAACTTCTTTTGTAGTACCCAAACCATCGTTATAACAGCGCTGTTTAAGAGCAATTAACAGCATATCGGAAATCTCACCTCCAAATACACGCCAATTCATCTCAACATTACTATCTAATTTTATAGGCACTGGGGAGGGAGGTGTTGGTTCTGCTAGCGAACGACACAGTGCCCAACGGCATAATATATTCCATTGGTCTATTTTTGTAATCCGCTTGAGCTTAATTAATTGCTCTTTAGCCGTTTGCGATAATTTTACACGTTCAAGAGGTGGTTCCATAATTAAGTTAGGAGTTAGGAATTAGGAGTGTAGGAGTAGGTGGGGCTATGCCTTACTTACTAGTTAGGATAAAGCTTATTATATTAATCTGCTTCTTAACTATTTAGCTGAGTTTTAAAATATTCCTTCATTTGACTTGTGAGAAATTTTTGTATTAGTTTGAGCCGCTAATTTCCAAGGATATTCTTCCTGAGTCATATTACGTAACTTGCAAGCAGCAAATTGCCCAAATTCTAGATAAACCTCATCTAGAAAACTCTTTGTTTCATCGTCATATATAGAAAAATCTACATCATTAGGGTAATCGATGGCGCCTGTTCCATACTTTTTGTAATATTCAAACAACACACGAACAACAGCCCCATGTGTCCAAGCTTCCAGAGGTTCACAGAAAAGCGGCGTATCATAAAGTGCCAAAAAATATTTAGCTACATCAAAACAACTTAACATTACTACCATCGTCCTCTACTACCAGAAATACCCATCAACTACCGATGTTTGACGTTTTGCCGAGTCATACTTAAGTAAATACTCGCGTGCGATAGCTTCGTTTTCTCGAAGTTTTTCAACTTCGGCTTTACCTATTTCTGTATCTGTAGAGAGTAATATTACCTGATGACTTGCTGCGGGGAAGTATTTTTCTACTAAGTTACCTCGGTGCGATGAGTCAAGGCGCCCTAATGGTGTGTCAATAGCAACAGGTAAACGGCGCCCAGAAACGCGCGCAAGTCCCCATAAAAAAGCTATGGCTAAAAGTTGCTTTTCCCCTGCTGATAAACGATGTTTGGGAACAGCTTTACCACGCACGTCGTATAATGAAAGGCTAAAGTTATCGGTATTAATCGCTACACGATGAACTAAGTCTGATTTGTGCAGCAAATAGCGAAAGCATTCAGTTATCTCAATTTCTAGCTTATTTAATTTTTTTAATGTCAGCTTTTCTCGAAATAGTTTAAGTGTTTGTTGTACTCTTGCAGATGCTGCAATAATATGTTCTGTGTTTTTCTTGTCTATTGTTTGTGTGGTGTATTCTCTTAAATTTGCTTTTGTGCTTCCTATTTCAACCTCTAGCTCGCGAATACCTCCTTTAATAGATTCACATTTGGCGCCTGCTTCAGTAACTTTTTTCTGAGCTTTTTTTAAAACATCTACTAAATAAGTATATTCTTCAGGAGAAGCCGCAGTTTGGATTTGACGTTCTAACGTAATTATCTCGTCTTCTTTTTGCTTTAAAATCTTTAATTGCTGTTTGGCTAATGTTTTTGTATTTTGTAACTGATAGAAGATATTACTTAACTGGCTTAGACTATCTGCATCTGGTAATAACCAAAGTTCTTCTGGCTGTATTAAATTAGCATTGAGAGTTGTAATATCTTCATCTAAAAAACTCTTTATTTTTTGGGATTCTTCAGATGATATATCTAATTTTGATATCAAATCGAGTAAACGTTTATCGCGCTCAAATAATATATCGCTAGCAATTTGCGCTTGCTGAATACGATATTCTTTCTCTCCTTGTGTTTGTCCTTGGAAGAGTAAATTTTCTACTAAAGCTAAGGGTAAAACATTTGCTGAAATATCACACATACCCAAGCGTGCTTCCTCAACTTCTAATACTTTTTGGTCACGCTGCTTTTCTAATTGATTACGCTCTGCGGCTATTTTTCCACCTTCAGCAACAAATTTATCCAGCGCATCTTTTTGGTCTTTTTCCGCTTGGTTGAAATCACTTATATATGAAGCTTCTTCTTCTTTTATTTTTACGTAGTCTTCTTGTAAAAAACTTAGTTTTTCTTCAATTTTTTCAAGGTCTGCTAAATCTTCTGTATCAGCTAATTCTTTACGCTTACGGTTTACTATAATTTCGATATCAACTGCTAACTTATCAGCTAGTTCTAACCCTAACATTGCGCGTATTGCGTCTGCAACAGCAGGAGGTGGAATTTCTTGTTCTGCTAACTCTTTAACTTGCTCACCATCAAAAAGGAATAAATTAGAAATTCCTACAGGTAGTATATTTTCAATATAATCATCCCACGTATTTACTAATTCTTCTCTCATTAATCCATCAGGTACGTTAGGGTCTAATTCTAGAACACCTAATGAGTCTTTGCCTTCTTTAGGAATACTATCCCAATAGCGTACAATTTTATATACTACAGGTTTATTGTCTTGAATATGTTCAAAAGTTAATTCAATCCTTGTGTTATCAACAGGAGTTGCGTGGTTATTAACACATTGACTCAAAAAATCACTATAGCTTAAATTTCCGCGAGTTGAACATTCAGCACGATGTCCGTATAGTGCGAGACGTATCGCGTCCATAAATGTTGTTTTTCCACCACCATTCATTCCACCAAGCAATAAAATCGGACGTGAAGTATCTTTATCAACTTCTGTGTCAAGATTGATAACGTTTTTTCCGCTATATGGTCCGAAGTTTTGTAATACTAGTTCAATAAATTTCATAATAGTTTTTTATTTACAGCTTTGTAGACGCATACAATCCAAGATTAGTGATAACCTTTTATTCCTTGGCACATGAAGATTATAGTTCAAATAGTCGCGAAGAACATAAATAAATAATATCTGAGAAGAGGAAAATATTTTAAATGGGTTTAGAGACAATGTATAATGTCTCTAAATGTGTATTGTTGGCTGTTGAATAAAGTTAAATCAATCTTTAGATTTATACTTCTTTTTTCCCCAATTTATTGACTTAGTTGAATCATTTTTATCATTTGCACTTAACGATGCGTCAGCAGAAGACGAATTTTTTACTTCCTCAGATAGTAAAGCATCTCCTATAGTTAGCTGTTTCACCTTCTGAATGTTACCTTCGCTAACTGCTTCTTTCAAATCTCGTTTGAAGTGAGCGTTATCAATTGCTTCTTTTTGTGAGCGTGAGCTTGTCTCAAAGCACTTTAGTAACTCATCGTATATACCCACACGACGCGCGCGCTTACGAAACTGATACTCGGTATTTAATAGCTTTGCAATTAATTCTAAATGCATAGCATCACCATCACAAATTTCTTCGAGTACTTCCCATTCATCGCTACCAAGTAAACTATAGCCAGCACCTGGACGCGGATCTTTAAATTCTTCTCCAGTCACTTCTTTATAAATGCGAGGTAAACTATCATCGAACTCGTGTCTTTCTTCTAACCAGATACGGCGAATTTCACTTAATTCTTCAAGAGAAATCAAGTTGATTTCATTCATATCTTTGGGAGCATCGTGCCGCAATTGTAACTCAATAGTTAAAAGTCTTTTGAGCCAATATTCACGAGCTTCTTTTATATATGGGCCAGGAATTGGTTCTACAGAAATATCCCCTTCTATGTTACGTTCATATAATTGTACATTTCCGGTTCTACGCCTAAAATCTCTCCATGAACGGTCTTCATCTTCTACATCTAATTCTCTACGAAGGTCTAAAAGTGGTTGTAACCATTCTTTCTCTTCGTCGTTGTGAATCATTGCCGAAAGTGAGCTATCTTCGCTTACTAATGTACAAACCCAACATCCAAAACGAGAACTCCCACAACTCGGTGTTGATGTATCTACAACCAGTGGACATTCGTTATCAGCACTGGCGCCTCTGTACATATTAAACAAATCCTTGTTACTATAACCCCAAGGATTTTCCCACTGCATTAAATAAAGCCAAACTTCATCATTTCGCCAATCTTCAATTGGACTATACACTAAAGAGTTTGGTAAGTTCATATTAGGACTGAGATGGTCGCGAACTCGCTTTGCTTCCCACTCTTTCATCCGTTTTGCACGTGGAGCGCTTTCTGCTTTCCGAATTCCTAAAACTACAATAGCTTCCCCAAAGGAGCGAATTACATCTCGGATAAAACGGTTTGATGGGCTAATTTTTAAACGCTCCGTACACCAACGAAATTTCCTCCTTGGTGCAGGATACCCTTTCCCAATTAATCCAACCCAAAATGTCTCTTTCCATTCTGGTTGTAACAAATGAGGTTCCATTGGCATTTGTTGTGAGTGAGCAGCGACTTTGATTTGCTCTAAAGATTTGCGTACCCAATTGGAAACATAAGGATTTTCTACAAGAGTATCTGTTGTAATTACGTGTATGGTTTTTTTACGTTTTTCTAGTGGAAGTTGGGCTATAGCATTCCATATTAACTGTAAAGTCGCAGTACTATCTTTGCCACCACTATAACCAAGACACCAGGGTACAGCGTCTAAGCAGTATAAATCTTGAATTTCTTTTGTTAGAGCTTGAACATCTTCGATAAATTCTGGTAATCCACGCTTTTGCTGACCTTTACTGTCTGCTGTTTTTACTTTTGCCATATGAGTTCCCTATCTAACACAAAATTACACCTCACAAATAAAGTCCGCGCGACCGAAGCGGACTTAACAAGTGTCAAACTAATATCACTTATTATTCTTAGCATTTCTTTACAAAGATAATCCAAAATAGCTGTAACGTGATTATAACAATTGTTACTGAACATTAAGTAAAAATATTTATAATAAAATATAGCATTATATGGTTTTTAAAAACTACACTACAGACATATAATTGTTAAAAAATTTGACTATTATGTCAACCCTAGTTTTTAAAAATTCATATGGGCGCCAGAACATCTAAGCAAGTTAAGGATACTACAGGTTCTTACTCATTGGGAGGAACCACCGATAAACAGGTGCTTTCTCAACTCCTCGATGAGTGTTTCGACAATAAGAATCAAATTCCAGTGCAAAAAGTTGAAATGGGTGGTACAGAAGCATATGTAGGCTCTGTTACTCTCGAATGGTTTGCGAACCGAGTTAACTTTGCTTCATATTTACCTTTGCTTCGTCACAAGTATAATCCTCAAACAGGCAATATCGAGATAGATGCCGAAAGTATCGACGAAATTCAACAGCGTCCTATCGACTGGTCACGTCAATCAGCTTTAGTACAATACCTTGCATCGCGTAAGCACCATAAGTTTCCGCCAGTTTTGGTAGTTGTCAACCAACCTTGGGTAGACATTCCCCACGCAGAAGAGTGGGATAACAAAGGAAAAGCTAGAAGGTCTGCTATAGAATTTACCCCATTGGATAGCGGAAACAAATTTGGTTTACTCAATATATCTGATGAAGATGTAACTATTTATGCCTTAGACGGGCAGCATCGTTTAATGGGAGTCCAAGGTTTAATAGAATTACTTTCCGCACGTAAGCTTCAACGTTATAAAAGAGACAAGACTCCTTACGAATCATTTATAACTATTGATGATTTAGTCGAACAATTCGACATTTCACAAAGTTACCTAAAAAACATACCACAAGAAAAAATTGGTATCGAGTTTATATCGGCAGTTGGGATTGGAGAAACCCGCGAAGAAGCAAGGCAAAGAGTGCGCTCAATTTTCGTCCACGTTAACCTAATGGCAGTACCTTTAACCAAAGGTCAGCTGACACAGCTAGATGAAGATGATGGTTTCTCTATTGCCGCAAGAAAAATAGCTGTTACCCATCCCTTATTAGAACAACGTGAGGATAGAAAAGCGCGCGTAAATTGGAATAGCGCAACAGTTGCCACAAAATCTACAGTCTTGACAACGCTGCAAGCACTCAAAGAAATGTCAGAGCGCTACTTAGGGCAGAAATATCCACATTGGAAACAAGAAAAAGGTTTAGTCCCCAAACGTCCTGAGAGCGATGAATTGTCCGAGGGAATTGCTGAGTTTCATAAGCTGTTTGATTATTTAGCCAGTCTATCGAGCTATAAAGTTTTAGAAGAAGAGGACACACCATCACTACGACGCTTTAGCTTCGAGAAAGAGAGTGGAGAGGGAAACATGCTTTTCCGTCCAGTTGGTCAAGTTGCAATAGTTCAAGCGCTAGGTGTTTTAGTCTTCAAAAAAGAACTTTCGCTCGAAAAGATTTTTAAAAAGCTTCGCAAATTTGACCGTGAAGGTGGTTTTAGTAATATCGAGTTTCCAAAATCCATATGGTACGGTGTTTTATACGACCCTAACCGCAAGCGAATACTCGTAGCTGGAAAAGACTTAGCAGCAAAACTACTAATATATATTTTGGGTGGAGTCCAAGATTCAGTCGAACGCGCAAAATTACGCTCAAGTCTCGCAAAAGCAAGAACCTTCGAGAATAAAACGATAAATTTTGAAGGTGATTTTGTAGACTCTAAGGAAGTTGCGCTTCCACCGCTTTTATAGTAGCGTTTTGGAAATTTATGCACAAAAATAAAATACAAGCGTGAGGAAACGACTACTGTGCTTTGGTAAGCAAGTTGCACAGTAGTGTTTCAATGCGTATAACTAAGCTAACCAAAAATTTTTGTTGATAATTTGTTACATATACCGTACTAGTATAAACTACTCTCAATATAAACTGTTTCACTCATATATTATTCAAGGTAAAAATCTACTTAAATCAAATTCTCCGTCTGTTCTGTCTTTGCTTGTACGTTCGTAGCTAAGTAGTAATAATATACGTTCTAAATAGTCTACGGCGCCAAGCACTTCATTTTGGATTATTTCTAGCCCGCCGTTGGCATACTCTTCAAATATTTGATTGCGCTGTTTCTCTAACTCTTCTTCGGTTGGTGATAGTATTTCTACATTTTGAGTTTCAACGATTGCTAATAATTTAATTACAACGTCATACCCCATTGATATAAATTGCTCTATACGTATCGGCCCTGGTTCTTTTTTAGATACTCCTTCTAAAGGTACGCGCTTTTTGTGCTTGGCGCCTAACGTGGCAGCAAATACAACTACATCCGCAAAGGTTTGAAATACCCCTGTTTTACCACCTGCAATAGTTAGAGATTTTACTAATTCGGCTTTATCTTTTGCGATTCTAATTTTGCCTGTTTCTGTCATAAATTTGGTAAGTTGAGATTTTTCGTGCTTTTGAGAAACCCGGTTTCTTTTCGTTTCTATTGTGAATTTTTGTGTTCAGTGAGAAAGAAACCGGGTTTCTGTGAGCTTTGCTCGTATAGCCTACCCTTTAGGGTGTAGGTGGTGTAGGTGTAATTAACGGTTCAAATAAATATTGAATTTCAATTTCAACATCGGGATAAGCAACCAGCGATAGTTTGGCATTTTTATCTAAAACAGTTTGTTACATATAGTTGTCTTTTTCTGGTTCGCGAAACACATACATTTGTTGAGATTTAACATCTATAACAAAATATTCTGGTATTTTGGCTTTAGCGTAAGTACGTGCTTTTGTTTTGCGGTCTTTATTGAAAGTTCTGTCTGCGACTTCTACAAGCAAGTAAATATCTTCTGATGCAGGATGAGCAGTAGCGTATCCTTGAGGGTCGATGCGAACAACTGCTACATCTGGTTCAGGTTCTGAGTTAGGACGTAAAGTTACTGGCGCCTGCACTCTAATAGTTGCCTTTTGTCTTAACAAATCCCTAATATAATCTGATGATATTTGTGTAATTGAAGCATGTGGAGGTTTGTGGGCAGTCATCTGTATAATTTGACCTTCGAGTAATTCTACTTTGTGTTTTTCCGTAATAATTTCAGCGTCAATCATGCGGTGGTAGTCTTCTACAGTCCACAAATGTAAACTTGTTTCTGGTGCTGTATCTACTGCTGTAGCTGAAACATCCCCAAATGCTTTACTGACCATCACGGTTAACCTCTATTATTTCGGTATACTCGAATTCGTTGGGACTTTGCCTAACTAAAGGATATCGAATTCCTCCAAGTTCTATATAATCTTGTTCGCAGTCGGGTTTAGATGAGTGGTAAGTTAAAACGTATTCTTTTCCTACGCGGTTTGCTATTTCTTCTTGCAGTTCTCCTCTCCACTGGGTTTTTGTTACTAGCACCACTAGTTGGTTCGCCATTTCTGGAACTATTTTTGCTATATGGCGCCGTGATATCTCATCTAAGCTACCAAATGGGGAGTCCATAACAATTGGAAAAGTGCTGCTTTCAGGAAGCATTAACATTTTTTTCTTTCCGCTCCACTCGCGCACTTTATCGATAATGCTACTAATAAACGAAAGGCTAAGTATTTGATTTTCTCCGGTTGATGCCGCAACGGGCATTTCTACACCAAGACTATTTTCCATCAGTGTTAGTTCGTATTTGTCGCTAATTTTTGGAATATATGGCGCCGGAGATATAGCGCTAAATATCTCTTGAACCCGTTTTTCGAGCGAATAACGAAAATGATTCTCTTGCCGTGTTTTTACTTCGCTCAACCTGTCGATGGCATCAGTAGTGGCGCCAATACGACGCTGTGCCAGCAGTTGCCGTTCTTCGTTCAGCTTTTGCTTGATTATTTGTTTATTCAAATCATCTAACTCAGCATTTAATGTCTCTGTTTGCTGCTGGTTGCGGCCTTGTTCAAAAATTAACTCAGAAATCTTCGCTTCAATATCATCTACACGCTGTTCAATATCGCGAATTTCTTCACTTGGGTTTTTTCGCAGCTTTTCCTTAATTTCAAGCAATTCTGATTCAACTTGGGCCAGTGTTTGCCTAGCCTCATTAATCCTAACTTGCTCTGCATCTACTTCTTGCCAAAATGACACTGCTTGCTTGTCAATTTCATCAACTTGTGCAGTCATGCGAATAGCTGTTTCCTCTACTGTAGAAGAACCTGCTTTTTCTAACCAATGTTCAACATGTTTACGCGCTTGACTATGTTCGTGTAAATAACTACCACAAATGCATTTGCTACCATTGAGTAAACTAATTACAAATTCGCGCGATATTCCCGACTTGAAGCCACCAGAATCTTTGAGGTTCTCAATAATATTACGGAATTTTATATTAGTTTCTGAAAGTAATACACTATAACCTTGATTAGAGATATACCGCTGTAAGTTATCTTTACTTTTCGCCAACTGCTTTTGTAACGAGTCTTTCTGTGATTCCAAATGTTGGCGTCGTTCTTGCAACTCCTTAACAGCACTCAGTTCACGCAAGCGACTACTAACTTCTTGCCTAAATGTATTTTGATATTCTATCTCTTGCTGAATTTCAACAGAACGCTTACTAATTGCCTCAACCTGAGACTCAATATTACTCTGCTGCTTAAGTAACTTCTTAATTTCCAAATCCCCAATAGCGCGTAGTTCACCTTCCAACGAGCGTTTCGCTTCTGCCAAATGCCTTATTGAACGGTTTATTACCTCTACTCCCAAAAGCATTTTCGTAGCTTCGGCAATTTCAGCTTTCTTGTCATTACGAACAATCTTCTCTATCCGTTCACCGTCAAAAAAGAAATATTGATGCAAACTACAAGGCAAAATTTGATTAATAATATCCTCTGGATGTTGGTCAGGGACAAACCAGCGTCCATCATCCCCTGTCACCAACATAAACATATCAGTCTTACCCGCTTCCACATCAAACTCGGTTCTATATACCCGACACTGACGTTTGGCACGGTAGCGCTTACTGTCGTGTTCCCAAGTAATTTCTACATAACAATCTACAGCTTGCCCAACAGAAGCTTCTGCAACCGCGCGTTTATTCACCAACTGTTCTGCCGACGCAAAAGCAGCACTAAATTTTTCATAAAGCACCCAAGTAAACCCATTTAATAAACTCGTCTTCCCAACACCATTATTTCCATGAAATACTGTCGTATTTTTTACTTCGTCAACCGAGAGAAACATTTCTGGTGTTTTACCATAAAACGAGCGAAAGTTACAAAGACTTATCGATATCAGCTTCATTGCACAACACCCTTAATAATTGTCAAAATATCATCACTTATATGACCAAAACTTTTTCTATCAAGTCGGTTCTTCTCTAACTGCCACACCATTTCGATTATTTTTCTCACTTCTTCGGGCGCCGTGTATATAGGCGCCTGTACATCCTCAATATCGTCAAAATTATTTTCTGTATTAATTTCTAAATCACTACCCTTATTACTCTGCCTTTTCATCAGTAATGTTCCTAGATATATTTGATACGATTGTACTTTTTCGTATCATATTTTTCTATCCGTGAACGTACTGTGTTTAAATTGTCAAGATAATCTTTAGAAACCCTTTCTATATATAGGTTTACACAATTATCATGTAATATTAAATACATTTATTTGTTTGTGAAGAAATATCAAAAAAAATGAACCCCCTAGCCGAGTGCGCGGAAGGGGGGATCAAAATTGGTTTATTTTATATGCTAAGTAACCCGTAGCGTTTTTGTAGCTCAAGTAATTTAATCCTAGCTTCCCCTGCATTATCAGCTAAATCAGCAAATTCAATAAACCGCTTTAATTCCTTCCTAAGCAAGTTACGTTCAACTGAAAGCGTATTCCTATCTAAATCTGGTGGTAAAACAATCATATCGAATACCGTTGCCCTTTCTTTTCCAGGGTGTGGACGTAAAACTCGACCTCGACGCTGGATAAACTGACGAGGATTACTTGAACTCGCGAGTATTACGGCTGTTTGAATAGCAGGAATATCAACACCTTCATCTAAACATTTTATTGCGACTAAACCTTGTAGTTCTCCACTTTCAAACTGGCACCGTAATTTTTCTCGTTCAGATAAGGGCGTTTGTGCTGTATATGTAGTAATACGATAATTTAATTCAACGCCTAATATTTGAGTAACTGCCCTAAGTTGACTCAAGTCAGATTTCGAGTCCGCTTGAGGAGAACCATCGCCACAGTAAAATAATGTATGAGTAGTTTCTCGGCGCCGCTGCATGAGTTCGCGCAATGCGTTAAGCTTATTTTCGGCGGCGCCAACAAGCCTTGCACGCCGCATTAATAGATGTGTAATATCCTCGTTATTCTCAATATCCGTTAAATCCGCACCCTCTTTGTTCTTAAACAAAAGTTTACGTCCAATTTTCTGCGTAATCTTAGAATACGCAATACTTTCTGTCTCAGTTAACTCTACAAGAACTGGATAATATAAATAGTGGACTAATGCCCCTTGTTGAATTGCATCTTTTAATGTAAACTCCGGCTGAATAACTGCCCCAAAGTAGCTAAGTAAAGATTGAGTACCGTCATCATCGTAATATCTTTCGGGTGTCGCTGAAAGTCCTAACCGTAATCCCACTTGCCGAGGTAGACTTTCTTCCACTTTCGAGGCGCCTAAATTATGCGCTTCATCTCCAATAATTAAAGTACGTTCAGGTAAATATCTAAGCTGTGATTGAAAACTGTCTGTGTTTAAAGTCGAGTTAGTCGTAATTATAGTTAAAAATTCTTGCGTGCCTGAATGTATATTATAAAGCTGTGTTGTTAGCTGACTTTGCCAAGTGCTTACACTTTCAAAAGCTAATATCGGCTGTAAGTTAAATTTTTCACATTCCCGTCCCCACTGCGTCACTAAATGTCGATAAGGACATACTACAAGTAATACTTGAAGTTTAATTTGTTTGTAAAGTTCACAGGCTATTGATAATGCAGTAATAGTCTTACCGCTACCTGTCGCCATTTTCAATGTACCCCGACCATTACTTTTAAACCAGTTGGTAATCGCTTGGGTTTGATATGAACGTAATACCAACCATGATGGTATATGCGGGCGCCCAGGTGATGGTTTTACGTGGTAGTTGTTGGTTGACTCCCTGACGGAACGAAATAATTTTTTCGTTGAAAGTTGAAATGTATTAGATAAGTTAATTTGCCCAGATGTTTTTTCTACCCTGGTTTTGGTTAGATACATATATTAGTTAATTTTATATTTGGGTTTTGATCCCCCTACGAAGGGGGATCAACTTGAACTTGTCGTGCAAGTTACGGTGCTATTTGAATAAATCTGAATACCATAACTTGCACAACAAACAAGTAATCTGTCATACCTATTTTGGTAAATTTTTTTAACACGCTATCGATGACCGCAGAGACGTAGTAATATCCCTTCGGAAAAACCTCCGGTTTACACGTCTCTACAGAATTATCCATAGCACCTTATTTCGTCAAAAAGGTACAAGTTTTGCATCTTACCTTCGCCCGTCGATGCGGTCTACTGAATTTCAGTGCGCCATACAGCTACAAGTGAACCTTGAACTTGAACGTTTGAAGCAGTTACTTCAATTGGGTCATATTTACGGTTTGCGGGTTGTAAAGTAACCATTTCTCCTTCGCGATAAAACCGCTTCAGAGTTGTGCCATGACCTTCAACGCGCGCAGCAACAATTGTGCCATTCTTCAAATAGTCAGGCTCTAGCACAGGACGTAAGAAGACTAAATCACCATCGGCGATTAAATCCTCAATCATGCTGTCACCCGTGACGCGCAACGCATAAGTTTGTAACGGCAATGCTAAGTTCATAAAGTCAATATGCTCTACTGCATCGCTGTAAGGCTCAATCAAACCACCTGCGGCAATTGTTCCTAAAACTGGGATACCGTGTCTTGACGCACGCAATACCCTGATTGTACGAGCTTTACCCTCATTCCACTCGATGTAGCCCTTTGTGCGTAAATGCTCAAGACGACTTTGAATTGGCGCCGGCGATTTTAAGTTCATCGCTTGCATCATCTGTCTAATAGAGGGCGAATGCTGGTGCATACGGATATATTCCGTTAGCCATTCGTACAATTCTTTTTGCGCTTCCGTTAATCGTTCCATATAACCTAGATTTAAGGAGGTGAAATACAAATCTCCCTTAGAACATTAGTACTACAAAAATTACAAAAGCACCATACTTTTTGAATATTTGATCAAAAAATTTATATTCGTAAGAAGAATGATGGGGCGTAGGGAGATTCATAAATCCTATTAATAAGTAAGTATACTCGTTTTTTATCAGAAAAAACTTAAAGTAACAAAAATTTAGTAAACATGAACCTGGTAAGCATGAACTTGAACCAAATCGGCGCCTAGATTTGAAGTTACTTGATAAGATTTTAAGATTCATTCTCATATACCTTACCTTTTTTTCGTAATTCCCTATTGAATGCCCTTATTTTTATTCTGCCCCTAAAATGCTAGCAAGCAAAGCTTTTTGAGCGTGCATACGATTTTCAGCCTGTTCCCAGATTCGCGATTGTGAACCCTCCATTACAGCATCGGTAATTTCTTCATCGCGATGGGCTGGTAAGCAGTGTAAAACGATTGCGGTCGGGTCAGCAAGACTTAATAATTGCTCATTAATTTGGTAAGGTTGGAAAATTGGTAGTCTATCTGAGGCTTGCTCTTCTTGCCCCATGCTTGCCCAGACATCGGTGTAAAGTACATTTACTCCTTTTACCGCAACTTCGGGGTCATTAGTTAAAATAACTTCGGTTTTGTCCCGCGCAATTTGGCGGGCAGTTTCCACTACACCAGCATTTGGCTCATACCCTTCGGGTGTGGCAATTCTCACATTCATACCCACCAGCGCACAACCTAACATTAATGAGTTGGCGACATTATTACCATCTCCGACATAAGTCAAGGTTAGACCATGAAAACAGCCAAAAGATTCTTGTATCGTCATCAAATCAGCTAAAACTTGACAAGGATGTTCTAAATCAGTAAGCGCGTTGATAACGGGAATTTTGGCATAATTGGCGAAAGTTTCAAGTTCAAGTTGAGCAAAAGTGCGGATGGCTAAAATATCTAAATATCTATCCAACACTCGAGCTGTATCTTGTGTTGGTTCACCACGCCCCACCTGAGTGACATTTGGGTTTAAATCAATTACCTGTCCACCTAATTGATACATTGCCACTGTAAAACTCACCCTAGTTCGAGTCGAAGCTTTGGAAAATAAAAGTCCTAAAACTTTATTACACTGTGGCTTCACCTGTTTTAATTTCAACTGGGTTGCTAGTTTTAGCAGAGACTCAACTTCCTCACCAGTCAAATCAGCCAAACCTAATAAGTCTCTTCCAATCAACGCTGCCATGCTTTCTCTGCCAAGAAAAATAGTACTATAATCATTTTCATACCCAGCAATGCAAACAGTGGCGCCACCGCAGCTTACTAGTGCTAGCTAGCCAGTTAAACATTTATCTAGATATTTCTTTGGTTTAACCAAGATTTAGGTTAACTGTCAACAGTTGCATTGCTACCAGTGGACACATTGACCCTTTTACAGATAAACCACATTCGCAGAATTTTATAAATCATTCTTCAGACAGAGAAATTACATTATTCTTGTGAAATGGGTGTCCCTAGAGTCTCCAAAATCCTAAATACCAACCAAAATAAATTTTTTAACTTAGCTATTTACAAAAAAATCTACTATGCTATAATCAATTACTGTTGAGCAAAAAAGCAAAACACCTCGCCGGCATAGCACAGTGGTAGTGCATCCGACTTGTAATCGGAAGGTCGTTGGTTCAAATCCTACTGCCGGCTTACAACTAAAAAGCCTTAAATTTAAGGGTTTTTATTTTATTCACAATTATTAAGATTTGGTGCGTGACGCTATAAGTTTTATAGCTACGTTGGAATTTTTTACAGCGTCACGCACCCTACCTCTTCGTTGTGAAAATGGTTGTATACATCATTAGCATTCCACCAACAAGGATAGTTACTGCTAGTCCGGCTGTTATTAAGTCGAGTGTACTTTCGTTCATATGGTTAGTTTTTAATGGTTAATTGAAGATGTTATGAGTTCCTAAAAATCAACTCCGCGTTTGAGTTCTACACCTTGATTGGCGTAGTGTTTATGGCAGTATACTTCTGAGTGTACTGTGGCTAAGTCAAAATAGGCGGGTTGGTTTTGACAACGACCTGTAATAATAACTTCAGTGTCGCGCGGTTTGCGAAGCAGTGCTTGAACTATTGGTTCGACTGGAAGTAATTCTAAATCGACTGTGGGGTTTAGTTCATCGAGAATGATGGTTTTATATAGCCCAGAAGCGATGGCTGTTTTGGCTATTTCCCAACCGCGTTCGGCTTCTACATAATCTAATTCCTGCCGTGAGTTACGCCATACAATTGCGTCGCGTCCGCAACGCTGATGGTCTACTACTTCTGGATACGATTGCTGCAATGCTGCTATTGCTGCGTCTTCGGTGTAACCACTGCCCCCTTTGAGCCATTGCATGATTAACACGCGCGTTGAACCAGGATGATTTATACCTCGTCCAATCGCTTGTAAGGCTTTACCCAAGGCACTTGTAGATTTACCCTTCCCGGCGCCAGTATATATTTCTATACCATCTATTCCTTGTAATAGTGCTGATTCGTGATGATGGGGTTTCATCTCGGAATGTAAATCAGATATATCTAATAGCTTTTGCGGCGCCGCACGTCCTGTAGCTATTATTTCTAAGTCGTGTGGTTTGGACTTAAGAACTCGAACGACTTCATCTACATCTAGCAAACCTAAGTCAAGAACCGGATTTATTTCGTCGAGTACTACAACCGAATATAGTCCAGAAGCGATGGCGCCTTTGGCAACGTCCCAACCACGTGCTGCCTCTTGTCTGTCGAAACTGGTAACTTGTTCAGAACTAAAAAACTCTGCTCTACCAGTACGAACTTGGTCTATCAAATGCGGAAAACCACTTTGCAAAGCCGCTATGGCGCCGTCTTCATCGTAGTCACGCTCAGGGCCCTTTAGAAACCGTAGCAGTAAAACACGATTGTAATTATTAGGAGTATTTATACCTAAACCAATCGAGCGTAAAACTACACCCAAAGCGGCTTGAGATTTACCCTTACCTAAACCATCATAAACATGAATTTGTCCTGTTACCCTTTGAGAAAGCACACTAGCTGTGCGAATACCAATGCCGTTTCTTGTCATTTTACCCAGAGTTATTAGTTCGCAGTGTTATATGGTAGCGCGTTTCGACGTTCTTGCTTGTGTAATATTTTTTGTAGACACTCTCCCAACTAAATTACTTATTGCCAATAGTTTTAACTATGTGCCTTATACTATGTCTTGGTTAAATCGTATGGAAAGTTCTGTATCAAACAGTGTTAAACGGCGCATGAGAATGCGATAATTTCCCCCAACAGGTGTAAGACACGCTGTTACACTTTTACTCAAACACTACTATCAACACTCGTATGCTAGATTTTGTTGGTTTCCCGTTTTTTGATGTATCCCCTGTTTTCCCACTTGGTGCAATTCTGTTCAATTTTCTATTTTTTACGCTTGCGATACCGATTGAAGCGTATATACTTACTAATAGACTCAAATTTGACAAACGCAGTAGTATATTTTACTCGATAGCGCTCAATCTATTTTCTGGTGCCATTGGCTGGTTTGTCTTTTTCTTGGTCGAGCCAATCTTACCGCCCGAAATCAGAGCAGAAATAGTTAGCTACTTTTTCTTTAACCGACCAGGTGGTAATACTAGTTTGTTAATTTTAATGATGACAGCTTTCATCATTTTCTTCTCGACTTTTTTAGTCAAATTTTTCCTTCTTAAAATGGCATTGATGTCACTGCGCGAACCTGGACAAGTAAAACAAGAAGCCCAAATTATTGGTCGTAAAACTTCGCGGCGCCTAGGTCGAATGAAGCTGCAAAATACAAGCATACTCACAACTGTTCTGATCGGAAACTCGTTAAGTTATACTGCGATAACTATTATCATCTTATTAATCACTATACTTCAGAAGTAATTGAGTTAAAATTATATCCTCCAAAACTGACTCACAAACTATTAACCATCTATAAATGAGTAGAAAGTACTATGCAAATAACAAAGGACTTATTCGGCTTACTCGGTATTTTTGAGAGCATTTACGAGCGAATAAAAAAGATATTGATTCCACCTCGCGCTTATTCTTGGCAAACTTTGATTTATCTAAGTATATTTTCTTGGATAATGTCGTCGTTGGCTGGATACCCAATCAAAAACGTAATTGCATTTTTTGGCTGGGCATTTTTAATCGCAGGTACATCATGGTATACAACCGACCAGCCTATACTAATCCCTGGTACCAATATGCCAATTGGTGCTGTAATCACAGGATTTTTAGTTAGCGTTTTTGCTTTCGGTCATGAGGAAGATATAATCACAACAAGAACTATTGTATTGTGGCCTACCATTAGTGCGGTAATTACGGCAATTCCAGAATTCTTTGAAGGTAGTGGTATCGATTCTAAACGTCAAATACCCAAAGCTGAAGTACGCCAGAGAATTATTGTTTTAGTTGGCTGTTGTTTGATATTGAGCGCTTGGATACAACTTTATTTTACTGTTGACAAATGGGCAAGACAGTATCCAAGCTTATTATTTGACGATTTTAGTCGCAGTGTTTTTGTTATTAAAACTGAAACGCGCAAACAAGTTCCTGAAAACGGCGCCAAAATCTTAAATAGAATACAGCCATTAGTTCAACAACAACTAGAAGCAACACCTTGGTCAAATGTTGAACGCTGGTTAATTGAAGCGCCAAATACCAAAAACTCTTTAGGCAGAGTAAATGCTTTAGGCAGACAAGTTATACAAGATTTAAGTCGTCAAAGCGGTAAAAAAGTTCGAGAAAATCAAGTAGAAAGCCTTGAAGAATTAAGATATTGGAATGTTGATGCGCGCGTAATTAATAGAAAAGGTGGTGGCTATCGTTTAGATTTATTAGCCTCCTGGGATGGTCCAAGGTCTGCTAACAAGAGCTATTACCTACGCAAATCTTGTCAAATTGACCCCATCTCCAAACCCGCAGATGCTTCAACAGTAAATATCAAAAAGCCAGGAGAAAGAATCACTGTTGCAGAAATTCAATGCGATCAGGCGCCTAAACCCGTCCCAGAAAGCCTTCCACCAAAGCAATAATCACTTCGGGCTTCATGGTAAGGGAAAACGGTTAAAGGATAATTATCAACTTTATAGTGGGCAGATACCCAATCAAGCGGGTATAAAGAATTTGGTATACCCTTGGATAAACGATTTGTACCCTTTCCCCTTACCCTTACCCAATTATTCTTAACTTATGAACTTTGGTAGAATTTTAGTACTATCGCAAAATGTATTTCGCGAAGTAGTGCGTGACCGCATACTGTATATTATTGGTTTCTACGCCTTGATTGTCGTTGCTTCAATGCGTCTATTGCCGGAATTTGCAGCTTCCACTGAAGACAAAATGCTTCCAGATTTTGCTTTAGCTTTTATGAGTGGGTTAGGTGTAATAGTGGCAATATTTATTGGCACAAGTTTAGTAAACAAGGAAATCGAAAAGCGCACGATTTTGATGGTGATAGCTAAACCCATTAGTCGCAGTGAGTTTATCGCTGGTAAATTTCTAGGATTAACAGCGGTGTTGACTGTGTTGGTATTGGCAATGACTGCTATAATGTTAGGCTGTTTACAAATTGCCAAAGTATCTTACTCGATACAAGCTATAACAATTGCGTTAATATTTTTATTGTTACAGCTTTGTTTAATTGCTGCTGTTGCGATTACCTTGGGTGTTTTTACTAGTTCGCTATTAGCTACAGCTTTGACTTTTGGTATATATCTCATGGGTAGTATTACTCAAGACCTTTTCAAACTTGGTAATATCAGTCGTAACCCTGTAATTGAAAGAATAACGCAAGCTATATATTTGATATTGCCCGATTTATCGCGGTTAGATTTTAAAAACGAAGCTGTTTACGGTTTACAAGCTTTGCCATCATCTATGACATTGGTTGCCAATGCTGGTTACGGTGTATTTTATAGCGTTATGCTATTGGGTTTAGCTATACTTTTAATCTCTAAGCGCGAATTTTAATTGGGGGTCAATGGCGCCCCCATTATTCGCTATTTTAATATTTAATCAAAAAACAATATATGTGGTTGGTCAATTGTCCCATCGGGCATAATTGTATCTGTTAACTTAGCATTATAGAAATTGGCACCGCTGATATTTGCTTCAAACAGATTTGCTTGAATCAAATTTGCCCAACTTAAATTGGCGTTTGTCAAATTAACCTGATTTAGGTTAGCTTCAACAAAATTGGCGCCGCATAACTTGGCATTACTAAGATTAGCTTTAATCAAGTTAGCTTCGATTAACGAAGCTTCCACTAGTTGAGCATCACGAAAGTCAGTCTTTCGTAAATCTGCACCACATAGCGAAGCTGCCCAACAATTAGCACGCTTTAGCTTTGCACGCCATAAAAAAGCACCACATAAATTAGCTCGCGATAAATCCGCGTCCATTAGATTAGCCTCACACAGACAAGCCTCATGTAAGTAAGCTTCCCTCAAATTAACCTTTACAAGGTTTGCACTGCTCAAATTTGTACCTGTAAGGATTGAACCACTCAGATTTGCACCGTTCAAATTCGCACCTACAAGATTAAATCCACTCATATCAATTCCAGATAAATCAATCCCAGCCAAATCACACCCACTTAAGTTCTTGTGCTGAAGGGATTTGTCCGTAGTTTGATTAAAGATTTTTCTCAGGAGCGATTTTTGTCTATCCAGTTGATTACTCATAATTTTCCTCGGACTCTTAGGGTGCAAATTTCTTTGTATTTTAGGTTACACTGACTAACCAGATCATTTAAGTAAAGAAAAACACAAAACATAAAAATATTTAGGAGAGCATTTGTAAACAAGTAGACAACACACTAAACCTTAAATCGGAAATTAACTAGCTGAATATATACTTTATCCAAGTATAATTTTTTTGCTTGTAACAACAGTTATGTGTGTTCACAATTCATTGTGTCACAGAACCTTGACACAAGTCATAAATATTTGATATATGATTTTAGCCTCTAAATCTTTAGATTTTCTTTATAGTTTTAATCGGGTTTAACGTTACTTAAAATCCAAATATAAATACTCACCTCTTCACGAACAATAAAATTAATTAAATAATAACTTTGACACAAATTGTTAATACGAGTTAAGAAATCTATCTTTAGATAGGTTGAATCAAAATCAATTAAAAATTTTATAATACAAAATAACTACCATAACGAAAATATGTTTAAATAGGAATTCAAGTGTAAATGGTCACCTGAACCAACAAATCTATCTAAAGATAGGCTTATTATTGATTAAAAAATAATAGTACTAATAATCTATATTTGGAAGTATTTTGTTTTAATAGTTGCTCTGTCAAAATATTAAAAATATTAGATAAAAAACGCATAAATAGTCAAAAATATTAAATATTATTAGAAATATATTTTTATTTGAAATAAAATAATTGTCCCTTATAAACGTTCTAAGCACAATCGAAAAACCGAGAGAGTTGGTGCCAGAACGGCAAATGTCTTACCAATAAAGTAAGGTGGACATTGCCCACCTTACCTTGTACCCTGGATTATTAAGCAACCTTACTCGCTTGTTCAAAGCGTTTATTTATTTCATCCCAGTTAAGAACGTTCCACCAAGCTTCTAAATAGTCGGCACGCTTATTTTGGTATTTTAAGTAGTAAGCATGTTCCCATACATCATTTCCCATAATGGGATACTTACCTGCGCTAATGGGACTATCTTGGTTTGCCGTGCTGACAACTTCCAACTTGCCATCTTTATTACGAACTAGCCATACCCAACCGCTACCAAACCGCTTACCACCTTCAGTGTTAAATTTCTTTTTGAAGTCAGCAAAGCTACCGAAATTTTGACTAATAGCAGTAGCTAAGGCGCCAGTAGGTTCACCACCACCTTTGGGTTTCATAATTTCCCAAAACATTTTGTGGTTGACATGACCACCACCGTTATTACGCACTACATTACGAATATCTGCTGGTACTGAGTCAAGGTTTTGTAGCATTTGCTCTGCTGTTTTGCCTTTTAGCTGTGGATGTTTGTCTAAAGCTGCATTTAAGTTATTTACATAAGTAGCATGATGTTTATCGTGGTGGAAGCGCATTGTCTCTGCATCGATGTGTGGTTCTAAAGCATCATACCCATATGGTAATGGTGGAAGTGCAATAGCTCCTTTGGGCGCCTCACTTTTCTCTGTTGGGGAAGGCGCCGCAGTTGAGGTATTTTCAGGTAACGGATTATTTTGCGCTAAAGTACACCCCTCCAAAGTAAACGAGCCAACACTGGCGCCGAGTAAAAATAAGAAATGACGACGGTTTAGAATCATAAAGTGATGAGACAATTAATAATCAGATATGGACTTTACCTTATTCTCTGAGATTTGAGCAATGAATCATCAGTTTTAGTAAAAAATACGACTTGATAATTTACACTGTAGTGATGAAGTATTATAAATTACATACTTTTGAAGACTATTATGACTTATTTGATAAATATAAACTTTATTCAAAATCTAAACTGGTTAATTAGTACCGTTTTAATAATTGGTTTAATTGGTGTAATATTTTGGCAAAAACAAGCGATACTTAGTATCTTTGATATCTTTAATGTCTTATCTGAAGGTAAAGAATGGGCATCACAACTTAAAACGCCCGAAGATGTGCTTGAATACATAATTACCCATCCGAATGATGTATCTCTTGTTGCGCGCGATATTGGTAATTCTGAGCAGGAAATTTTGTATAATGCTGATACTGCAAGACCTTTGGCTTCGACAATAAAAATTTTAGTGCTGGCTGAATATGCGCGTCAGGTAGAAAATGGGATACTATTACCTGAAGAATTAGTAAATCTTGATGATATTGATTTATATTATTTGCCTCGTACCGATGGAGATGCTCATCCAAGTGCAATTACTGAATTTAGGCAAAATAAATATATAAATTCACACAATAAAGTTGAATTGCGGCATATTCCTAGGGCAATGATTAAACATAGTGATAATGCTGCGACCGATTATTTAATCTTACGGTTAGGGCGTAAAAATTTAGAAAATCTAGTTTCTGGTTTAAGCCTCAAAAATCAAGATGTCCCGGCGCCAATTATTGGTCAAATATTAACCTGGAGTAATCATACATTTACTGACACTCCAACCGAAAGATTAAGTAAGTACCAAGCATCACAAAGCACTTACATAGAAGAAGTTTATCGCTGGACAGAAGTATGGCGCCATTCAGAAGAATTTCGTGATAAACAAATTAAGCACATCACATCGCAGCAATGGCTAAAGCTTAAAGAACAGCAAGCAATGGCGCAAGCTTTGAATGGTAAAGGCACAGCTAGCGCTTATGCTCAAATCATGGAAAGAGTATATCGTGGTTTACTAATTTCTCCCAGTGCGGACAAAATCATGCGTCAATACTTGGAATGGGCAATGGAATTACCTTCTAACCAACAGGAATTAGACACATTCGGCGCCAAAAACGGTAGTTTAGCAAGTATTCTCACAGAAGCATGGTATTTAAAACCTACTAAAACAACAAACGCGCGCGTCGCAGCACTATTTTTTGAAAACATTCCAGCAGGCGCCTGGTTTAGCTTAGTACAAACTTACACACATCAAGCCTTTTTATATCGACTATTAACAGACGAAAACTTTTTTAATATCGTCAGAGAAAAATTATTAGAACTGTAGGTTGGGTGGAGGAACGGAACCCAACATTAAAAATTTTATTCGCGTGACAACCTTTGCACTGCTTCCCCACTCAACATATTATGTGCTTCAGCTAAAACATTGGGAATTTTTCCAGCGTGAGGACTTTTGACCAAACAGGAGCGTAAGTCAACATTCTCTAACTTATCAGCTTTGGCGCCAGGAAACCAATGACCACCGTTACCAAGCAAGTTATATCGCATTTTGGCATAATCTACCATGTCATAAGCCACAGCTAAATTTCGTAGCCATAAAATTGTTGGTATATTTATATTACCGGGTGTTTGCTCGTAAGTTGGTAAATTTAAGTGCCAAGTTTTCGCCCAGTCTTCACCCAAAGCTTTGATAGCTTCAAGCTCGAATCTTTCCAATATAGGTGGTAAAATTTCATCTGAAGAATCAAGTAAATTTAGTACTTTGAGGTGTTCGTCAAAATCACTTGGTCTTGCGGCACCTAAACTGAGAGTATGTACTTGCGGATGGCTCAAACAAAATAAGTCATTAAATACCATCGGACTCAAGGGGGCACAAAGTTGTTCTAATTTCGGTGGGGGACTATATAACTTGCCACCTTTGTCTGATGGGCTGATAATGAATACTCCCATATCATGACGTGTGGCAGCTTCTATTGCACGCCAGTTGTTTTGATTTATATAGTACCAATGTAAATTTACGTAATCGAAGTAATTTGTTTCTATAGCTTGAATAATAGTGTCGCAGGCGCCGTGAGTTGAAAAACCAATAAATTTAACTTTGCCTTGCGCTTGGAGTTTGCGAGCAACATCCAAACAGCCACCCGGACGAACACTTTGATTAAAGGTTTCAGAATTATTAATACCGTGAATACTCAGTAAATCTACGTAATCTAGATTTAAATATTTAATAGACTTGTTGAAGTCGCGCGCAAAATCTTTCGGGTTTGCGGTAGGCCCTACTTTGGTTTGAACAATTAACTCAGCACGCGGTAGGGTCGGTAGTATTTGACCTAACTGCATTTCAGAACTACCGTAACCGCGTGCAGTTTCGATATGATTAATTCCAAGCTCGAACGAGCGTTTAATCGTCGCCTCGAGATTCGCTTGATTATCAACAGGAACCTGTGACTGTGAAACATCTTGCCATTTAAACTGATATCGCATTCCACCACAGGAGAAAACGGGCATTTGTAACTCAGTTCTTCCAAATCTTCGGTACAGCATTATATTACTAGGGTTGAAAAACTGGGGTTGCAAGTGAATCTATTGATATCATTGTAATTTAATGATGCCAAATGATTCATGTTTCGGTTAGAATTTATAAGTGTTTCTACATTCAGATGTAATCCCCTTTTAGGTAGATTTGTCTTGTCAGGTATTGGCTTTTGCGGATAGCCGTATATTCACATATTTTGTTTCGCGCGTACAGAAATGTTACGTAAAGTTGCGTATTCAATTACTGGTTATGGCGGAATAAAATGTAGCCTGACATAAAAAATTTACAGTTATCTATCAGGAAATTAGGGAATAACGCCTGAAGTAGTTGTCTGTACACGTTGCTAGTAGATAGATAGTTAGAGGTTAAAATGCGCTCCCAGCAAATTTCACAGTCTGTCAGTCCATCGGCGCCAGTTCCAGTTAAAAGTCATTCTGAGTCGATATGTAATTACGCAGGATATCTTGTCATCGCACTTCCTGTAGTAATTTTATTAAGTATAATTGGTTATAAAAAATATAAAATCACCACACACCGTAATCGCATCGCCAAGTTAGAAAGGTTGTGGCATATAAATATTGACGAGAAAACACATTAAATAATCAATGTAGAGACGCGATAAATCGCGTCTTTTATATGGCGCACATGGAGACGCGATATATTCCCTGCGGGACACTGCGTGAACGCGTCTCTACAATTTATAATTGTCTGACGACAGGTTGGTTATCGACAACTTCGCCAACTAAGACGATATCCGCACAGTTAACAAATATTCCATTTTCTAAAACACCAGGAATATTATTAAGTGTTTTCTCTAAGTTAACTGGGTCGGGGATGTCGTCAAATCTGACGTCAATAACCATATTGCCTTGGTCAGTGATAACAGGGCCTGCTTTTTTGACACCCATACGAAGTTCAGGTTTGCCACCAAGCTTTTTGAGTGCATTCATTACAGGAGTCATTGCCATTGGTATGACTTCTACAGGAACAGCGAATATAGAACCAAGCTTATCAACCACTTTACCGCCATCGACTACGACTACAAACTGGTTTGCCAAGTAGTCTACAACTTTCTCGCGCGTATGAGCGGCGCCACCACCTTTGATTAAATTTTTCTGTGGGTCAACTTCGTCGGCACCGTCAATGGCAATATCAATATGGTCAATAGCATCAAGGGTAGTCAAAGGAATGCCATATTCTTTTGCCAAAACTTCAGCTTGAAACGAAGTGGGGACTCCAACAATATCCTTCAACTCGCCCGACCTAAGACGTTCGCCGATATACTGAATTGCAAACGCCGTAGTTGAACCTGTACCCAACCCAACTATGGTACCAGACTTAACCAAAGCTGCGGCGGCTTTACCAACTTCTTGCTTCATCAACTTCACGGGGTCTGCTGCTGCCGTCATTCCTAAAACTCCTGATAATCTAATCTATACATAATCCTTTATCCTACCAGGTAGACGTAGGTTGGGTGGAGGAACGGAACCCAACACAATATTGTTTATCAGGAACGAAGTCGGTTTGAGTTGGTCTTACTATTTAGGTAGGATGTTTTTATTTTTTCGTATTTTAAATAGCAGTAGAAAGTAAAATAACCATGCGTAAGCTTATTAGTACACTTTCGTTCGTTGCATTACTATTATCATTGCCTATCAGTGTTAATGCGGAAGTAAAAGAGATTCAAACGGCAGCGACACAGCCTACAGACCCAATTGCACAAGTAATTGCGTCTAATTTAATGAGTAACTTCTCCGATGGTAAATTTTATCCCGAACGATTGATTAGTCGGGCTGAATTAGCATCAATAATGGTAAAAGCATTTAGACTTAACAAACGTATCAATTTACCAAAAGAGAGTATAACAGTCGCCGATGTACCTCCTTCGCACTGGGCTTACAATGATATTCAAACGGTTTTAAAAACCGACATCATGCGTGGATATCGAAACAACTTATTTTTCCCCAACCAAAGGGTAACACGCGCCGAAGCAATGGCAATATTTGCCCAAGCATACGGAGTATTCCAATTTCCCGACGAAACAGTAAACGAAATTTTAGCAGCATATCCAGACAAAGCCTCAATTCCAGAATGGGCAAAAAGAGCAATTGCCACCGTCATCTCCGAAGGATTTGCCAGCACCGACTCACAAGGTAATCTCCTACCCTTAAAACCCATGACACGCGGTGAAATGGCATATTTACTCAGCCAATATCTACAGCGTCAGCAAAAACTACCCGACACACCCATTGCACCAGAGGCGCCACCCACACGTTAATTATTACCGTAGGGTGCGTGACTGCCTCGACAAACCTCACTAAAAATAAAAATTAAAGTGCAGTCACGCACCATATGGTTTTTATGTGCCAATCGCGTAAGTGTTGGCGCCTTTGTTAAGCGGTTTCCATTTATAGTTTTATTATCAATTATCTACTTACTATTGAGAAAAAGACTACTTAATTAGCACATTTTGATCAATTTCTATTCTACTTACTAGACAGTCCCACTCAAACGACCATATTTCCTCATTATCTGAAACTTTTAAATTTTTATAGGTCGAGAAGGCAGTTAGATAAGCTCTGTTATTGGCTTTTACTGTCATAACAGCAAACCAATATTTTGTACCAACAGGGTAGATGCAGGCATCTGGCTCAGAAAAATCAATAACTTTTTGATCATCTTTTATTTCAACAAGCCCATCGAAAATAATTTGCATCTTTGGGTGAAATGTGATTAAAAAAGGTGTTTGAGGAAGATGTTCAGTACCCTGTATAAGCCACTGAAATTCCTCACGAGAAAAGTGAGTATTTGATATTGATAAGCGTTGAATAATTTTATTTTCTAAGGATAGCAATACAGCTTCTCCATCAAAATATCGAGTCTCATTGTCTCCAAAACCATGATAAGCATCAATGGCGATGCCGTCGGCTTTCCAAACAGAAGGCAATACTTTATACAGATTACACTCTGTAATCCAAATAGCTAAACCTGGGTTAATAACCTCTTCCTGTTCCATATTGTTTTAATTGATTAATTTGATGGTGAGGGAAATAAGGAATGATATAACAAAGGGCGGGCAAGGATGCCCACCCCACAAGATTTTTAATTATTCTAAGAATTACCCAATCTAGAAGTCTACTAAGATTGGTCTAAACGTAATACAGCCATGAAAGCTTCTTGTGGCACATCTACCGTACCCACAGATTTCATCCGCTTTTTACCTTTTGCTTGTTTCTGCAAAAGTTTCTTCTTCCGGCTAATGTCACCACCGTAACATTTAGCAAGTACGTCCTTCCGCAATGCTGGAATATGTTCGCTTGCGATAACTTTGCTACCAATGGAAGCTTGAATAGGTACTTTAAATTGGTGACGGGGAATTAGTTCTTTGAGCTTTTCAGCCATCGACCGTCCTACATTATAAGCTTTATCACGGTGAACAATCATTGCTAGCGAATCTACAGGGTCGCCGTTAATCATTATATCTAGCTTGACTAACGGGTTTTCGCGGTAGCCTATTAGGTGATATTCCATACTTGCATATCCGCGTGACCTTGATTTCATTTGGTCGAAAAAGTCGGTAACAACCTCTGCCAGCGGCAATTCATACGTTAAAGTCGTTCGCCCTTGGGTAAGATATTTCATGTCTTTGAATATACCTCGGCGGTTTTGCGATAACTCCATTAATGTCCCAACATAAATTTCTGGGGTTATCATTTCGACTTTTACGTAAGGTTCTTCAATGTGTTGCCGTTCGTTAGGAGGTGGCAAGTGGCTAGGGTTATCTATATATAACTCTTCGCTTTTGATAGTTATCACTTTATAAACCACCGAAGGCGCCGTGATAATCAAATCAAGGTTATATTCGCGCTCTAAACGTTCCTGCACAATCTCCATATGCAGTAGTCCCAAAAATCCGCAGCGGAAACCAAAACCCATTGCGCTAGAAGTTTCTGGTTCAAAGTGTAACGCTGCATCATTAAGACTTAGCTTATCTAAAGCTTCGCGTAAGTCCTCAAATTGGTCGGCATCGATAGGGAACATGCCGCAAAATACCATCGGGTTAGCTTCGGTATAACCAGGTAACGGTTCTGGTGACTTCGCATTAGAAAGAGTAATTGTATCCCCAACACGGGCATCACCAACAGCTTTAATGGAGGCAGATAAATAACCTACTTCTCCAGCGTGAAGTTCATCAACAGGTTTTTGACTAGGTGATAAAACACCCAATTCATCAATCTCGAATTCGCTACCCGATGCCATCAGGTAAATTTTGTCTTTCTTCTTGACGGTACCATCCATTACACGGAAGTATACAATTACTCCTCGGTAACTGTCGTAATAGCTGTCGAAAATTAAGGCACGCAATTTTTCATCAACAGTATTTTTTGGCGGTGGTACTCGTTCTACAATCGTTTCGAGGATTTCATCTATACCAATACCCTCTTTTGCAGAAGCGAGAATGGCGCCACTACAATCCAAACCTATAATTTCCTCTATTTCCCCAGCTACCCGGTCAGGTTCGGCGCCAGGTAAATCGATTTTATTTAAGACTGGGATAATTTCTAAATCGTGTTCTAGGGCAAGGTAAACGTTTGCCAAGGTTTGTGCTTCGACACCTTGAGAAGCATCTACAACTAATAAAGCCCCCTCACAAGCGGCAAGACTTCGGGATACTTCATACGAAAAATCCACGTGTCCAGGAGTATCAATCAAGTTGAGCACATACTCTTGACCGTCTTTTGCTTTGTAGTTCATCCGGGCAGCTTGCAGCTTAATTGTAATGCCGCGCTCCCGTTCCAAGTCCATATTATCAAGAAATTGCTCCTTCATTTGCCGCTGTTCTACAGTCCCGGTGGCTTGTAGTAAGCGGTCGGCAAGGGTGGATTTCCCGTGGTCGATGTGAGCAATAATGCAAAAATTGCGAATGCGCGCTGCGGGAACGTCAGTCATATACTTTTATTTGCTGTTTTTAGCAACCAAGATAAAAAAGAAGATACTTAACGTATTTTAATGCTTTATTTGCCCAAACGCTGCTATACGCAATTTAATCGCTGGAGCTAACGGCGCCTCGATTCAGGATTGGCACTTGGCAAGCAGGGAACGGCGGATAATAGTATTCATGCCTTTCGCTAGCTTATACTACCTTGTTTTTATCTATGCTTAGTTATACAATTTGCAATAAATATTAAAAAGATATCAAAATTTCATAATATTTTATTAATAGTTTATAAAGCCTTTATATCTGTTAGAGGAATATTCGATAAATTTACTAATAAGTTACCCAATTAATCTTGGCTTCAAAATCAAAAAAATTAATTTATAGGTATTAATTTTTTCTGCGTATCATGATTACTGCAAGAGCTTATATAAACCTGAATATATATTTGCTCCCTAGCAATTTCCTTTGTTATTACTGCCTGTACGGTGCCGTTTTGGTATTATAGATTATAGCTACTGTGGTTGTTGCTTATATAACTGGCTTAATTCCTACTATTGCTTTTGATGGATTTTTTGAGTCTGCTTTTTATATAGGTATATTTAGCTTGGGAATGCTGGCAGCAGAAATTGGATTCTCTCAAAAACCCAAATTTATCTCTATCAAAAATTCTTTACTGTGGAAATTACTTAGTATTATTTTTGTTGCCATTGGCTTTACTACTGAGTGGAGAAAATTAGGTTTACATATTTGGGTTGGTTATAGCTTTTTTGGATTAACTGTAGTTTGCCTATTTATTTCTTGCACAAAGTCGATAGTTGATGGAGAAAAGGCGCCAATTATTTTAAAGCTTTTTCAACAGCCTTGGCTAATCACAGTAGGTACTTTTTCTTACAGCTTATATTTAACTCACGGTTCAATACTCGTTTTAGTTCGATACTGGCTTTTCAACCTGAATTTATCCCCATCAATGTTCGCAGCAGCATCTTATATTGTAGGGTTGGGCGCCTCACTAATGTTTGCTTATCTCTTCTATCTCGCTTTTGAACGACCCTTCATGTCCAATTTCCTCAAAAAACGCAAAATAGAAAATTTGACATAATCCTCTCTCCTTTGGGTGAGTTTGGATAAAGTTAAGTTTTTCAAATCTGTAGCAAAAGTTACAATTTGGAAGGTAATATCAATGAAGAGTGGGGTTCTACTCTTCATTTGCGTGACTATGGGGAGTATATTAAACCTAGCCTATGGATTCTGGCATTTGCCAATCAGAGGCGTACAATAAACATTGAATGTCCGCCGCTTGTAACAGCATTTATATAGTAAAACCAGTTTCAGGTACATCAACCTATGAATATGAAAGATAGACCAACTGATGTTGACCAGCGACCCGCTGAGAAAGTTGAGATAGCAATTCGTCTTGACTCAGAATTGCTTGAGCAAATTCAGCATCTAACCAATGACCCTAGTAAAGTCATAGAAGTAGCCATTCGTCAGTGGCTACGTGGGGATGTGCCAAGAGATGACGAACTGACGCGCAACCCTGTGCGTCGAGCCATGCCCCCACGTGGTGAGTGGAATGATTAAACTCCTTTATTTTTATTGAAAGGAGAATATTATTTACATTTAAAACGTGTAATGCTTGATTCAAGAGCAACCAAAATTTTTCAGCGCTACCATACCTCATCTGTAAAAATTTATGCCAAACTTTAGGGAGCTATTCAGCTAAATAACCTTTGGTTGCTGTTAAACTATTGAACTTGAGCCATGAGCATTACTGCCAATTCCCAACTCTCAAAAGTATTGTCAAGAAATTTGGAATCGATTGCTAGTAACACTGATGGCTCATGGGCAAATTTAGGAGCCGAACTCGTCTACACCCAAGATTGGGCTGGACGTTTTTTAAGCTTTTATTGGCAGCCTTCGGATAGTTTAAGTATTAATACTGAACAACTTGTTGCTTCTTTGAATCAAGATGATTCATTAGCTCCTGTTGATAAAGTTACTTATTTACAACGTTTACAGCGAGTTATGACGGCACTGACGCCTGAGCGGTGTCAGTTTTGGTTTGCTTATCGACAGTATTTATACGAGTTCGATTTAGTAATTACTCCTGTAATGCCATCATTAGGTGATGCCGCAACTACTGTGTTGGTAATGGGAAGGCTTTTACAAGTGGCAGAAAAAAATCATGAAGCATTACCGCTATTATCAACGACATGTATATCAGACTTAGCGTTACGCTCGCAACAGCACCAAAAAATACTTAATCGTATTACAAGTAGTATACGTCGCACTCTTGATTTAGATGTAATTTGGCAGCAAACGGTTGATAGCTTGGGTGAAGCGTTACGGTTGGACAGGTGTATTATTTGTCCTTACAAACCAGGTGCCAAGAGTGTTAAAGTTATAGCTGAGTATCACAAGCCAAATATCACCTCAATGTTGGGTTTAGAAATCGATATCAACTCTGAACCTGGATTGGTAGAAACACTCTTAACGCTCAAACCAGTTGTCGTTGACTCTCAGCATCCATACTTTCGACAGGGACGTATTTTAGTTGCTGTTACATGTCACCAAGACCAGCCAAACGGAATTATTGCCATAACTTTGCGTGACGAGTGTAAATCTCTAACCGCTGAAGAACTTGAATTAGCTAAAGAAGTAGCTGACCAACTAGGAACTGCAATTGCACATGCAACATTATATAAAGAACTAGGCGCCGCTCGATTCCAGGCAGAAGAAGCTACGCGACGCAAAAGCGAATTTTTAGCAAACGTCTCTCATGAAATTAGAACTCCCTTAAATGGAATAATGGGTTTTCTAAAGCTTATCCTTGATGATATGACAGACAGCGTAGAAGAAGAACGAGAGTATTTACAAGAATCTCATAAATTATCATTGCATTTGTTTGACATAATTCAGGATATTCTTGATTTTGCCAAAATAGAAGCAGGAAAAAACGATTTAGAGCTAAGTTCAGTCAATATAGACGAATTATTCGCAGACGTAAGTAATTCAATGCGGTTGCAATCTGAACAAAAAAATCTTAGCTTCCAAATGCAATTGCCCGATACAGCCGATAAAATTTTGGTTTTTGGGGATTATTTGCGCTTAAAGCAGGTAATGATTAATTTGGTCGGAAACGCGATTAAATTTACTCATGAAGGTGGTATAACACTGAGTGCGGATGTCGTGCGTAAAAAAATAAGATTCCAAGACCGAGAATTTCCAGGCATTGTAAAAGTTCGAGTCGCTGACACTGGTATTGGTGTATCATTAGATAAGCAAGATAAACTATTTCAATCATTCTCACAAGTTGATGGCTCGCGTACCCGTCAGTACGGAGGTACAGGTTTAGGACTTGCCATCTCTCAGAAACTTGTTGAAGCAATGGGTGGAGAGGTTCATTTTTATAGCCTAGGTGAAGGATTAGGTTCTACCGTGACATTTACAGTTCCTTTGTACCAACAGCCAGTATTAAGTTGAACTGCCAAAAATCGTTGATATTTCCATAGAATGGAATATGGAACTTAGAATATCAATTGTCATCAATTCCTGAAGAGATAATTTTTGTTAAAGCACCACAATTAACTTACCAGGTCTAAAACTATGGAACTTACAGTTGAAAACGTTGAAACAGTACTAGATGAAATGCGCCCCTACCTGATGTCAGACGGTGGTAATGTGGAACTTGTAGAACTCGATGGCCCTATTGTTAAACTGCGGTTACAAGGCGCCTGTGGTAGTTGTCCCAGTTCGACAATGACCCTGCGTATGGGTTTAGAACGTCGTCTTCGAGAAATGATTCCCGAAATTGCCGAAGTTGAACAAGTCATTTAAAGTTAGGAGTTAGGAGTTAGGAGTTAGGAGTTAGAACTCACAACTCATAACTCACAACTCATAACTCATAACTCATACAAATTATTATGCCTCATCCTCTCCACGTAGCTTTTATCTGGCATCAGCATCAACCTCTGTACAAATCCCCTCAGATTGGTATTACTAGTACAAATACTCAACAATACCGCCTTCCTTGGGTACGATTGCACGGTACAAAAGACTATTTGGACTTAGTGCTACTTTTAGAAAAGTATCCAAAGTTGCACCAAACTGTCAATTTAGTACCGTCATTGATATTACAACTCGAAGATTATATCGCGGGAACTGCATTTGACCCTTATTTAGAAGCGACTCTCACACCTACACAAAATCTTAGCCGTGAACAGCGCGCGTTTATTATTGAACATTTTTTTGATGCCAATCATCACACGCTAATTGACCCTCATCCTCGTTACTCAGAGTTATACGAGCAACGTAATAATAATGGTGTAAATTGGTGTTTTGAAAATTGGCAAGAATCAGAATATGGTGATTTGCTAGCTTGGCACAACTTAGCATGGATTGACCCTTTATTTTGGGATGACCCCGAAATAGCAGCTTGGCTAAAGCAAGACCGTAATTTTACATTGAGTGACCGTCAGCGCATTTACTCGAAACAGCGCGAAATTTTAGCTCAAATTATTCCTCAACATAGTAAAATGCAAGCGGCGGGACAGTTGGAAGTGACAACTACTCCCTACACCCACCCAATTATGCCCTTGCTTGCTGATACAAATTCGGGACGTGTAGCAGTTCCAAATATGACACTACCGCAATCTCGGTTTGAGTGGGCAGAAGATATTCCTCGACATTTACGTAAAGCTTGGGATTTATATTTAGACAGATTTGGACGTGAACCACGCGGTTTATGGCCCTCAGAACAATCGGTTAGTCCAGCGGTATTGCCTTATATCATAAAACAAGGCTTTAAGTGGATTTGCTCGGATGAAGCAGTTTTAGGTTGGACTTTAAAAAGATTTTTCAACCGTAACGCAGCAGGAAATGTCTTAGAACCCGAATTGCTATATCGACCATATCGCTTAGAAACACCAGCGGGTGATTTAGCAATAGTTTTTCGTGACCATCGCTTATCAGATTTGATAGGTTTTACTTATGGTTCAATGCCTCCCAAAAAAGCAGCAGCAGATTTAGTAGGACATCTTGAAGCTATTGCCAAAATGCAGCGTGAACGGCAACCCGAACAGCCTTGGTTAGTGACAATTGCCTTAGATGGTGAAAATTGTTGGGAGTATTATCAGCAAGATGGTAAACCGTTTTTAGAAGCTTTGTATCGAAGTTTGAGTAACGAACCTCATATCAAACTTGTTACCGTCGCCGAATTTTTAGACCAATTTCCTGCAACTGCGACAATACCAGGCGCCCAACTTCATAGTGGTTCATGGGTTGACGGAAGTTTTACAACTTGGATAGGCGACCCAGTAAAAAACCGTGCGTGGGATTATCTTAAAGAAGCGCGTGCAGTATTAGCAAGCCATCCAGAAGCAACCGAGGAAAGTAACCCTGAAGCTTGGGAAGCGCTGTATGCTGCCGAAGGTTCAGATTGGTTTTGGTGGTTTGGTGAAGGACATTCCTCAAACCAAGATGCAATTTTTGACCAGTTATTCCGCGAACACCTTTATGGTATATACAAAGCACTCAATGAACCAATACCCTCTTATTTACGCCAACCGCTAGAAAGTCATGCAGCGCGAGGTGACTGTCGTCCTGCCAGTTTTATCCATCCAGTTATTAACGGTAAAGGTGACGAACAAGACTGGGACAAAGCTGGACGCATCGAAATTGGCGGCGCCAGAGGTACAATGCACAACAGTAGTGCAATACAAAGATTGTGGTATGGCGCCGACCATCTCAACTTTTACTTACGCTTAGACTTCAAAGTTGGAGTACAGCCAGGACAAGATATACCCGCTGAATTAAACCTACTGTGGTTTTATCCAGACCGTACCATGCATAACAGCCCCATACCCCTAACATCTATTCCAAACACGGCGCCATTAAACTACCACTACCACCACCATTTAGAAGTTAACTTAATCACACAATCAATTCAATTCCAGGAAGCTGGAGAAAACTTTAAATGGCACAGTCGTAGCAGTCGAGCGCAAGTAGCAATGGATAACTGCTTAGAAATTGCAGTACCTTGGGCAGATTTACAAGTACCCCCCGATTACCCCTTACGGCTAGTATTAATACTTACCGAAGAAGGAAAATTTCACAGTTACTTGCCAGAAAACACCCTGGTTCCCATAGAAGTGCCGTAGGGTGCGTGACGCTACCAACAATTCTTAAACGAAGCGAGTGAATTAATAGCGTCACGCACCAGCGCGAGGGAATGGCACTTACTTAACCAGTTGATGGTGCGTGAAAGCAGTTTAATATTTCGTTTCTGAAGTAGACAGTAATACCTTTTACGCACCCTACCTTTGTTGTATAATTTACATTTCAAAAGTACTGAAATCCGGATACTTCGGAGAAACATTAGGTTTTTGCAAAGATACGGTAATGCTACTGGCGCCAAGCTCTAATCGCGGATAAATTAAAGACATTGCAAAGTAGCTGTTAACTTATTACCAGCAATACTCTAATGAATCGTTTATCTCACAAAGTGTCCGATTTTCATGATGATGTTTTGCACGAAACCCAGCTTGGACAATTATGCGGTACCAAGCAACTGTTTCGTGACCGCTACGAAATTCAACGAGTTTTAGGTAGAGGTGGTTTTGGAGTCACATTCCTAGCTAAGAATATGACTTTACCAGGAAACCCACTTTGCGTAATTAAACAGCTTTGCCCAAAGGTTACAAAACCAAAAAGCTGGCAACGTGCTTGTGTTCGGTTTGAGAAAGAAGCGAAAGCTCTGGGAAAACTTGGTAATCATTCTCAAATACCAATGTTATTGGATTACTTTGACATGAATGGTGAGTTTTTCCTCGTGCAAGAATATGTACGTGGTTCAACACTCGCACGCGAAATTCGTAGAACTGGGACAAAAAGCGAAGGAGTCGTAAAACAATTTTTACGTGAGTTACTGCCAGTATTACAGTACATCCACAAACACAAAGTAATTCATCGTGATATTAAACCACACAACCTACTGCGATGCGATGACGATGGCAGATTAGTACTAATAGATTTTGGCGCCGTCAAAGAGGAGCTAGCAAAAAGCAGTGATGGTAACTCTAAAAGTGCGACAACAAATTTTGTCGGAACAATGGGTTTTGCACCACCAGAGCAATTTTCGCTACGTCCAGTTTACGCAAGCGACGTTTACGCAGTTGGGGTAACTTGTTTATTCATGTTAACAGGCAAGGCGCCGTTAGAATTTGACTATGATGCCCACAATGGAGAAATAGCTTGGCAAAAAGAAGTGCAAATTAGTGACCACTTCGCCAAAGTATTATCCAAAATGGTAAAAATACCTCTTGAAGAACGTTACAAAAACGCAGAAGACGTAATGTGGGACTTAGGGATGGAATCATATTTACCAACCTTAAACAACTGTATGACAAGCCAACGTTTAGGTGCCACAAGCAGCAGCAGTAACAGCCTAGAAATTCCAGAAGGATATAAAACACATGTTACAAGAACAGCAATAGCAATTCGTGAATGGCGAGAAAAATTAAAACAAAAACAAGCCACGCGAAAGCGAAACCAATTACCCTGAATAACATTAACTCCTTGCTAACTAAATATAATAAAATTAAAAAATTAAATATATTGTGGATTGTATTTTGCAAATTGTGAAATTGTGGAACGGGCATCCCTGCCCGTTCTTCATATAGGAACAGGGCAAGAGAAAGTCCATCCCACAAGACTTATATCAAACATTATAGGAATAAATTATAATCAACTAAAGTTGTTTTCTCCATTGGTCTATTCTAACTAAGAGAACATCTTCTAACCAAACATTGAAACGTTGAATAATGGAATATTCTTGCTCAACATGCGAGAATTGAAAAACTTCATTACATAAAACGTGCGGACTTATCAATAAAATTTCTTGTTCCTCAGTTATATCCCGATACTGAATAAAAGCAGATGCTGCCAATAGACCGAAAAACTCAAACCCTAATGCATGAAAAGAAATAACAATTTCAGCTTGCCTGTCCTCTTTGATTTTTAACCTTACCCAAGAACAATAAGTTCTAGTATCTGCATAATATTCTAAAGAAGACGCAATTTGAATAACTTGTTGTCTAAACAAGTTATTGTTACTTTCATTACTTTTCTCAGCATCTGCAAAATAAATTTCTTCTAGCTCTTTTAACTTATGATTTAATTCTAAAGCCACTAATCCAAATTTTTGTTCTGCAATATCTTCTAGTTTGTGAGCTACTTCAAACAACGGACTCTGTGTTAGCGTAAATGTTTTTTCTTTTCTAGCTTTAAGACGTGTAATTCCTGCTATGATAGCTTGTTGAAGTACTTCATTTTCAATAAAACTATCTTTTGAAAGGCTTAAAGCTTTAGTAAATACCTTCTTTTGTAATTTTGTAAATAACTTAACTAAATTAGATAAATTCCCCTTATCTGCTGCTTCTAAAGCGTCAATATATTCATCTCTAACATTGCGAGTAATAACTAAAGGAAACCAACCTGCTTGAATAAAAACTAGAGAAGCTAATGCGCGCGCGACTCTTCCATTACCATCTTGAAATGGGTGAATTTGCGTAAAACGGTGATGCAACCAAGCAGCTTCAATTTCTGATGGAACTTGTTGTTTAACATGCTCCAAATGCATATTAACTAAACGTTCCATCTCAATTTGAACTTGTAAAGGAGGGCAGTATTGATGATATGCTCCGTTTTTTCTAGTTGGATTATTAGAATGTTTTTTCCACTGTCCTTGTAATAAAGTAACCTGTACTTTACGCCCAAAAGCATCGACAGAATCAACCGTTTCTTGATGCTGCGTTATAATTTGATGTAGCTCTCGAATATAGAAAAGTGAAAGTGCCCGCTTTTGCTGTACTAAATCAAACAACGCTTCTAAAGCTTCTTGATGAGCATTCAAAACTGGAACAATTTCTAATGCTAGTGCCAGAAGGCAGAAGATAGGAGGCAGAAGGCAGAAAAAAGATTCCTTACTTGATAAGCTTTGTAGCTTTTTCTAACTGGATAGTTATTTTAGCCATGCTGCACTAGTTTGTCCGTTGTACCAAAAGGAATCAAATCAACATTGATTCCTTTTTCAATTAAAAGCTGTGTTGTTGGTTCATCAATATAATAAATGTTCTCAATCATACCAGTTTCAATTGCCCACTCTCTACTCAGCTTTTCATTAAAATTATTTAACGCATTAGATTTTTGAAGCTTACTGGCTTGAGCATTCCAAATCTCAGCAAGATTTTCTAACTCAGCAGAAGTAAATTCTGCCCAATTCTCTGGTAAATCCTCAATTGGCTGCCAAATATAAGTAGCTTGTACCATACTTCCCTCGCTTATTTATAATAAATTACGTGGGCAATCCTAGTCCTTTAATCAATATTTTCTCTTGTAAACGAGAGAAAAGGCTTATTAAGCGCCTTAAATTTCCTGTATCAGCTGCCTAGTCAAGCTAGGATATACTCTTGGCGGTCGTTTTGTGTAATAACCACAGGAAATAAACCTTGACGTATAAATATTAATGATCCTAAAGTACGAGCCACTCGTCCATTACCATCTTGAAATGGGTGAATTTGTGTGAAACGGTGATGCAGCCAAGCAGCTTGTATTTCTGGAGGCACACTGATTTCCTGGTGCCGACTGTGCATTTCAACCAAATTCTCCATCTCCGAGGCAACCTGTTCAGGAGGGCAATATTCGTGTATTGTCCCATCTGGGCGCCTAGGATTATTTGACCGTGATTTCCATTGTCCGTGTACTAGAGGTATTTGAAGTAAATTTCCAAATGAATCTTGTGCTTGTGTAGCTAGTTGGTTCCTTGTTAAAACCTGATGTAGTTCTTTTATATAAAAAACTGAAAGATTCCTGTTTTGTGTTACAAAACTAAATAAGCCTTGAATATGCTGAGGAACGCTTATTTCTGCTAACTTCGCTGGCGCCATTGCGGTTGTAATACTTAGCTCAATACTTTCTTCAAGAATCGTTTGGGTTGTACCTCTGTCTGTAGAATAAAGGTATTCGAGCATATCAACTTTAGATAACCATTCTTGTCTAAGACTATCTTTAAAACTTTCTAAAACACTCAAGCCTTGAAGTTGTTGTACTCGCTGTTTCCAAGCATTAACCAGTATCTAGCAATCCTAAATGAGTTGTGAAAAAGTGAAATATTTTGTATGTTTAATCTTATTTACTAACAAAACTTAAGCTCGTCACAGAGTTCGGGGGTGACGGCGCCACGAAAATGAAACAAAAAAGTATGTAAGAAACTTTAAATGTAGATTTGCTCTAACAAATAGCATTCTGTTCACACATAGCGGTGCCTGCTGGCGGTAAAATTACGCATAGTAGCTTTATACAATAAAGTTTTAAGTTTTAGTAAACAGTTTGAAAATTAACTATAAATATAGCCTAAATTCATTAGGCAGCAATATAGCATTCCTAATTGATTTGTAAAAAATGATGTTGGTTAAAAAAACCACAAAGGGCGCAAAGGACGCAAAAAAAAGAAAGAAGAGAAGGAAAATTCTACAAATGATTTAGGACTGGTATACTACTATTACTGAGTTTAAACAATGACTCATAGTCTATGTTATTAATTCTAATGGCTGGCGCCTATCCTAAACCTCTGATTTCTCTCTTCTCTGTGTACTTTGCGTCTCTGTAGTAAAAATATTTACAGTTTACTACTTATGAAATATTCAAAAGTTATAGGATAAAAAAGTAACAATGATGTTGTGCTGAACGTTATGAAGTATCTTATTCTACACTAAACATTTAAGATTCTTCGCTACGCTCAGAATGACATTTTATACTTTTATTTGATTACCTCAAAATTTTTAAAAAATAAATTTTAGATTTTTTTAATTAAAAGATTGCGGTTATAAAGTAGTAATGTCAGAAGATAAGCTGATGCTTTGTATCTATATTTATTAAAATTATATTTAATCCATTATCCTTTTATTTTTGTTGATTTGGATACAAAAATTTTTGATAAATGTGAATATTTTGAATGTGAAAATTGTACGAAGAAAAAGGCTTGTTTTTTAAAATCTTTTTGTATAATACAAAGATAAATTATCTTACTTAATAAATGTCGGTGGTTTCGATGCGACATGTATAAAGTTAATTTTGACACAGAGAATAGTGAATTGGGAACAGAGAATGATTTAAAAGGTTCTCTTTACCCAAAGTCTAATTTCTGATTCTCATTTTCAAATTCCAGTTGACCATAATGTAATTTTAATAAATTCAAATGACAATCTGCTGCTTAAATCCCGATTGTCCTAACCCGCTAAATCCGAATAGTGAAAAGTTTTGCTTGACTTGCGGCGCCCCGCTAGTAGAATTATTACGCTATCGTTACCGGGTACTACGAGTACTTAGTAATGAGGGTGGATTTGGTAGAACTTATTTAGCAGAGGATATTGATAAATTAAATGAACTGTGTGTTATCAAGCAATTAGCACCAAAAGCTGATAGTAGTTGGGCATTGAAAAAAGCAATTGAATTGTTTCAACAAGAAGCAGAACGTTTACAACAGTTGGGAGAACACGGACAAATTCCAACGTTAATTGCTTATTTTGAAGAAAAAAGTTATTTATATTTAGTTCAACAATATATTGATGGGCAAAATTTATTACGTGAGTTAAATTCGCGGCGCCAAGCAAAAGCGTCAAATTCGCCTTATAATGAAGAAGATATACGTAGTTTATTGCTAGGTTTATTACCGATTCTGAAATTCATTCACGAACGCTCAGTAATTCATCGCGATATAAAACCGCAAAATATAGTGCGTCGTCAAAGTGATGGAAAGTTAATATTGATAGATTTTGGTTCGTCAAAACAATTAACAGCACGAGTATATTCTAAAACAGGAACTTCGATAGGTTCACATGGATATTCCCCTATTGAACAAATTCGCGATGGAACAGCACATCCAGCAAGTGATTTATTTAGCTTAGGTGCGACAGCTTTTCACTTGCTAACAGGAATTTCTCCTTTTAAGCTCTGGTCAGAACATGGTTATGCTTGGGTCGGTAGCTGGCAGAATTATTTAAAAGCTCCTGTTAGTGATAATTTCGCAAAAGTGCTAGAGAAATTACTTAAAAAAGATATACATCAGCGTTATCAATCTGCTGATGAGGTTCTTCAAGATTTGTACTCTAAATCACCTCAATTAAAACCAACTTCTCCATCAATATTTTCAAATCGTGATATTAAGCTTCAACTTGGCTTTATAGCTATTGCTGGTGTACTGCTTTTAGTACTAGGGCAATTCTGGTACAAGCAGTTTTATTTTAATGCACTTAACCCATATAACAGTCACCCAAACCAAGCATTAACAGAAGGAGAGCTAGACTCGATGAGCAGCGTTATGCCCAATTTTAATCTTGCTGTGACAGTTAGAGGTTATGAAAGTAGCGTTATCTCAACAGCAATAACACCAGATGGTAATACGATTGCTAGTACAAATGACCGGACAGTACAGCTATGGAGTTTAGCAACAGGACAAGCTATTTCAACGTTGTTTGGGCATAATAACCGCGTCAATGTCATTAAAATTAGTCCGGAAGGACAAACTTTAGCTACAGGTAGTGCAGACAGTAATATCAAACTTTGGAATTTAGGCAATGGTCAGGAAATCAGCACATTAACTGGACATACTGCTTCAGTTAAGACTTTATCTATTAGTCCAGATGGAAAAATACTAGCTTCAGGAAGCGATGATAGGACGATTAAATTTTGGTACATTTCAACACGTGAACTTATTCGTACTATTAATGGACATACTCAGGCAGTACGGGCAGTAACTTTTAGTCCTGATGGTAAAATCTTGGCTAGTGGTAGCAATGATTCGAGTATCAAACTCTGGGATACTGAAACCGGGCGCCTCATTCATACATTTACAGGCAACAGCGCTAAAATAAACTCACTTGCTTTTAGCACTAATGGTAGATATCTAGCAAGTGGTAGTGACAAAACGATTAATATTTGGAACGTTGAAACCTTAAAATTCGCTCGTAGTTTAGAAGGACACACAGGAGAAATAACCGCACTCAATTTTAGTCCTGATGGAATGATACTCGCGAGTAGCAGTACCGATAAAAGCATCAAAATTTGGAACTATATCACAGCAAAGAATATTCGTACCCTTGCCAAACACGGAGGTACTGTAGAAACATTCGCATTTAGCAAAGACGGTAATATATTAATTAGTGGTGGCGCCGACAGAACGTTACGAATATGGCGCCGAATTACAAATCATTAATTTACGATGTGCTGCAAAACTCACCAGTCTAAGATTTGTAATATATATTTCTTTACAATTGGGGCTGATCACAGCTTCTGTAAAATTGGGTAGTATTGCTATTGCTACGTCAAAGAACAGACATAGCATTTGCAGGCGCCACTAGACTACAAAGACAAGTTTTAATTTACGGTGTAGTACTTGGGATAGTATCTGCTTTTTTATCTTGGTCAGTTGCGACAGTACAGCGAATCATCAATCGTCATGAAGGTAAAATTTGGGCTGAGAATAGTATGGGATTTGGCGCAACTTTTTATTTTACTGTTTAAAGCCCCCCTTCCGCGCGCGGGGCTAGGGGGATAAAATTTTTCTCGTGTTGATTAATCAAATTAAACGTTTACTTCTGGAACTTCTTCACTTGTTAAATTTGTCTGATTTTTGTGCGGTTGAATTATTGCGTAAACACCGACAATCCAAGCAGTCGCAACCAACCATCCTGCTAGAATATCGCTAGGAAAATGAACTCCTAGATATAACCGTGTCCAAGCAACTCCTGGCACAAAAGCGGCGCCGAATATAAAAGCGAGTATAGTAAAGCGAGTATGCCAAGCTAGAACGATTAAAATTGCTGCAAATGTAAAACTTGCCATTGCATGACCACTGGGAAAGGCAAAACTTGCTTTATGATATGTTGACTCCCAAAGGTGAGGACGCACACGATGAAAGAAGACTTTTGCAGCATGATTAATTGTTGCACTTCCTAAACCTGCTGTTAATAAATAGGCAGATAGGCGCCATCTTTTGCTAAAAATCAATACTAAATTCAGTAAAAGTAAAACTGGCACTAAAGTCTTTGGAGAACCAATTTTAGCTAAGGTAACAGCAAAAACATCTAGCTGTGGATTTACTGTTTCATGAATGGAAAGCAAAATTGGCACATCAAAAGGAAAACCTGTTTCATATTGCGAAAGCTTTACAGCCATGAGTTCAAAAATTTGTAAAGGAATATAAACTCCTAACGCTAGCAGTAATAATGGGCGCCAATTATTAGTTAATAACTTTATGATAAATTTTATACCGTTATCAAAGTTAAAATTTTGTTTTTCAATTTCTGGAAGATTGTTGTTTTCTATCATGATTCGCTATTATGTAGTTAATGAATTGTTTAAAAGGTAAAACTGTGAATAACTTGTTGTTGGTATCAGGTATAGTCTGCTTGGCAATTGCGATTATCGGGCAAGCAAAGCTTTTGTTTATTGAAATTAATCCTGGTTTTTTTGGGAGATTACTAGCTTTGATTGTTGCTATTTTCTGTTTAAGTTCAACCATGCCAAATGGTGCATTTTCAATACCAACAGAATCATTAAATAGCTTTGTACAAGAAGCTATTCCTAGGTTCCAAGAAATCATTGACCAGGTTTTGAATGCATAATCAAATTTTTATTGAATGTAGAGACGTTACATGTAACGTCTCTACGTTTTATTCGTTAAATTTAATTTGACAATTTATGTTTTAATCAGATTCTTCACCACCTAAAGGAACATCAGGAACTCTAGATGCTATATTCTGGGGAGATACATTAGGAATGTACCAGTTAATATCTCCTGCTTTAAAAACTTTGTCAGGTTTGATATTTAATTCTATTCCATTGTTATCTGGATTTGTCTTAGCTATTAATTGAGTACCTTTGGAGTTTTTTATAGCCACGGCGCCATCGGTATTTAAACTAGCAATCTTTGTACCGTTTGGTACAAGGATACCTTGACAATCCCATCCTGCTCCTGTAGCTTCGCCCGAACCTAAAAAGTACAGTGCATTATCATATTCAGATTTGGACTTTTCAGGTTTTGGACCGTAAACAGCTATTGTTTCTCCAGTCTGGTTACGGCATTGACCCCAGTTGATTCCTTTTTCTAAGGCATATTTTTGAAACGACAGTTCATCAACTCGCTTCGTTAGGTCTTCGACAGTGACATTTTCTGATGGTGTTTCCCCAGATTTTAGTGCTTCAAGTTGGTCTTGGAGAATATCGAGTTTTTTCGACAACTCTTTATACTCAGGGGTTTTCGTAATTTTGGGAGCATCAGCAAATGAAGGTTGAGCAAAGAAAAAATTTACAACAATGACTAGGATAAGTAGAAAATAGTTAAATGATTTCACGGTTTCCCTCCTTGACTTGTAACGTCATCACATTATGTAGCGTATGTTGATTCTTTTCGACTTCTACCGCAGGTTAATGTTTCCATCCGTATTTCCGTCTGCTGTCTTACGTACAAATTTACCTTCCGCTAATCTCAAAATCAAACACAATATATTTTCAAATCAATAAATACAACTAATCGAACCTAAAATTATAGGTTGGGGAGGGATCGCGTTGCCGGAGTTCCCCTGGTCAGTATAACTAAGCGCACCTAAAATCAAAGCAACTGAGTTTTGAATTTAACGAGCGGATTAACTGCTAGCTTGTTCTCTCCCCTAGCTTACAGTGTTGCTGCGGTGACTGTTGCAAATGGTGATGATAATCTCAGTATTTACGTTTTATTGTTTGCCAGCAGTACACCTGATGAGTTAGCTCTTAACACACCACGGTAATTATTTTGTAGCTTTTGTTCTTATTGGCTTAGGTATCTTTATCCTAGTTGACAGTCATACTCTCGAAAAATCGTGGTTTAGTAGTACTTACTGCTTTACTTATTGGCTATTGTTTAATGACAGAGGCAAAAGAGTTATTACGCGATTCTACGTAGATGAGAAAAGACTCTGTAAATTTTGCTGAGACGTAATAGAGGACGTTAAGGAGACATGATTAAATCACGTCTCTACGTTGTTTAAAACGCCATTAATCACTTTTATTTATCGTTTAAAAAAAAAATAATATTTGCTGTTATCAGTGTCTAAGCACTAATATTAAGGTCATCAGATATAAAGACTACTAACAAGCGAGAAACAATTCAGCTTGTAGCTAGTGCCTCTAAAAAATATAAAAATGTAATGACAATAAGGAAATGTTTTTATGATTATTAGTAAAAATCAATGCATTAGTAAAGATTGATAATAATGTTTCTTAACACACGAAGCAAAACTTCAAATCAAACCTAATCTAAACCTTGCTTCACTTCGATAAGCGAGAAAGAACCGGAGAAAACTATTAAATTATTGTGAGTAAGAATCATGGATTGGCTATCTAGTACGGTACTTGTTGGGGCTTCTACTGCATTTGCAACTACTTTTGACGATAACGTATACTTAACAGCATTTTTTGGCAAAGTGAATCGCCACTTTCGTCCTAAGCATGTTGTTATCGGTGAATTTATTGGGTTTACTGTATTAATTGTTGCTAGTTTACCTGGTTTCTTCGGTGGTTTATTTATTCCAGAAATGTGGATTGGATTGCTTGGGTTCCTTCCAATCATGATTGGTATCACTAATTTTATGAGTCGGGAAGATAACGAAGCTATTCAAGATGTATCACTTGATATAACTCCTGACAAACCCCGGCGCCCAAACAAATCACTGTGGGCAACTCTACGCGACCGTCAAACCTACCGTGTTTCTGCTGTCACCATTGCCAATGGAGGAAACAACATCGGAATCTATGTACCTTTGTTTGCTAGCAGTAATATCAATAGCTTAGGTATAATTCTTGCAATCTGCTACCTCACAGTTGGGGTTTGGTGTTTTCTTTCTTATCGCATGACTCATAATCCTTTGATGGCGCCACTTCTAGCTCGCTATGGTCGTAAGGTCTTCCCATTAGTACTGATATGGTTGGGATTCTCAATTATTATGAAGAGTGAAAGCTATCGTCTTTTTCCTGGTTTTGGCGCATAAATTCCAGTACATACATATTTACGTAAATATTATGTTAGTAATAACGTTCTGCTTTCTTAGTAATGTAGCAGAGCGTTTTTTTATCACAAGTAACTCATCCGTTACATCCGTTGTATCCGTTGCAAGGATAGTTTGTATTTATTGATTTAAAAAAAAATAATGTTTGTTATTATCAAGCATAAAGTCTACATTTAAATTGTGCCTTGAAGAATTTTATGAACGTTTAGTGACTTATCACTAGGAGAAAGAAATGAAAACATCTATTTTCAAAAAATTAAAAAACTTGTTTTTAACAGCAGTCTTTATAGTGTTTGTAGCAGGAATTTCTCTGTTTAACCAGTCCAACGCAATGGCTGTAACTAAAAAGTATTTTGGACCACCAGAACCTACACCTGCTCCAGTTGAAGTTCCAGTTGAAGCTCCAGTTCAAGTTCCAGTAATAACCCCTGTAGCACCAAAAATTACGGCGCCTGTAAACTCTGTTCAAGCAAACGTAGCACGGTTATTACAAACGAATGAATGTGTCGGATGTAACTTAGCGGGCGCAGCATTAAAAGATGCAAACCTACAATCAGCAAACTTGAAAGGCGCCAATTTAATGGGAGCAAGTTTAGAAAGAGCTAACTTACAAGGAACAAACTTAGCAGGTGCAAACTTACAGGGAGTAGACTTAGGTAAAACAAATATCTCAGGAGCAAATTTAGAAAATGCAAACCTGTTAGATGCAGATTTAGAGAAAGCAAACCTACAAGGAACAAATCTAGCAGGTGCAAACCTCCAAAATGCTGACATGGAAAAGGTTAATTTAATCGGCGCTAATATAGTTGGAGCAAACTTGAGAGGAGCAGATATTGAAGACGCAATAATTCCTCCAGGAATGATGATTCAGTAAATGAATCAAGTGTAAAATATAGAAAACCCAACTTTTCAAAGAAGTAGGGTTTTTTTTGTGGTGGGCGATGCCCACCTTACGCTAAAATGACAGTCCTGACTTGTTGAGCTACCTTTTGCCAGCCTGCACTAGTTCCAAGCTAATTGTGGGTTGTGATTGTCTGAAGTTGATGCATTTACTGTATAAGCTAATTTTTCAAGAACAGCTTTGCGCGCTTGTATTTGAGGAGTTGTTTCTAATCCTACTATTTTAAGAATTGTTTCCCAACGGTAAACCCAATCATGTCTGAGTAAAGAATTTGTAATATTCTCTTTACGTATTTTTTCGGTGATATTGCTTTGATTTAATTCAGTGATAACCTCAGCGATATTAGAGCAATCAAAAGGAATTTCAATTACAGCATTAGACCAATCAAAGTTTTGTGTAAAAGCTGTACATTTGGGAGGTACGCCTAACATGATAGTTCCAGCCGCTGCTCCTTCATAGAAACGTGGCCCCACCTCCTCTTGAGGATTAGATTTACCAGTTAAATCAAATTTTGCTTTATTCACTATCATGTAGCGACTTCTTTTCAGAAAATTGGTATAAAGACCACGATGGCTTCTATAATCAGCCATGTATAAATCTTGGATAGTGTCATAGATATAAAATAGATTCTTATGTTTCACTAAATCCAACAAAGCATTATGAGTAACTGTAGAACGGCGCCCAATATTCAATACATCAACACATCGTTCGGTAAGATTAGGATAAGGGCACAGTTTGATAGCGTCAACAGCATAAGGTAGTGAGTGGCAAGGGCGCCGAACAACATCAGCAACCTGACTAATGCTACCCTCAAAATTTAGAAAAATATTGTCAAAATCTTCTAATACCCGTAGCTGTGGTAGCCAACTATTTATATCTTTTGCCCAAAGTTCGTCTAACCAACAAACAGCATAACGGCACCTTTCCCGCCAGCCTTTGATAGAATTTAAAATCAAAACATCTTGAATTGACTGACAAAAAAAGAAAAATAAATCGTAATTTTTATTTACTTCAATTTTTTGATTAACTAATGATTGAAAATATTTTCCATTTTTGAAAATATTAGCTGTGCAATTAGCTATTCTATTAGTAACTTTGAAAAAAGTCGGATTAAACTTTGGTGCAATTACATCAACTGCATCACAGCTTTGTATTACATCTTCAAGCTCATAAACTGCTCCGCGAGAAACATGGTATTTCAAATTACGCATTGATAACATTAAAACTCGCGAATCTAGATTACTGGGAGCAGATACTTTTTTCATCATATAAAGGTTTATTTTGTTACATGTCAGTCGCAGATGCAAAAAAAATGAACATTTCAATTATATTTATAGAACTTATTAGCTATTTATGAATTAATGTTTAATCATAAATAACAATTAACACAGAACGTTTATTAGTGAATACAATTATCAAATCCTTCTATCTTTGCGACTAGAATTTAGAAATTGTATAAAAATGCCTTCTTTTTGCGTCTTGTATCACAATACCCGTAAAATTGTAGAGATTGTTAAAGATGTTGTAAATAGTTTCCGAGTAAATTATGAAGTTTCAGCTTTTTCAACGATTACATTGAGAACAAAAATATTATTTTTTGCTCGTATGGAATTATTGGTTGGGTTCCGTGCCTTCACCCAACCTACAATTTGTCAAATATTATCTGGGTTAATACCTAACTCTCTCAACTTTGCTTCTAGTCGCGAGCGGTGTTGACGTTCGCTTTGAGCAGCTTCATGAGGAGTTAAGTAGCGTGTCCCTGTTTCATTGTACCAATACAATACCTCGCGTTGGACTTTGCCAGATATATAGTTTGCACGCCCAATCCCTAATCCATTCTATTTTACAATCTTGCGTTAACAGGCGCCAATTCACGCCGAAAATTTACTATTAAGTCATTAAGTTCTGACATATCGATTAAAAATGCGTCGTGACCGTGAAGCGATTTTAGCCAAGCGAACTTAGAGCCAGGTATTAATGTTGCTAGTTCCTGTTGTTCGTGTGGTGGATAAAGTATATCTGAGTCAATAGCTACTACTAATGTTGCTTTTTTTACATTACTTAATACATCAGCAAAACTACCACGACCTTTACATATATCATGACTATCCATCGCGTGGGTAAGAGTAATGTAAGTATTCGCATCAAATCTCTGAATAAACTTTTGACCCTGATGCTGCAAATAACTACTTATGGCAAATTCATTTAAATCTTGTTGTCGTCCAAAGCGATTTTCAAAGCTACCCCACGAACGATAAGTACTCATTGCCATCATTCTAGCTACAGCCAAACCTTGTGATGGTTGTGTATCTAAAGTGTAATTTCCTTCAAGCCAGTTTGGGTCAGCGTAAATTGCTTGTCGCTGTGCTTCGCTTAAACCAATACACCAAGCTGAATGACGACCGGAAACTGCAATAGGCGCCATTGCTCCAACCAAATCAGGATATAATAATCCCCATTCTAGTACTTGCATTCCTCCTAAAGAACCACCAATCACTAACTTGATGCGTTGAATTTCGAGAGCTTGTACTAAAACAGCTTGTAAATTTACCATATCGCGGATGGTAATTTGCGGAAAGCTGGCGCCGTATATTTGCTTTCTTTGAGGATTAATGCTTACAGGGCCTGTTGTGCCATAGCAACTTCCCAAAACATTGCTACATACTATAAAATCTACCTCTGGGTCAAAAGCTTTATTGGCGCCGAATAAAGGTTCCCACCAATCAGAAGCATCTGCTCCTCCGGTAAGAGCATGACATATTAATACAGCATTATCACCTGATGAATTTAATTTTCCCCAAGTCCGATAAGCAACCTCAACCCCAAATAAAACTTCGCCACACTCTAAATTAAAAGGTTGAGGCAACTTAAAAAATTCGGTTTGAGGAGAAATAAATTCTTGATAATTCATATTTTATCGAAACGCTTGCTCAAAATCTTCTTTGATATCATCGATATGTTCCAGTCCTACAGAAACCCTGACTAAATCAGGTGCAACACCAGCAGAAACCTGTTCAACATCACTCAACTGTTGGTGTGTCGTTGAAGCTGGATGAATTACTAATGTTTTCGCATCACCCACATTTGCCAAGTGACTTGCTAACTTAACACTATTAATAAAAGACTTACCAGCTTCTAACCCGCCTTTTATACCAAAGTTAAGCACGCATCCAAAACCATTTTTTAAATACTTTTTCGCACGTTCATAGTAAGGATGGTCAGGTAGTCCCGGATAGTTAACCCATTCAACATGGCGATGTTGAGACAACCATTGCGCCAATTCTAAAGCATTCTTAGTATGACGTTCGACTCGTAAAGATAAAGTTTCCAATCCTTGTAATAGTAAGAAAGCATTAAAAGGACTTAAACAGGGTCCCATATCCCGCAGTCCTTCTACTCTTGCCCGAATAATAAACGCTATATTACCAAAAGGGCTTTGTGGCCCAAAAACTTCATAAAAATTCAAACCGCGATAACCAGGCGCCGGTTCTGTAAATACTCGAAACTTACCATTACCCCAATCAAACTTACCTGAGTCAACAATCACTCCTCCGATAGATGTGCCATGTCCACCAATCCACTTTGTTGCAGACTGTACGACTATATCGGCGCCGTGTTCAATAGGACGAGCTAAATATCCACAACAGCCAAAAGTATTATCAACAATCAAAGGAATGCCATTTTCATGAGCAATATGGGCAAGCGTAGCAAAATCAGGAATATTAAACTGAGGATTACCAATAGTTTCTACATACAACGCCTTAGTACGTTCATCGATGGCTTTACGAAAATCCTCTGGGTTATCACCTTCGACAAACTTAATCTTAATACCCAAGCGAGGAAATGAAACTTTAAACTGGTTATAAGTACCACCATACAAAAAACTCGTAGAAACTATATTATCCCCAGCTTCTGCCAAATTACTAATCGCTAAAAACTGCGCTGCTTGTCCACTTGCTGTTGCTAATGCGCCAACTCCCCCTTCCAGTGCTGCTACCCGCTTTTCAAACACATCAGTTGTCGGGTTCATGATGCGCGTGTAAATATTGCCGAATTCTTGCAACGCGAATAAACTGGCGCCGTGTTCCGCACTGTCAAATGTATAAGAACTCGTTTGATATATCGGTACAGCACGTGCGTTCGTTCCAGGAGCAGGCGCCTGTCCAGCATGAATTTGCAGTGTTTCAAAGCGATAGTCAGATGGCATACATAATTCCTAATATTGCTTATTTTAGACTTTAATCTACGGTAAGCCGATACGGTTACGTAATTTTACACTATATTATATCTTCAAAGCAAGCTTATCCTTTATGTCCGTTGTAGTTGGATTCCTAGTAAACGCAGCGAAGACAGCCAAGCTTTTGCGAGTTTTTCAAAAATGCTGAAGATATCCCCGTAACCAACACTGGTTTTTTCATGATTCAACCAGTGCCTTTCTGGAGTGGTGATAAAGAGGAACTGACATAAAATATCTAACCATTTTGAAGTTTGCCAACCGAGAGCGCTTGTATGTCTCCACCATACATGTAATTGACCTAAAAGTAACCCGCTAATAACTCCGATAGGTGAAAATTGCCATAAAAATACCCCTACTATAATGTAGGGAATGGCGCCTAAAACACCATTCTAAAATAACATCAAAATTGAATGATAAAACTGCGTAGTGACGGAAGTCTTTTTTCACTGAGTGGTGCGTTTTCAAATGCAAATTACCAAAAACATGCTCAGGGATATGATATAAAAATGTTGAAAGTAAGTCGCCAATAAACAGCAGTAGCCAAGCCAAAACAATAGCCTTTAGCATTTAAACTCCCGTTATAGTTGTGAATATCACACATAATTTGAATCGATTATGTGCATACATCTAAAAATAGATAAACATATGAAATTTTACGATGCTCAGACAATAATTCTTTGATTAGGGCAATACAAATAAAAAGATTCCTAATTTTTTAAGAAAATCAAGAATCCAAATAATTTCAAAAAATTAAAGTAATGCTAAATGTTATATATAATACATCAATGCATCTGGTGAGTTTTTGCGATGCAGGTCACAAAGGTCTTGTAATGTATAATCCTCTAAAACCTCGTAAAGGGCATGATTTGCTTCCTTCCATACATGTTTAATTACTCCAGATGCAGTAGTGTAGACAGTACTGGCATCTTGTGGCGAAACTGTATCTAAACCCTCAATACATTTGAGCGCATCTAAAACAGTCGTTTGTCGTGGGTCTTTTGCCAATACATAACCACCTCTAACCCCACGGGTACTTTTTATCAAGCCTCCACGCCTCAAACTAGCCAACAATTGCTCTAAGTACCGCTTGGGTATATCTTGAGCGTCTGCTATTTGTTGGATTTGCAGAGACTCGCCGCTATCGTAACAACTAGCCAATTCAAACAAGGCTAGAAGCGCATACTCTGATTTACTCGATAGCTCCATAAGCGCTTGTACTTTAAACTACACCAATAGTTAAAAAGCAGCTATTTTTTGCTACCTACACTAATTGGCTTACTCCAAGATATAAGGTCTGTCCAATAAAATCAAATATTTTTATTTGTTAGTTTAATCGATTTTGCTTATTCGTAGGATTCAGGCGCTGACATAAAAACCCGGTTTCTTGCAATTTTCGCATTGTGTATGAGATACTCATATAAACAAAATACAGTAACTTGACCGACTTACCGTATTTAATTTGGAAAGGAGTAAAAATGTTAAAAGATGCCCAAGGACTGGAGGTATCGACAGATTCACATGAAGCTGTTGATGCAATTAGCAGCTTTACTAACCAGTCTCTTACTTATGGAAAAGAAGCTCTGAACGTAGTCAAACAAGGACTGTTAGCAGACTCAACTTGTGCGATGCTTCATGCTTATGCTGCTGCTCATTTTCTTTCTCAGGAGAATGAACAAGCGAATTCGCAAGCAATTCGTTATTTACAAGCAGCTATTAAGTATTCAACGAACATTACAGAGCGAGAAAAGCTTTATATAAAGGCAATTTCAGCTTGGGCAATCAAAAGGATTGATGTGGCAATTGCATTACATGAAACAATTACCGACAAATACCCACGCGACTTGATATCAGTTCAGCAGGGACAGTATCACTATTTTTATTTGGGTGATAAAGAAAGATTAGTGAATATTGCTCAAAAAGTATTACCTCAGAATGAAGACAATTATTTCTTATACGGAATGGTGGCATTCGGTCTAGAACAATGTCATCAGTACGAGCAAGCGGAAGCGATGGGTAGAATGGCAACTTCTTATAACCGTAATGACCCTTGGGCACATCACGCTGTTGCTCATGTGATGGAAGCTCAAGCAAGAATAGATGAAGGAATTGCTTGGATGGAGAGTCTCGCTGATACTTGGAATGATTGTAATTCGATGTTATACACACATAATTGGTGGCATATCGCGCTTTATTATCTTGAACGTGGTAATCATCAAAAAGTATTACAGCTATACAACACTCATATCTGGGGACGTGCGCGTAAAGATTCGCCGAAAGACCAAGTAGGAGCAATATCACTATTATTACGATTAGAATTACGTGGAGTCGATGTGAGTGAGTATTGGCAATCTTTAGCTATCTATCTTTTGCCTCGTCTTCATGAACACGCATTAGCTTTTCAAGACTTACACTATATCTACGCACTCGCACGAGCAGGATACACTGATTGGGCGAATGAAATGCGTTTGAGTATGTATCAACATGCTTTATCACTACCATCTTATATTAGGCGCCAATGGTTAGAAGTTGCGATACCAGTTGCTAGAGGGTTAGTTGCTTATGCCAATGGTGAATACTCAAATACAGTAATTAATTTCAAACAAGTCTTGCCCAGGTTGCATGAAATTGGTGGCAGTCACGCTCAACGACAATTATTTAAACAGGTTTATCAAGACGCTAACCTACAATTGGCGCCAACACTGCGATACATTTCTGCCAGCATTTCATAATCTTCTAATTCCACCACAGTAAAACACTTCACCCCAATTTTCTCCATTGCAGCTTGTAGTTCTACATCTACATGAAGTAGTGCGAACTGTATTTGCTCAATCAAACATTTATCTAAATGTAGTGAAGCAGCTAAAGGAGGCGCCGGAGATGAACCGAGTGCCTCTAATATTCGTAGTTGCGATGATAATTCTGGAAAATCACACAGATGTTTTTCTAATACCACGCTATCTATAGCAGCACAGTCAGCAATTCCATCAACTATCCAACGTATAGAATTTTGATGTGAACCTGACTGTATTGTCTTGCCAAAATAATCTGAACATGAATATCCATTCTGAATTAATTTATACATTGGTAAATTATACCCACTATTCGAGCCAGGGTCATTGTAGCAAAAGGTTTTACCTTGTAAATCCTCAAATATAGCTATGTGACTCTTGGCATTAACAATTACATCTGAAAAATAAATCGGACGCTGTTGATAGCGTGCCGACATCATTACTGGCGCCACTAGTGGCTTTAGTAAAGGTGTTACCTGCCAACGTCGAATTAACGGTAAACCACAAATAAATGCTAAGTCGAGTTGGTCTTGCAATAACACTGGGTCTTCTAATGGGTCGTATTCACCTTGCTTAAGTTGAGTTTCCATTCCTAATACCCGACTTAGATAATCAACAACAGCTTGATAAAAATCAAACCAGTTAGGCGCCAAATAAGAAACTACCCGTAGATAATTTTGTTTATCACCGTTCACTCGCATCATGCTTACTCACAACAGACAATACATTACGACTCATCCAATAAACGTATAGATACGCCAAACTTCCCAAAGTCAACAGCATAACTTTAAAAACTACACTATAAGCATAGAGGCGCCACCGTGTCTTCTGTACTAACGATACTATATGTAATTTCCACTGATGCCTTGCTTGGGTGCTTCGCTTATCAATACTAATTACTGATGATGCGGTCGCACTTTGATTAGCTACTGTCATTTCGATTACTCCCTGCATCTTTACTAAAATACATTAAATCGATATATTTACTGTACTTTATAGCATGACACAAATTCACACCGTAAGCAAGCTCTAAAAATACGGTTTATCTATCAGATTTTAGATATATGCACTTTAACGCTATTTAAATAGTGGAAACTGCAACAGGTAACCCGACAATACAAAAATATTATTGAACTTGCTTAAGTTTATTAGCTTGATTTGTAAACATGTCTGTAATTAAATTAATGACTTTTTTTCTTCACAAATCTTAATATTCGCAGTTATTGACGTACCTGATTGTAGCCTGATTGCTCTATCTTTAATATTGAGCTTTTGTTTTTCGAGGACAACTATTACGAACCGGAACAATTACACAAACTTCGCAACTGGACAACGGCGCCTTTTGAACTAATACAGGTGAGAATCTAGGTAAAACGTGATTGGATTTTGCCGCTGGAAAGTCAGCAACTACTTGTAAGTAGGTGGGCAAAAATAAACCACACTTATTTTGTTCCGGTTAAGAGCGTTAAAGTCAAACTGCGAGAGGATTACAGCAGTGTTATATTCAGTCACATGGTTGTAAATTTTTCCGTCTACCTGCTTAAAAGCTTACTTTCCATAAAAAACATTGCTTCCTTTCCAGAAGAATAAACAGATTGCGTTCATTCAAATTTAGAACTTATTTAATTTGTTAAGTTCATTTTGATAAGATTACTACATATTGGCAATACGTCTCCAGCATGATTATTTTTAATCTACCTACGGTATGATTCGTATTGCTTACAAATCTACCAAAAGAGATAAATTAAAATCATTTCTTATTTTACATAACGTAGGGTGTGTAACAGCATGAAAAATCCTGGAATAAAACGCAGAAACAAAAAGCTGTTACGCACCATCTACAAAAATAATATCTTCAATTGTGTAATCTAAAGGTTTTGGTTTTTAATGCCAGAAACTAAAAAGTCATCAAGTTAGGCTTTTAATAATTTCTTGCAGAGCTTCACCTAAGCTATTATACTGTTCGATTGAATTGTAAATCTGTGCTGAAATTCGTACTAATAAGTTTGATTCTCCGTGCCACGGAACTACTTGCACTTCAATTCCATACTTATCAAATAATTCATCATGAAGTGATGTATAAGTATATTTCTCTAGTATCTTAGGAACGGTTAAAGTTGACATTGAACCAATCATTTTTTCTGGACAGGGTGGTGCCATATTTAGCATTTCACAAATTATTTGTCTTCCCTGTACTGCTAAGTCGTGGTTGCGTTGCATTAATTCATTCCAACCACCATGTAAAAGCGAACCCATAAATTGTATTGCTTCACCTACACACATGTAAGCCGTTGGGTCGTCAGTACCCATCCAGTCAAATTCTAGTTGATACAGACTTTTATGTGTAAGCTTAGAGTTGGCGCCGTGACTTATTGTTAAAGGACGTATTTGTGGCTGTTTTGAACGCTTAACGTACAAAAACGCAGCACCCTTTGGAGCGCACAACCATTTATGACAATTTCCTGTATAGTAAGTGGCGCCTATTTCACTCAAGTTTAAAGACAACATTCCGGGTGCATGGGCACCATCTACTAATACATCTATATTACGAGATTGTAATTCTTGAACGAGTTGCTGAATAGGAAATATTAAACCAGTTTGACTTGTTACGTGGTCTAAAAGTGCTAACCGCGTTTTTGGTGAAACTTTTTCTATAACTGCTTTAATAATTTGCTCTGATGACTCAATCGGAAAAGGAACATCTGCTACTACCACCTTTGCACCCGAACGACTCGCCACAAAATCAAGCGCATTCCGACAAGCGTTATACTCATGGCTTGTAGTCAGCAACTCATCAGTGGGTGAAAACTTCAGCGAACGCAGTACAGCGTTAACTCCTGTCGTTGCATTAGGTACAAATACTAAATCTTGTGATTCTACACCTAAAAAACAAGCAAGCTTATTTCTCGAATTATCTAATAATGGTTCCCATTCTCTACCAAAAAATCTTAATGGTTCATTTTCTAACTGCGAACGTAACTTTGCCTGCACTTCTAAAACAGGTCGTGGACAGGCGCCGAATGAAGCATGATTTAAAAAGTTTATATTTCTATCAAGCAACCAGTATCTTTCAAAATAGGAAGCATGAGGTTTAAAATTGATCATCTTACAAACCTCAACCCCTTCTATAATTATGCTGGTACTTTTAAAACTCCCCAGGCAGGATTCGAACCTGCGACCAATCGGTTAACAGCCGACCGCTCTACCACTGAGCTACTGAGGAATGTGGCGCACAATTAATAATAGTAGAGGTAAAGTTTCAAAATGGCAAGTGTTTTTGGAATTTTTTTTTGCTTTTTCTGATTTTTTATTGAAAAGCTTACAGATAAAGGATTTCAGACGTTATAAATTTTAGCGTTAATTGACTATGTAATTATATAAAAGCAGTGACTCCCTAATAGTAATATTAGAGAGTCACGCAACCGTGGTTATCGGTTAAGTTCATATTTTTGAATGCTGGTCAAGGAATCAAGGTAACATACGCAACTCAGCTAAACGCTGACGTGCTTTATCATCAATGGAATTAGCTAAAAATCTACCGTTAGATTGTTTACGTGGATTATACTTTTGACGCGCACGACAAACGTTTGTTTGAACATCGTGACAAAGTTGTAAAGCGGACATCCACTCGGCGCCGTAACCTTGTATCATCAATTGCTGTGCGCGGTCTGATGTAGCGACAATGACACGCGATATTAAAGACTGGGCAATATGATGACGGTAAGATGCACAACTTTTTTCTATATAAGTATCTGCGGTTTGGTTAAACTCAGTGAAATGAACAGATAAAAGCTCTGTTATTACCTCTCGATTGCTGCAAGTGTTTTGATACTGAGCATCGAAAACGATTTGGGTTTGATAGCCTTTAAAAGCACTGTAATTAGTCATAGATTCTACTAATTCACCACGTGCTGCCTCAAGACCAGCTGTATCACGAGTCTTTTTTAAGCAAGACCAAGCGCCTATTATATTGTAGCCGTCCACTAATAGAACGGCTGGTGCAAGAGAACGGGACATGGTTTTTATTCACAAATTTTCTAGAGTTAACAAAATCGTTCATAACTCTTATAATAATCCAAGTCCCTATTGTAACATCATGTTACAAATTAAGTTATGAGTGCTGAGTGCTGAGTAGTAACTCCGTTCCTCATAACTCATAACTCATAACTCCGCGCCGACTAACTTTCTGTATCTGTTTCCATTAATCGTTGTTTAAGTCGTTGGGAAGAGCCACTATCAACGAGTACGCCTTTTTCGAGTAAAAAAGCTCCATCACAGTAATTTAATTCGTCCAAGCGGTGTGTCACCCATAGAGCGGTGATACCTCTACTTTTAACTAAGCGACGAACACCATCAACAAGTTCGAGTTGGCTATCAGGGTCAAGTAATGCCGTTGGTTCATCTAATAATAAAACTTCACAATGACGTGCCAAGGCGCCAGCGATAGCAACGCGCTGTTTTTGTCCACCACTCAATGCATAAATTGGGCGCCGTTGCAACGAAAGTAGGTTGACTGCGTTTAATGCTTCTTCAACTCTAGCTTTCACAGCTTTGGACGGTAGTTTTTCTTCTACCAGTCCAAATGCAACATCGGCACCGACTGTAGGCATGACTAATTGGTGGTCAGGGTTTTGGAAGACAAAACCAACGGGTTGCCTTAGTTTAATTTCACCCGACAGTGGCGCCAATAGTCCAGCGAGCAACCTTAATATAGTTGATTTACCGCTGCCGTTAGTACCTAAAAGCATCCAAAACTCACCTTTGGGCACTTGCAACGAACAAGATTTAATAACTTCTTGCCCAGAAGTCCAGTTAAAGTTTAAATCTTTGACTTCAATACCTAGTTGTACCATGCTGCTGTTTTTGCGTGCTGCTTATTCAGCAGTAACCGCAAAGAAACCAGGGGGTCTACCAGTCCCAATTGCCGAACCTTCTTTCTGAGTCACTTGTAACCCAGAAATTTCACTTGCTCGAACGGCAATTTTTTTCTCAGTCTTACCTTCACACTTTAGCTCAATAATATCTGGGGTACCTGAGCGCATAGCTGTTGTAATCAGTTGGTAAACTGCCTCAGCATCTTCAGAAGACTTACGTTGTATCGAAACAGGGAAAGCGGTGTTTTTTACAGTTAAATCGATGGTAAACATTTCAGCTTTAATTTCATTAAATCTCAGCCATCATTCTAGCGTGCAGAGTTGAGACAGTACATGTACGGTCTTTACAACTCCGCGCCTCCTGTAGAGACGTGACATGTCGCGTCTCTACAACTCTTAACTTTGTTAAATATATTTTACTTATTCTTAATATTTCTCTACAATTGCTGTATTGTAAGCTACGTATGCATTGTTGCCCTGTTTCGTGCTGAGTTATATTAAAAACCCCCCTGGAAAAATAAGTAAATAGGCCTTACTATATTAGAGAGAGTAAAAAATTGTTAACTGGATTTGACTTCCAGTTGATTATCTGTCTAGAAGCCAATACTTTTATTTCGGTATATAGATAGGTAAAATTCTTGTAATTATAATATCCTGGAGATTCGCTAATCATGACCATTGCAGTAGGACGTGCCCCCAGAAGCCGTGGGTGGTTTGACGTACTCGACGACTGGTTAAAGCGTGACCGTTTCGTATTCGTAGGTTGGTCAGGGATTTTACTATTCCCCTGTGCTTTCCTAGCACTTGGCGGTTGGTTAACTGGAACAACTTTTGTAACTTCTTGGTATACTCACGGTTTAGCATCTAGCTACTTAGAAGGTTGTAACTTCTTAACAGTAGCTGTTTCAACTCCCGCAGATGCAATGGGACACTCATTGTTACTGTTATGGGGACCTGAAGCACAAGGTGACTTCACTCGCTGGTGTCAGTTGGGTGGTTTGTGGGCATTTGTTGCGTTACATGGCGCCTTTGGATTGATTGGCTTTATGCTACGTCAGTTTGAAGTTGCTCGCTTGGTAGGAATTCGTCCTTACAACGCAATTGCGTTCAGTGCTCCTATCGCTGTATTTGTCAGCGTATTCCTGATGTACCCCTTGGGTCAATCATCATGGTTCTTTGCTCCTAGCTTTGGAGTAGCAGCAATTTTCCGTTTCTTACTGTTTTTACAAGGTTTCCACAACTGGACACTTAACCCCTTCCATATGATGGGTGTGGCAGGTGTACTCGGTGGTGCGTTGTTGTGTGCTATTCACGGTGCAACAGTAGAAAATACATTGTTTGAAGACGGTGACGCATCGAACACCTTCCGTGCGTTCAACCCAACTCAAGCAGAAGAAACCTATTCGATGGTGACTGCAAACCGTTTCTGGTCACAGATTTTTGGTATTGCTTTCTCTAACAAACGCTGGTTGCACTTCTTTATGTTATTCGTACCTGTAACAGGGTTGTGGATGAGTGCAGTTGGTATCGTTGGCCTTGCGCTTAACTTACGTGCTTACGACTTCGTATCACAAGAGTTACGTGCCGCAGAAGACCCAGAATTTGAAACCTTCTACACCAAGAACATTCTTCTTAACGAAGGTATTCGTGCTTGGATGGCGCCTCAAGACCAACCTCACGAGAAATTCGTATTCCCAGAAGAAGTATTACCTCGTGGTAACGCGCTGTAAGCTTACGAATGTTTAAATAGTAACGCTGCGAGCGTTAAAGAGGAAAACCCTACCTTCAAGGTAGGGTTTTTTTATGGAATTTTACTAAAAAAGTGTAGACAATCTAGGGTTCGTATGTGCTATATTTATTTACAGGAATAAACACCCAGAAGTTTTAAACTTCTGCCTTTTGAGACTAAGACCGTTTAGGCAACAAGGAGGTGATGCCCATGATAGAAAGTAGTATACGCATGGGTCATCAGGTTGCAGTTAGCCGGCTGTGCGCCGGGGCTGTTCTCTAGGAGTTACTCTTAGTCTGCTTATCTGACTAAGTTAGCTTAAGTGGCTAGATTATGCTTGGAGTTCCTTCCGGCAGTCTGGTTGCAACCTGAAGACCCGACTAGACCGCCCTTACTTAAGTCACCTGATTTAAGTAAGGGCGGATAGTTTTACGGATTAATTTACTTAAACATTAAGAAATCGCTGTAAAATGCCTATATCAGGATAAAGTGCAGACTAGATATAAGGTATGTAAAAGATGGCACCATTACTAACTGAATCCGAGATTCAAGAACGTGTACAAGTGTTAGATGGATGGAGTGTTGAATCAAAAACGCTACGTGCAACACGTAAGTTTAAAGATTTTATTCAAGCAGTAGATTTTGTCAATAAGCTGGTGGCACCTGCTGAGTCAGCAGGACATCACCCAGATATAGAAATTTCTTATAATACAGTTAAGATAACTTTAACTACTCATGACGCGGGTGGGTTGACGCAGAAAGATTTTGACTTAGCTCAAGTTATTTCGCAAATCATTTGAAATACACGTGGCGCCATAGAAACAGTATTTTTAATGAGTATTTAATAGAAATTTGTAGCAAATATCAAAAATAACTGAATTAAGACTACGGCAATTGAAAATTCTCCAGTATTTAGACTGATACGGATAGTATAAAAATTGAGGAACAGTTTTAGAAACATCTACTGACAGTAATGGCTCCGTAATTAAAAATATCCTTTATTGGGTATGTGACAGTTGGACATGTGAACGCTATCATCTTGTCAGAAGGCAAAAAAGTTGCTTTATAATGTAAAAGTTATAAGCAGCTTTATTGCATAAGTTAATTGTGAGAACAGTTAGCGTAACTCTATTAAATTTGCTAAAACTAAAATTGTAGATGCGGGCACTTTTGCCTTCATGTATCAGTCAACAACAAAAGTAGCATTAACTAAACAATTAGTTGCAGCAAACAAAATGTCTACACGAGGTGTGAGGAGAACAGTAACAATGTCAAATATATTGTGGAAATCTTTGGTGGTAAGCCCAGCAGTCTTAGGCGCGACGCTTTTGGTGTCAACGTCCGTATTTGCAGCTGGTAGCAAAACAACTCAAGTGAATGCACCAGAGTCAAAAGTAGCTTCAAACGAAGCTGCATTAACAGCATCCACAGACAACACAACAAAGACAACATCAGTCTTTACAGCAGTTACCCCTATCGAAACTGCTCAAAAAACAGATTTGTTGGCACAAGCGCAACCGCAACAAAGTGATGTCAACAGTCTTGACCAAATCAATAAATACGGTAACGAAGGAAGAGGAAACTCCCAAGGACAAGTAACATCGGTTTCTCAATTTTCCGATGTACAGCCAACAGATTGGGCGTTCCAAGCATTGCAATCGTTGGTAGAACGTTATGGTTGTATCGCTGGTTATCCTAACGGTACTTATCGTGGAAACCGCGCATTAACTCGTTATGAATTCGCAGCAGGTTTAAACGCTTGTTTAGACCGTGTTAATGAGTTGATTGCAACCGCAACCGCTGATTTGGTAAGAAAAGAAGATTTAGCAACCTTACAGCGCTTACAAGAAGAGTTCTCGGCGGAACTAGCAACCTTACGTGGTCGTGTTGACAACTTAGAAGCACGCACTGCTGAATTAGAAGCAAACCAGTTTTCAACCACAACCAAGTTAGTGGGTGAAGCTATCTTCGCTGTAACTGATGCATTTGGCGACCAAGCAGACAGTCGTAACAACACAGTTCTGCAAAACCGCATTCGTCTTGACTTACAAACCAGTTTTACTGGTAGAGACGTACTGCACACACGTTTGGCAGCTGGAAACGCGGGACGTTTCGATTTGGGCGCTGGCAACGTAAATGACGTTAACAGTACTTTTGAAGGGACTCAAACCTTTAACGTAATAGGAGGTAGCAATGCCAGTAATGGCGTAGCTTTAGATTGGTTAGCTTACTATGTGCCTATTGGACCTGCTCAATTGTATGTAGCAGCAACAGGTGGTGTTCATGCAGATTATGCAGCAACCAACAATCCATACTTTGAAGACTACGACGGTGGCAACGGTGCCCTATCAACCTTTGCATCTCAAAACCCCATATACCGAATTGGTGGTGGTGCTGGTGCAGCGTTAAATATTCCATTTGGCAGAAGTGGCGGTATTCTTAAGCCTAGTTCTATCACTGTTGGTTATTTAGCATCAGATAATCCTACTCCCAATGGTAATAATCAAGGACCAAATGTTCCTACTCCTGGCTCAGGTTTATTTGGTGGTAATTATGCAGCGCTAGGACAATTAAATTTCAATTTGGGTGAGCGCATTGCTTTAGCTGCAACCTACGTACACGGTTATCATGGTGCAGGTAGCACATTATTTGATGCAGGGGGTTTTGGTGGTACTGGCGACATAGCTAGCCCAACTACTGGTGTAACAAGGAACACAAATATTCCTCTTGTTGGTACTCGCCAAGCTAACTTTAATGAAACTGCAACTTCGAGTAACTCTTACGGCGCCTCGGTTGCATTTAGACCTAGCGATAGGTTATCTATCAGTGGTTTCGTTTCTTACCACGACTTAAATAGCCAAGGTGCTAACAATGACCGTGAAGCTTGGAGTTACGGTGCTGGTATTGCTTTACCTGACTTTGGTAGAAAAGGTAACGTACTTGGTATATTCGCAGGCGCCGAACCTTATTCGTTTAATCGTGCAGGTCGTGGTCAGAGAGATGTACCATACCACATCGAAGGTTTCTATAAGTACCGTGTTAGCGATAATATCTCTATCACTCCTGGTGTGATTTGGTTGACCTCTCCTGGTCAAAGCAACAATAACGATGATGCCATCATTGGTACTTTGAGAACCACTTTCACATTCTAAAATTGTTAGCAGTTTCTAATCATTAGTCTTTCTGCTGATAACTGCTTGGAAAGACTAATAGGTAGCAAAACGTAACAAAATTTGGGATTCCCTGCGATATCGTGGGGAATTATTTTATTTTGTGGGGAAACCGAACAAACCCCAGTGGAGAACCGGAGTATACTATAAGAAATCCCTATAATAAATTGGCCGCCTGTGGAACTATCTTGTAAATCGGAATATGCGATATTGGCATTATTGGAACTGGCATCCCAGTACCAAAACGGAGAACCACTACAAATTCGACAAATTGCGGCACAGCAAAATATACCTGACCGTTATTTGGAACAATTATTAGCGACTCTCAGACGTGGAGGTATTCTCAGAAGCCAACGCGGTTCCAAAGGAGGTTACTTTTTATCTCGTGAACCTTGGAAAATTTCAATATACGAGGTTTTAATTTGTTTGGAAGGTTTTGATATCCGAAACTCCGAAGAAGAGGTTAAACCTAAAACTCCAGATAGCTCTGTTATTGAAGAGGTTTGGCAAGAAGCTCGCCAAGCTGCAAATGTAGTTTTACAGAATTACACTCTTGCTGATTTGTGCGAGAAGCGTGATGCACGCAAACAGTTGGATATTATGTACTACATTTGATTTAAAGTTATGAGTTGTGAGTTAAGAAAAACTCCACTCTCAACTCCTAACTCCTAACTCCTAACTTATGATTATGAATATTGCTCGTGATATTACGGAACTGATTGGTCGCACTCCTTTAGTACAGTTAAATAGAATACCTCAAGCTGAAGGATGTTTGGCGAAAATTGTGGTGAAGATGGAAAGTATGAACCCTTCTGCTTCGGTGAAAGACCGGATAGGGGTGAGTATGATTAATGCTGCTGAAGCTGAAGGTTTGATTTTTCCAGAAAAGACTTTACTTGTTGAGCCTACATCTGGGAATACTGGAATTGCGCTGGCAATGGCTGCTGCTGCTAAGGGTTATCGATTAATTTTGACGATGCCTGAGACAATGAGTGGTGAACGGCGAGCAATGTTGCGTGCTTATGGCGCCGAGTTAGTATTAACACCTGGTATTGAAGGTATGGGTGGCGCCATTCGACGCGCGCAGGAAATAGTTGATACTACGCCTTATGCGTATATGTTACAGCAGTTTCGTAACCCAGCAAACGTCCAAATACACCGTGAGACAACTGCTCTGGAGATTTGGCAAGATACGGATGGAAAGGTTGATATGGTAGTTGCTGGTATCGGTACTGGGGGAACAATTACGGGTGTTGCTGAGGTTATCAAAGCTATTAAACCTAGTTTTAAAGCAATTGCTGTAGAACCAAGCAATAGTCCTGTGCTTTCAGGAGGACAACCAGGGCCTCATAAAATTCAAGGTATTGGCGCCGGTTTTATCCCGCAAGTCCTTAAGGTAAAATTAATTGATGAGGTTATTACCGTCAGCGATGACCAAGCAATAGCTTATGGGCGCCGTTTAGCACGCGAAGAAGGATTATTATCTGGAATTTCTACTGGCGCCGCATTATATGCTGCAATTCAAGTAGGTAAACGTCAAGAAAACGCAGGACGTTTAATTGTAATGGTTCAACCCAGCTTTGGTGAAAGATATTTAAGCACACCTCTATTCCAAGATTTAGAATCAAAAGTGGGTCAATAACTTTACCCCACAAAGGTTGATATATTTAGTTAATGACTGATACAAATCACTACGACACCCTTAAAGTCAGTAAAGATGCCAGCCAAGCGGAGATTAAACAGTCTTATCGCCGCTTGGTTAAATTGTTTCACCCAGATACTAATCTAGAAACTTCTGACTCTGAAGAAATTATTCGTATTAATGCAGCTTATGAAGTATTAGGTGACGAAAAAAGTCGCAAAAGCTATGACCGTGGTCTGAATAAAAATTCGCGAGTCTATGAGAATGATTATAGTCAGCGAACAGGAACAAAACAACAAGTCAAGCGCCAAACAGGGCGACATATTGACGAATTAGTCGAACAATGGCTACAGAGAATCTATTTTCCAGTAAATGATACACTGACTTGGATTTTAGAATCGCTACAAGAACAAATTGATAATTTATCAGCAGACCCCTTCGATGATGACTTGCTAGAAGCATTCCAAGAATATTTGGACGACTGTCGTGCAAAACTCAAACAAGCGCAAACTTCATTTCGCTCACTCCCTAACCCACCATTATTAGCGAGAGCAGCAGCGCACCTTTATTACAGCTTGAACCAAGTTAGTGACGGTTTAGACGAATTCAAATATTTTCCACTCAACTACGACGAAAACTATTTGCACACAGGACAAGAAATGTTTCGTATCGCAGAACAACTGTTATACGAGGCACAAGAGTCTGTAGATATTTACAAGTAGGACATAGGACAAGTAACTGGTAATGATAATCGTAAGTAGTGAAAACACAACTAACTACTAGGTGCCTTATTGGTTTATGCTGGTAGCAGTGAAACGTTAAGAAATTTTAAATTCTGCTGCCAAGGTACTCATGCAATGCATTGTTAATCGCCGCGCACAGTTTTCGGCAAGTCACCGCTATTGGTTGCCGGAGTTGAGCGAAGTTGAGAATTTTGAGAAATTTGGTGCATGTGCTAAATTTCCCGGACATGGACATAACTATGTTTTATTCGTTTCCCTGCTTGGGGAACTTGATGAATATGGCATGGTGCTAAATTTATCTGACGTCAAACACGTAATCAAGCGGGAAGTCACAGGTCAACTAGACTACTCGTTTCTTAATGATGTGTGGTCGGAGTTTCAAGAAACTTTGCCAACAACAGAAAATATTGCGCGGGTAATTTGGCAAAAACTAACACCGCATTTACCTGTGGTTCGTATACAACTATTTGAACATCCTGAACTTTGGGCAGATTATATGGGCAATGCAATGGAAGGTTATCTCACCGTCAGTACTCACTTTAGTGCCGCACACCGTTTGGCACATCCAAGCTTAAGTGACGAAAAAAACTTTGAGATTTACGGCAAATGCGCGCGTCCGAACGGTCATGGGCATAATTACCATTTAGAAGTGACCGTTAAAGGTGATATTGACAAACGTACAGGTATGTTAGTTGATTTAGGCGCCCTACAAAAAGTAATTGAAGATTATGCTGTAGAACCCTTTGACCATACCTTCCTCAACAAAGATATTGCTTACTTTAGCGAAGTAGTACCTACTGCCGAAAACATTGCACTCTATATAAGTAATGTACTACGGGCACCAATTCAAAATATAGGCGCTAGTCTTCACAAAATTAAACTCATTGAGAGTCCCAACAACTCCTGTGAAATCTACTGCAATAATTTTCAACAAGACATACCTTCTACAACAGAAAACCAACCAGTGTTAGCACAAGTATAGATAACAGAGCTTAGGATAGGCATCGCATTTTATTTGTAGGGTGGGCAGTGCCCACCTTACAACTACAGCACTTTACAACTACAGCACCTTACAACTACAGCACTTTAGCGATAACAGTACGGTGACGAGGACTATTAGAAGCAATGATAGGCGCCGTAAAACCTGCTTCAATTAATGCTTGTTCTATATTCAAGCTAAAATAATCATCCAAATAAGGTTCTGTACTTTTGAGCAATGTAAATACATAAGGAGGCATCATTTTAAATGCTTCTGCCTTCGGATTCATGTCCATTATTGCTAAATGACCGTTCGGACGCAATAACCTCCGCGCTTCAGCAAAAATTTGTTTAGTGGCAGTTTGTGGTAATTCGTGACAAACAAGAAATATTGAAACTAAATCAAACGAAGCATCGGGTAAACCAGTTGACTCAGCTGCTGCATGAACCCAGTTGATTTTTGCTTCTCGCTCCTGTGTGCGATAATGAGCAACAGCCAAAAAGTAAGGTGATAAGTCTAAACCTGTAACTTGTGCGTTTGGATATAAATCTTGTAGAGCAAAAGTACTCATACCAACACTACACCCCATGTCGAGAATAGTTTGAGGTGGGTTTGCTATATGCTTTTTAAGAATATTATGATAATTTTGGCGCAGTTTTGTATCACCTTGGGCGCCTGCATCTTGCCAGATTTTTGCATGGACTGCGTATGCGGCAGATTCCACTTCAAAAGCTGCAAGCCAACTCATATTACCACTAGAGTAAGCATGGAAGGAAGTTAGGTAATATTCTGGGTATGATAAATTTGGGTTTTTAACTTGAGCTAAATCAGCTTGCCAATCGCGCGCTTTTAGTAAATCAACTTCATTTTTCCAAGGTACACCAATTTCATGCGCGCGTTTTATCATCATTTGACGCGCTTGGTGTTTAGCAAAATCAGCCAAAGGTTTAATCGCTAGTACTCCATTTACCAAGCGTGATGCCATATCTGGAGTCTTTTTAACAGCAGCAGTCATAAAATTCGCTTCTTTTTAGGAAAAGGTTTCAAAATCTCAATAAAATCAATGCTAATCTAAAGCCGCTTTTTGAAAAAGGTGAGAAAGCGTGTATTTCAGCTGACTGTTATTACACGAGTATGAACAGGTATGTTAAGTAAATTTGTATTTAAACGTCGGAAATTGGTACTACTGGTTTACGCAAACAAGTAGCACAAGCGGGACGCCTATGCTACGTTAAGGAATAACTCATCCGTTACATCCGTTGCCTATTTTGCGGTTTTTGGTTTGAGTGATAACAACATTTCCATTTGGGTTCTTGATTCGTTGTTACTATTGGCTGTTACCCCTATTCCACGAATTGAGTTGAGAATTGCTGCTGTGTCGGGTGGTATTGGGCGTCCAGCGGTTGCGAATTTGTTGACTATTGACATGGTTTTATCCATATCTATATATAAGTATCCACCGTTGGGTCTTTGTAATGACCCTGTAATGGCTTTGAATGAGTCGCTATTGTCTAAAGGTTGTTTGCCTTGAACTGCGAGGGTATCGGCGATGGGGCCACCTAGTGCTATAAATACTGTGTCTTGGTCAAGCCAACCATGTGCTAATAGTCCACCTTGGTTGGGTATTTGCCACTCGGTTATGTCTCTATCACCTGTTTTACGTGCTTGCACATTTACGTTTTGTGTTTTAACTATATTGTCGATTTTTGAAAAAGTTGCTTCGGCTGTTTTGCGGTCGTTTGTGTCAAATACAAAGGCGCCGCCAAATCCAAAACCTGCTAAGACTCCTTGGTCAGAAGGTATTGCTGCTAATCCAAATTCGCCATCCATCCAACCAAAAACATCTTTGTCTAAATCTATACTTACAGATTGAAGTTGTCCCCGCGCTTGCTGAAGTGCTTGGTTCAGTTCTGGATAATTTTTAGATTCTTCGGTAACTGCTTTCCACCAGCGGCTAATTCCTTGTCCACTGACCAAAGCGAGTGTATTTGCTGGGAACTGAGAAACTACTGTAGAAGAACTTGGTTCATATTTATACTTTAAAAGTTTGGGGTCGATGTTAGCTACAGCTTTCATCCGCACGCCGTCATTATCAATACCAATACCTGCAACCATTGATTTCACTTGCTTTAGCTGGTCTAACGTTTGGCGAGGTATCTGGTTTGCTTGAGAACTATTTTTGATTAACTGCTCAAACATACTGGCATAATCTGGCACATATATCTGAGCAACTGCGTTTTGAACATCGACACCTTTGCTCAAAATTTCGCTGGCGCCTTGTTTACTCGCAAATGAGGGTTCACCTTTAACGGTATCTATAGCTTGTTCGATGGCTCTTTTATCTTGGGAGAATACTAAGTAATTATTATTGTTTACAATAGCGCTGTATGTAGGTTTACCCTGTCCTTGGGTTTCGGTGATTTTTTCACCCTTATAATCAATTTCTTGGCTTTTTACGTCTTTTTGCGATTTTAAGCGATTTGCAAGATTTAAAGCGCTAACTTTGTCTTTAATCCCAACTACCATCAAAACGTTTGGTTCTTGGATTGCTTGAGGAGTTGCTTGAGTCGGTTTTACTGGATTTGATGGTAGAAGCGCTACCATTACACCACCCATCCAAGGCTTTAAGTCTTTTTCGTATGAAATATTACCATCAGCTAATGTTGTCTTATTAAAAGCTTCTAATGAGTTAGTTACAACTTTTTGAGCTTCTGGTGTACCAAACTGTTGCAGTTTAGACCAAGCTTGTGGGTCAGTTGTAATATATGTAGCTACCAGTGCATCCGATGGAACTACCCGCGCGCTCGCTATGGCGCCAGAACTATCACCAGAAGGACCCTTGAAAAAATACATGTAGGCAGCGATACCACCAACTGCTACAGCCGCAGCACCAATCGCTGGAATTAAAAATTTTGACTTACTTTCAGGCATTGTTGTCTATCCTTGTTTTCTCAAATCGTCGAATTGCTTTTGGGTCAACGTAAGCGCACAAAATATATGGATTTCTTTTTCAGCTTCACTAATTTAGCGGTAACTACTGATAAAATTAGTATTCCCTCAAACTGAGAAGGGCTAAAATCTGTTCCAAAATACTACTTCAAGTGCAAAACACGCAAATCCGCATTTCCGTTGGATATTGTCAATGCACGTTTACTACCCATATCAAAACTCACCATGCTTAAAACAACATAAACCAGTTATTTTAAGTTATACAGGTATCGATAGGGTACTTCTACTTTATTGATTGGTAAGGGCAGGCAAGTAATTTGTCAATAACCTGCTAATCACCAAACTTGGTAGCAGCAATTGCTGTTTCTTTTAAGAGAATTTCGTTAAATCAGGATTATTAAGGTCACTTAACGTCGATGTCGCAGTTTTATTTTGATACAGAAAAAAGCCGTTATAAGTCTTTTGAGTTACCAGGAGCTAAACCGCATTACACACCTGACCGTCCCGGACAGGTTGAACACATATTTCTTGACATCAACCTTGATGTAACCAAACAGAGTTATCACGGAACTTGCACTATCAGGCTCAAACCAATTCGCGATAGCCTTCACAGCCTAACCCTCGATGCTGTTAACCTCAATATCGAAGGTGTGGAAGTCGATGCACAATCGCAAAAGTTTGATTACGATGGCGAGCAGCTTTTTGTTCACCTCGACTCACCCACAGAAGCTGGGAAACTAATCAACATTAGTGTTAAATACTCATGTACTACACCGCTGCGTGGTATTTACTTTATCAAGCCTGATAAGCATTATCCTAATAAACCCATACAAGTCTGGACTCAAGGGGAAGACGAAGATTCACGCTTCTGGTTCCCCTGTTTTGATTACCCAGGACAATTATCTACAAGTGAAATTCGGGTTCGTATACCTAAGCCATATATTGCCATTTCTAATGGTGAGTTAATTAGTACTAGTTCAGACGCTGACGATTATAAAATCTATCATTGGTTACAGAAAGAAATTCACCCAACTTATTTAATGACATTAACGGTGGGGGATTTTGCTGAAATTCGTGACCAGTGGAATGGTAAACCAGTAACTTACTACGTTGAAAAAGGTCGCGAAGCAGATGCTGTGCGTAGTATGGGCAAAACTCCTCGAATGATAGAGTTTTTGAGCCAAAAGTATGGTTATCCTTATCCTTTTCCCAAATATGCTCAGGTTTGCGTCGATGACTTCATATTTGGAGGTATGGAAAATACCTCTACCACAGTTTTAACTGATAGATGTCTACTCGACGAAGTAGCAGCACTCGACAACCGCAACACCGAAAGCTTGGTTGTCCACGAACTTGCACACCAATGGTTTGGTGATTTAATCGTTATTAAACATTGGTCACACGCTTGGGTTAAGGAGGGTATGGCAACGTACTCTGAGACTATGTGGACTGAACAAGAGTATGGCGCCGAGGATGCTGCTTATTATCGCTTAAATGACGCACGTAGTTATCTCTCTGAAGATGCCGAACGTTATCGGCGCCCAATGGTAACACATGTTTACCGCGAAGCTATCGAACTTTATGACCGCCACATCTACGAAAAAGGCGCCTGTGTTTATCACATGATACGCACTGAATTAGGCGAGGATTTATTTTGGAAAGCTATACAAACGTTCGTACAGGATAATGCTCATAAAACAGTCGAGACGATAGATTTATTGCGGGCAATAGAAAAATCGACTGGACGAAATTTAATGTTTCTGTTCGACCAGTACGTATATCGCGGAGGACATCCAGATTATCATGTTACTTACTCGTGGGATAGTGATGCCAACCTTGCAAAGGTAACAGTAAAGCAAACTCAACCTGATTTGTTTGACCTAAAAATTCCTATTGGGTTTGGTGTAAAAAATGATGATGTGGCGTGTAGAGACGCGATTAATCGCGTCTCTACATTTACCGTGCGAATTCATGAGCAAGAGCAAAGCTTTTATTTCCCGCTTGCCGAAAAACCTTTATTTATTAGTTTTGATGTAGGCAATAATTATCTCAAAACTGTCTGTTTAGAATATCCAATACCTGAACTAAAGGCACAGCTTGAGTTTGACCCACATCCAACTTCCCGAATTTATGCTGCTGTTGCCCTTGCTAAAAAGGGTGGTTTGGAGTCGCTTAAAGCACTTGGCAGAGCGTTGAAGAATGACTCATTTTGGGGTGTACGGGCGGAGGTAGCGAAACAAATTGCAAATATATACCTCGACCAAAATTTTGATTTTCTTATACCTGGTTTAAAAGATGATAGTCCTTATGTACGTCGTGCTGTCGTCGAAGCGCTTGGTAAAATTAAAACTTACTCCAGCTACAAAGCCCTTAAATCGGTAGTTAAAGAAGGAGATGCTAGTTATTACGTCGAAGCTGCTGCTTGTCGTAGTATCGGAGCAATTGCTGGTGCGACGGGTGACGAAAAGCCCTCATATGAAAAAGTTATTAAAGTACTCAAATCTGTTTTAGAAGATAAAGCTGGTTGGAACGAAGTCGTTCGCAGTGGCGCCATAGCTGGACTCAGTGAAATCAAAACCTCTGAAGCGGCGTTAGATTTGATACTGGAATATACGAAGCTTGGCACCCCTCAACCGTTGCGTTTATCAGCAATTCGGGCATTAGGGAAAATATCCGTTGGTCAAAATGCTACTAACTTGGAACGAATACTGGAGAGATTAACCGAGCTTGCACGCGATAGTTTCTTTCTAACACAAGTAGCAGTAGTTGTTGCTTTGGGGCAGATGGAAAACCAGAAAGCTATGACTATTTTGGAAAATTTAGCCCGTCAAACTCCTGACGGTCGAGTTCGACGGTTTGCGGATGAAGAAATAATCCAACTTCTTCAAAAAATTGGCAAAGAGAACGGACTAGATTCGTTGCGTCAAGAATTAGACCAACTCAAACAACAAAATCAAGAGCTACGAAGTCGCTTAGAAAGTTTGGAGGCAAGGTCAGAGAAGAAGGAATAGGTATTATGTACGGTGGGCAGTGCCCACCTTACTATGACTCTCTTACTGTTGCCAAACATCCATCGTTCTAACTTCGTTGTTTAAAACAGATTGTTCAGATTTTGGCATCGCGAAAACTATAGTACCTACAATTACAGCAGCAAATGTAGTTTGGCATACAAGTTTCATTTTTACGATGCCGCGATGATGTTTTTTCATAGCTGGTTTTTTGTGTTCGTTAACTTGTCTAACACTTCCTGTGGCTACAGCTTGATGTAATTCCATCAAAGCGTCTATATCTTCTTGATAATGACTATATTTGAGTAAATTTTGCAATTGCTGAATTTCTATATTACTAATATATCCAGTTTCAATCGCCTGTTTTACGATTTTGAGGATTGAGCGCATGTTTATAACCTGTGCATAAGGGTTTGAACGCACTGTAACTGTCTACTTCTGCCTTTGTTATGCTGCACCAAATATACAATACACTCCGTTATTGATGCTTCCCCCGCTTGGTTCACCCAAGTGGGTGATTCATAAAATAGTACTCGACTGTATGCCACTCCTTTCTGCTTAATATACTTTGCCTGCCTATAAAAAAAAGGCGCCTAACAACTTGACGAACTATCTATCTGTTACATCCCTAATCATCAATAGATTTGATGGTTTTTATCAATTTATGCCACAAACCACGAGTATACATAGCTAGCAAGTAGTATAATCAAACCTTAAACATTAATGTGAGAAATTCTACCAGTTGTCAAGCATCTAACGAGTTAAGTAAATCACAAGAATGTAGAAAAATTATATAAAAATACCTATCAAAAGTCAGAAGTTAATTTTACTCAATTATTCTTTTATTAAAATACACCGCTACTTGTTGGTTCATACTTATACAACTCACAATTTTCACCAAAAAAGCAAAACCCTTGCAAAATAAGCTTCTCAGCTATTTTAGCATTCAGGATTGATCGCCAAAAAGTACTAATTTATACTTTTTAAAGCATACATACTTGACAATAACTTAAATATAAAGTTCTTGTAAACCTCTAAGGGTGATATCTTCAAAAAGTATACAAGTACACTCTTTTTGTGCAAAATATTCGGTTTCAATCTATATTGAAGATAAAAAATATACTATGAGTATCAAGTTTTCATGAAGATTAGGCGAAAAAAGTGCAAATAAAGTGTGAAGCGATTAGGACTTTAAAAGTGTGATAAAGTTTATATGTAAAAACAGCAAGCTTCTGTGTGCTAATTATGAAGGTGAGAATCCTTCTATGTGTTTTCACGATTATCCAAGGTTGTTATGATGCGTAAACCAGTTCTAACAATTTTTTACCAATTCAATCCTTGGAACAGTACTATCGGAGGAATTCAGACTCTAATTAGACTTTTTATCAAGTACGCACCCAATGATTTTGAGGTCAGACTTGTTGGGACAGGAGATAAAGGAGATAAAAATATCGGTGAGTGGCAAGAAGCTGTTTTTGCTGGTAGATCGATAAAATTTCTGCCTTTATTCGCTTTAGAGAATGATAATGTTAGGAATTTGATCCCGACAACAGTTAAGTATACTGCGGCTTTGTTGGGACGTAATTTCGCTTCTGATTTCATGCATTTTCATCGTTTGGAGCCAACTTTAGCTACTTGGCATTGGCAAGGTGAAAAAACGTTGTTTATCCACAATGATATTCACGCGCAAATGAAAGCAGAAGGCGATAAGAAGGCGATTCTTTGGCGAAGGTTCCCAAAAGTTTATTTTGCTCTTGAAAGTTTATTAGTGCGTCAGTTTAATCAAATTTTGTCGTGCAATACTAAGTCGGCACAATTTTATCAACAGCACTATCCTAATTTGAGTGACCGTATAGCTTACATTAAAAATTCCTTTGATGACGAAGTTTTTTATCCATTGCATCATCATGAACGCGCGTCTATGAAACGCGAGTTAGCTCGAAAGTTCGGTAAAAAGGAACAAACGAAATTTATTTTGTTTGCTGGTAGGTTGCATCCTCAGAAAGACCCTGTGTTACTTGTACAGGCGTTATCTCTTATGAAAAAACAATTAAATAGCCAGTCACATGAACAAGACGTTCATTTATTAATCGTTGGTGAAGGTGAGTTGGCGCCACAACTGCGGGATCATATAGATAATTTAGGTTTAACAAACTTTGTCACAATGTTGGGAGCTTTAAATCAAGCTGAGTTGGCAGATTTACAGCGCATTTGTGATGTATTTGCTTTGAGTAGCGCATACGAGGGTTTACCATTGGTTGCTTTGGAAGCTCTTGCTTGTGGAACTCCAGTTGTTACCACACAAACCGGAGAAACGCCATTACTATTAACTCATGACAGTGGAGTAGTTTGTAATGAACGAACTCCAGAATGTATTGCTTCTGCACTGCATCAAGTTTTAAGTAAAAGTGATAACTTCTCGCAAGAAGCTTGCACGCGCGTTGCTCGTCCATACGCTGCCCGCACTGTTGTAAATGAGGTTTACGCTGATATGTTGCTTATCTGGAGTAAAAAAGTACGAGTTTTACAAGAAATACCTACAAATTAGTCAATTCATTGAATTGCATAATTTATATGTTAGAGATAGAACTCGTTTATTTGAACTAATCGAAACGAACAATCAAATTCAACACAGTTGAATTAACTAGGAGGCAAAAAGAAGAAGAATAATAAAAAGTAATGTTGCTAAGTTCATGAGTACACTTTGAGTTATTTATTTTACTTGAGTTATGAGAATAGCTGTTATTGGTGCAAAGGGTCTACCGCCTTTACAAGGTGGGATTGAGCATTACTGTGCGGAACTTTATCCACGTATGGTTACTCAGGGTTGCAGTGTCGATTTATTCGCTCGCGCTTCCTATACAGAAACTAAATTGGGTAAACGTTATGACTATAAAGGGGTTAACGTTATACCTTTACCTGGCTTGAAAATGCGTGGAATTGATGCTTTCGTCACTTCTGCTCTCGGCGCCGTTGCTTCTTCTACTAGTCACTACGATATAATTCACTTTCACGCGCTTGGTCCATCGTTATTTACATGTTTACCGCGCATTGCTTCAAATTCTAAAATTGTTGTTACTTGTCAGGGACTTGACTGGCAAAGAGCAAAATGGGGAAGTTTTTCGACTGGTCTGATACAACTGGGTGAGCAAGCAGCCGTCAAATTTGCTCATGGTATTATTGTTGTTTCCAATGCGCTTCAGACTTATTTCCAGCGGACTTATGGTAGGCAAACTGTTTATATCCCAAATGCTCCTGCATCTTATGCGGACTCTGACTCACAGTTCAATTATGGTAAAGAGTTGGGTTTAGAAAAAGGACGCTATATACTATTCCTGGGTAGAATGGTTCCCGAAAAACGTCCTGATTTACTTATCGAAGCATTTTCAAAATTACAACAAACGGGATGGAAGTTAGTATTGGCTGGTGGTGTCAGCGACACTAAAACTTATACTGCTGAGATATTAAACAAAATTTCCAACAACCCGAACATTGTCTTTGCTGGAGAATTGCGAGGTGTGCGGCTTGCAGAGATTGTACGAGGCGCCGGGTTATTTGCACTACCTTCTGACCTCGAAGGATTACCTTTAGCGATGCTCGAAGCCATGCGCGAAGGCATTCCTGTTGTTGCGAGCGATATTCCTCCCCATCAACAATTAGTAGCAGGACGTGGAATACTATTTGAGGCTGGGAATGTAGATTCTTGCTTACAGTCGCTTCAATGGTCTATTCAGAATCCACAAGAATGTGCGAAAATGGCAAAAAATGCTCAAATTTATCTACAAAACAACTATAGCTGGGAACGAATCACCTCTGATACGATGCGACTATACACAAAATTGCTCAATTCACCTCTATCAGAAGGTGCATTAGAGACAAGAAAAAGTGAACTTTTCAGTATAACAGGAAAGAAGTAAGTATGGTATTAGTTTTTTGTCATTCAAAAAGAAATCCCGGTTCTATAAAAAATCGTTGTTTTGATTGCAATTTATCGTCATTGAAAAAGAAACCCCGTTTCTGTAAAAAGTCGTTGTTTTGATTGCAATTTATCGATAAGAAACCGGGTTCCTGGAAACCAATAACGAATGACAATTAACTATAAACAGTAGCCATAAGGGTATATGCAATGGAAAAGGGCTTTTGGTCAGTATTGTTAGTTTTAAAACGGCGTGGATTACCTGCTTTAATTACTTTTACTGCGGTAATTGGTGGAGCGGTTGCTTATTTGAAAGTAACTCCGCGTCTATATGAAAGCTCATCAAGATTGATATTTGATGATAGACGAACGAGTGTCTCTGATTTAGGACGCGACTTATCACAAACATCAATAACTAGTCTAGGAAATAGCCCTCTTGCTAATCAAGCGGAGTTAATTAAGTCTGAGCGGATTCTAACTCAAGCATTAGCGATAGCTGAAAATTCCGATGGTGGGCAAAATGGATCAACTAAACTTACCGTCGATGAATTTAGTCAAGGAATAAGAGTCAAAACTATTCCTGCGACTAATATTCTCGAAATTAGTTATCAATCAAAGAATCCAGACCTTGCTGCAACATATGCAAATGCCGTAGCAATGGCGACGATTCGCGATAACATTAAATCGATAAGTTCCGAAGCTACCAAAGTTCGTCAATTTTTACAGCAGCAGCTACCGCAAGCGCGAACCCAACTTCAAGCAGCAGAAGTGGCGGAAAATAATTATCGTCAGCAAAGTAGCATCGTCGATTTTGACGAACAAACCAAAAGCCTTGTTCAAAGTGTGGCATCGCTTGAAGACCAACAGCGTACTCTTGCAACCCAACTTCAAGAAGCAAATTCACGTCTTGAGTCGTTGCGTCAAGTAACCCAAGCCAAAGGACTTGATACAGCGTATGAATCTGTTCGCGGTGGTCAAGACCAAGAACTGCAAAAATTGCGTGCCAAACTTGCCGAGCAAGAGACTCAACTTATTGAGGCTCGGTTAAAATTTACTGATAGTCATCCCACTGTCGTTAAAATGTTGCTTTCTCGCGATGCTCTCCGCAGTCTTTATGCCCAAGAACTCTCGCGTGTCGCTCCAGAATCTGGCGCCAATAATTCAAATAATAATATAGCGGGCGACCCAATCAGCCAAGATTTAACGTCCCAACTTATAACAAATGAAATTGAAAGAGCGGCAGTTGCGGAAAAGCTTCAGCTTACCCAAAATAATATAGCCCAACTCCGAAACCGACTCACTCAACTTCCCCTCCAACAACAACCCCTTACAGCTTTAATTCGTAAACGCGAAGAAGCTGCTGCATCACTCAAATTTTTACAAGCCAAATTTGAAGAAGCACGTATTGCCGAAGCGCAAAAAGTTAGTACCCTGCAAGTAATTCAAGCTGCAAAAGCAGCAAGTATCGCTAGTTCTCCCAAACCTAACGTTGTACTTGCCCTTGCTGGCACCTTCGGTTTACTGTTAGCAACAGGTGTGGTTATCCTTTTAGAAGTAATGGATAACACCCTACATGATGCTTCTGAAGCTGAAGAATTACTCAAACTACCTTTACTTGGTGTATTACCACGTTTACCAGCTAAAACATTAGCATTAGAACCCGCTGACGGTTTTCTTGATAACGTCGCTTTGGTCGAACCATATCGAATGCTGTTTAAATCACTCGAATTTCGTACTTCTGAACTACAGCTATTAGTAGTAAGTAGTACTATTTCCGGTGAAGGCAAATCTATTGTGGCTTCGCACCTTGCTGCTGTATCAGCAATGTTATCACGGCGAACTTTAATAATCGACGCTGACTTACGGCGCCCTGTACAACATACTATTTTTAACCTGCCAGCGAAACCAGGTATCACTGATATAGTCGAAGGAAATATCAGTTTAAAAGAAGCCGTACAGCCTACCGAAATTGAAAATCTTTCAGTACTTACATGTGGCGGAATATACGGAAGACCATCGCAAATACTCGAATCCGCAGCTATGAAAAAACTCATAGCAGAAGCTGCCGCTAACTATGATTTTGTCATAATTGACACACCTCCATTGAGCGCCTGTGCCGACACAGCCACCTTAGCCAAACAATGCGAAGGTGTGCTAATGGTAACACGTCCGAACATCACTGTTAAAGAAGTACTTCAACGCGCAGTTTCCGAATTAAACAACAATCACATCCCTATTGTTGGAGTAGTAGTTAATGGTATGACTTCACAAACCGAACAATATTACCGCTATCCCATGAGCGGTTATCAAATGAAACGTCTAAAAGCCAAAATTTAACTCCTAACTCGTAAGGTGCGTGACGCTACTAGTTAATTAGTTTCACCTTGCGATTGTTGTGGCGTCACGCACTCTACCTTTTAACTCCTAACTCCTAACTCTCCATGTTGACTCGTACTCGTTCCCATTTACTAGCGTTGTTTGTCTCACTTTTAGGAGTGAGTATAGCTATCATGTCTGGGTTTATGGCAGGTGCAAGTCCAATGCTTTTGGGACTCGGGTTTGCGACAGTACCAATTGTTGCATTTTTCTTTATGCAGTTTGAAGTCGCTGCAATTGGATTATTAGTACTGCGAAGTGCGCTCGACCCATTTTCAGGTATGCAACTTCCAGCAGCGTTTGCTATTGGTGTTAGCGCTTTGACTCTGCTGTATGTAGTAGTGCAGCTAATAACTAAAAAACAAGTAATTACTGAAAAGTTATGGTGGATATTTGCCACTTGGGTCGCTTTACAGTCTTTATGGCTAGTACTAATGTTTATAGGTGGCTTAGGGTCGGATGCTTCACAACTACAAACCAGTTTACGTGAGTGGGTACGAATTTTTTCTTGGTTGATGGTTTATTTGCTAATGTTGCAGCTTAAAGACAAAGTTCACCCAGAAATCATTGTCTCAAGATTATTTTTAGCCTTAATTGTACCTAGTACTATTGCATTAATGCAAATCTTTGCACCATCGCTTTTGCCTCCAATGTTTGGTGGTGGTGGAGATGAATACGGCGCCATTGGTGCAAGTATATCGCGCGTAAATGGTACATTAGGACACCCTAATACATTCGCCACATTTTTACTTTTATTCATTGGGTTAACGTTATGGAAACTAGGTAAAGCAAAGCAGCGCTTATACTGGTTGTGCTTACTGGGACTATTAGCGTTTTTCTACGTTGCAACCAAAGCTTTGTTTGCTTTAGCAATGCTTGGTGTTTTTCTTTTGGTATTTATTGTTCCAAAGTTGAGTTTACCAAAAATTATTGGCGGCGCCTTACTATTTGCAATAGCCATCGCCTTATTTGCCAGCACAGAATTTGGACAACAGCGTCTTGCATCACTCGCAAGTACACCCTTATTTAACTCCAACATAGATATATCACGTGCAATTTTACTATCAGCAAGCGACGGAAATAGTTTTAACTGGCGCATAGCACAGTGGACATTTTTACTACAAGCTTGGGAACACCAACCAATATTAGGATATGGACTGGCAACGTGTAAACAATTAACTGTTTTTGATGCATATGCACATAACGATTATATCCGCGCTTTAGCAGAAGGTGGAATAATCGGATTTGCTGCATTTATATTATTATTCATTGGACTATTTACATATTTATTACAAATATTCCGTACAGCGCAACCAAATAGTAAACAAAGAAACTTATGTTTAGTTCTACTTGCAATGCTATCAGCCATTATGGTGGGAATGTTAACTGAAAATATTTGGAGCCATACCACATTATTTTTCTATTTATGGACATTAGTATCCGTAGCAGGATGGCAATGGGGAAAAGATGTAGAAACGAGACATGTCGCGTCTGTTTAAAAATTAGGAGTTAATTATCATGAATATGCCAATACCAAAAGTATCAATAGTAATTCCAGCATATAACGCGATGAAATATCTACCAGACACTCTCCAAAGTGTCTGGTGCCAAACTTTTACCGATTTTGAGGTAATATTAGTTGATGATGGAAGCTCAGATGATATCAAACAATGGGCTTCTCAAATCACAGATTCACGGTTTAAATTTATTTCACAACCAAATCAAGGTGCATCAACTGCACGTAATACTGGCATTTTAGCTTCTCAAAGTAAGTATATCGCCCTTTTAGACGCTGATGATTTATGGGTGCCAACCAAATTAGAAGCACATGTTGACCAATTAGACAATAATCCTAAAGTTGCATTGAGTTATAGTTGGACGGCAATGATGAATTCTCAAGGGCAACCAACAGGTAGATTACTGAAACCAAGCGCTGATGGTAATGTATACTCAAAACTACTTGTTAAAAATATTATTGACTGTCCCTCAGTTGTAGTTAGACGCAGTTGTTTTAATAAAGTTGGTTTGTTTAATACAAACATTCGATATAACGAAGACTGGGAAATGTGGATTAGAATAGCCGCAGTTTATGAGTTTTCGGTCATTAAACAACCATTAGTCTACTACCGACAGCATCCTAATAACGTTTCTAAAAATTGGCGCCAGATGCAGCTAGGTTTTAATGAAGTCATCAAAAGTGCTTTCAAGTCAGCACCAAGCGAACTTCAGCATTTGAAAAAGCCTAGTTATGGTCATGCTAATTTAGTACTAGCTTGGAAAGCATTGCAAAGCAAAGACAAAGATTTTGAACTCGCAGCAAATTTTCGCGCTTCTGCTTTACGTTACGATCCCAAACAAATTTTATCGCCAGAGTTTTGGCGCCTAAGTGTCGCCATAGCATTAATGCGTTACTTGGGTATAGGAGGTTATAACCGTTTTTTAGAATTTGCTTACGCACTCAGAAAACGTCTTTCTAACCAAACATCCACACCCGCAACACAAAACTGGAAACCAAACGAAATATTTTTCTAACCCCTTATCGACCATGAAAGTATCTATAGTAGTCGGTGGAAGATGGCACGCAATAGAACTCGCACGCGAGTTGCATAAAAACGGTTACCTACACCGACTTATAACTAACTACCCTAAATTCAAAACACGCAGTTGGGGTGTACCTGATGATAAAGTCGTTAGCTTACCCCTGACATTACTATTAAATAAAGCTATTGAAAAAGTTGGTGGCGCCAAATTAGTTCGTAAATCATTACCTACTATATATCAAATGTTCGCCTCCGCAGCTGTTCGCCATTTGGAAGGCAGTACATTAGTTCATGGTTGGTCGAGTTGCTCACTTCCAGCAATTGAGTGGGCAAAGCGAAATAATGTACCATTTCTTTTAGAGCGAAGTTCAGCGCATATCAGCTACCAAGCCAAATTATTAGAAGCAGAATATCAAAAATTTGGGCTATCCTGTACAGAAATTCATCCGCAAATAGTTGAGACAGAATTAGCTGAATATGAATTAGCAAATCAAGTGGCAGTTCCAAGCTACTTTGCTGAACGTAGTTTTATCGAAGAAGGATTTCCTTCAGACCGTTTAGTTCATAACCGTTTTGGTACAAATTTAAAAACCTTCTCACCTGGAGTTAAGCTTGATGATGTATTTCGTGTTGTTTACGCTGGTTCTCTTAGCGTTCGCAAAGGAATACATTATCTTGTTGAAGGTTTTATGCAAGCAAATATTCCCAATAGTGAACTTTGTTTAATTGGAGGTGCTACACCAGAAACAGCACAACTAATTGCATCTGGAGACTCACGGGTTAAGTGTATTGGTCACATTCCCGAACCAAAGTTAGCAGAATATTACCATCAGAGCAGTGTCTTTGTATTACCTAGTATTGAAGATGGATTTGCATATGTCATCTTACAAGCAATTGCCTGTGGTGTACCGTTAATTTGCACTACAAACAGTGGTGGTGAAGATGTATTGCGTATTAATAATGCATCACCAGTTGAGTTGGAAAATAATATAGATGAGTATCCAGCAGGTTATATTATTCCTCCAGCGAATAGTGAAGTTATTGCTTCACTGTTAACAAAACTTGCAAATAACCCAGAATTACTAGCTCAAAAACAGCAAAATGCGCTTGCATTTAAATCTCAAGACTTGAGTTGGGAACAATATGCACTACGGGCAGTGGAAGCATATAAAAAGTTAGGAGTGAGGAGTGAGGAGTTAGGAGTTAGGAGTTAAGTATGACAAAAGTTTCTGTTATTATCCCAGCTTACAATGCAATGAGGTATCTGCCACAAACTTTAGATAGTGTGTTGCAGCAAACTTTCACCGATTATGAAGTCATAATTGTTAATGATGGTAGTTCCGATTCTATTATTGAATGGGCGCCGCAATCAAATGATTCACGAATTCGATTAATTACACAATCAAATCAAGGTGTATCAGCAGCACGAAATACAGGTATTGTCAATAGTCAAGGTGAATATATTGCATTTTTAGATGCTGATGATTTATGGGTACCGGAATATTTAGAGAAACAAGTAAAATATTTAGATAAATATGTAAATGTAGGTGTAGTTTACACTTGGACAAAATTAATAGATGAATTAGGAAATTCGATAAATCGTATTTTTGCATCTCATGCATCGGGAATGATATGGAAGGAATTATTAGGTAAGGATGTTATATCAACTGGTAGTTCCGCAATGGTGCGGCGCCAATGTATAGAAAATGTAGGTGCTTTTGAAACACAACTTGCCCATGCTGAAGATTTAGACTTTTGGCTACGAATAGCTCAAAAGTATGAGTTTGGTGTTATAAAAGAACCTTTAGTCTACTATCGACAGCATCCATACAACGTTACTAAAAACCGTAATAAAATGATGCATGGACTGCAAACAGTTTATGAAAGAGCATTTGCAACGGCGCCGTTAGATATACTGTATTTAAGAAATCAAGCTTACGCAAGTTTATTTATCGGATTTGCGTGGTTGGCAATTGATGACAAAGATATAAAAACCGCAATTAAATATCGGAAACAAGCGTTTTTACATTACCCCTTTGTTTCTTTTAAGGAAAGTTATTTGAGACTAAATCTAGCCATCTTTATGATGCGTTTATTTGGTAATGAAGGTTATAACGGAGTGCGAAATTTAACGCGCGATTTGAAACGTATAATATTAAGTTTTACAAAGCACATCGAGAGACCGGGCTTCTAACGAGTTCTGTTAAAAAGTTTTAATGTCTCATAAAGAAGCCCGGTTTCTTATAAAAGGGAAGTATTTTTATGTATATATTTGTTCTGGAAGAAAAACCAACTTCACAGCGGGGTGGACAAGAGTTAGTATTATTCGATATTTGTCGCGGTTTAGCCCAACGAGGGCATAAAATTGTACTGCTCTACTCGGATGAAGAAAACTTGTTGGAACAATATCAAAAGTTTTGTATTCAAACTATAAAAGTAAAACAGTTTCGAGTTTATCGTCCTTCAGACATTATTAAATTTTTGACTAGTATTTTGCAAATCAAGTATCAAATTACTAGTACGGCGCCAGAATATACATCAGAAAGCAGCATTGTTTTGAGTAACCAGTATCAAGATACCTTTATAGGTCGCATTCTCGCGTTTGCTCTGAATATTCCGCTTGTTTGCTATCTTCATCTGCCACCACCGCAATTAGCTACATGGCGCCAAAAACTAAAATTAGATTTTAAAGAATTAAAGCACCATATTGCAATGCTTAATTTGAGTACTCAAATTAAAATTGGACTTCAAGGAGTTAAGCAATATATAGCTGTTTCAAAACAAACCAAAGCCGATTGGGTACAAAAAGGCTATCAAGGAGATATAATTAACGTAGTTCATAATGGCATTAATTTAGATAAGTATAAACCAACTACCAACTTTCAAGAACGAAAACAATGGAATATTCCCGATAATTGCCGTGTAATTTCTTATGTCGGTAGACTCGACAAGGAAAAGGGATTAGAGATTTTATTAAATGCCTTTGCCTTATTACATAACCTTACCAAAACAAATAATAATGTCAATCAAATTAAACTTTTGATTGCGGGTAAACCTGTACTGTTAGGAGAGGAATATCAAACAAGCTTAGAACAATTAAGTATTAATTTAGGAATTCAAGATTACGTCAGCTTTCTTGGTTATGTAAGTGATACAACAAGTCTATATCAACTGAGTGATGTAACAGTTCTGCCGAGTCGATGGTCGGAACCATTCCCACGTTCGATTATAGAATCAATGGCATGTGGTACACCTGTAGTTGCAAGTCGTACCGGAGGAATACCCGAAAGTTTGACGGAAGAATTTCAGCGAGGACTTTTTGAACCAGGGAATGAAACCGACTTAGCAAATACTTTGAATAAAATTATTAATTGGAGACAAGAAGACCCACAACTAGGCGCCCGTTGTCGTAACCACGCGGTTTCCAAATTTAGTATCAACAGAATGATAAACGACATCGAGAAAATTTTAGAACAATTCAACCCTATCGTACTAATTTATGAAAACCAAGGAACAAGCCAAAGAACTTATAATTGAAGCGGGTCGAACCGAAGGTCAATATTGGCGAGACTTATGGAAGTATAGAGAATTATTCTATTTTCTAGCATGGCGTGACATTTTAGTTCGCTATAAGCAGACTATTATTGGTATGGCATGGGCATTAATACGTCCATTCTTAACAATGATAGTGTTTACCTTTGTATTTAGTAACATCGCAAAACTTCCTAGCGAAGGAACGACACCATATCCCATCATGGTTTTTGCGGGTTTACTACCGTGGCAGTTTTTTTCAGGCGCCTTAAGTGAATGTAGTAATAGTTTGATTAATAATGCCAACTTGCTATCCAAAGTTTATTTTCCTAGATTAATAGTTCCTACAAGTGCAGTTATTGTTAGCTTTGTAGATTTTATGATATCGGGAATCATTCTACTTGGTTTGATGGCATATTACAACTTTATTCCCGACTGGCGAATTCTGACACTACCATTATTTATAGCTATTGCGTTTGCGGCATCGATGGGCGCCGGGTTATGGTTAGCAGCGTTAAATGTAGAGTATAGAGATTTTCGGATTATTGTTCCGTTCATAGTACAGTTTGGTTTATATGTGTCTCCAGTTGGATTTAGCAGTCAAGTTATTGATGAAAAATGGCGCCTGTTATATTCACTAAACCCAATGGTAGGTGTAATTGACGGGTTTCGTTGGGCAATATTAGGAGGGGAATCTAATATATATTTACCAGGATTCGCTTTATCAACTGCGCTAGTAATGTTATTACTTGCAAGTGGTATTTGGTACTTCCGCCGTATGGAACGTACATTTGCTGATGTAATTTAAATTTTAAATCAATCATATGTCTAAACCTGTAATAAAAGTTGACAATTTAAGTAAAAAATACGTTATTCAACACCAACAAGATAGTTATAAAACACTTCGCGGCGCCATTACAGATGCGGCAAAGTCTATTGCTAGCTTAGTCAACCCAAATGTCAAAAAAGAAACGCAATCAGAACGGGAAGAATTTTGGGCACTTGAAAATGTATCGTTTGAAATTAATCAGGGAGATACAATTGGTGTTATTGGACGTAACGGTGCAGGAAAATCAACACTATTAAAAATATTAAGTCGAATTACTGAACCAACTAGCGGTTCTATTCGTATTAAAGGACGTGTCGCCAGCTTACTCGAAGTTGGAACAGGTTTTCACCCAGAATTAACAGGTCGAGAAAATATTTATCTCAATGGTGCAATTTTGGGAATGAGCAGAGTTGAAATTCAGCGTAAGTTTGATGAAATTGTCGCATTTGCTGAAATTGAAAAGTTTCTCGATACCCCTGTTAAAAGATATTCTTCTGGTATGTATGTACGTCTTGCTTTTGCAGTCGCAGCACATTTGGAACCAGAAATTTTAATAGTCGATGAAGTCTTAGCAGTGGGAGATGCTCAGTTTCAGAAAAAATGTTTAGGCAAAATGGGTGATGTTGCTACCAAGGAGGGACGAACTGTACTGTTTGTTAGTCATAATATGGCAGCGGTGAGCAAACTTTGTAATAAAGGTTTGTTTATGAAACAAGGACGTATGCTTTATCAAGGAGACTGCGCTAAAGCAATACAAATGTATATGTCGTCAGATTCTGTCAGCAGTCAAGAAAATAGTTTGGACTTTTCACGGCGCCGAGTTAAGCCAAAAGATGTAAAAATTGTGGATGCTTGGTTGTTGAGAAATGGCGAAAGAACTGAAGAGTTCTTGTTTGGAGACCGAGACAGCGAACTTGTGATAGTTGTTGAGATATCAAAACAAGTTACTTTTAGTGTTGAGTTATTACTGCGTGATGCTCAAGATTTACCAATTGCGTTTTCACCTAGTGGACTTAGCAAAGATTGGGAAATTGAGGGAGAACCAGGTAGTCGAGTGACAATTCGGTGTAAATTACCAGAAATGAGCTTGGCACAAGGAAAGTATTCTATTGATTTAATCTTGGCAATTCCGGCAACCAAGCTTTTAGATTACGTTGAATCGGGACTCTTTTTTATAATTAGTAATAGCGCTATTGGTAATCGCAATTGGAGTTTTGTACAATCTACTGGTCAAGGTTGTTTACTTTGGGATGTCAAATACGATTTAGAAGAATACAGTATGAATGATATTAATCATGTAAATCAATTTCCTTTTGAGGCTTTACAAAATTCTAAACATTAATATTCCTTATTGTCTCGTGTTTCAACGAAATATAACTTTAGGAGAAGATGACAATGCAAGTAGTTAACAGATTACAACTACCTCAATCTATAGAAGTAGCTGATTTATACGTTAAATTAGGTGATAGTACATCAATTAAGTTTGATGCAGAAGGCTCAATAATTTCTTTACACCAAAATGACACCATATCCTTCAATACTTACTTTAACTCTATATACGAGACTTTCTACACCAAGTATACAACTCTTAACGAACTAGTATATCAACTCAAACTAATAGGCACCTTTGAAATTATAGCCTATAGAGAAGTTGGAGATAAAAAACAACTCATCAGAACTGAAAGAGTTGAAAATCAAGATTTATCGAATTACGTTGAGTTGAGTTTGCCGCAGTTCAATTCGGCGCCGGACGCTGGTAGAATTTATTTAGAAATAACTTGTTTGAGCGAACAAGGTAGTTTTATAGAAGGGTCGTTAATAACTCAGCAAGAACAAATGCGCGATGTTTCACTAGCGATTATTACCTGTACCTTCAAAAAAGAAGCTTATGTCAAAAAGACAGTAGATGCAATCACTAAAGATAGCTTATTGCAATCAGAAAAATTCAAAGTTTTTGTAATAGATAATGGTAAAACACTTAATCAAGAAGTGTTCGATGATTCGAGAGTCAAGCTAGTTACTAACCGTAATGTTGGTGGTAGTGGTGGTTTTACCAAAGGGTTAATCGAAGCGTTAGAAGAAGGTGTTTATACACATTTCTTATTCATGGATGATGACATTGAGTTAGATAGCGAAGCAATTTATAGACTTTTTGGTTTGTACAAGTACGGTAAACAAGACTTTGCAATAGCTGGTAGTATGCTGGACTTGCATAAGAAATATTCGTTGTATGAAGCAGGCGCCCTTTATAATAAATGTAAGAGTGATGAAGGAGAAATTAAGGACACGAATTACGCAGTTGTTCCTCTCAAACATGAAGTTGATATACGCGACTCTTCAGTATTAAACTCGCTTTTGGTAGAAGAAGATGTTGATTATGGTGGTTTTTGGTTTTTTGCTTTTTCCAAAGAAATAGTTGATGAAATAGGACTCCCGTTACCATTCTTTATCAAAACAGATGATATGGAATACGGTTTACGAATTAAGCAATATTTGAAAAACTCTATAGTCGCATTTCCTTCTATTGCTGTATGGCACGAACCTTTTTATGCAAAAAATCCTGGATGGGATGCATATTACTGTTTGCGTAATATGATGATTACAGATGCTATATACGGGTATTCAAAATACTGGTCTGCTTTAAAAAATTTATCAGGAGCAGTTATTTACAATTTACTGATATTTAACTACAACACCGCACAAATATATATTCAAGCGTTTAATGATTTTCTAGAAGGTCCCAATTTCATCAAGCAAAAAGATTCAGAGATTCTACACAGTGAAATTTGTGGATATAGCAAAAGTCATAAAACTCAAACGTCAGTACCTTCATCCGTTAATCTTGACAAAGATTACAAAATAACTAAAGTTAGCAAAGCTCAAAAGCTCCTAACCTTACTAACTCTGAATGGACATTTATTGCCAAACTTTATGATTCGCGATGAAAGTGCATTTATTAACTATCCTAGAGTTGAAGAAGACCGAGACTCTATTTGCAAAGCATTTACCAAAAAACGCATTATATTTAAGGTAAATGACATGCCTGTTTTGTATCAGAACGAGCTAGATAACCAAGCAGCGTTTAGTATTTTATCAGCTTGGATAAAGTCGATAATTAAAAGTAGTTTGCGATGGTCGAATATCAATAAGCAATGGCAGCAAGCAAAGGGTGAACTGACATCTCTAAAATTCTGGCAACAATACCTTGAACCTCGTCAAAGCTAAATTACTAGGAATAACGAAAGCATGAAAGTAGATTGGTTAATAGTGGGAGCAGGTTTTTCTGGGTGCGTTCTCGCTGAACGTATTGCATCCCAACTAGGACAGCGTGTCTTACTTATGGATAAACGCGACCACATCGGTGGTAACGCATACGATTACTACAACGAACATGGTATTTTAGTTCATAAGTACGGACCGCATATCTTCCACACTAAATCAAAAAAAGTTTGGGACTACCTCTCTCAATTTACCGAATGGCGCCCATATTTTCATCATGTACTAGGAGTCGTTGAAGGTAAAAAAGTACCAATACCTTTCAACTTAAATTCACTCTACGCACTTTTCCCACCCAAATACGCTGAAAAACTCGAAGAAAAACTGCTAGAGAATTTTGGGTTTGGTGTCAAAGTCCCCATTCTCAAACTACGTGAAAGCGCAAACGGTGAACTCGAATTTTTAGCAAACTACATTTACGATAACGTCTTTGTTCGTTACACTATTAAACAGTGGGAACTAAAACCCGAAGAACTCGACCGAGCAGTAACCGGAAGAGTACCAGTATATATCAGTCGTGATGACCGCTACTTCCAAGACCCATACCAAGCAATGCCAAAGTATGGTTACACCGAAATGTTCCGCAAAATGTTAGCGCACCCTAATATCAAAGTACTTCTCAACGCTGACTATCGCGAAGTCATCAACGACATCAAGTTTAACCGCATGGTTTACACAGGCCCTATCGATACATTCTTTGACTACATGTATGGAGAACTGCCATATCGAAGTTTACGGTTTTCTTTTGAAACCTTAGACCAAGAACACTATCAAGAAGTTGGCACAGTTAACTATCCTAACGAATACGATATCACTCGCATCACCGAGCAAAAATATCTTTCAGGACAAACATCTCCCAAAACAACTTTAGTTAAAGAATATCCGCAAGCATACGTTCCTGGTATTAACGACCCATATTATCCAGTTCCACGCGAAGAAAACCGCGCACGTTATGAACTGTATCTCAAAGAAGCGAGTAAACTCAATGGTTCAGTAATATTTGCTGGACGCTTGGCAGAGTACAAATATTATGACATGGACCAAGCAGCATTACGCGCGTTGAGTTTGTTTGAGAAAGAAGTGCAAGAAAAAACCCCAGATGCAATAATTGGTAACAAGCCAGTAATTATTGCATAACATCATTGGCGCCACCTTAATATTTTAGGCAATGTAGAGACGCAAAATTTTGCGTCTCTTTAAATATGTTTAAATATATTTACAAATGACGTAAAATCTTTTAAATTAAATAATCAGTCACAGCAATACCTGAAGAAATTGAATATATTCACTCACGAGTTCAGCATAATCAACCTGATCTAGTAATTACAAACTATGCTTATTTAAGCAATGTACTAGACTCTTGCAATTTCGATAAAAAGGAACATGAAGTATACAAGTATGTAAAAGAGAACTTCTCACCACACTCAGTTTATCAACCATTTATAAATTATGTATACCAGCATTTACACTCAAACAGCAGCTTAAAGTCCCATCTAACCAACAGCAGGCAACCCAGCCAAAGCCATCCCAATCTCTTCCGAACTGTATTCCAAATCAACCAACAATCCTGCTTGATAATCCATATAAGCCTGCATATCAAAATGACCATGACCGCATAAATTAAACAAAATAGTCTTACTCACACCTTCTTCCTTACAACGCAACGCTTCATCAATGGCGCCTTTCACAGCATGATTAGCTTCAGGAGCAGGCAAAATACCTTCTGCACGTGCAAAACTTAAGCCAGCAGCAAAACAATCAAGCTGTCCATATGCTTTTGGCTCAACTAAACCCAACTCAACAATATGACTTAACAAAGGCGCCATCCCGTGATAACGTAATCCACCCGCATGAATTCCTGTAGGTATGAAAGTGCTACCTAAAGTATGCATTTTTACCATAGGTGTTAAATGTGCCGTATCACCAAAATCATAAGCATACTTACCTTTAGTTAAAGTCGGACAAGCAGCAGGTTCTACAGCAACAAACTTAATATCTTGTTTTTCACCACGAAGCTTGGCGCCCATAAACGGAAAAGCAATACCAGCAAAATTACTACCACCACCAGTACAGCCAACAATAATATCAGGATAATCACTAGCCATTTCTAATTGAGCTAACGTCTCAATACCAATAACAGTTTGATGCAGTAGCACATGATTTAGAACACTACCCAAAGCATATTTAGTTTCGGCATCTTGTACCGCCATTTCCACCGCTTCGCTAATAGCAATGCCCAAACTACCAGTACTATTAGGATATTCCTGAAGTATTTTACGTCCCGACTCAGTTTCATTACTCGGACTAGCAATAACTTTGGCGCCGTAAGATTCCATAAATGCTCGACGATAAGGCTTTTGATGGTAGCTAACCTTAACCATATAAACTTCAACATCTAAACCAAAAAAGGCGCCAGCAACAGTGAAGAACCCCACTGTCCTGCTCCGGTTTCAGTTGTTAAACGTTTTGTACCCGCAATTTTGTTGTAATAAGCTTGAGGAATAGCCGTATTTGGTTTATGACTACCAGCAGGACTAGTACCTTCATATTTATAATAAATTTTAGCTGGAGTATCTAACGCTTTTTCTAAACGTCGTGCGCGATAAAGAGGAGTTGGGCGCCATTGACGGTAGATAGATTGTACTTGCTCTGGAATTTCAATAAAACGCTCAGTACTAACTTCCTGCTCAATTAACTGCATTGGAAACAGTGGTTCCAAATCACCAGGAGTAATTAACTTACCCGTACCAGGATGCAACACAGGTGGCATTGGCTCAGGTAAATCAGCCTGGATATTATACCACGAATCAGGCATTTGATTTTCTGAAAGTAAGTATTTAATAGTATCCATATAATTTTATTCAAAAGGCATCAATATATTTCTTTCCATTATCCTACACCTAGCTAGCATAAATCTATTTGCATATTTTTAGCACTTTCAACTATATTAAAGTACTAACTTAATCTTCTTTCTTCGTGTACGAGCGTGTTCTTTGTGGTTTATTTATTTTGAACCACAAAGTCACAAAGGGTTTAAAACTTCATCCGTTACATCCGCTATATCCGTTGCCAATCTCTCCCCTATACTACAAGACGTCACTCAAACCATTATCAGCATAACCAGTAAGTTCCACATAACCCTTCGCCTCAACCTTTTCCCCTTTCATCTCACCATTAAAACCAACCGCACCTTCCCAATAAACAGTGGAAATATCTAATTCTTGATTAGCCATTAACGGTTTTCCTTCCAAAAATAAATCTAACGATGGAATATTAATCCGCCATTTTGATGGATATTTGGCGCCATTATTTGAACTTTTCCAAGTATCTAAAACTTCTATTTGCCAATCTGTTGGCGCCAATTTTTGAACACTTCCATCAGCAGCAATAAAATTCCCACTAGAAAGTGGTTCAATTGTTCCATCTTCACGACGCAGCAAATACAGCATTAAAGCCGTATCGTTATTTAACTGTAAAGAAAACCAATCCCAACCAATATCACCTTTACTCAAGAAACTAGTAGAAAACTCGTGGTCTTTCCAACTTTTACCCGTAACTTCGTAACTTTTATCTTCTACCGTTACAGTTCCAGCAGTTTTCTGCTGCACTATCGAATAATAATAAGATGCATTTCCAGGTTCTACACCTTTACGACTGTAACCTTTATCCCCTTGTAATACAGGTGGAATTGTTTGCTCTAGTACTAAATTCAAACTAACTTTATCAGTTTGTGCTTTTAGTTGAACTTTACCAGGCGCCATTTCTGACACAGACCAATTATTTAACCAGACTCCATAAGGTTCAGACTGTGCATTAGCAATATTAGCTGCCCCACGACTAAATTGTTCTTTTGGATAAAATTTATTAGCCGCGATATCACTGATAGTAAAGTGAGCAAAATATACTTGATTACTACGCCATTGCGAATTAGAGGCAAGTGTAACTTGTGGAGTTAACGCGCGTCGAAAGAAAGTTAACTCATACCCAAAAGGGCGCCCTGTGTCGGTTTCCAAATTACCAGTATAGTACCACCACTCAGTTTGATAATCATTATGGGGTCCCAAGTCACGAGGAAATTCTAACTGTCGAGGTGCCAGTGCTTGTTTAAATTCACCCTGCACAGGTTGATTATCAGCTAACCATTGAACTGTAGTACCTGTAGAAGTAACTCGTTGCCCAGGATAAAGGAAAGCGATGGCGCCAACGATAACGGCAATTGCTGTAATTATAGAAAATAGCTTTTTCATTTTTAAGGCGCGCGGGTTAAATATACTTATATGTAAACATCAACTGTGAGTAATATAATAGAATATTAGTACTCAAGACCAACAAATCGTTATGGTGACACTGCAACTCAAACAAATTCGAGTCCAGCCAGGTCAGCGCGTGATACTGGAAGATATAAGTTGGCAAGAATTTGAGGCAATCCTTGATGAATTGGGAGAACACCGTAACAGTCGAGTTGCTTACAGCCAGGGTACATTAGAAATTATGGTTCCACTCCCAGAGCATGAAAAACCAAAGGTCATCATTGGAGACTTAGTAAAAATTTTGCTTGATGAACTAGATTTGTACTGGGAGTCTCTTGGTTCAACAACTTTTAAGCGAGAAGACATGACCGCTGGTCTAGAACCAGATGATTGTTTTTATATTCAAAATTATAGGTTGATGATTGGTAGAGAGCGAATTGACTTAAGCGTTGACCCCCCACCGGATTTGGCAATTGAAATTGATGTTACATCAAAAACCCAAGTAAGTGCTTATCAAGCATTAAAAGTACCAGAGATTTGGCGTTATATTCAGGGTCGCCTAGAAATAAGTTTACTTCAAGAGGATAAATACGTTAATTCGCAAACAAGTTTAGTTTTCCAAAATTTTAGAGTTATTGAAGAAATTCCTCGATTTGTGGAGATGGCAAGAACTACAGGAACCACGCTTGCACTAAGAGCATTTCGTAAGTTTGTAAAGGAATACATTACCAACTAAGAAAGATTACAATAATTATCAATCTGAATATTTTCATTTATAATTAAACCTATAAACATAACAACCTTGAAAAGAAAATGACTTTTAGCGATTACGGAATCATTGCTGAAGTACTTCAAGAATATCAGGTGACTTACATCGAAGATAATTTTATAGTTGAAACACCATTTAATATATCAAACTACTTTCGTGAAGATTTAGAATTAATGCTGCGCGATGCAGTTGTCGATTGTTCAGAGTATGCAATTTGTGAAAATCTGATTTACCCTGTTATAAAAGAAGTTTGGAAAGTTTACCGTAGCAAGTTTATTTTGTGGAGTCACCGTTCTTTGAATTTTGACAAAAAATTATCAGGATACCCTGAATATATTTTAGCAACAAAGTCTCCTCTAGGAAAAATCGTATTCGATAAACCCTATTTTATTTTAGTGGAAGCCAAACAAGATGACTTTGAAGGTGCCTAGGCACAGTGCCTAGCAGAAATGATTGCCGCTCGAAGACTAAATAATGAACTAAAAGTAACTATCTATGGTATTACTTCTAACGGTGACCGCTGGCAATTTGGCAAACTAGAAGAAAATGTATTTACCAGAAATATAAAATACTATACCATTCAACAATTAGAAGAACTATTCGCGGCAGTTAATTACACTTTCCAGCAATGTAAAGCTCAACTAGAAAATTTAGTAGCTGCATAGAGAGACCTGATATGAGAACACAAAGCCAAGAAATCAAGCTTATTGATTATCGCCAAGAGAAGGCATCTGATGCATTTGTGCCTAAACCTGCTATACTTTCAAGGCATTGGGACAATATCCATTTTGAAGTTCATCAACAGCCTTTGTTTGATGTAGCTGAACATCAACACACTATGCATGTTCTTGTTCATGGACTTGAGTCTTTATCGGGTGAGTCTTCATCAGGAGAACGTTGGTTAGATGGAAAAGTCACAAGAGAGACACGCAATTTGGGAGATATTGCTGTGATTCCTGCAGGTATTTCCCATCGCTGCAATTGGAATACAGATGTCCAGTTTATGATTGTAGCAATTGAGCCTACACTTCTTACACAAGTTGGTCAAGATTTGGTTAATCCCGACCGTATTGAACTCATGCCTCATTTTATGAATGAGCAAGATATATTAACTCAAGGTATTTTTTACGCTTTAAAACAAGAATTAGAGTGTAGTAAAATTGGTAGTAATTTATTGATTGATAGCTTAAAAAATACATTAGCAATTCATTTACTTAGAAAATATTGTACTACCCAACCTAAATTTTTAAACTACACAGATGGGTTATCTAAATTAAAGCTAAAACAAGTAACAGACTATATAAATGAACATCTCCATCAAGATATAAAGCTAATTGAGCTTGCGGTAATTGCCCAAATGAGTTTATATCACTTTTTGCGTTTATTTAATCAGAGCATGGGTGTTACACCTCATCAATATATATTGCAACGTCGGATTGAAAAAGCTAAGTATTTATTACAGCATACTACACTCAGCATCGCAGAAATTGCAGTCAGCGTGGGTTTTTGCGACCAAAGTCACTTAACTCGGTATTTTAAACGTATTGTTGGTGTGACACCTAAAAAATACCTGCTTTTATTAGCGCAATAATTTACTAAAATCATAGCAATTTTTTTCTAGAGTCCGAAGTAGTGCTTTTTCTACAATAAAATGGCATACACGGTTTTACTGAAAAAATATGACAAACATCGAAATTAACACTTTAGGTATCAAAATACCTAACAATGGCTTACAAATAGATGCTTATCTAGCTCAACCAGTATTGTCAGGAACGTTTGGTGCCGTTATAGTTTTTCACGAAATTTTTGGAGTTAATAGTAATATCAGGGATATTACCGAGTTAATTGCAAAACAAGGATACGTAGTAGTGGCGCCTGCGATGTATCAACGTATTGCTCCTGGTTTTGCTGCTGACTTTAGCGAAGAAGATATCGGATTTAGCCCAGAAGCTTATCGGCTTGGCTTACAATACTACCAACAGGTAATATATCAAGAAATATTAAGTGATATTCAAGCTACAATTGCTTATTTAAAAACTTTGCCTAATGTAAAAGCTTCGGATATTGGCGCCATTGGTTTTTGTTTTGGTGGTCACGTTGCTTATATGGCGGCAACTTTACCCGATATTAAAGCTACAGCTTCGTTTTATGGTGGTGGGATTACCACTTCCAGTTATGGTGAAGAAATTCCAACTATTAATCGCACAAAAGAAATTAAAGGCGCCATTTATACATTTTTTGGGACAAGAGATTTATTTGTTTCACAGGAGGAAAACGAACAAATTGAGATAGAATTAAACAAACATCAAATCAATCATCGTGTATTTCGATACGATGCAGGACACGGATTTTTCGCAGGATTATTCGTAGACAAGTATCCATTTTTAAAACAGCACCCCAGTTATAACCCTAATGCTGCTAGTGATGCTTGGAAACATGTTCTAGAACTTTTTAAAAACAACTTGTAATTAAATTCTAAGATTTCTGATTTATTGAAGTCGGAATCTTTTTTACAATTAATCTCGGTAATAAGGCTCATTTTCTAATAAATATTTAACATCAGACTCTAGTAAATCTGATTGCTGTGGTACACAAATACGATACATTTTTACCTGGTAAGAATGCTTACCAATTTTGTGTCGTTTACTATAACCAAAAATGCCATCTCTTAAAAAAACTGTACCACCTTTCATTTTTATAACTGCTTTGTTGTTAAAAACTCTTAAATCTTCATTTCCTGACCAACTAACTGTGAGTTGATTGTCTTGATATCTTCCTTGGATATGAGGGTCCCAAGCTGTGTCTCGTTCTGGGTCAAACATAACTGGATGGTGAAGTCTTTTATTGCTAGGATAATTTTTTGTATCAATTTCTCTAGCTCTTTGTCTAACTCTTTTTATTCCGAGGCAAGCACTTGCAAAAACGACCATGACTATGCCCACAATTCCTGCAAATGACTCGGCGTCAATACCATTATCTCTACCAAAAGCTGACGGGTTCCGGATGAAGGGGTTATTGTCCGGAATTGATGTAAAATTGTTTTTTGGGCCTCTTGCCATTGTTGTAGACTTGAAATTTTATATCTTTAGTTTAATTTATGTCTCTCTTTTTTTACCACAGAGACTCACAGAGCGCAGAGAGAAGAAAATGGTATAGCAAGGTATGTAAACTGGAACTATGTATGAAATGAAATGGTTATCTGTAGTCGGCATAGGTGAGGATGGGCTTTCGGGGTTAGGTAATATTGCACGCTCTCTAGTTGACCAAGCATCTATATTAGTTGGTGGACGGCGCCATTTAGCGATGCTGAGTAATAATGATGGTCGGGAGAAACTTGTTTGGGGTTCACCGATACAGCACACTGTGGAAGAAATTATTAGAAGGCGCCCGAAGTCTGTTTGTGTTCTTGCTAGTGGTGACCCAATGTGTTTCGGGATTGGGGTTACGCTCACACGTTTTATTGATATATCAGAAATGACTATCATTCCCGCACCTTCTGCATTTAGTCTTGCTTGTGCGCGTTTAGGATGGTCTTTGACTGATGTAGAAACTTTTAGTTTGTGTGGGCGCCCAGTTGAATTAGCTAATTCATATTTTTACCCTGGCGCCAAATTACTTATTTTAAGCGCTGATAAACATACACCTGGTATTATTGCTGATAACTTGACAAAATCAGGATTTTGTGAGAGTAAAATTACGATTTTAGAACGAATGGGTGGTGTTGATGAGCGGATAGTTACAGGTATTGCTTCGCAGAGTGGCGCCTTCAAGACAGGAATAGCGGATTTAAATACTATTGCCGTTGAGTGTATAGCTGATGTAGGAGTTACTGGTTTATCAAGATTAGCAGGTTTACCCGATAACGCTTATCACCATGATGGACAGTTAACCAAACGCGAAGTTAGAGCAGTAACTCTAGCTACACTGGCGCCAAAACCAGGAGAATTGTTATGGGATGTAGGTGCAGGTTGTGGTTCAATATCTATAGAGTGGATGCGAAGTCATCAAAAGTGCCGTGCAATTGCGATTGAACAAAGCACATCAAGATTACAGTACATATCTGATAATGCAGCTAATCTTGGGACTCCATATATAGACATAATTCAAGGTAAAGCACCAGATGCTCTACAAAATTTATCTACACCCAATGTCATATTTATAGGTGGTGGTGTAACATCCGAAGGTGTATTAGAAACTTGCTGGCAAGCATTACCTAAAAATGGGCGCCTGGTTGCGAATGTCGTCACCATAGAAGGAGAGCAAAAACTATTTGAATGGTATCAAAAAGTTGGAGGAGAATTATCTCGTATCGCAATTCAAAGAGCAGAACCTATAGGTAAATTTATGGCGTGGAAAGCAATGGCGCCTGTTACACAGTGGTCTGTAATAAAATCATAATTTTTCATAATCTCTGAAAGTATTTATACTCTTCATTCTCTATGCATTTACGTAAATTTTGAAGAATTCTTAATCTATATCTAGCATCTTGATAATCTTGCTTAGATAAAGAATTACCTAAATAACCAAGTAATTCGTCACTTTCTTGAACAATCGCATTACGGAAAAGTATAAAAATTTGTATCAGCTAAAAATTGTACCATAATTAAGTTAATTCTTATTGACCGCGTCTTGCTAGTAAGCGTTGACGTATCCAATGGGATTAAAACGTCTCTCTGCTTCTTTACGAACTTCATCCGCATGAGCTTGACGTTCTAAAAGATAGGCATCTACTTCTATTTTGTGCCGTAAGTAGTAACCAATCACTGAATAAACATTGGAAAGTTGTAGTGATGGATACTGCTCAACAATTTCCTCTGCTCTTGCTCCCTCTAAAAAAGCTGTAACAACTGTATCTAAAGTTACGCGAGTTTTACCAACTCTTGTAGTACCATTGGCATCAGCAATAAGTGGAATAGGGTCAATCGAGATAAACATGAACATATAGTAGTCAAAAAATATTTTTAGCTTAATTAACTTAGTATAAAACAGGTAAATATTTAAGGGGCTGCATAATACACAGTAAAAACCTCTCTTAATTCTTACATGACTTACGATACTATTACAACCATAAGTCGGTGCGTGACGCTACAAGTCTTATAGCTATGTTGAAATATTTTCGTAGCGTCACGCACCCTACGTTTTTATGCCCGCAACTTAAACATTTTCTTAAAAAAACTTAATAAATATTTAGCTTATTAAGCAACCATGTCATCGCACCTTCAACCGAAGCAGTGCTATTTCCCTCTGGTATCGCTGAACGCTGTACCATCACTACTTTTATCCCTAATTGCCGTGCGGCGATAATTTTTGCATAAGTGGCGCCACCACCGCTATTTTTACTGACAATAGTATCTATTTCGTACTCAAGCAAAAGTTTCTTTTCGTCTTCTAGAGAAAAAGGACCACGTGCAAGTAATAATTTGCCCTGCGGTAAAGGTGTGTCGGGTAAAGGAGGGTCTATCGCGCGCATCAAAAACCAGATATTATCAAGATTGGCGAAAGGCGCCAGTTGTTGTCTACCAATAGTCAGAAATACTCGTTTTGCTAAACTAGGGAGAATATTTGCTGCTGTTTCAACACTTTCTACTTCTATCCAGTTATCATTTTTGTCTTTTTCCCATGCGGGACGAACAAGCATTAAGCTAGGTATTTTAACTTTTTTGACTGCTGCTGCTGCATTCCATGATATTTGGGAAGCAAATGGGTGAGTTGCATCGATAAGTAAATCTATTTGCTCTGTTTGTAAATATGTTACTAAGCCATCAATACCACCGAAACCACCTATCCTAACTATTCCAGATACTTCACCCGGTTGGCTGGTGCGACCTGCAAGCGACACTCTTACTTTTAAATTAGGTATGGTAGAAGCGATGGCTGCAAGTTCCGATGCGTCACCTGTTCCACCCAGTATTAATAAAGAAACTTCTTTCCCCTCTTTCTTGGTGTCCTTTGTGCTTCGTTCCATGAATCTACATTTTTATAATTAAATTTTAAATTGTGCGTGTTGCCTAACGGGCGGCTGGGGCGGGTTTAGATGATTATGTGTTTTTATTGTAGGTTATGGGTTAACCCGCCCCTACGGGTTATTATTTCTCCTTTACGGTCGAATAAAATTACTTCTACCTTTATAAAAACATTGGCGTATTTTTTTATGTAACTTTCTGCTTTATGGATAATTTTATCTGCTAAATATCCAAATACTTTATTTGCTAACCCTAATTCAATTAAAATTTTATGTGCTGCGTCTGCTGTCTTCGCTTCTAATACTGCTTTTACCGCTTGAATATCTCCTCCTACTTCTACAACGGCAGCACCAATAATTTCTAATTTGGCATCAGCTAAATGACTCGATGTATTAAAAATACCACCTGCTAATTTAATTAACTTTCCTTGATATCCTAGTAATAATACTGAACTTGCTTTATACAAACCTGCCTCTACAAGCAAGGCGCCTATCCAGTTTCCAGTTTGTACAATAACATCTTCTGGTATAGATAAACGTTGTGCGACAGAGAAACCATTGCTACCTATACAAAATACTAAATTCGGATTATTTTTAACTTTATCTTGTAAATTAGTACGGAATTCTTCTAAGTGTTCTTCAGCACTTAGTGGTTTTGAAATACCGCTGGTACCTAGTAAAGCTAAACCTTCTAATATACCGAAAGCTTCATTTGATGTACGTTGTGCAAGCAGGCGCCCTTCTGGAAAAATAATTTTAACTGTAGCAGTTTTATCTTCGGGTATTATAGATAATAAATTTGCCTCAAATAATCGACGGGCAAAGCTGTAAATAGCTGCTTCACCCATTTGATTTTTGCCTAACCCTTCACCCGCTTCAAGTACCAATACTTGCTCTTGTCGTGGTGATAATTTTACTAATGCCCAAATTGGAGTATTCTTTGTTAAATCTAAATTGTCTCCTGGGTCGCTTTTTGTAATAGCCAAAGCTGTATACGTTTCTAAAGCAGCAACTTGCTGTATCTCTATGATTGCTGTATCGTTAAGCAAATCAAGAGTAACAGTAGATATAGATTCTGTAGTATTTTGTAAACGAAGTAAAGCAGCCTTTGCCGCAGCAACTGCGAAAACTGGTAGAGTGTAACCTGTACGTGCCATTAGATAATTTTAAATTTCTCTTGTGGGATGGGCATCCCTGCCCGTCCCAAAAGTTTAATATAAAAGGCGGGCAAGGACGCCCGCTCCACAAGATACATAGATAATTATGCCTTTTGAACAGGAACATCTAAAATTTTCGGTGCCTCCTAAGGTACATCTGAACCAGGTAGCGCGCGGTTGTCGTCACCGAAGTTGATTTTCACGACTTTAGATTTAGTATCTTGGTCTTTAGGCAGTATCAAAGTTAAGATACCATTTTTGAATTCAGCATTTACCTGTTCGTTTTTCACAGGTATTGGTAAGTTAATAACTCGTTGAAATTTACCATACTGAAATTCTGTATGATAAAAGCCCTGTTCATTTGAGTTATTATGGTAACGTATTTCACCCTTGATTAATACTGCTTGTCGTGCAACATGAACCTCTAAGTCTTTACCATCAATACCAGCTATTTCAGCGCGTAAAATCAAGCTGTCGTTTGTATCTCTTAATTCAATATTTGGTTTCTGTAGTGCTGGTAAGTTATAGCTACTACCTCCAAATATCTCATCAAAAATTCTATCGATTTGACGGTGTAAGACTTGAATTTCTTGAAAGGGGCGCCAGCGTATTAGTACCATACTTATAATTCACCTAAATGCCTTTTATTTGAATATAGCGAGAATTTTAAAAATTATGCCTGTACGTTATACTCATACGAAACCTGATATCGAGCTATCATACCTCGAATGGAATCAAGGAAACGAACCACTGCTGTTGTTGCACGGTATGGCAGATAATGCCTTAGTTTGGCTAAGTACTGGTGAGTATTTAGCACGTGACTATCATATTGTGGCGCCAGATATGCGCGGTCATGGTGAAAGCGGCAAACCTGAAAAAGACTGTTATCGTTTTGAGCTAGCAATAAATGACCTTGAAGCACTAATGGATAAACTCGGTTGGTCATCTGCTCATGTAGTCGCGCATTCTTGGTCGGGAAAGCTTGCGGCAATTTGGGCACGTAAAAGCAGGGGGCGCCTACGGAGTATGATATTGGTAGACCCAATTTTTATTTGGAAAATACCTAGTGTTTTTAAGTTAACTTTCCCATTTTTATACAAAGTATTACCTTTTCTCCAAGGAATGGGGCCTTTCTCTAGTTATGAAGCTGCTATAGAAAGAGCTAGACAAATGAACCAATATAAAGATTGGACACCTTTACAGCAAGAAGTTTTTCAAGCCAGCATTGAGCAAAAATTAGATGGAACTTGGGGTAGCAAATTTACTATAGCCGCACGCGATGGAATTTTTGAGGAAGTTATGCGCGCTCCTGGTTTTACAACACCCATTGATATACCGTCTTTGTTTATTCAGCCAGAGAAAGGTGTAAATCGTCAAGAATGGCAACTCAAACCCTATAAAACTTACCTAAAAAATTTGCAGGTGACTAGGGTACCCGGTAATCATTGGGCATTTTTGACTAAAGCGGAAGAGTTTAATCGAACGGTTAAAAAGTTTTTGAGAGAGCAAAAAGACTTATTGACCTAGAAAACCTGTCAGTAAAAGTGGCGCCAGAATTAGTACGGCTAAGATAACCACCACAGTTACAGGGTCGATGTTGATAATGTTCTTGTCAGGTTGTGGCATACTGCACCTTCTATTAACTTCATAGCTAATTTTACATAAAAATATCGTTTTGCTTCTAGATGGCTCGCAAAGAAACCCGAAATTTTACGGTTGGTGTCAGGCGCCTGTCTGGTGAAATATATAAATATAGGTATACTTACTAGATATTTCAGGGCTGTTTAAAATAGCTTTACTTTCGATTGAATATCTTTTGGTATAAACTATAGAACACTTTATAGTGTAAATTTGTCTTGTAAATAAATACAAATAAGTTTTAAATTTTAAGTTGAAATTTTGAGAAGTTTGATATTGAATCTCAAACTCAACATTTACAATCTAAAATTTATTTGGCTTTGGGTACCAACATAAAATAATTACTATGAAAAAAACCTTTGTCCTTGATACCAACGTTTTGCTACATGACCCGACCGCAATATTACGTTTTCAGGACAATGATGTGGTGTTGCCTATTACAGTCATAGAGGAACTTGACCGTTTTAAGAAGCAAGCGGAAATGACGGGACGTAACGCACGTCAAGTATCGCGCTCTCTAGATGCTTTACGTGAGCAAGGTCATTTAATTGATGGAGTCACAATTAATAACAGCGGTACCGTCAAAGTAGCTCTTTGTAGCAGAGAAATACTAAACTCGCTTCCGGTTGAACTCGCACACGGCAATGGAGATAACGCAATTCTTGCAGTTGCCCTGGAAATAAAACGGACGGGAGCATCGCACGTAGTCCTGGTAAGTAAAGATACAAACCTACGTATCAAAGCTGACGTAGTTGGATTAGAAGCAGAAGACTACGAAACTGATAAAGTTGATATCGATGAACTGTATACAGGTACAGCAGAAGCACTTGTTGATACATCAGAGTTAGAAGACCTATATAAATTGGGATGTGTGATGCTTGATACCAAGTTTTTCCCCAATCAAGCTGTAACTCTTGTCGATAAATCAAACCCTTCACACACAGGTTTGGGAGTAGTTAGCCACGGTAGAATTATTCCTCTAGCTAAAATTCCTAACGGTAGCGTTTCGCGCATTCAACCTCGTAACCGTGAACAAAAATTTGCTCTTGATTTATTATTGAACGATTCCATACCTTTGGTAACGCTAGTTGGCAAAGCAGGTACTGGAAAAACACTGCTTGCCATTGCCGCAGGATTACAAAAAGTTGCTGACGAACGTATTTACACTCGGTTACTTATATCTCGTCCCGTTGTCCCAATGGGAAGGGACATTGGTTTTTTACCAGGGGACATCGAAGATAAACTCACCCCCTGGATGCAACCCTTGTATGACAACTTTGATTTAATCTTTGGTACACAAGACCCTTCCGGAAAACCAGCACACTGGCGCCGGGGACACGAAGAACTCATTGAGCGTGGTATGCTGCAAATCGAACCATTAACTTATATTCGTGGTAGAACCATACCCAAACAGTTTTTGGTTGTTGATGAAGCGCAAAATTTAACACCCCACGAGGTAAAAACTATCCTCACACGCGCAGGGGAAGGTACAAAAATAATATTAACAGGAGACCCAGACCAAATAGATAATCCATATGTTGACGCAGCAAGTAACGGTCTAACCTACGTAGTAGAACGTTTCAAAGAAGAACCCCTAGCAGGCCACATCACTCTAGGCAAAGGAGAACGTTCCAACCTAGCAGAACGAGCAGCATTATTACTGTAGGGTGCGATCAGGCTATAACAATCTTAAAACGAAGCCAGCAATCTAGTGGCCTGATCGCACCTTACTCACCAAATGTACATCAACCAAAAATCCAAAATGTCCATAGAAGTTTACGGTATTCCTAACTGTGGCACCTGCAAAAAAGCTTTGCAGTGGCTACAAACTAATGAGATAGAGTACGAATTTATTAATACTAAAGAAAGCCCTCCTGCACGGCAATTAATCGAATCTTGGGTAAAGAGTTTAGGTTCGCTACCAATGCGAAATACTTCAGGTCAATCTTACCGTGCATTAGGTGAAGAAAGAAAAACTTGGAGCGATGAACAGTGGGTTGAGGCTTTTGCTCAAGACACCATGCTACTAAAGCGTCCTTTATTTGTAAAAGAGGAAACAGCTGTTATGGTTGGGTTTAAAGGTACAAATAAAGAAATACGCGATAAATTAGGGATTTAGATACTGAGTATACTAAATACATGTATACTACAGCCGAGATGTGACAGAATCACTATAGTGTTGTAATTCATCCAGATTCGATGTCTTCAAGTAATCAAACCCTCGATTTTGCAATCCAACGCTTGCGGGAAGTACGTCGCTTACTGCTGCGTCTGCACAAAGCGCTTTTAGATTCGGAACGTACCTTATATGAGCAAATATACGGTCATATCCAGTCGAGTAATGAGTTCCTTGGGCTAGTTATAAACCATGAGTGGTTCAACTGGCTACATGGAATTTCGCAGCTAATCGTCCGAATGGATGAAGTGCTGTTTTCAAAACAGCCTGTAGCAATTGAACAGCCTAATGAGTTATTGGAGCAAGCTCGAACGTTGCTCCAACCTAATAATGAAGGTACACCTTTAGAGCAGCGATACTTTCACGCAATTCAACGCGACCCTAATATTGCTTTGATGCACGCTGAATTAGCACAGATGCTTAGTGTTGAGCGTTAATATTTGTTGGAAGTGCGTGGGTGGTTATTTTTGGGTGGGGTTGGCATAAAATCCCAGGTGGTTGGCAACTGGACGAGCTACCATTGGCAGTTTTGTATGAATTGGTGCGTTAAGAAGTTTGGCGCCATTGGAGGTAGATATTGCCAAGGTTGTTGAACCTCCTCCGTCAAGGTTTAGTGCTGTATAGGCGCCTAATTCTGTTATAAATTTAGTCAATTCGGTTTTGGTTAGTCCTTCACTATATAAAGGTTGCTTACCATCTACTAAAACTAGCCATAACTTTTTACCTTCTTTGTCAACTGCTGCGGCAACACGCGGGTAAGGTTTATCTTTATTGTCAATTTTACTCTGGGTTTTGCCGCGTTGTATCAAAATTTCGGCACCTGCTATTCCATGAACTGTACCCGCAGGGCATTTTTCACCACCTGGAATTTGAACTTGGTTATTTGCTGCTAAACACAATACATTCCATTTAGGTTCTACTGGCGAATAGGTCTTACTATTTGAAATAAGTTGTCCTAATACATTTGTAGTATTATTTGTATGCGGATAGTAATCCCACGGTGTAACTTCGCGAAAAGGATGAAAATAGCTACCGTTAATAGCTAACTCTAATTTAAACTCATTAACGAATTCAGGTATAGTTTTGGCTATAGTTTCTGTATCTGTTTTTGGAATATTAGTACCTGAAGTGACAAATGGCTTGACTCCAGGCGCCGTTAAGTCGATGCTGATGATGTGTATTAAGACCGGACGTGGTGTAACACGCGCTATACGTTGATAGACAATACCTTGAAATAATTCACGCTGCTCTGCCGTGCGAGGTGGGCGTATAAAATGTAACCATCCATATAGTATTAATGGAAAACCCAGTATAATCGTTCCTATTATCAAGACAATATTTTGCTTACGAATTTTGACTTGATGCTGCATCGCTGGTTTTAGTTCCGAAAATTAAATATGGATTCTTCCCACCTTAACTTTACAAATCAAAATTTGCAAAATCGCTCGTTTAAAGGACTCAATTTGAATGGCGCCAATTTTAGTGGTGCGGATATTCGCGGATGTGATTTTAGTAACGCACAGTTAAAAGATGCTAATTTTACAGAAGCCAAAATTGGTCAATCGCCAAGAGTTTTTGTTTTTGTGCAAACAATTGCGTGTATAGTAGCTATTATTACGTTTAAAGCAGTCAGTGAAATGTCGTTTGGTGTACTTGGACGCACTCCTGAAGAGTCAGCCTGGTCTTACAGTGTGGCTTTGTTTGTTAGTTTAGGGATAGCGGGGTTGTGTGCTAGTTTTAGCGGCATTACTAAGCAAAATTCTATTTTCCAACGTTTGACTACAATTATATCCGGCGCCGCTTCTGGAGCTTTGCTTGGATTTTACTATGGTGGTAGTACTCAAGGTAATAATCCTCAAATTGCGGTGATATCGGCAGTTGTAGCGTCGTTGGTTATGGCATTTGTATGCTTTAAGTTTAAAACTGGGTTTATTACGGTTGTGGTTGCAGTTGCTGGTTGTATTGCAAATTATGGGTTTGCTTTTTTACTTAGTAGTTTGGCGTTTGCCTTTCTAAGTATTCCAAATATTTTATTAGGAAGTATTTTGATATGTCTGACTTTAATTGCTACTGTATTGACTATGCTTTGTTTACTACAGGCAGTTAAAGAAATTACTAGTGTTGGTGTTACATCATTTAAAGGCGCCAATTTATCTAATGCTAAATTTGATGGGTCTGTTTGCAACGGATACAATGGATGTAACGGATGAGTTATTTGTCACGTTGCAATGTTTTTATATTTTATGTAGTATGGTTGTAACTCATGGAAGAGGAAAGACCCCTCGGAGAGGTTTACTCGAACGGGAAATGTTAGTTAAGGTGATTAGCATTGGCGGTTAGTAGGGTAAAACGTATGTGCAACGATACTGCAACAAAGTGTCATGTTCATGGTGTGCTGACTTTAAGTTAACAGTGCGCGGGATGTGGAAGCTGGATGGTACCGCCGTGAATACGGTTCCAGCGAGTAAAACTTAACCCATAAGGGTTTTTTGTCATGGTACTTTGCTCAAAAAGATTTATTGCTTCGTTGGAAGCATCGTTAACTGAAGAAGTTGTGATTTGTGGATGGATACTGCATCTGCGAGAACTTGCTCGTACTACGTTTATTGTCGTCAAGGATTGTAGTGGTCAAGTGCAATGTGTTGTAGCTTCTGAGTTGGTGCGAGAATTGAAGCTCAAACTCGATGAACCTGTGGAAATAAGAGGTAAAATTAAGCCCGATAAACGAGCTAAACTTGGTTTTGAGGTAGAAGTTATTGAGATTAATGTTCTTAATCAAGTATCTGTACTGCCTTTTAATTCAAGTTCAGATATTTCTGATATTGGTATCGAAACTATCTTGGCTTACCGTCCGTTGTCGCTGCGTCATAGTGAGATAGGTGATATTTTTCGGATACAAGCTGCTATTTTGCAATACTTTCGGCAATTTTTAGGCGCCAGATATTTTACAGAAGTAGTCACATCCAAGATAGTATCTAGGGGAACTGAGGGTGGGACAAATCTGTTTGAAATCAAATATTTTGAACGCGCAGCATATCTTGCCCAAAGTCCGCAGTTTTACAAAGAGTATGGAGTTTCAGGTCTAGAGCGAGTGTTTGAGACTGGTTACGTTTATCGTGCAGAACCTCACGCAAGTAGTAGACATTTGACGGAATACTACTCTTTAGATTTGGAAATGGGATTTATTAACAGTGCTGAAGAAGTAATTGAGTTAGAACGAGAACTACTAACGTTTGTTTTTGAGCAGTTGAACCAAAACTTTCCAAGTCAACTGAAAAATTACAGAACAAAATTACTTCCCTCAATGTTGAATGTACCCACTTGGGAATTTACAGAATGTTTAGAACGACTCAATCATCGCTTTGGTCGTAACGACCTTATTGACGACCTAGACCCAGAAGCAGAACGTCAACTTTGCCAGCTAGCGGAAGCCGAAACAGGAATACCAGCGCTGTTTGTAATTGGTTTTCCTTTATCTGCAAGACCTTTTTACACACACCCGCGCGGTCATGAAGGCGCCTCACAAAGTTTTGACTTATTATTTGAAGGCATTGAAATTACAACAGGTGGGAAAAGATTACACAAACGCGAAGATTTAAAACAATCCTTAACAAATCGTAATCTTAACCCCGCTTCATTTGAAAATCATTTACAAATGTTTGAACTAGGAATGCCACCACATGGAGGACTAGCAATTGGTTTAGAACGTTTAACTTCCCGAATCTTAAATTTACCCAACGTTCGACAAGCATCACTTTACCCACGCGACAGGTATAGAATCACACCATAAAGTAGGGTGCGTGACGCTACCAACAACCTTGAAACGAAGCAGCTATCTAGTAGCGTCACGCACCTTACAAGTTGTTCAGTTATTGAATATCCTTCAAAGTTGTATCATAACCACCAAACAAATCTAAATAATCTAAAATTGAAGTACCAAATTCATCGCGCGATGCTTTACCTTGTACCAGTAAATTTACCATGTTATCTGGGCCGCGTAAGTGCGTAGCGGCGAGAAGACCCGAAAGTGTAATAGTGATAGTTTTTGATTTATTACCATCTTTAAACTTGATGGGTTTATTAAGATACTGATTGATTGATTTGCCCCGCTGTTTGAGTAAAGAGTTTACGTCTTGCCAGTACACAGCAAAAGCTTCTTTGATTGCTGCTTCTTGTACTTTCGGGGAATTTAAAAATTTGTTTTTACTATCAATACCACGTTTGTTAGTCCATGTTCCACGCGAGTAATTCTTATCGGCGCCATTCCCATAGTAAACTTGTGCCTTGTAATAACCCAAACGTCTTAATAAAACTTCTGCAAACTGATACTTACCGAGAAAATATAATTGAGGATTAACAAATGTATACGCAGCGGCGCCTGTTCTGCCTGTTTCACGTTCTCCAAGCGCGTTTAACATGTCTTGAAAGCTACCTTTACTTTTTGAAGCTTGATTTCGCTTCGTATTAACTATTTCAGCCTGTGTATATATATAAGGGTATTTTACATTGATAGTGTTATTCGTATCAGTAATTTTACTAGTTAATAATTGCGTGATTAAAAGTAGTGTAGAATACATGTGGTTGCTTAGATAAATTAGATATTATTTTAAACCTAAGCTATTTTTATACACATACAATTTATTCTTATACGTAGAGACGCGTTCACGTAGTGTCCCGCAGGGAATATATCGCGTCTCCATCTATCGCTGTTCAAGGAGTAATTCTCCAAATTTTAATAGTGCCATCTTCACTACCACTGACAAGCGTTTTGCCGTCTGTAGTAAAAGCAATAGACCAAACGCGGCTATTATGACCTTGCAGGGTGCGAATTTCTTCACCACTGAAAGGATTCCATAATTTAATCATTGTGTCACTACTGGCACTAGCTAACATTGTAGAGTCAAAGCTGAAGGCAACAGACCAAATTGTATCGGTGTGACCTTGAAGCATTCGGTACTCCTGACCGTTGGATACATTCCAGAGTTTAATGCTTCTGTCGCTACTTCCACTGGCAATTTGATTACCGTCTGGACTAAAGGCAATTTGCGTCACGGTATCTTTATGACCTTTTAAGGTACGAAACTCTTCTCCAGTGGAAACGTTCCATAACTTAATAGTTTTATCGTTACTTCCTGCTGCAATTACTTTACCATCAGGACTAAATGCAACTGATGTAACTCTACTTATGTGACCTTTAAGGGTACGAATTTCTTCTCCTGTGGCAATATTCCAAAGTTTTATTGTTTTATCAGAGCTACTTGTAGCAAGTGTTTTTCTGTCTGGACTAAAAGCTAAATCGGTAATAGCATCACTATGACCTACAAACGTGCGGATTTCTTGCCCTGTTTCAACGTTCCACAGTTTTGCTGTTTTATCGGTGCTACCACTGGCTAGAGTTTTACTATCGGCACTAAAGACAACTTTCATTACACTTTGATTGTGACCTCTCAGCATACGAATTTCTTCACCATCCAGACTCCACAGTTTGATAGTTTTGTCAGTGCTGCCACTAGCTAAACTTTTTCTATTTGCACTAATTGCAACAGACATCACATAACCTGAATGTGCTGAAATTGTTTGTTGCAAGAAAGCACTGCTGGGCAAACTACTAATCAAAAATGTTGGCGCCGTTGGAAATATTTTGTACCGCATGTAACCGTATATTTGCGTGCCAGTTAAGCTGACCAATAGTACGGCGCTACTTATTAATAAAGATTTTGCTATTTTGGTATTTGCGAGGGACGTTGAACGTATAGATGCAAATTTAGCTAGGAATTGTGCTAGGGGTGAGGGTTTAGATAATCGTTGTGATGAGAACCAACGCTGATTGTTTGTTGATAAGGAAGGCAAGGGAATTTGTCCATTGGAGGTTAATGAAGTGGCGCCTATATCTAAATCCCTTTGTACTTCTTCAGCAGACTGATAGCGCTGGTTGATATCTTTTTTAAGCAGTTTATCAAGAACCTCACCTAATTCATTAGATACTTCATGTCGAAGATGATGGCGCCATGAATTCACCCAACTGTATCCGTATTCCGTCCATAGTTGGAATGGTGAAACACCAGTCATTAGATGAAAACACGTGGCGCCTAGACTAAATAAATCACTAGCCGGATACGCTTCACCACCGTTAATTTGTTCAATTGGACTGTATCCAAACGAACCAATTGTTGTACCTGGTTTAGTTTGGACTGTCGCAGTTAACTGCTTTGAGGCACCGAAGTCAATCAAAACGATATCACCACCACGTTTGTGTATTCCTGATGTTGATGTATGTGGTGTCGAGCGAAAAGTAGTGTATTGAAGCGAACGACGCATGATATTTTGAGGCTTGATATCACGGTGAATAACTCCGTGTTCGTGAATAAAACTCAGTACAGGTAACACGTACATGAATAATTCACGAATTTGAGCCTCATTAAAACTTGTTCGCTGTTGCAGTTCTCTAAATAAATTCTGACCCTCAATAAATTCTTGGACGAGATACAAATAATTATCTTGTTCAAAGTAGGCAAGCAACGTTGGAATTTGTGAATGTCTCCCAAGCTCTTGTAAACGTTTGGCTTCTTCTTTAAAAAGCTCAATTGCCTTATTTAAAGCCCACGTACCTTGAACTTTGGGTGCTAATTGCTTGACAACACAACGTTCATTAAGCTTATCAACATCTTCTGCCAAATAAGTTCTGCCAAAACCTCCCTCATCGGAAAGTACTTTAGTAACACGATAATGACCTCGAAGTAATATAGTCAGAGGCGCGCTGCAACTCTGACAATACTGATTAGTATCAGGATTGATAGGACTGGGGCAATCTGGGTTCAGGCAGCAGAGCATCTTCACAGCAACTTTGTTCCAGTATAGATGTTAATGATAGCGCTAGCTAATAAATATCTCTGCTAATTTGCCTAATTTTTAATTATTTAATCTATTTAAATTAAGAAACCAGGTTTCTGATTAAAAATTGTTGTTTTCATTACAAGTTGTAAAAAAACCTGGTTTCTACAATTCGAGGCGCCAGACCTTGATAGTATTATCGAAACTGCTACTAGCTAGATTTTTGCTGTCTGGGCTAAAAGCAACTGACCAAATACGGTTACTATGTCCAATGAATGTATTAATTGCTTTACCTGTTTGTACATTCCAAAGTTTAATAGTTTTATCCCAACTTCCACTAGCAAGAGTTTTACCATCTGGACTAAATGCAACAGACCAAACGTGGTCAGTGTGTCCTTTTAAAGTACGTATTTCTTCATTATTTTCAAGGTTCCAAACTCTAACAGTTTTATCCCATCCTGAAGAAGCAAGAGTTTTACCATCAGGACTAATTGCCAATGCTGTAACCGCACTATCATCATGTCCAGCCAGAGTTTGTACTCTTTGCCCCGTTTTTAAATCCCAAATTTTAATTTTACTGTCGAATTGAGTGGCTGTAGCAATTATGGCTTCATGACCTCGTTTACTCAAACTAAATTCTTTCGGTAGCACTGTAATCGCAAGACTATTAATAACATCACAATTTCCCTTAATCGTCCTGATTAATATTCGTTTCGTCACATCCCACACTTTAACAGTTTGGTCCCAACCACCGCTAGCCAAAATGGCGCCGTCAGGACTAAAAGCAACAGACTGTACAGATGCAGCATGTCCAGTAAAAGTGTGAACTTGTTTGCCTGTAATCGCATCCCATAATTTTACAGTTCCATCTAAGCTGCCACTTGCGAGTATTTTACCGTTGGGACTGAACGCAATAGTATTGATTTCCTGAGTATGCCCTACAAGTGTGTCACGTAATTTTCCTGTAATTGTATCCCACAGCTTGATTGTTTTATCGCTACTTGCACTAGCAATTGTCATGCCATTAGGACTATAAGCTACCACCGACACCGTTCCCAAATGTCCAGCAAGCGTTAAAGCTTGTGTTACGCCTGTTGCATGTGCCAAGGGACTTATTCGAGACATATTTGCTAATGGTTGCCAGTACCAGGCGCCTCCAAATCCTAAATAAGCTATACTCCACATTAAAAACTTATTGGAAGCAATACGCTTTATAGGTTTTATAAAAGTTGTAAGTTTTATAACATTGATTTGGGGTAAGAACTTTTTGGCGCTCATAGTACATTTACTGTAGGTCAGGTTTTACCAGTATTTACACTAAGTTGATTTGGTAAACTTAGTATTTTACTTACGTATAATTAGGTGTAATCAACTGTTGGAAACACAAAATATATGAAAACTTCAAAGGAACTTTACGTATTTTTCTATATTAGATATAATTCATCGATTATGAGAAGTTTCTTTAATTACATCCCTATTCTGCGTGTATAAATGCGTCTATAATACTGATTTGCTCTAATGCTTCTATTGACTACAATCTATAGATATAATTAGTTCATAAGTATTACTGAAATTAAACATTTAATTCACACAATCTTTAAAAATCAACATACAATTTGCCTAAATCTTTAAGAAAAATTCGCGTTGCATTGTTCAGAGAGGGAAATTGGGAATGCATGTAACGGATGTAACGGATAGATGATTTTACACTAAAAGCAGATTCAAACTGTCATTAGTCACGCAGCGTAAACGGAGTTTTCCCGTTATCCGCAGGATATCCCGTAAACGGAGTTTTCCCGAAGGGTAGGGTAGGGTAGAATCTGAGTTCTGGCCTGGATATCATAATAAAACTCTAGATTTTACCAATTTGCAGTATAAATAACGATAATTTGTGATAATCGGCTTTTAATAGTACTACTGGTTCACTTTAAAGCATCATTTTTGGTACTACTGGTTGAGCTAACCAGTAGTACCGTTGGCTTGATTAGTTTCAGGCTGGCGCTTTGGAGATGTACTACTGGTTCACGTCAAGTAACTATTTTAAATCTTGCAATTACTTCAAATCCCTATTTTTGGTACTACTGGTTGAGCTAACCAGTAGTACGATTGGCGCCCGTTTGTTTTCATGCTGGTGCCCATCAACTACTAAATAACTCGGCGAGAATAAACCAAAATTTGTTAAAAAGCGTAAAGCTAGAAAATTAGTTTGTAGTAAGCGATGCGCTTCCACAGTGGCTACGAAGCTTTAATTATTTAAACCGACTTACTCGTTTACTTTAAAACGCTATCTCATCTCTACATTTCTCTCTGTGTGCAGACGCTCCGGTTCCGAAGCGTCTCTACGTGTCTCTGTGGTAATAGACTAAGATTTTTAACTTATTAAGCGTAAAGCCTACAGAGGATGAGGTAACATAGCGTTGGTTATTTTAACTAGTTATGACTCAAGATTTTCAGTTCTTAAAACGTCTATACAATGCTTTCGACCCGTTTCGTCCTTTGTGAAATTAAACCTAATTACTATGAAGCTTGGTACAACCGAGGTTACGCACTGGGTCAATTAGAAAGATTAGATGAAGCTGTTGTATCCTACGACAAAGCAATTGAAATTAAACCTGATGATTACGAAGCCTGGTACAATCGGGGTTATGCACTGGATGATTTAGGAAGATTAGACGAAGCTGTTGCATCCTACGATAAAGCTGTTGAAATTAAACCTGATAAATACGAAGCTTGGGATAATCGCGGATATGCTTTGTTTAGATTAGGAAAGTTACAGGGAGCAATACAATCTTATGATAAAGCAATAGATTTAAACCCTGAGTATGCAAATGCTTGGTATAATCGTGCTTGTGCTTATGTTCATTTGAATAATGTTGACTTGGCACTAAGAGATTTACAGCAAGCTATTAATTTAGATGCTGAGTATAAAGAAATGGTCAAAACTGATGTTGATTTTGATGGCATTCGTGATAACGCGCGGTTTATGGCATTATTATAGATAGCATTTCAATGCGAGCAATGCCAGAGGGTACTTGTATTTTAAAGGACAGGATTTGAGTTTGTGAAGGGTAAAGTTGTTTTAGTAAGTTTTCCGTTGGATGATTTATCTTCTATTAAGGCACGTCCGGCAGTTTGCTTGACTAATCCTGTAGGAGCTAATCAACACATTACTCTTGCTTTAATTACTAGTATGATTCCTTGCGAGTTACTAGAGACTGATATTGTTATTAATACGAGTCATCCTGATTTTCCTACCAGCGGTTTGCACAAGGCTTCAACTATTAGATTAGACCATTTAATCACGCTGCGTCAGTCGCTTGTTCTGCGTGAGTTAGGAGAATTCTCTCTAGAAACGCAACAACAAATTTTAGATAAATTACTCCATTTTTTACGTGCCTAGGTATAGAATAGACGTTACATGTAACGTCTCTACATTTATTTTATAAACTAAATATATTTCATTGATTGCAGCTAAAAATAATTATTTTTGATTTAAATTGTTGTTATTAAGCTAATATTTATTAGTATTTCTATGTTGATTTTACTTGTGCAATAACTATTTAATTGAACCTTGCTGTTGAGAGAACTAACACTGTTATCGCTTGCGCTACCTAGCGATACTGTTACCGTGCCAAGATTTGTGTGTCATAAATTTTACTAATCTGACTTATTTTTCTAGAAAGATGTAACAATATAAGTAGATATGTTAAAAAATCTAAAAGTTAGAGTAAAAATGCCAAGGTAAATGTTATGGGTAGAAAACCTCGCGTGGTTGTCATCGGCGCCGGAATTGGTGGACTAACTGCTGGTGCGTTATTAGGGCATCGCGGATACGACGTTTTAATTCTTGACCAAGCGTTAGTACCGGGTGGTTGCGCTTCGACGTTTAAGCGTAAGGGTTTTACCTTTGATGTTGGTGCCACTCAAGTTGCGGGGTTGGAAGCAGGAGGAATTCATCACCGGATTTTCTCGGAGTTAAATATTGATATACCAGAAGCTACACATTGCGACCCTGCTTGTGCTGTGTTTTTACCTGGGGAAAATACACCTATTAATGTTTGGCGTGACCCAGAAAAATGGCATGAAGAACGTATTTGTCAATTTCCTGGTAGCGAACCATTTTGGGGATTATTAGCTGAGTTATTTAAAGCTAGTTGGGCATTTCAAGCACGCGACCCTGTACTACCACCACGCAATGTTTGGGATTTGTGGCAGTTGACTCAAGCTGTGCGCCCAAGTACTTTTATTACTGTACCATACACTTTATTTACCGTTGGTGATGCACTGCGCGCGTATAAGCTAGCTCATGATCAACGGTTACGAACATTTTTAGATTTGCAACTCAAGTTATATTCACAGGTAAGTGCCGAAGAAACTGCGTTACTTTATGCTGCCACGGCATTATCTGTATCACAGGCGCCGCAAGGTTTATTTCATCTCAAAGGCAGTATGCAAGTTCTTAGTGACTGTTTAGTTAGTGCTTTGGAACGTGATGGTGGAAAGCTTTTGATGCGGCATAGTGTAGAAAATATTATTGTTAAGAAAGGTAAAGCTGTTAGCGTCACAGTTAAAAACCAGAAAACTGGGGAGATGTGGGAAGAACCCGCAGACCATATAGTTGCTAACGTTACAGTGCAAAATTTAGTGCAGTTATTGGGAGACAAGGCGCCACGGGGTTATAAAAAGCGCGTAGAAAAACTTCCTTCACCATCAGGCGCCTTTGTTATATATCTTGGTGTAGACGCAAGTGCTGTTCCTTCCGGATGTCCACCCCACCTACAATTTTTGTATAATCCCAATGGTCTAGTTGGAGAAAATAACTCGCTATTTGTTTCTGTCAGCCATGAAGGTGATGGACGGGCGCCTGCTGGTAAAGCGACAATAATAGCCTCGTCGTTTGTCGATGTGGAACGATGGTGGAAGACCGAAGATTATGAAGCTTTAAAACAAAGGTTTACTTCGGAAGCGATATCGCACCTAAATAAATATTTTTATTTAAAACCTGAAACTATTGTTCATGTTGAAGCCGCAACACCCCGCACTTTCTACCGCTATACTGCACGCTCTGAAGGTATAGTAGGAGGAATTGGGCAACGCATTCCAACTTTTGGTCCCTTTGGTTTTGCTAACCGTACACCTATACCAGGTTTGTGGCTAGTCGGTGACTCCACGCATCCAGGTGAAGGAACCGCTGGTGTTAGCTATTCTGCGCTAACGGTAGTCAGACAAATTGAAGCAGGACTTCAGATAAGTTAATATAGCAGCAGTCGTGAGTTAATTAAGGCGTTTAACTAAAGAAACATGTAAACCGGAGGTTTTACCGAAGGATAAAACGTGATATAGAAATAATTCTGGATTGCTGTATGGTATATGCGACGGTAAGTTACGAAACGTTTCAGCGTCAAAAGTATCCAAAGTTTGGGCATGATAATCCTCACCCAATGAATTTTGAGTTTTGGCTATATATGGTCGAAACTGGTTATTCTGCTTGGGAAGCACGCGAAGAATTTGGATGTACAAATAAATTACGCGAAGGTCCTATTTGGTGCTTTCAAAGACATGGGATGTCAAGTACAGTACTACCAGATGGACGTGTTGTATATATAGGTGGTGAGCATGAAGAGTATTTTGACCCTGATTACTGTATATATAATGATGTCGTCGTAAAACATCCTAATGGCGAAATTAGCATTTACGGCTATCCAATGAATTTTTTTCAGCCTTCACATTACCATTCGGCAACACTCGTTGATAACAATATATACATAATTGGTAGCTTGGGGTATCAACAAGATCGAGTTCTTGGTGAAACGCCCGTGTTTGTACTCGATTGTGATACCTTTGAAATGAAAAAGCTAAATACCAAAGGTGAAAATCCTGGTTGGATTTATGAACATAGTAGCGAGTATATTCAAGAAAAGAACTGTTTAAGAATCGAAAAGGGTAAAATTATTACTTTCGATACAGATACCGAGGGAAATTCCGAAAATGACAAAAATGTCTATGAAGAAAATCAAGAAGTCTTTTTGTTAAACCTAACTACTAAGCAGTGGTTTGCTGTTAAAAAGTAAATATTATACATAAGAGATACACATAACTACATATAAAACTTATGTCACTATCAAAAACTGAAGCAAAGAAATTACTCGAACGTCTTATTTTTGATACCGACCGTCCTCATGAGTGGATAGAAGATATTTGGAGCTTAAGTCCAACTTTGGGAGAAGACGCTGCAAAGCTCGTTGAAGTGTTTGAAGCTTTAATTGAATGTTGTCCACAGGAAAAGTTGGAAAATTTAGTACAATTCTATTGCCGAGAAGTTTTAGAATCATAAACAAATATAAATCTTGTGGGATGGGCATAAATCTTGTGGGATGGGCATCCCTGTCCGTCCCAATATCAAGAACTACTAAATTGTCAGTACTATATTTTATTAAAATTTAAGATTAGGGAGCGTTGCTTCAAATTCTTCTAGTGCCTGAAGACTTCCAACCTGCCAATTTCTTTCTACAAGTTGAGGAATAAGCTCTTTTATGGGTATTTGAGGAAAGGTCGGACTGGTTTGAGACTTTGTATATTTTTTACCTTGCAGCAAATAAATGGTTAGTTTCCCGCTATCATATATCCATACTTCTGGAACTCCAACAGACTCGTAAGCCTCAATCGTCGTTTTTGAAGTAACATCACTTTCTATTGCTAAATCTGGTGGAGGGTCACTTGGTTCAAGGCGCCTACGACCAATCATGGTTTGATAGTTTTGGATATAAAAACAGGCATCTGGTTCTACACCAGCTGCACCCTGGTTTTTAAAAGTAGTCGAACCAAAGGGTTGATAGCGCACACCTTTAGCTCTTAATAAAGTTTTAACGATATCAGAAATAAAATCTCTTGGTATTTCATGCTCAGGCAGAGGAACCATAATTTCTAAAGTACCCTGGTAGTAAGCTACTCGTGACGTGCGCTTTTGACCTAATTCCTGTAATATAGTTTCAAATTCCTGCCAGGTGACATTAGGGATAGTAACAACGCTACCAGGAGCAAAATGCATTTGGCTAATAGGTTTGACGACACTAATAGTTGTAGCCATGTAAAAATCTCCTTTAAAAATAGTTTAACAATAAAGGGCACAGCGTAATGCCATGCCCTTTAGCTTCTAAAAAAGATTAAAAGGAGAGTCTTATAACTCGTTTGTAGTGGTGGTAGTATTTTCTGATTGTTCGGTTTGCTGCGGTTCGGGTTGTGGTGCTGGTTCTGGGTTGAGATATTCACGCCATGTACGTATTTGGTCGCGTGCAGAGCTATGTGCTGCTGTTCCACGTGGAATTAAGCGTGCTGTTTCTATGGCGCGTCCTAGGTCAGATTCGCTCTGGGTACGGGCAATATCTAATATTTGCTGACTCCACTGGTCAATTGCTGGGTTGACATCGTTACGTAATAAGCTACTTTCTGGTACTCTCTTCGCTAAACGAATTGCTTGAGCGAGTGCTTCTGGTGTTCCTTGTAACGCTACTTCCCTTGCTTGCTTCCAGTCTTGACGTGCATTTACTTGTCCTTGCCAGTCACCTATTGCTGCTTCGGCTTCATTTGATAATGCCCTATTTCCTGTTATTTGGCTCGCCGTTTGAATTGCTGCCGATAAATCGCCGCTACTAGCCAATTCACGCGCACGGTCTAGATAAGGCTGGTCTTGAGCGCGTTGTATTATTGCTGTCCATTCATAAATTCGTTTGCGTGCTTCTGGATATAATGCCCGTCCACGACGAATTTGACTTGCTTCGGTTATTGCTGCTTGTAGTGAACCTGCATCTTGCACCAGCGCTAACTGTTCGGCACGGTCTAAAAATGGACGGTCTTCAATTGTTTGAATTTGCCCTACCCAACGATTTATTTCTCTACGAGCTTCTCTCGCACGCGGATTACTTGCTGGTACTAATTGTGCCTCAGCTATTGCCGCTGTTAAATCAGTTACCGTTCCTTGTGTAGCCAGTGTACGTGCTTTGTCTAAACGTGCTACATCCTGTATTTCTAACTGCCAGCGAGCTATCAAACCCTGTGCTTTTTGATATACTGCACGGTTTGGACTGATTTGTTGTGCCTGGGCAATGGCAGCCTCTAAGCCAGACGTAGTACCAATCCAAGCATTACGCTGTGCTTCGGCAATGGCGATGAAATCTTCAGTTTCTGTTTGTAAGTTAGCGTTAGTCGGTATTTGTTGAGCAATCGAAATCGCTTCATCAGCATCTTGACTATCAAGCCTTTTCTGTGCAATATCGAGCATTTGGCGCCCAAACAGCGGAATAGCTTCTTGCGCTTTTTGGTACATGTAGCTATCAGCAGTTACAGACTCTGCTAACTTGATAGCTTTTTTCAAATTATCAATATTACCGTTTTTAGCTAAATCTTCAGCTTTGGCTAACTTCTCACCATCTTCACGAGACTTAACAATCAGGTTATTTAATTGCTGATACTTGGTAGTTTGCCAAAACTTATTGTTTACGCGCAGTAAGCGAGAAGCATCCATAAACGCTTGTTGCCAGCGCGCGTTACGCATTCCCTCTTCGGCTTGTTTGTAGATTTCTTCGCCTTTTGACCAAATCGAACGCCATTGCTCGATTTTGTCTTTAACGATTTTGGACGCTGGCATGTCAGATGGGATACGATTAGCAGTGGCAATAGCTTCATCCAATTTGCCTTCCTGAAAGCTAGTGTCCGCTAATCGTAAAACATCCCGCGACCATTCTTCAAGATAACGGTCTACCTCAGCACGTAAGGGATGGTTGGATGGCAATTGCTTAACAAGGTTAATAGCTTGCAGCAAATCTTCTACATTGTTTTTAGAGGCTGCCACTTGAGCGCAGTGTAAACGTACCGAAGCACTCGCGAGGGGCCAAAAAATTGATGGACAGTTGGGCGCAGCAGGCAGTTTCAACAGTATTGCCATAGACATAAAAGCTATAGTACCTGGTACAAAAGCCAACAAACCAGTCCATAGCACCCAACTTTTTGTCCAACGCGGCAATTTCCACTCTTTAGATGATGATGTCTCATCTCGTAACTGACCGTCAGTTTCGAGGCGGGAATTTTCCCCGCGTTTTGGTTGACGTGATGGTGTCACTTGTTTGGATTTACTCGCTGGTTGCTGCTTCACAGACTTTGAGTTTGAATTTGTACCTGGGACATTTGACGCTTTTTGGTCAGAGGGTTGCCGTTGCCGGGATAGTTGGGTCATGTTTTCTGACTCGTTTCCTGTGGTACGCGACCAACTTTCTGGAATATCCCGTTCTGTCGTCATTGCTCACACCATAGTAATTTTACAGCGATTCGTTTTAATAACGAAACTTGCGTTGTTGCCATAGTAACTTCCCCGTTGAGAAAAAGCTAGCTTCTGCACCATCTTTTATCCACAGATATCATGAAGATACATTTTTTACAGTCCTATTTTATACCTTTACGAAACAGATGATTCAGCTTGCAAATCATTGATTACACTTGCCAAGTCGTCAATAGTCGCTTGGTATACTGTGCCACAAAACTCACACGTAACCTCGGCGCCATTGTCTTTAACAATCATGTCCTCCAATTCAGTTTCCCCTAACAATTTTAAGGCGCCAAGCACCCGTTCAAACGAGCAACCACAGTGGAAGCGAAGCATTTGAGTTTCAGGGAAAATAAAGAGTCCCATATCTCCCAGCAAATCTTGAAAGATTTCGGGTAAAGTTTTACCAGCTTGCAGCAATGGCGTAAACTCTCTAAGCGCCATCATTCGCGACTCTAAAGTTTCTACCAGTGCTTCATCGCGCGCAGCTTTTGGCAAAACCTGTACAAGCAATCCTCCTGATGCTGTAACTCCACTCGAATCTACAAACACACCTACCATTAATCCGGAAGGGGTTTGCTCGGAAGTTACCAAATAATGAGCAACATCTTCGCCGATTTCTCCAGATACTAGTTCCACAGTACTCGAATAAGGATACCCGAACCCAATATCGCGCACAACATAAAGAAAACCTTTACCAACGGCGCCACCCACATCCAATTTTCCTCTAGGGTTGGGCGGTAAGTCTACGTGCGGATTATTTACGTACCCTCGCACCGTACCATCTAAACCAGCATCAACTAACAAACCACCTAAAGGTCCATCACCTCTAATTCTCAAATTTACGCGCGACCCAGGTCGTTTCATACTCGAAGCCATTAGCAACCCCGCAGTCATCGACCGACCCAATGCTGCCGTCGCTTCTGGTGATAATTTGTGGCGCTTGCGCGCTTCATCGGTTAAACGTGTAGTAATAGCACCAACTGCTCTAATTCCCCCATCTGCCGCTGTCGCGCGAATTAATTGGTCTGCCATGAAGAGCCTCTTATGATTTCTTAATACACACTGTAACTAATTGTAAAGTCTTAACGCTCAATAGTAGGTGTGGTTTACCGTTCAACATAAATAATAATTACTTAAAAACTAAAAGTAATGACTACAAAATATTCAAATTTACGCGATAGTTTTGATAAAAAAACATTTTTAAAGTAAATAATATTCAATGAACTTATAATTTTTGAGTGGTTAATTTATATGAACGAATCCCCTTATCATCTTGGCGGTAGTTTGGGTCGCGATATGTCAAATATACCAAGAAGTATTTAATCTGGAATGGGTCAGACAGCAATTAAGCAATCTTCGCCCTTATTCTCAAACTTTTGACGCTAGGATTAGTACAAATAAACAAGATACATCGCGACTTTTACGTGGGCAAGCTTTAATTAGTGCTGAAATTTGGGCACAAGGTAAAAGTTTAAGCGATTTGGATTACCTAGGCAGATGATTATCTCAGAACAAACGCGGAAGTTCAAGAAGAAGACAGGCGCCTGTGCGATGATATTGGTAAGGAAGTATTATCCAAGTAGTTATAAGCGCATCTTTGTAACAAATGTTACTTGACTCAACTTTATAATATTTTATAGTAGTTATATGAGGTTTATCGTAATTTTAGGTATGGTTTTTAAATGACATTTTTTAATTATTTTTTAATGGTAGTAGGATTAATTTGAGTATATTTAGGTCATGGGTGTGTTGAGATAAACCTAGCTTGATTTTTTCTGGATACTTTGGATATGAGTAAGATTTAAAGATTTTATCCCAAAATGAGAAAAAACTTGCATAGTTAGATTGACTGTCTTCAAATATTTGTGAGTGGTGTAACCGATGAAAGTTTGGTGTTACGATAACGTAACTCAATAATTTATCGATTTTTTTAGGTATTGCCCAATTACTATGGTGAAAAACTAATTCAATAGCTAGTGTTAATTCATATATCAGTAAATGTACTGGTTGAATGCCGAATAACCATACTAATAAAAGTTTAGGTATATTAGATGATATTACTTCGACTGTGTGAAAGCGGTATGCTGTCGATGTATTCATCGAAATTTCTGTGTGGTGAACTTTGTGAAATCTCCACGCAAATGAAAAGCTGTGCATCATGCGATGCCATACATATAAATATAAATCAAGCAATACAAAAGATATACAAATTGACAACCAAGGTAGTTTGACATAGTGCAAAAAGCCATACCATATTTTCTGGCGCCATATCCAATGTAAAACCGCAGCTATTGTCAAGCTATTTGCTGTAATGTTGATAATACCCAAGATAAGATTAGGGTAAGTTCTTTGGTTGAAAGTAGATTTGAAATTAAAAAAAGGAAAGATATTCTCTAGAAAACAGAATATCAAAACACTACTAATAATAGTCAGCGATTGCCAATCCATTTTTGAATACCATCTCCTATGACTCAGGTATTAACGAGTCAATTTTGTTACTAAGGTTGGATTACTCCTTCCTCCGTTATAACCCTTATTTTATTTTTCGACACCTATACGTGCTTGCATATCGCATCTGAAAAATATATTCTCTGAATCACAGGTTATTATATTCACTTTGTTATATGGCAACAGCAGCAACATCAATGTGGAGTCCACTTAAACAGCAGGTATTCCGCGCGCTTTGGATAGCTTCAGCAATATCAAGCGTTGGAACTTGGATGCACGATGTTGGCGCCGCATGGTTAATGACAACTCTGGCGCCTAATTCTCCGATACTCGTTGCGTTATTACAAGCTGCATCTAGCTTACCGTTTTTCTTACTGGCTCTACCTGCTGGTGCCATCGCTGATGTTGTTGACCGTCGTCAGGTGCTACTGTACACACAATCATGGATGCTGTTAGTTGCAACTTTGTTAGGTGTATTAACAATAACAGGAATAGTGGCACCGTCAAATCCCGCTTCACCGTGGATATTACTTGCCTTAACTTTTGCAATGAGCATTGGTAGCTCGATGAATATGCCAGTGTGGCAAGCAGTAACTCCCGAACTTGTGACAAAAGAAGAACTACCGCAAGCAGTGACGTTAAGCGGAATAGTCGTTAACCTTTCGCGTTCAATTGGTCCAGCACTAGCAGGTATAATTATTGCTTCAGCGGGAACAGGTCTAGTATTTTTACTCAACGCAGCATCATTTCTAAGTGTAATTTGGGTGATTTACACTTGGAAACGTGTACATCAGCAAAGTGCTTTACCAACCGAACGTGTGGTAGGCGCCATCCAAGCAGGTGTTCGCTACGTTCGTAATGCGCCAGTATTTCAATCAATTATATTCAGAACAATTGGCTATATTTTCTTTGCTAGCGCGTTGTTTGCATTACTACCTTTACTTGCACGTAAAGAGCTAAAACTTGATGCTTTGGGTTACGGTATTATTTTGGGTTTTTGGGGAATCGGCGGATTAGCTGGAGCGTTTGTATTACCCAAGCTGCGACAGAAGTTTTCCATCGACAGAATAGTTGCTGGTTGTTCGGCAGTAATGGGTTTAATGATGCTGATAATTGCTTCGCAGCATAATTTTTACATAGTTTGTGCGGTGATGTTGCTAGTGGGAATTTCTTCGTTAGGGGTAATGGTAAGTTTGAATGTAGCTGCTCAAAGTGCGGTACCAAACTGGGTAAAAGCGCGCGCTCTTTCTGTGCAGCTATTAGTATTTCAAGGTGGTATGAGTATAGGGAGTTTACTGTGGGGTACTTTAGCTCAACATACTACTTTATCTACAGCGCTTGCAGTAGCAGGTATTGGTTTATTAGTAGCTATTTTTATTACCGCGCGTTTTCGGCTCAAATGTTCAGAACTCTTAGATTTACGAGCATCGCTACATTGGGATCAACCAACACATGCTTTTGAACCTTGTCCAAACGATGGACCAGTTTTAGTAACGCTTGAATATTACATTGACCCCAATAAAGCCGAAGAATTTACTTTAGCGATGCAAGCACTCGCACAAATCCGGCGCCGTGACGGTGCCATTCAATGGGGATTATATCAAGATGTATCTGACCCAAGTCGTTTTATAGAAACAGCACTCGTCGAATCTTGGGCAGAACATCGGCGCCAGTTTGAACGAGTAACACTCAGTGATAAGGTAATCGAAGACCGAGTGCTTGCGTATCATATTGGCTCGGAGGCGCCGAAAGTTTCAGAAATGCTTTACTCTAAAGATGGTAGACAACCTTGTTAGGAGTAGGGTGCGTGACGCCATAACAATCACGAAGTAAAACTAATAAACTAGTAGCGTCACGCACCTTACAAGGAGCGGAGTTAGGAATCGCGTCTCTGCTTTTTATTTGATGGCAATTAAATTACGGTCGCGTTTTGTTGGCGCTGCCCATGCTTGTTCAAATTCTGTTATTGTCAGTGCATGGGATGCATAAGTTGGTGGGCCTGGGTCGTGAATGTATATATGGGTTTCGCTAATATCGTAAACTAATACGTAGTGCCTCTCATAACCGATGTGAGCGTTTAACCTATACCAGTTGACTAAGCAAATAATTAAGTATCCGCGTGCTAGTAGTTTTCTAATATCTTCAATTTGTGCAGGTTCACATGATAATGGTAATCGTTGTCATAATTTAGTTGCGTTTTCAATTTCATCGGAAATATTGCTACATTGAATTAATATACAGCACTTACGCATGAAAACCTAGAAACCTGGAATATACGTTGATAGCATGTAATAAAAATAACGATTTGTCTGCGACAATGAATGCGTAGAAACCAGGTTTATGCAGCGTAAGTCCTAATATATTACCAAGGACGTTTCCTAATCTTTCAAGTATGTATTTTTCTTTTAACTCGACGAAACATATGTAATCAAAGTCTGCATCAAATAATAAATTGTAGAGTGTATGAAAATACAGTTTAAATAGAAGTAAGGTGGGCAGTGCCCACCCTACTTATTAAGGGGGATTTAGAAGGTTTAAAATGAAACCCAGGCACCATGAAAACCGTAAGGTACTCGTTGAGGAATAAGTACACGCGCGACTGGTTCACTTGTAATGTCTTGGGCGTTGATAATTACAAGTTCTGATGTTTCGGTGTTGCTATCAAATACGAAGGTAATTAACCAACCTTGGTCTTCTTGTGTATTTTTGTTAGAGGGTGCGAATACTGCTTCACCACCGTAACGACCTTTGCCAAAGGTATGTATTTGCGATGTTGATTTTTCAAAATCGTATTTAATTACACCGTTAAATAAAGGTACAGAAGTCGGCGCTATTTTTCCACTGTAACCGTAACGAGTTTTTCGTCCTTGTAGGTTTTCGTTGATGCGCGGAAATTCTGATGGTGTGTCATCAAGCATTTCTTCGCGCGCGCTTCCGGTTTTTAAGTTAAATTTCCAGCGATATAAACGAGGAATTCCTCCATCTTCTTGTGTATTTTCTGACATTAAAACATTAGTGTGACTCATGCGACAAGCAATAAGTACTACTTCGTCTCCTTCTTCGTAAGCGTTGAGGGTATGGAAAATATAACAAGCAGGAGTTTCAAACCAGCGAATATTACTATTATTTCCATGACGCGGAAGAATACCAAAGCGACTAGGTTTGTTACGTTCAAACATTAGTCCAGGTAGCCCTTGCTGCATTCGTTGCATACTAAATGTTAAGGGCAAATCCATGAATATTGTATAGTTTTCGGTAATTGCAAAATCATGCATCATTACCGCCATTGGTATATCAATAGGTACTGTTCTCAATAATTGACCTGTTGCTGATACTACACTGTATTTTACGTAAGGTGGTGCAAAGCTGTAACCGAAGAACATCATTTCACCCGTTACAGGGTCTACTTTTGGATGTGCTGTAAAGGCTGATGTTAGCTTGCCGTTATACGTATATTCTCCGATTGTATCTAACTCTGGTGTTTTGATAGCGTGCGGCGCCCCACCTTCCCATGTTGCTAATACTTGACCTGCGTGCCATACGAGTGCAGTGTTCGCTGTGTTTTTTCCTGGGCCGTGTGGATTATTTGGTTGCGGAGGTTCTAATAGTCCACTCCATACAGCTTTACCAACTTGATTTTCTATATTCCAACCCCGTGTTCTGATATAGCGATTGCGGTATGTGGCTTTACCGTTATTGATGTACACACCGTGCAGCATTCCATCTCCGTCAAACCAATGATACTGACCAATAGGCGCCCATTGAGGGTTTGGACCATTACGGAGGAACATTCCTGATAGTTCAGGGGGTATTGTGCCAATAACCTTTAAAGCGTCACTAGTAATTTCATCCTTGACTGGGGCGAAATTACCTTCCAGATAAGGATTGGCTGTTGTTACTGTCATGTTTGTGTGTGAGTTCGATATGTAATCTCCTGTATTATTCTGGCGTGAAAATATTGAGTTGGCGAGAAAGCCTGAACAAATTAAATATAAAATTGTCTTAACCGGAACACGCGCTGTTAAATAGAAAATTTGTAAGGTGCGTGACGCGACTAAATTGCTTACTTCGTTTTAAGATTGATGATGGCGCCATGCACCCTACCACATGACTTTAACACTTTATTTTCTTCGTCACGGGCAAACTGAATGTAGTCGCAGTAACTCTTACTGTGGTTCTATAGACCCTGAACTAACTCCAGATGGAATGGAAATGGCACAGGTTTTTGCTGATGCTTATGCTTCTACGCATTGGAAGGCTATTTTTTCTAGTCCAATGCGACGCACGATTGCAACAGCTAAACCTTTGTGCGATATCGTTAAGCTACAGCCTGAACTTCGCGATGGTTTAAAAGAAATTAATTATGGTCAGTGGGAAGGTAAAAGTCCTGAAACTGTAAGTGTTGATTTTCATGATGATTATATTCGTTGGCTTGCTGACCCTGCTTGGTATGGACCCACTAGTGGAGAAATGGCTATAGCTATTGCTTCGCGCGCTATGCAAGTTATTGAGGAAATTAAACAACGTTATGCTGATGGTAATGTATTAGTTGTTTCCCACAAAGCTACTATTCGCATCATGTTATGTAGTCTTATGGGTATTGATGTTGGTCGTTTTCGCTATCGTTTAGGCTGTCCAGTTGGTTCTGTTAGTGTAGTAGAATTTACCTCACATGGGCCTCTTTTAAAAGCATTAGCTGACCGTACTCATCAAAGTACACGTTTGCGAAATTTACCAGGAACTTAAATAAACCCGTCCTGAAAGAATGTATTAGTAATTATTAATACATTTTTTTTTGCAGCAGCTACTATAACAGCTTGGATAACAACAGATGTATAGTAATGTCGAGTGCTGTATGTGTTTAACGACACCATACTTTGCATGTGAAACAATCAGTAATTGATTATGATTTACATCTATGAATCTACTTGATTGCACAACTTGGATTAAAAAGCTAGTGTTATTAACAACATTAACGGTAGCTACTAGTGTGAGTTTATCATTTGATATTTCCGCAGAAGCACAGTTAAATCCTCGCCCCAGTATTTTTAAAGAGTATCCTTACAGACGCGCTCAAGGGCGTAAAGTTAAACGTGGCTCAACTCTAAGACCCAAAGCTAAACCACCTAATATTAAACCGAAAAAACAAGGCGCCGTTGCAAATAACCGCAGAAGACCTTTTACGAAAGTAGAGAAAAAATCACCATTACAACCGTTAACAATAGAATTTCACGCTCCTAGATATCCTGGTTCCCGTTGATGCAGCCTATTATTCAGACTATTCCTTTGCGACACATGGCTTCTGGTGATGTTTTGTCGCTACAAGTTTACAAGTTTATCGGCGCCCAATCTGGCAAAAAAGTTTATATCCAATCAAACTTACATGGCGCCGAAATTTGTGGTAATGCTGTAATACATCAGCTGATTGAATTTTTGTTAAGTATCAGTGCCACTCGTTTGGCTGGAGAAATTTGGCTAGTTCCCGTTTGTAACCCAATGGGAACAAATGAACGCGCACAACACTTTTCTCCAGGACGCTATTGTAGCTACGAAGCGAAGGATTGGAATCGAATTTTTTGGGACTACGAAAAAGAAGCTGATGATTTAGCAGCTTTTGCTAAATCTCAACTTCTGCTGGAAATAGAGGTCGTCAGACAGAACTATCTAACCATCATCAAGCAGAAATTCGCCCAACTTTTAGAAAAAATTAATTCTTCAAGCAGCGTCCCCTTTACTCAAAAGTTCCGCTACAAGCTACAATCACTTAGTTTAGATGCTGACTATTTGATTGATTTACATAGTTCAACCAATCAAGGGTTGAATTATCTCTATTATTTTCATAACCGCGAACAGAGTTCTAAATATTTCTTACTTGATTTCGGAATTTTACTAGATGAGTATGATGGTGATGCGTTTGATGAAGCTTTTATTAAACCTTGGCTAGCTTTGGAACAGCACTTTCAATCTCTAGGTAGAGAAATTAAGTTTGATGTCGATGCTTGGACTCTTGAGCTTGGCACGGGAATGCAAATTAATTTAGATTCTGTGACACGAGGTGTTGAGGGGATTAAAAATTATTTGATTCAAAAATGCGTTCTTAGTAATCCTAATTTGTCTGAAAGTATTAGATTCAATAGTCAAATGATGTTTATTAGACGCGCTAATATTATAAAATATTTTGCGCCTATTGGTGGTATGATTCAAAATAGACTCAATTTAGGTAAGTATGTGAAAGTTGGAGATATTATTTATAAGATATTAAGTTTTAATAAGCAAGGTGAGTTACCTCAAGTAATAAATATACGCGCGCAAGCTGAGGGGTTAGTTTATGATATTTCAACTAATCAAGCGGTGAATGAAGGTGAATTTGTTATGGGAGTGGGTTAATAGATTAAACTTGGATGGTAGCATTTACCAAAAATCAAGTAAGGTTAGAATCCTAATTTAAGGGTGGAGTTCCAAGTGAGCAGTATTGAAAATGACATGTATTCATTTTCAGAAGAGGTGATGATTCCCCAGGCGCCTCCTGAGTTTAAGTCGGGATTTATCGGTATTATTGGTCGTCCCAATGTCGGTAAATCTACTTTGATGAATCAATTAGTAGGTCAAAAAATTGCCATAACTTCACCCGTGGCACAAACAACGCGGAACCGTTTGCGTGGAATTTTGACGACACCAAAAGCTCAGTTAATATTCGTCGATACTCCAGGAATTCATAAACCCCATCACCAATTGGGCGAAGTTTTAGTACAAAATGCCAAAATAGCGATTGAATCGGTCGATGTTGTATTGTTTGTTGTTGATGCTTCTGTGAGTTGCGGTACTGGTGATTTGTACATTGCTGATTTAGTTAGTCGTAGTCAAACTCCTATAGTTCTAGGATTAAACAAAATTGACCAACAACCGCAGAATGCCGATGCAATTGATAAAAGCTATATGCAGATGGCTGAGTTACACAAATGGCAGACGATTAAGTTTTCTGCCCAAAACGGTCAGGGATTGCCACAGCTTGAAGATAAATTAATCGAACGGTTAGAAACGGGACCCTATTATTATCCACCCGATTTAGTTACCGACCAACCCGAACGCTTTATTATGGGTGAACTTATCCGCGAACAAATACTTTTGCTAACGCGCGAAGAAGTTCCTCACTCTGTTGCTGTTGCTATCGACAAGGTTGAGGAAACAGCCACTATTACCCGTGTTATCGCAACGATTAACGTTGAGCGCGATTCCCAAAAAGGAATTTTAATTGGGAAAGGTGGAACTATGCTCAAATCTATCGGTAGTGCCGCACGTGAGCAGATTCAAAAATTGATTGCAGGTAAAGTATACCTAGAATTGTTCGTGAAAGTACAGCCAAAATGGCGCCAGTCACGAATTAGACTCGCTGAACTTGGCTATCGAGTTGAGGAATAGCCAGGAATAACATAGTATATTTGATGCATATTGATAGTTTTTTTTGTATGAGTGGGAATAATAATTAAGGAAATTAGTAGTTAATTATTTATTCAACTTATAATTACTTTCATTTAAGACGATGGAGCCAAACCAGCAAGAACAGCGACTCGCTGCCGACCAAGATTTCCTTAAATCCCTCAATGAACTAGAGGATATTCTCCAAGAAAATCTTCTAGAAGACTTGGCGCCACTACCCGAAGAGGAAATTCCAACTCAGTCACCTGACGAACTAAATATAGACCTGGCAGCTTGGGAGGATGCAGTCGCTGACATAGAACAATATTTTGAAAGTAAGCACAAAAAAGAGCCGTCGTCGTAATAATTAGTTTAGTAATTACTTTAGTAATCATTAAAATGATTATTACGAATGCTTCTGTCGCATTGCTTCATATAACAGCAGTGCTGAGGCAATGGCAACGTTTAATGACTCAACGTTTGCGCTAAGGGGTATATTCACTTGTATATCCGCCATTGCCACCAATTCTTCTGATAACCCCGCACCCTCATTACCTAACAAAATTAAACTTGGTTTTTGCCAGTCTACTTCCCAGTAAGTTTTTGCGGCGCCTGGTAATGTTGCCACTATTTGCATTCCAGCGTTTTTAGCTAAACTAACTGTATTTTTTAAATCTTCGCTTACAGACATTGGAACTCTAAACCATTGCCCCGCGCTCGCTCTCATCACTTTAGGGTTGTCTAAATCAACACTCCCTTTACTAAGCCATAGTCCAGATACACCCGCACCAGCAGCCGTACGAACAATTGTACCTAAATTACCTGGGTCTTGAATTGTCTCTAAGGCAAGTACTAACCCAGAAAATGGTATTTTTTTAACTTGATAATTCCGCTTGGCCGTTGTAACAACTCCATCGGGTTGTACTGTTGTTGCTAATGCGCTTAATACTTCTTCACTGACTACTTCTGCACGCACACATTTTTGGGAAGCTTTCTGCCACAGTTCAAAATGCGTTGTTTGCCATTTTTCTGTGCAACATAAAGTCATCAAAGGATAATCAACAGCATAAGCTTCTTCGAGCAAATGCGTTCCTTCGAGTAATAGCAAATCCTCACTATGACGCTCTTTAGAAGAGTGCAGCTTGCGAATTTGCTTTACTAAAGGATTTTGTAAACTTGTTAACATAAGAGTGCTGAGTAGGAGTTAGGATTTAGGAGTTAGGAGTTAGGGGTTAGGAGTTAAAGATATTACTTAGCACTTTCAACTCAGCACTTTTCTTCGCACTCAGCACTTTTTACTTATTAAAATGCGGAACTCGGGACTTGAACCCGAAAGCCTTGCGGCACATGAACCTGAATCATGCGCGTCTGCCAATTCCGCCAGTTCCGCTGGCTTGTTTTAACTAACAGTCTATAATTGTGACTTACTTATCTTTTCTTGTCAATAGCGTACTTTTGACTCTTGATGTAATTATTTTCTTGTTTATGTAGTCTAAAAATGTAGACAAATTAATTCTTTACTGTAGAATCTTAACCAACTTCCAACGTATAAATTTAATTCTTGTTTCTGGAGGGTAGGCTTATCAGTCCACTTAGCGGCTTATCAGATGCCAAGTCGTCACCCGAAGCAGACTCCTCAGTCTTGCAAATATGGGGAGGGCATCCTTTACAGGGCCATGTCAAAATCAGCGGAGCAAAAAATTCGGCGCTGGTGTTAATGGCTGGTGCAATACTATGTTCTGAAGATTGCCGCATTCGCAACGTGCCAAGGCTGGCTGATGTGGAGCGCATGAGCCAAGTTTTATTGGCTTTGGGTGTTGGTGTTAAGCGCGATGGCGAAGTATTAGATATCAACGCCAAAGACTTTGCTACTTCTAAAGCTCCTTATGAACTTGTCACCCAGTTACGAGCAAGCTTTTTTGCAATTGGTTCGATTTTAGCGCGATTGGGTGTAGCCCAAATGCCTTTGCCTGGTGGTTGTGCTATTGGTGCCAGACCTGTAGACTTACATGTTCGTGGTCTACAAGCGATGGGAGCAGAAGTACAAATTGAACACGGCATTTGTAACGCTTACGTTCCTGGTAGTAACCGTAGGCTCAAAGGCGCCAAAATTTATCTTGACTCTCCTAGTGTGGGCGCCACCGAAACCTTAATGATGGCGGCAACATTAGCAGACGGTGAAACTCTGATTGAAAATGCTGCTCGTGAACCAGAAGTAGTTGATTTAGCGAACTTCTGTAAGTCGATGGGCGCCAAAATTCAGGGTGCTGGCACAAGCACAATTACAATTGTTGGTGTAGAAAAATTACATTCAACTGATTACACAGTAATTCCTGACCGTATAGAAGCAGGCACGTTTTTAACAGCGGGCGCAATTACACGTTCAGATTTATTATTATCACCAGTAGTACCCGAACATCTTTTACCAGTTATTGCCAAACTGCGAGAAATGGGGGTTCCTATTATTGAGGAAGGAACTAATAGTCTACGTATCAAGCCAGCAGATGCTCTTAAAGCTGCTGACATTGAAACGTTGCCACATCCAGGTTTTCCTACCGATATGCAAGCTCCATTTATGTCGTTGATGGCTGTAGCAGATGGCGATAGCTTAATAAACGAAACTGTATTTGAAAATCGCCTGCGTCACGCTTCAGAACTAAATCGTTTAGGAGCTGATATTCGCGTTAAAGGCAATATTGCTTTTATTCGAGGAGTGCCTGTACTATCTGGGGCGCCTGTAATTGGTAGTGATTTACGTGCTGCTGCTGCTTTAGTTGTAGCTGGTTTAGCCGCTAGCGGTCTAACAACCATCAAAGGACTACAGTTTTTAGACCGAGGTTACGACCGTCTTGATTTGAAATTACTTTCAGTAGGAGCAAAAATTAAGCGCGTCTCCGAAGCAGAAACTGAAGCAGATGCAACCGCACCTTATTTGGCGCCTTTGTAAAACCAAAATCAAATTTTTGATTTGATTCTAATCAACTCTTGTGGGTTGGGCATCCTTGCCCGACCCTTTGTATTATCTCGTTATAATATCTATAGAAATTGGTACGTGACACTACACCTCTTATAACTACGCTGAAATTTTTCTATGCCGTCACGCACCCTACCGTTACGCACCCCACTACACTTATTATGTCTATATTAAAAAATCAATTAATTGGTTTGAAAGCTGACTCATTTCGCCATCCTCTTGACTTAGAAGCGACCAAAGCGCTCAAGCAAATACCAGGACTGGATATGATGGTGCGTAACCTTTTAGGACCTCTCGCAGAACAGGTTTTTTATGTCGAAAATATTGCTTCCAGTGTTTTGGTTGGACAAAACCAACTCCCAGAACTTCACAATTTGCTCCTCGAAGCTTGTAAAATGCTCGATATTGAGCCACCACAACTTTACATTCGACAACATCCGGCGCCAAATGCCTATACTTTTGCAATGCGTGGTAAACAACCATTTATCGTGGTTCATACTTCGCTCATCGATATGCTAACTCCTCTAGAAATTCAAGCAGTTATCGCACACGAGTTAGGACATCTCAAATGTGACCATAGCGTTTATTTAACTCCTGTTAATTTACTAATTCTAGCCGCTACCGCTGTCCCTACAGTCGGTACCTTTCTTGCCCAAGCCATACAAGCACAGCTTTTAGAGTGGGTACGATGTGCTGAGTTTACCTGCGACCGTGCTGCTTTACTTGCAACTGGTGACCCCAAGGTCGTAATGTCAGTACTCATGAAACTTGCAGGTGGTTCCCCAAAAATAGCACCGCAACTCAACCTTGATGCATTTATTGCTCAAGCGCGCGACTACGATGATATTAGTAAAACAGAAATTGGCGAAACCTTTAAAGCTGCACACACCGCTCAACTTACCCACCCAGTCCCTGTATTACGCGCTCGCGAAATTGACCGCTGGTCTTCGAGCAAAGAATATCAAAAACTATTGCAAAATCATACGAAGGTAGATTATAATAATGAGGTTGCACCCAAGGGCGGGTGGCGAAACTGGTAGACGCAGCAGACTCAAAATCTGCCGCCCTATAAAGGCGTGAGAGTTCGATTCTCTCCTCGCCCATATTTGTAAACAAGACAAAACTTGAAATCAGAAGTTCTGGATAAGAAAAGACGTAATTTAATACGTCTTTTTTTTGTCCAAGTAATAATCGCTACAGATAAGTATAATTTAATAGGTTTTGATATATAAATATGAATTTTTGATTCATTTTTAGTTGAAAGTGCGTACTTTTCCGGAATCAGATACTTTTTAATGTCAATGGAAATGTGAGCGGTAGTAAGACGATATACAATGAGCGATATTGGGCTGCTGATGACGAGCATATTGGTAATGGGGCAAAAACTTTCTGACAATTTGCCTCAACAGCTTGTGGTTCAGCACGAAAACGATTTATTTAACACAAATTCAACACATTTACCCAATTCAACTGCAACGCTTCAAGTTACACCACCTGAGTTTACTCAGCTTGGTGATACTTCTCCTGCTGTCGTATTTTCATCTAATTATAAAGTAAAAGGAATACTAAGTAATATTTTAGCTAAAATTGTTTCTGAAAAAGAGTTATTGACACAAGGAGAAATAGTTGCAGATCAAGACAATAATTCTGTGATAGCAGCAATTAACCGTAGAAGAACTACGAGCAGTCTTCCAAGGGTAGAATTTGGTGATTCAGGTACTCCAGTACGAGTTATACAAAAGTTATTAGTATCTAGTGGTTATACTATAGAAGTAGATGGTTTTTTTGGCGCCTTGACTGAAACCGCTGTCAAAGCTTTTCAATATCAACGTAAGATAGGGGTTGATGGAATCGTTGGACAAAATACTTGGCTAGAATTAACAAGATGAGAAGTCCTGTTTCAAGACGTTACATGTAACGTCCCTACGTATGATCTATGATACGATATATTACCGATGTTTATGCTGTTCTAACAATTGCTGTGCGCGAGGTTTATAGATGAGGTGAAACAATGCCTCAATATAACGTAACAAGTCTTCACGGTTTTCTTTGGATATAAAATTCCAGAAACCGTATGTACGTGCAAGAGATAAAAGTTTAGTGGTATGAATTTTCCAGGTGTAAGCAGTGTAAACTCTTTCAATACCGCGTTTTGAAATTTCATCCCAGTATCTGGTCTTCCTAACACACCTTCTTGTCCAAACCATCCATGAGGTGATACCAATACGATATTGAATATCATTGGGATGCGTGATATAAAAGTTTCCAGAGTTTGAGGCGCCGGAGAGTCGATTAATTCATCTAGAATATTAAGAGTTTCGAGGACTCGTGAAGCAGTATTTCCCCAACCTGGTTCAAACCCCATCGTTTGTAAGTCCAAACGAAACGTTTCTAACCGTTCATCTTCTGGAAGGTTGCTTATAAATGCAATAGCTGCTTTAATTTTTTCAGAAAGATGCTGCTGCGATTGAATGCGTCCATTGATTAATAGTTGGATACCACGATATTGATGCAAACGCAAGAAATTAAATAAACTTTCTTGCCATTGTTTTGGGTCAGCAAAAAGTTTACTCGAAAGGTAACGGTTGAGGAACTGCACACCTTTGCCAATATTTTTGGGGTCGCGAATTATGGGTGAATAATCGTAAAATGGACCAAAATCAATTTCTAATAAGTCACCTTCGTTCGGATAATAGCGGTTAACCAAACGGTCACGCATATCCAAAAGTTCCTGTACAGTCATCGCTTCAATACTCAAATCAGAAGTCAGCAAGTAAACTTCCTGACTCGCTATTTTAGAACGAATAATAAACAAAGATTAGAGTCTTCTTGAATTATCTCTTGAGTATAATAAATTAACTTACTTAGATGTGAACTTTGCTGATGAGCATTTTTTTGATGTTTTGTACAAAAATCTTCATATAAATTTAAAATGTCGTTCCGCAATAAATAACGCTTCTTACACAAACGTAATTCACTCATCAATGAACGTAAATCATTTTTTTCATCACTAGCTAGGACTGCTTGCAATAATTCAGACATAGGTATACCTTGTTTTTATTTTTCTTCGCCCAAAGTCATACTTACACTAACTACAAGTACTTTGCACTTTAACTAAAGAGATAATCCTGGCAACGGATGAGGAACGGATGTAACGGATGTAACGGATGGTTGATTCTTAACAAAAGTTTATTTTGCGAGTTTTTTATTTCAGCTAATTTTAATATTAGTAAAGTTAAATCAAGTTTTGAATAGGTAGATATTATAACTAAGCCAATGCGTCTATAATTGCAGTACAAAATCCAGAAACAAATCCATTTTGGGTTTCAGTGATTAAATATCACAGGAGATTGGTATGACTAATAACACGCAAAAAGCAATCATTGAAGACAATAGTGCCCCTAGCATATTTATGACACTGTTGGCTATCTTTTGCGGTATCACGGTTATTTTCCTTCTAGGTATTGTATAGATACTAATCGTAATTACATTGGCCTAAATAAGCAAAGAAATCGAGAAACCCGGTTTCTAATGCCAAATCGTTATTTATTACAAGATTTCAATGAAGAAACCGGGTTTTTGCTGTATAACTATAAAACTGTAGAGATATTTAGCTTTGTAATTCTCTACAGTTTTTTATTCTTTATTTCGTTGTATAATTAAGGGCGAACGATGGGACTTGAACCCACGAATGGTGGTACCACAAACCACTGCCTTAACCACTTGGCGACGCTCGCCTCGTCACTAAAACATAATAGCACACAAAAAATAAAATAGGCAAGAGAAGTTCAAAAGGAACGGATTGATTTTTTTTCAAGTCTGATAATTATAGCTAATAAGTAATTTAAAAGCATGAAATCAGCGATTATTACAGGTGTGGGAGTTTTCGGACTATCTTTGTTGGCTATCGCTATGGTAAAAAGTAATCCTAGCGAGGCTTCCTATCAACAGTATGCTGTCAAAGAACTGTCTAGTTACGTAAAATCCAACGTGTGTAAGAAAAGTCTTGGTATATTAGATAAACTTATTAATAATCAATGTGACAAATTTGTCGATGCTGCTAGTCCGCAAATACGCGATATTATTGCTGCTAGCACCGAAAGACATGATTTTATGGTTTTCAGTGTTTACAGTACTGAATTGAAAGTTAGTGATTGGGTTCCTTCTTACAAATTCCAGACTATAGGCGCCTTCGATAAATTCTACACCTACAGCGCACAGCAAAACTAAGGAACGTTTAATAAAGCTTTCCCTATTCTTAATTTTGGTTGGATATAATAAAAGCGCCAGTGAATACGGTGCAAAAACTGGCGCCAAGTGTTATCAGGTTATAAGCAAGCACTATTCTATGTTGACTCTACAGGATGCACCACGGGGTCAGACACCTGTAGGGTATGACCCCATATTTTAGAGTGTAGAGAGAATATTTTGAGCGCGTTTAATACCCTCGCTATCATTACGCTGGGTATATATTTTGAGAGCTTGTTCAATAGCGAGTTTTGCTTCGTGTTTTCGTTTTAAAGCGAGTAGGGAGTTGGCTTGATTTTCGTATGCAAGTGCGTGGTTGGGGTCACGTTGAAGTACTCGCACGCAGTCTTTGAGTGCATCTTCGTAGCATTTACGGGCAAATCTGGCTAAACTACGTTGGTAATAAGCGTCTATATAATTGTTATCTATATCTATGGTTCGGTCGAAGTCTTTTGTTGCATCTCTATATTCACCGATAGCATAACGTGCGATTCCTCGGTTTAAGAAAACTTCTGCCCAGTCGCTAGAGTTATCGATGGCTTTGTTATAGTCTTGGATTGCTGCTTGGTAGTTTTTATTGGCAAAGTGTGCTACACCACGCGCGCTCTGAAGCTGATGCTAGTTTAGGATTGAGACGTATTGCGGTGGATGCTTCGTTGATGGCAGCAGAATAATTTTTTTGAAGTCTATGTATATTAGCTTTGCCACTGTATGCTTCTGCGTAGCTGCCATCAATGCCAATTGCTTTATCAAAATCAGTTAAGGTGCCTGTATAATCTTGGGTGAGAGTTCTGATTATACCTCGGTTATTATAAGCGGGAGCAAAGTTAGCGTTAATTTCTATAGCTTTGTTGTAATCAGCGATGGCGCCTTGGTAATCATTCAACTCACTTTTAGCTAAACCGCGATTAGCATAAGCTTCAACGTTACGCGAATCTATAGTTATGGCTCTATCGTAATATGAAACGGCGCCTTGGTAGTCACGTCCTCTAAAACGATTATCTCCCCAGTGGTTAAAGTCAGATGCATCTGCTTTAAATGTATCATTGCTCAGTCTAGCAGCATTAAGATTGGCGCCGCGTAAGTCAGCACCTCGTAAACTTACACCGTTTAAATTCGCGTCACGTAAATCAGCATCCAGTATCGCTGACACCTACATTGTGTCATTTGTTTCTTTTTTTGTATAAGTATTTTTAATTAGCATTGTGGTCTTTGTGTTATAATATTTACCACAAAGACACAGAGGACACAGAGGAAGAAGGATGAACCACAAAGGATACAAAGGACACAAAGAAAGAGAAGGAAGAGAAGAAAGATAATATATGTGTTCGGTATGTTGGTGAGGAAATCCGTCTGTGGTTCGCTGTCATGACTCAGTAAAAGGCGATAAATTATAGAAGTACGGACAGGTGAGTTAACTTGTTCTTTTTTCGGCGCTTAGTACTAGCAAGCGCAACACTCCTACCCAGGTTGGAAGAATATAACCAAAAACGAATTAACAAAAACTCAGGATTGTGTTATGCGTAAAAAATTACAGCGAACTATTAAACCGCTTTTAAAACCGTTACTACTTCTATGTCTAGTATTTGGCTTGGCATTTAGTAATGTAGATAACGCTTATGCAGCAGGCAGTGGTGGTAGAATCGGCGGTGGTTCTTTTAGAATGCCAAGCAGCAGTCGTCCTTATAGTGGTCCTCGTACTTATGCACCTCCTGGTGGTGGATACGGTGGTGGATACGGTGGTGGATACTATCCTGGTGGTGGTGGGTTTGGTTTTCCCTTCCTATTACCATTTTGGGGAATTGGTGGAGGATTTGGTTCTATCTTCGGTATTTTAATATTCTTTGCCATTGCTAACTTTATCTTGCAAGCTTTCCGTCGTGTTGGCAGTGGTGGTGACTCATCATCATATGAAGAAGCATATACACCTAATCCAACCGTATCGGTAACAAAATTACAAGTAGGATTACTCGCTTCAGCACGTGGGTTACAAGAAGAACTTAACCGAATAGCAGAAACAGCAGATACTAATACAGATGCGGGACGTGCAGAAGTATTACAAGAAGCAACTTTGGCATTACTTCGTCACCCTGAATATTGGGTATATGCGGGTGGTAGCACACAACAAGCACGTTTAAACTCCGCAGAAGCAGAATTTAACCGTTTGGCATTAGGGGAACGTAGTAAGTTTACTGAAGAAACCTTATCGAACGTCAATAATCAACTCAAGGGAAACATCGCGCATCAAGACGCTTTACCATCTTCTGGTGAAATCGATAACCCAACCGATTTAATTACCTCTGGTCCAGGAGAATATATAATAGTTACACTCTTGGCTGCTACACTTGGTAAATATCAAATGCCAGCAGTAAATGGCGCCGATGAATTACGTCAAGCACTCCGTCAAATTGGTAGTATACCTAGCGATAAGCTTTTAGCCATCGAAGTATTGTGGACTCCACAAGCGCCTGGTGATACCTTAACATCAGATGACCTGCTTGCAGAATATACTGATTTGAAATTGGTGTAATACCAATTAATCTGAAAATTTGATAATCCCCCGTAGAGACTAAACATGTTTAGTCTCTACATTTTTGTGGGTTTTGATCTGGCTGGGAAATATACTTGAAGCTATGGATACGTATATTTAAAGAGGAACGACAGTGAGGAGCAAGCATAAACTAAGTAAACTAATAATACTTTGCTGTGCAACGGCTATTATTCTAAACTTTACTCAATTACAAGGATTAGCAAGCAAAAATGCCCCTGCTACACTAGATACTACCCAACAAATAACAGGTAGATTTGCTAACCCGCAATTACTATATACTCTCAGGGCACATTCTGGAACAGTTAAATCTCTGGCTTTTAGTCCTGAAGGTGGAGTTTTAGCAAGTGGTGGTGGTGATAACGATGGTCATATATATCTGTGGGACGTTGTAAAAGGCAGAAAAAAGGGTATAGTTAACCGCGCACACAAAACAGCAGTAGAATCATTATTAATTTCACCCGATGGACAAAATCTAATTAGCTGTAGCAATGACAACAGCATTAATATATGGAATTTAAGAAACAACGAATTTTTAAGGTCTTTCGTTGCTCATACCACCAACGTCATGTCCCTAGCAGTCACACCTGATAGTAAAGTACTAGTTAGCGGCGCCATAGATGGTATTCGTGTTTGGGACTTATTACAACGGCGCCCGTTAGCAACTTTGGTAAAATACGATAACTTAATTCATTCTGTGGCAATAAGTCCTGACGGTCAAACTTTAGCAAGCGGTGATAGCAAAGGTGTTATCAAACTGTGGAATTTGAGTACAGGTAAAGTCATTCGTGGTTATGTTGCACATTCAGATGCAGTTAGTAGCTTGATATTTAGTCAAAATGGACAAACATTAATTAGCGGAAGTCGTGACCGAACTATTAGACTGTGGAATTTGAATGCAGCAAAACTTGAGCGAACATTAACAGGACATAACGACTGGGTAAACGCAATAGCACTACATCCTAATGGAGAAATTTTAGCAAGTGCAGGACGTGATGGTGCCAAAATTTGGAATTTAACTACAGGTGAATTAATAACAAGTTTATACGCTCATACAGACTGGGTAAGTGCAGTGGCATTTAGTCCCGATGGTCAAACCTTAGCGACAGGTGGTTTCGATAAGCGAGTCTATTTGTGGAAGAGTGAATAAGTAGGGTGCGTGACGCTATAACAATCACGAAACAAAACGAGTAGCCTACTAGCGTCACGCACCTTACTATAACAATCGTCACTCAATTTCGCATAGCCAATTTTGCGACCTTCTTACAATGCAGAGCTTTTGTATTAAAAATTGAGTTTAAGCTTTTTAAACTTAAGTAGAAGAGTATGATAATCATTATAACAAAAACGTGGGTAATTACTTAAAACTTCAGAAGCGCGAACATACGAACGGCGCCATCTAGGGGTATGTTGAGCGAATGTTCTACCGGGTGTTATATGGTGGGTAGTGCCCACCTTACTATTTATATCTTCGCTACTCCGCTCCTCTGCTCCTCGTAAGGTGCGTGACGCTACTAGCTTATTAGTTTTAGTTCGCGATTGTTATGGCGTCACGCACCCTACTCCTAACTTTTAATTGGATTGAATTCGCGCACTGAGAACTTTGTCTATTCGGTCGCGTGTTTCCAAAATGTGTGCTTTGGTATATTCGTCTTTTGAGTCTACAGATTTGAGTTTTTCATCGAGTTGTTTTAGCTTATACCAAGCTAAAGTACGTGCATCTTCTGGTATTCGTTCTTGTTCTTTACGCAGCACCATTGAGGTTAAAAGGTCTAAATATTGACGCTGGATACCTCTTCGTAAGCTTGATATTTTAATTTCTCGATTTTTTGATTTTACTACTTCCGTCCAAATTCCTTCTTGTAGAGTATCAAATAGCTCAGGTATTGTTAGTGCTTTTTCGGATGCTGATTTGAGTTCTATATCTTTGATACGTGAGAGACGGTCTCCTGATAGTAAGTCAACTAGTACTGATGTTTGAATAAATAATACTAAGTCGTGTATTGGGTAATCTAATCTACCTACGCGTGTTCTTGTTCCCCAATGGCGCCAGCGAGAAGGCGCCAGTTTGTTTAATAATTCGGGAGGGAAGTTAAAAGCATCCTCAGCAAAAACGTATTTTTGTAATGTTGCCAAAGCTTGTCGCTGCTTTTCTACAGGAACTGGTTGGAATGGTAAGCGTTTATCTCCTTCGTTGGCACGTACACGGTAAAAAGATTGACCACCTATATACTTAGTGGTAAAGAAGATATTTTGGAAATAGTTGCCAAGAACGGTACCAAATTGTTCGCTAATTTCGCTGTAGTCTCTATCATCTGAAGGATATCGCTTGTTGATTAAATCCCATAGTTGACGAGAGTTGTCGAGTTGCCACTGTGAGTAAAGTAATACATTACCGCTATTGTCCCAAGCGTTAACGGTTGGGTCGAGGTCGAGCATGTCCTCGTCGGTGGCATAAGTATACTCAGGTTTGCTCGATTCTTTTGCCATTGTTTCAAGGAATGGTTTCTCGGCGCCTGTTGTTGGAACTGGAATTTGTGTATATCCGTATTTAATTACCCATTCGTCGTAGGGACCAATCATGCTGGGGAAGTAATCACCTTGTTTTATACCTTTGGGTGCTATGTTTGGGGGGATATAATCCATTACCGATGTTGTTAAACCACGTTTGTGGGTGACTGAGGTATTGTTCATTTCCTCTGGTTTTAGCATGGTGCTGCCACGGAAATTATGCCGTAAGCCTAATGTGTGCCCAACTTCATGAGCAATAATTAATCTGAGATACTCGTGAATATAAGTTTTGATTTGTTCTTTTGTTGAAAGGGCGCCTGGTAAAATCGTCATCGCCATTTTACCAAAAGCGAACTGATTTACCGCTTCCATTCCGTAACATAAATCATACTCGCCTGCGAGACGCGAAATGCGACCAAGAAAGTTAGAGGCATCTGGTTTACCTTTATCTCCTTTATCCCCTAATGCTCTTGCTTCAAGTCCGTTGGCACATAACATACGGTTTTGCATCAACGTACTAATTGAAGTTCTGTTTTGAACCTGGTTGGGTTGAACGATTTGCCGATAGTCGTTTTTTAAAGCACGTACAAAGCTAGCATCGACTAAAATGTCCGCATCTAAAATTTCCCCATTTAATGGGTTAACACGCGATGGACCCATTGCAAAGTAACCATCAACGGTATTTATCCAGCGAATTGTATTATAACGGATGTCGGCAGGGTCCCAAGTGGCATTATCAGGCATTTGCTTGACCTGAATTGCATCTCTAAATCCTGCTTTCTCAAATGCTTGGTTCCACATTAAAACACCATCGCGAATTGCATCACGGTATTCTAGGGGAACTGCGTTGTCTATCCAGAACACTATTGGCTTTTTGGGTGGTGATATTGCCGCGTTTGGGTCTTGCTTTTCTAAATTCCAACGGTTGATATAACGAACAAACGGGTCGTTGCGCTCGTCGTTCGATAAATCTTGATAAGCTGTTACAAAGTATCCTACACGTTCGTCAGCTAAACGAGGTCGATAATTATTATCGGGTAATTGCGACAAGCTGTAGTGAACTCGAAGTGTAAACCCACGACTATCAGCTAAAGTCTCAAAATTTGGTAGTCCCAATTCCTTGCCGCGACTACTGCCACCACCCCCGATAAAATTCATTATCGATTCGATTTCTAAGTTTTGTGGAAAAGCTTTTGCGTCACCAAAATATGACTGGTCGCCACCTGCACTGACTCCTATACTTGCTGATAACCCTGATACATCGGTTAACAAAATATCACCTAAGTCAATTAAAAGCGTTTTGCGTTCAGGATGAATACTTTTAAGTTGAATGTTATATAGAACTGAGTCGCTGAAAGAGCGCGCAAGCGAGCGAGCTTGTGGGTCGCCTTCACGGGTACGAAAATTAACATTACGGACAACAAATTGCAAGTTGTTATTTACACGCTTAAAGTAAAATAAAAAATCTTGCAGTGGCATACCGCTATATATACCACCTTCTCCGATACCCGACTCTAGGGTTGCGGTTGCCAGAAAATTCTTGTTTAGCTGTTCTGGTTTAATCTCTAGATAAATTTTATTTTTTTCTTTATTTCTATACAGAGTAAATAAACCTTCTGAGCGCTGTGTGTCTTTGGTGACTTCATCAAACGGTTCTAAGTCATCGCGTTTTGGTGGTTTTGGCGCCGGAGCAGGTTTTTTCGTCGAACTTGAAGGCGCCTTCGCGAGTTGTAACAAAGGTTGTTGGTTGGCTTTTTTGACATCATTGACCACCCACGCGAAATTTTGCGGTTGTACTTGCTTATTCTGATTTAGCACCCATACTTGACCCTTGCCCAACCGTTGTTGTCGTTTTAGCTTGTCTGCTCCCTTGGTTTTTTCTTCTATACGAACCCGCGTACCATTTTCAACAGCGGTTTGTGCAACTGCATTAATTGAATAGGTCATTAAGCTGGCGGTAGTAATACCTATTACCAAGCCACGTAACAAAACAATATAAGAAGTTAATCGTCTCATTCAATTCACCCTACTGTGTAATTAACAGCGTTACATTTGTTTACTGTGTCGCTGAACCTGTAACTATTTTGGTACTGCTTTACTGTAGTATTCTTGCGAACAATTATGTCTGTAGCAAAAAATACGTAATTATTTTTAGATTTGACTAGTAAATAAGCAGCTGGAAATAGTATAAACAACTTAATCACAAACTTTATCTTTGCCAAAAAGTGAAATACTCTTTTACCAGAGATTTTATTTTGTTCTAAGATGAGCCTCGTAGTCAGTCAGGAGGGAACTTTATTATTATCGTGTACTAAACAGATTTAATGTATGAAATAACACGTTACTAAGTAGCTTGATAACAAGTTGCTAGTAAGTATAATCCCTTGATTACAACCTTTGCGGGTAATTATAATATAGTATGACTCGGAAACAACTATGTCAGATTTATCTCAAGTCTGGAAGCAATTAGGAACTTATGTGAGGGGTTCTTGGGTGCATCAAAAGTTGAATAATGGTTCTGTTGTGGGCAAAGTTGGACGTACCTTAAGAAAAAGTGGGAATGGAGAAGCAAAAAAGCGCGAGTTCGGTACCAAAAATGTACAGCAATTGTTGATGAATGAAGAACTGTATTCCAGGTTCACGGAATGGGGGCAAGTAATAGAGCAAGACGTTTGGCTCATCAATGATACAGCCTTCTATACAGAACTTTACAATTTGTTGGGTGAAAGTGCTTTAAAAGCCGAAAATGTGGAACTTGTTATCGCACAACTTAGTAAGAGCGATAAATTCTATCCAATTCAGCTTTTTGAGCGTCTTAATAATTTTTATCAGCGTTGGTGCCAAGGGGAATTTATTGACGCATTACCCGACGCTAATTTTCCGCAGCAAAAAATGCTGCAAGTTAAAGCCAAAAATTTGAAGCTAGGATTGCGTGCGGTAGATATATATACCGGGCTAAATGTGTTAATTTTGCTTTTAGAGCTACACCGTTACGCACGGCAATTTGAAGAACTTAAGCAAAAAATAATATTTTATCCATCGGGACAACCTGACACTGGTAACTTTTTTACATCGCAGTTGCTCCGTGTCATTAATTATAGTGACTCGATAGAGGTTGGTAATTTTGCTAGTACTGTGGGTGAATTCCTTTATAGTGGAAACTTTAGCGGCGCCTATCTTGGTGACGCAAACCTTATGGGTGTAAACTTCACAGGTGCAATTCTTACGGGCACATATTTAGGTAACGCGAACTTTACAGGCGCCAATTTAAGCAGTGCGAATTTGGGTGCTGCCAATTTAGGAGATGCAAACCTGAGCGGCGCCAATTTGAGTAATGCGATATTGCGACGTGCTGACCTTAGCAGTGCCAACTTTAGCGGTGCGAATTTACAGAATGCGAATTTATCGGGCGCCGATTTGAATTACGCTGACTTAAGTAGTAGTAATTTAGATAGTGCGAATTTGCGTGGAGCGAACTTAACAGGTGCCAATCTTAGAGATGCTGTAATTAGTCATGCGATTTTTAAAAGCGTAACTTGCTTCGGTGCAAATTTGAGCGGCGCCAACTTAGAAGGTGCTGACCTGAGTCAAGCTGACTTGTGTCGTGCTGATGTAAGTGGCGTAAATTTTATGAATGCTAATTTAACAGGAATAAATTTGAGCGATTCTATACTGTTTAGCGCTAACCTGCAAAATGCCATATTGCACGCAGCAGATTTAAGCTATGCCAAACTTAGTGGTGCTTTCTTTAATGGCGCCAATCTTAACTGTTGTATTCTTCTTGGCGCCGACCTTAGTGGTGTCAACCTTAGTGATGTCAATTTAAGCGAAGCCGATTTGAGCGGAGTTAATATGAGTGAAGCTGACCTACATGGTGCAGACCTAAGCGTTGCTGTTTTGTGTGGAACTGATATGAGCTACGCAAACTTAACTGGCACCAACCTTAGTAGTAGTAATCTTACAGGCGCCATTTTTAATGGTGCTGATTTGAGTTATACAAACCTAAGTTACGCCATTTTAGAAAATAATGATTTTAGTAGCGCCAACTTAGAAGGGATAATTTGGAATGATAATCAAAGCTGGAAAGGTGTAAGGGGTTTGGAGACAGCAGTGAATGTACCTGCTGCCTTGAAACAACAATTGGGTTTGCCTTAATTCTTTTTTCTTTGTGTTCTTTGTGTGCTTTGTGGTTCACTTAAAAAAACCACGCTCGTCACAAAGGACACAAAGGAGGAATAATAGCTACATTTTATTTAAGACGCTACGTATAGTATCTGTCGGAACTTCGTCGGTAATTTCGACTTTGCCTATTTGTGTAGGTAAAATAAATCGAACTTTGCCGTCTCTGACTTTTTTATCAATTTGTATAGCTGTGATGATTTCGTCTATATTTACTTTGGGTAAATGTGTTAGTAAACCAGCTTTGGCAATTAGATGATTTTGTCGTTCGGTTTCTGCTTTCGTCCACATTCCTAGTTCTGCTGCCATTTCTCCTGCTGCTACCATCCCAATGCCAACAGCTTCCCCATGAATTACTTCTGTGTATCCAGTTAAGCTTTCTACTGCATGTCCAATTGTATGACCGTAGTTGAGAATTGCTCGTAGTCCTGCTTCTCTTTCATCTTGACCGACTACATCAGCTTTCGCTTGGCATGATAGTTTAATTATCGTCTCTAAAAGTTCGGGGCTGATTGTTTTTATACTATCTAAATGTGTACTTGCTTCCATTTGAGCAAAAAATTCAGCATCCCAAATTACACCATATTTTATGACTTCTGCCATTCCAGCTCTAAATTCGCGTTCGGGTAGCGTTTGTAATACTTCTGGGTCTATTAAAACAAACTGTGGTTGATAAAAGGCGCCAATTAAGTTTTTGCCTTTAGGATGGTTAACACCTGTTTTGCCACCTATAGATGAGTCTACCATTGCCAATAGTGTAGTCGGCGCCTGAATAAAGTTAATGCCTCGCAGGTAAGTTGCCGCAGCAAACCCCGTCATATCCCCTATAACACCACCACCCAATGCGACCAGCGTCGAAGAACGTTCTAAGCGATGTTCTATACACGCATCGTATATTTCTTTGATCGAGTCTAGATTTTTATAGCTTTCTCCATCAGGTAAAATACAGGTAAATACTTGATAATTATTAGCTTCTAATGAATTAACAATGCGCGCTCCATAAAGCTCAAATACCGTTGGATTTGATACAATCAAAACTTTTTTACCGAGCTTTAACTTGCTCATATACTCGCCAAGTTTGTCAAGAGTTGATGGTGCTATTTCAATTTCGTATGAGGACTCTGGTAAATTTACATTGATTGTGCAAGCCATTGTTTAATCCCTTTGCTTGTAGGCGCCTGTTAATAGTTTATAATTCTAATTTACTACTGAGCGTCAAGATTACATATGATTTATATTTATGCAATGGGAGCAAATTACACCGTAGGGTGCGTAACGCCATAACAATATTTCAACGAAGCGAATAATCTTGTAGCGTTACGCACCATCAATATTTGTCACAATTATGCTTCGGTGCGTGACACCACAGGTCTTATAGCTACGTTGAAGTTTTTTCGTAGTGTCACACACCCTACTTACGTTCAAAAATCTGCCCATTACTGCATAATCACATCAAAACGGCGCCTATAGTTAATCAGGCTATATCTAATTAATTATTAGAACATTAGTTCTAATAATTTGACAAAAATTAAAGCTTGGGAATAAATTTAGTTTACTGCTTTTACTTGTATTTGTTGGTGGAATCATATTTAAATAAATAAATTGAGTAGAAACATTTTCCCTCAACTTTTACTGTCATGCTGAGGCACGAAGCATCTCAAAAGTTTGAAGATAAAAGAGATTCTAACCTGCGGGAAAACTGCGTTTACGCTACGCTCAGAATTACAAACTTTATAACTCCAAAATTACAGTATTGTAATTTATCATTATTAAAAGTTCAAAATTTTTGTAATTATCTAGAAATTGAAACGTATACATGGGAAGTTTTGCCTCATGATATGAATTTAGATTTAATTACATCTATTCAGCGCGAGTATGAATGGATAATGCAAAAATTATGCTGGATAGAATCTAAAATATCATCAAGTTTTTGATTGTGTACTTACGATAGAATCTTTTTGATGCCCCCCTACCCTCCTTAATAGGGATGAGTAGGGGGATCAACTCTATAATTAACTTCTTATATATTATGAATAAAACAGTTGTTATAAATGTTGTCGGTCTGTCATCACGACTTCTAAAATATACTCCCAAGCTTTCACAGTGGGCACAACGTGGACAAGTTACCACTATAAACCCTGTTCTACCTGCTGTGACTTGCACTGCACAAGCTACATATTTAACTGGTGTTCTTCCTAATGAACATGGTGTTGTTGCGAACGGTTGGTATTTTCGCTCGGAATGTGAGGTCAAATTTTGGCGCCAGTCGAATAAGTTAGTGCAGGCACCAAAAATATGGGATATTGCACGTGTTAACAATCCTGAGTTTAGCTGTGCGAATTTATTTTGGTGGTATAATATGTACTCGTCGGTTGATTACTCGGTGACTCCACGACCGATGTATCCTGCTGATGGCAGAAAGTTACCTGATATCTACACGCAACCGAGTGACTGGCGATTCAATTTACAAAAAGAATTAGGACAATTTCCACTGTTTAATTTTTGGGGTCCGAATACTTCTATTGATTCTACGCGCTGGATAGCAGATTCTGCTAAGTGGACAGAAGAAAAATCTAATCCAACTTTAACATTGATTTATTTACCGCATCTAGATTACTGTTTGCAGAAATTTGGACATGACGAAAAAAATATAATCAAAGACTTACAAGAAATAGATACGGTTTGTAGCGATTTAATTGATTTTTATGAAACACGTGGTGCCAAAGTAATTGTGCTATCTGAATATGGCATTACGAATGTATCAAAGCCGATTCATATAAACCGCGTGCTTCGCGAAAAAGGTTTACTGAAAGTTAGAGAAGAATTAGGATGCGAAATATTAGATGCAGGCGCCAGTAAGGCTTTTGCAGTTGCTGACCATCAACTTGCCCACATCTATATAAATGACCCTGAATGCACTTCTGTAGTTAAAGACTTGCTACAATCAATCGATGGAATTGGCTATATATTAGATGATACAGCCAAAAAACTACATGGCTTAAATCATGTACGTTCGGGTGAGCTTGTCGCTGTTGCTAACAATGATGCATGGTTTACTTATTATTACTGGTTGAATGATAATAAGGCGCCGGACTTTGCCAGAACTGTTGATATTCACCGTAAACCAGGTTATGACCCTGTAGAATTATTCATCGACCCACAAATCAAATCCCCAAAACTAAAAGTTGGTCTAAAACTATTGCAGAAAAAACTTGGTTTTCGTTACCTAATGGACGTAATACCATTAGACGCGACCCTGGTCAAAGGTTCACACGGTAGTATAGATGTTTCTCCAGAAGATAAACCAGTTTTTATCACGCAGCAATTAGATTCAAATAACACAATTGCCGCGACAGAAGTGTGTAACTTGATATTACAACATTTACAAGTCCTTGAGAATGGTGCGTTACGCTGTCGCTAAGACACCCTACTGTGCCAAAATTTTGTAAATCTCACGCTTAACCTGAATAAGAAGGTCACGCACTTGATTTGCTTGCTCTAAATTGCCACTCCGAGCAACAGTAGTAACGGCATCATTCAACTCTGTTAAAGTATCGCGCAACTCAATTAATTCAGAAGGTTTACTTTCTTTAAAGTCAGAAGGGTTTTCTAAATTAGATTGTTGATTGCGCTCACTTAACAGTTGTCTACCGCTTTCGGTAATAGTATAAACACGCTTTCCTTCAACCTGTGTACTAGTCAAATGATTACTCTCCTCTAGCATTTGAAGAGTTGGATACACAGAACCAGGACTGAGACGATGAAAGCCACCACGACGAGCTTCTAACTCTTTGATAATTTCATAACCATGTTGGGGACGTTCAGATAACAACCCAAGCAGAATAAACTTCATATCACCACGACGAGTGCGTCGTCTATCTCCCCAGCCATGACCGTGCGATTCTTTTCGTCCAAAGCGCTCGCTTGCGAAAAAACTATTGCCAATATTTTCTCCTGCCCATGCTGGTGTAAGGAAGCGCGGATGAAATCTCCTGAACATATATATAGCTCCCTGCTATCATTTCTTAAGTGTTTGACTTATCGCGATATATCGTTATCTTGATGAAGATGCTATCGCGATATATCGAATTTGTCAAATAGACGTGTAAAGACGTTACATGTAACGTCTCTACAAGGTTTGATTATGCTCCTCGGTCGCGCGTTAAGTCATAAATAACTTTCTCTGCGTACCAGTTATTTGTCCGGTTTGGGTATTTAAACTTAGCTTGGTTCAAAAGTCTATTTATCCCTTGTATATCTCTGTGTAGCAAACTAAGAAGCTGCGAGCGGAGTCTGCTGTTCACTTGGTCAATAGTGATAATGTTATTGTCTTGTTTGTACTGTTGAGAAGAATAACTGGCACCAGCTTTTTTAGTACTTTTATTCGCTTGTAAGGCGCCGACACCAAGACCAACAACAGCAGCAGCACTCAGTAACAGTCCAACTTGAGACGCTTGTTCAGCTTCGCGTGAGGTAGAACTCAAATTAGCTTCTCGAACAGGAGTTGTATTTAATGTCGCAGTAGCAAGTAAACTAGCCACAGCTGTCGCTGCTAGTATTTTTAAATTAGTCGATTGTTTTACAAGTTGATTAAATAGTAATTGCATATAGTTTGTAACCAATAACCTATCCGTTACATCCGTTGTATCCGTTGCCATATTTCTACTATGCTCAAAAATTATGACCAAATTATGTCAAGCCATAGAAACTAGTCATGTGAGGTATAATAAGTGAATTAGGTAGCGCATCATGTCAAATTATCTCTAGCCAATAAAAAAACACTGCTTTCGTGTTCTCCCCGTTCAACGATGTACTTTTCTAACGGCTGTTTCGTTTGAGCTTCCAAGTTGGACATCATGTGAAAGTAACCGTAAACAGCAACAGATACAACAACAGCCGTAACTCGCAGCGTCATATTATACAGCGTTTTACGGGCGAGTGAAGAATTTTGAGTAGCAGTTATTGGCGAAAGTTTAGCGAATAAGCGCGCGCAAAATTTACCGACATGAGGCAGAGTGTTTTAAGTTATACATCTGTTTTCTGATGCCGGAGCTTAAAATGGCAAAGCAGGTATTACCTGGATTCAAAAATATCTATAGGTATTATCGGAAAAAACTATCCAAAATCTATCTTACTGTAGTTATGCTGATAGACCAAAGATAAAAATTACTTTATCTTAAGATTGTTTGTAATTTATTAATCGAATATATAGCCAATATCGGTATATTGATGCCGATACGGTTGTCCAAGGCAGTATACAAATATAGTTAGTCCCCATTTGAGTATATATATTATTTATGACATTATTAGATTCTCAATTTGGCAAGAAGGAGACACGTACTGTTGGGAACGGTCTTCAGTCATTATTTTTAATTATATTTACACTCGCTTCAATTACAGCAATGGGCGCCCGTCTAGCTCACTTGCAAGTAGTGGAAGGCAAAAAGTATAGTGAGCGCGCGCAGTCGAACCGAGTACGAGTTATTCCTAAACAACCAGAACGGGGCAACGTTTTTGACCGCAATGGCAAACTTTTAGCGACAACTCGCTACCCACGTTCGGTATACTTGTGGCCAATGACACACACAAAATCGGGATGGGATGAAAAAATTGGACCACGTTTGTCTAAAATTTTAGACATGCCTCAAGAAGAAATCGAAAAGAAACTCGAAGAAGCTGGACCAAACTCTTCCACACTTGTGCGTATCGCTCGCGACTTGAGCATGGAAGAGGTTACAGCCCTCAAAGAATATCATCATGAACTTCCTAACGTTGAAATTCATACTGAGGCGGTACGGTCGTATCCGCATAAACACGAATTAGCTCACGTATTAGGATATACTCGCGAGCTAACCGCCGAACAACTCAAAAAGAGAAAAGACGAAGGCTATCGTCTTGGCGATGTTATCGGGCAAATGGGGGTAGAAAAAGCCTTTGAAAAACACCTGCGCGGTGAATGGGGTGGTCAAGAAGTCGAAGTTGATGGTCGCGGGCGCCCTATCAAAACCTTGGGAGAAGTACAAGCAAAACCTGGTAAAGATTTACACTTAACTATTGACTTAGACATCCAAAAAGCAGCAGAGAAAGCTTTGGGTGGTAAAAATGGCTCAATTGTGGTGATAAATCCAAACAATGGGTCTGTCTTAGCAATGGTTTCTCATCCAACTTTTGACCCAAATGTTTTCTCAAAACACAAACCAGACCCCAAAGAACTACGGAACGTTTTGCAAGGTGAAGGATATCCACTTGTAAATCGGGCGTTGAGTGCATTTCCTCCAGCAAGTACCTTCAAAATTGTTACCACAGCTGCGGGGTTAGAGTCGGGTAAATTCAAAGCCAGTACTATATTACCGACATTTGGGTCACTTAATATTGGGGGCGTCACATTTGGTGAGTGGAACCATGCAGGGTTCGGGCCATTAGGATTTACTGGTGCGATGGCAATGAGTAGCGACACCTTCTTTTACCAAATAGGTAGAGGAGTAGGTGGGCCAACAATGATTGAGTGGACGCGCAAATTTGGATTTGGTAAGAAAACCGGATTTGAATTTACCACAGAAGAATCCAAAGGTTTAGTACCAGACGAACAATGGACGCTAAGAGCATTAAAAATGCCTTGGACTATTGGACACACTATTAATATGTCTATTGGTCAAGGCGCCTTGTTAACAACACCATTACAAGTAGCAGGAATGTTTGCGGTTCCAGCTAACGGTGGTTATCTCGTGCAACCCCACTTATTTAAAGACAACGAAGACGCAAAAAAATGGCGTAAATCTGTTGGCATGAAGCCCGAAACAGTTCAAATTTTACGCACAGGTTTACGCAAAGTCATCACCGACGGTACAGCAAAAGCTTTAAATTCCCCAACAGTGGCGCCAATAGCTGGTAAAACGGGTACCGCCGAAGCTTGGAGAAAAGGCATAAAAGAAAACCACGCATGGTTTGGCGGTTACGCTCCTGCCGACAAACCAGAAATTTTAGTAGTTTCCTTCGCCGAACACTCCGGTGGTGGTGGTGGTAGCGTCGCGGCGCCGATGGCTCTACAAATTATGGAAGACTACTTCCAAAGAAAGTACCCTGGTAAGTACAAAAAACCTGAAGTGAAAGAAGTTAAAAATTAAGTAGGTTGGCTGGCAACGGATATAACGCATGTAACGGATAGCGTATTTTAGATAACAAATAAGTAAGGTGGGCACTGCCCACCTTACAACTACTACAACTACAACTTTGTTTATAACGAACAACTCATCCGTTACATCCGTTCATCATCCGTTGCCAATATTGTCAAATTGTTCTAATAGTTTCTCGACGCTGGCATTATGGTCAATAAAAGAAAATAAATGTCTATAGCGCAGTTTACCTTCTTTATCTAAAACAAATTGTCCTGGTAACGGCGCCCCTAAAGCTTGCCCAGTTTGATACGTCCGAAATACTCTACAACTGGGGTCACTCAATAACGGCATTTTCAACCCTAAATCTTTAACTACGGTTTGGCTTTGCCTTTCATCGGTACTTGTTACCATTAATACTTCTATCCCACGATTGGTAAACTCCTCGTAATTCTCATTCAAAGCTTTGATATGTGGGAAACAAAACGGACAATACTGCTTTTCTGTAAAAATTCGAGTCAATGCTAGTAAAACAGGTTGCTTGTTACGATATTCTGACAACTTGACAACTTTACCGTTTTTCACATCCTGTAGCTGAAAGTCTGGTGTCAAAAAATTTATCAAAAGTTTATCATATGCCGGAATGGGTAGAAAATTCCGTGCGAAACGCTCATTAAATAAACCCCTAAAATCTGTAGAAATCGCCATATTTATACTTAGTAAGCATTAAATTAAATAAAATTGTACTAATTAAAAACCACAGCTAAACACGATTTGAGCGTAGTTGGTATTCCTTGACCTGTGAATTCTTTCCAATTTAGGTAAGAATAAAGCAAGAAACTATACGTGTTTACCTGTGGTTATTTCTATGATAATTCTAAAATTCTACTCCAATATCAAAAATGGAGCTAGGACAGGCGCCTACACACTCGCGAAGTAGACTTTGGACTTAACAGGGTCAGGGTTCATTGTTTTGTCACCTGGTTGCCAACCAGCAGGACAAACTTCATCGGGGTGCGACTGTACGTATTGAATTGCTTGCAGTGTTCGTAATGTTTCATCAACGCTACGACCAAATGCCAAGTTGTTGATAGTCGCGTGCTGAATTGTGCCATCTTTATCTATGATGAACAAACCACGCAATGCTACACCTGCCGCAGGGTCGAGAACATTGTAAGCTGTGCTGATTTCTTTTTTGATGTCAGAAACAAGCGGGTAGTTTAGGTCACCTACACCACCTGACTTACGGTCTGTTTGTATCCAAGCAAGGTGCGAAAATTCACTGTCAACTGAAATACCTAGTACTTCTGTATTGACTTTCTTGAATTCTTCGTAACGGTCGCTGAATGCCGTAATCTCAGTTGGACAAACAAATGTAAAATCTAAGGGGTAAAAGAATAGTACGACATACTTACCGCGATAGTCGGAAAGTTTTACTGTCTTAAATTCTTGGTCTAACACTGCTGTTGCTGTAAAGTCAGGAGCAGTTTGACCTACACGAATGCATTCTGTCATTTATTATTCTCCCTCATTGCTTACACATTTATAATCAGCGCGCACAACTTTGGTGACTTTTGCACCAATGTTACGTTCCACGCTTTACTATTTAATTACGAACTGTTACAACTATATCATACTCATAACGATTTTGAGTAAATAATGTTAGATGATTTAGATAAGCGCGAATGGTTGTTAACTAACGGTTTGGGCAGTTTTGCAAGCGGGACAATTACGGATATCCGCACCCGGACTTATCACGGGTGGTTTTTTGCTGCTTTAAAACCACCATTAGACCGCAGTTTACTGTTATCACATTTGGAAGCGAGTTTAGAGTTATTTGACCGTACTATACCTTTAGGTACAAACTATTGGGGAACGGGTGAGATTGAACCATCTGGATATAAGCTACTGCGTCATTTTAATATTAATCCGGTGCCAACATGGGAATGGGGAGATGCAGATTGGCGCCTAACTAGACGTTTGTTAATGCCACATGACACTAATCACTTATTGATTCAATACCGTTATAACGGTGTAAAGCCTGCCATATTAAGGTTAAGGTTACTAATAGCCGACCGCGATTTTCATCGTCAGCAAAAACAGGCGCCATCTTTAAAGTTTATCGAAATGTTAGGAGTACAGCAAGTTTGTTTACAGGCAGACAATGGTGATATGGGTGTACCTTGGCATTTGCGCTGGACAAGGGGAGAATATAAGCAAGATGCTGTTTGGTACTGGAATTACAGTTTAAAAGAAGAAACCGCACGTGGACTAGATGACAAGGAGGATTTATATAGTCCTGGTTATTTGAGTGTGGTAATGGAACCTGGAGATACTGTTACCCTGGAAGCACGAGTTGGTTTTCCTGAAAGTTATCAAGATTACCTAACGGACGAAACTTTTGATAAAGCGGTAAGTGTCGAGCAACAACGCTTATTGGGAATAGGGGATAAAGAACTATTAAAAGCTTGCGACCAATTTATTGTTTATCATCAATATACTAATAGTCCAACAATCATTGCTGGATATCATTGGTTTGACGATTGGGGACGAGATGCTTTAATTTCCTTACCAGGTTTATTATTATTCACCAAGCGTTATGAACTTGCTAAACAAATCTTAAATACATTTGGTAATCATTGTCGTTATGGTTTAATCGCAAATCATTTACCTGATGCAAATAATGAAGCACTATATAACAGCGTAGATGTAGCGTTATGGTGGATTGAAACGCTAGGATTATATCTTGAAGCTACACAAGATTGGGAATTTTTAGCTTTACAATATCCAATTGTGCAGCAGATTTATAAAGCATATATTGGCGGTACCCGCTACAATATACATGTGGATTCTACTGATGGATTAGTCAGTTGGGATAACCAAAGTGTACCATTAACTTGGATGGATGCGGTAGTTGACGGGCGCCCCGTTACACCACGTCGAGGGAAACCAGTAGAAGTTAATGCGCTGTGGTATTCTGTTTTGTGTTGGGCATCGCGATGGTCAGAAATTCTGAGCGAATTACCCAACCTACCAAATATAGATTTAAAAAAACAAAGGCGCCTAGCAAAACAGTCAAGACGTTATACAATGCAAGCAGAGTCAGTAAAAATATCACTGCAAAAATATTGGAATTCTAGCTTGGGCTATCTTTACGACACAATAGAACCAGATGACCGTCGTAATTCTCAAATACGACCAAATGCCATATTAGCATTATCATTTGCTCATTGTGGATTTACGCAATTACAAGGGCAACAAATATTAGAAGTAGCACGTACACGTTTACTAACACCATATGGTCTTCGTAGTCTTGACCCACTAGACCCTGATTATATTGGTAAATACGCAGGCAATCAACAACAGCGTGATTATGCATATCATCAAGGTACAGTATGGTGCTGGTTAATTGGTAGTTTTATTCGAGCTTGGCAAAGATTTCATCCAGATGAACCATTACGCTTTTCATTTTCACCTTTACTCGAACACTTTACTTCCCAAGCATGTATTAATTCAATTTCAGAAATCTTCGATGGTGATGAACCATATACACCAAGAGGAGCAATAGCACAAGCTAAATCTGTCGCTGAAGTCATGCGAAGTCTATAATAAACGTCATCCTTAACTTACACAAGCTAGTATAGCTTGGCGTAAATAAGCCAAGTATCAGATAGCCAAAACTTTGCCCTTGTATGTCCACTTAAAAGGTTTAGCCATTGTTTTATTAAAATAGTCAATAAATTTGAGGATTTTAGTTTTA
>JAHHGX010000068.1 GCA_019359675.1 Calothrix sp. FI2-JRJ7
GCTGAAGAAACGACTGCCATTGATGCACTTGATGGTGCAGAGTGGATGGGACGTGATTTGAAGGTCAATAAAGCTAAACCTAGAGAAGAAAGAGGCTCATTTGGTGGTAATCGTGGAAATAACAGTTTCCGTAACCGCTATTAATCTTTAATTAGCCCATTAAAAAAGCAAATTAATTAGATGGTAGCAGTGGCTCAGGCAAGAATGCTTGAGCCATTTTGATGTAACATTTCAACAATTAATAAACTACATTTTTACCTAAACAAACAAATAAAAACATTTAACTTTAGTTAAGTTATTCTACGACAGTTAAACTGCCATTGAGAAATGCAGTTCTACACGCATAACGCTGAATTTTGCCGCTGGAAGTCTTGGGAATATTGCCAGTTTTAACTAAAACGGTGGCATAAACTTGTAACCCATCTTCCCACACCTTTGAAGGGTTTAGCTTCCATTGGTGTTTCCCCTGCTTGCACTAATTGCAGCGCATACCCGTCCGTGCGGCTTGAGGTGATGAGGTAATTACCCTAAAATTAGAATCGCTCTTCTAGTTGCTGACATCATCTTTGAGATGAGACAAGATAAAGGTATCGCTTCATTCAAGTATGGTTATCATTTTCATTACTATGGCTCAGTATCAAGTTTGTAACTTGGCGGAATTGCAAGAAATACTTTATACCTACTGTAAATTATTTACTGGGATATAAAAGTAGATAAAATAACAATTTTAATTTAATTTTTATCATAAATATTGACTATATCTCTAAGTATTAACACTGGAAAGATGATTAAATTGCTTTTAATACTGCAAGGGATAGAATTAAATCCCCCCAACCCCCCGTGAATTCGGGGGGCTTTGAACGCTCTTGTTTCCCGTTATTAAGAGGGGCTTTGAACCCTCTTATTCCCCCCTTATTAAGGGGGGCTAGGGGGGATCAACAGTTTTACATTCCATACGAAAATTAAAAAGGATACAAAAATGACGATTCAACAAATTACAGAATTAAAAGGCGCCTCATCATTACCTGGAAGCTTTGGCTTACCTTTATTAGGAGACACTTTTGGACTGTTTGCAGGGGAAGAATTATTTTACTGGGAAAAATTCCGGCGCCACGGCAGTATCTTTAAAACAAGTGTTCTAGGAAGGAAATATGCATTCTTAATTGGCCCGGAAGCTAACTCTATCGTGTTTAAAGAACAAGCAGATTGTTTTTCATCACGTTTAGGTTGGTGGTTTTTAGAGCCAATATTTGGTAATGGACTTTTGATGCAAGACGGCGCCGAACATGCATCTGCACGTAGGTTGATGTATCCAGCGTTTCACTCCAAAACAGTAGCTACTTATTTTGATGTTATCAACTCAACAGTCCAAGAATATATTCAAGATTGGGGTACACGCGGTGTTATTCCCTTGGCATCCGATTTTCGTAAACTGACTTTAATTGTTGCTAGTCGTTTATTTTTGGGCACGCAAACTATTGAGGAAGTTGAAAAAACCTGTAATTGGTTTACACAACTTGTAGCGGGCAAACTAGCTATAGTACGTTGGGATAATCCTTTAACTTTATATGGTCGCTCCCAAAACGGACGCCGCAAATTACACGAATATTTACTTCAAACTATTAACAGGCGCCGAAATGATTCAAAAGAATATTCGGATGTTCTTGCTTTATTAATGAACGCAGTTGGTGAAGATGGTTCACGTTTGAGTGATTCAGAAATAATCGAGCAAACTTTATTATTGCTCGTAGCCGGACATGAAACAACAGCGAACTTAATATCTTGGGTGCTGTTTGAATTGGCTTCTCACCCAGAGTGGATAAATAAACTGCGTCAGGAATTGACTCAGGTTGCTGGTAATGAACTTAAAGTTGAACATCTAAAGCAACTTACGCAAATGACCAATGTGCTAAAGGAAATAGAACGTTTATATCCTCCGCTTTACGGTATTCCGCGCGGAGTCGTTAAAGATATTGAATATAAGGGTTTTCATATTCCGGCAGGTTGGGTTGTAGTTGTATCACCAATGCTAACTCACCGCATGGAGTCAATATACTCAAATCCTGACTGCTTTGACCCTGACCGTTTTGCTTATCCACGAGAGGAAGATAAAAAATATCCTTTTGCGCTAGCTGGTTTTGGTCATGGACCTCACAGCTGTTTGGGTTTTCAGTTTGCTCAAATGGAAATGAAAATTATTTTGAGCCAACTACTACATCAATATGATTGGTCAGTTACACCGGAGTATGAGAAAATTACTCCTGTTTTGGCGCCTTCTAAATTCTTGAACAAACTACGCGCTCATATTAAATTACGGTGATAAGCGTTCAATTTTCCAACTGCCGTCTTCTTCATTAAGAGTGTAACGTAAGCGGTCATGCAAACGACTTGGGCGCCCTTGCCAAAATTCAATTTCATAAGGAATAACTCGTAAACCTCCCCAATGCGAGGGACGTGGAACATCTTGGTCTAAATATTTACTTTCTAATTCTTTAAAACGCTGTTCTAATACTTCGCGGTTTTCGATAACTTCGCTTTGCTCTGATGCCCAGGCGCCCAGACGACTCGATATTGGACGACTGTAATAATACGTATCTGATTCTGTATCTGATACTTTCTCGACATGCCCGCATACTCGTACTTGACGTTCGAGTTCTGCCCACCAAAATACCAGTGCTGCTTGAGGATTTTCTGCTAGTTCTTGCCCTTTATGGCTGTTGTAGTTTGTATAAAAAACAAAACCTCTTGCGTCAAAGTCTTTTAATAGTACTATTCGTGCTGATGGTTGACCTTCTTGTGTGGTGGTAGCAAGTGTCATTGCGTTAGGTTCACTCAGTTGGGCGCCGCGCGCTTCGTCGAACCATCGTTTAAACTGGACGAATGGGTTGGTGTCTACGTCGTTTTCGTGGAGACCTTGTAAGGTATAGTCTTTTCGTAGGTCTGCTATGCTTTTATCCATCAACTGTACTCCTTTGGGCTTGACTGACTAAGGGTTTTGTGGTTGGCGTTTGCCTAAAAGTAATTATCATAGCAATTTAAAATTTATTATCTTAACTTGTAAGCAAGGTGCGTGACGCCACCAGATCGCTAGCTTCGTTTTAAGATTGTTGATAGCGTCACGCACCCTACTAAATTATTATGCGCCGTTCAGCAACATTTAAAAATCTGTTATTTTATGGTCTGAGCGGTCCTATCATCGCTCTCAATGTTTGGATACTGTCACAGTTGTTCAATTTTTTCCAGCACCCTATCACTATTTTGAGTGTTGCTGCTATTTTGGCTTTTTTACTCAATTACCTTGTCAAGTTCTTTGAACGCGCGTATTTGAGCCGCACGCAAGCTGTTACTCTCGTTTTGCTGGTTACTTTGATGGTTTTTGTGATATTAGGAGTGACACTAGTACCAGTCATAATTGACCAAGCTACACAGTTATTGAACAAAATACCCAATTTATTGACTCAGAGCCAATCAAACTTGCTTTTTTTCGAGAAATTAGCCAGGGAACGGCGTTTACCTCTAGATTTTACCGTTGTTAGCAAGCAGATTAATGCCAATATCCAAATTTATATTCAAAATATAGTACAGCAGGTAGCTTCTGGTGCAGTAGGCTTTGCTTCTTCGATTGTGTTATGGATATTAGATTTTATACTAGTTATTGTACTAGCATTTTACATGCTGCTTTATGGAGACACCGTTTGGTTTGGTTTATCTAGTCTCTTACCAGATAATATCCGTGAACCCCTGACAAAATCGATACTACTCAATTTTCATTATTTCTTTCTCAGTCAAATTTTGCTAGCTTTGTTTATGACTGCTAGCCTAATTCCAATTTTTCTTGTACTGCAAGTCCCGTTTACCTTATTGTTTGCAATTATCATTGGTATCTCTCAATTGGTTCCTGTAATTGGGGCTACGCTGGGAATTGGATTAGTCACACTGCTGGTACTGCTGCAAAACTGGAGTCTTGCGCTCCAAGTTGGGGCCGCTTCGATGATTATGCAGCAAGTTAAGGATAACTTTTTGGCGCCGAGATTAATCGGTAATTTTATTGGTTTAAATCCACTCTGGATTTTTGTGGCAATATTAATGGGTTTTGAAATCGCTGGACTTTTCGGAACTATTGTCGCTATCCCTATCGCTGGTACAATCAAGGGCACATATGACACTTACAAAGCTAGCAAACTCGAAGATAAGTAATTTTTTTATCTGTGCTTATTTTAACCAGTATTTAGACAAAGCTTAAAGTTCAGTCAGTATTTACGAAATAAAAGTATAATATTTAACCAATACTTAAATATCAATATATCATAAAATACTTGCCTGAAAAAAACTTTTCTTATAAGATTTTGGCTGTAAACATGTAATACTTGTACCGTTAGTCAACGAAGGCGTTTTACGGCGCCAATATTGGAATAAAACGAGAAAATATAGTTTGTACTAATTAATGGATGCCTCCGAGCTATTAGAGACAATTACACAACTCATTCACCAAGCAGAGTCCGGGGACATAGACCCTTGGGATGTGAAGGTGATTGATGTAATAGACCGTTTTCTCGAACTAATGGCTACTGTAGCAACGCGAGGATATGAAACCGACTTGTCCACATCAGGACAAGCATTTCTATCTGCTTCGATGTTGGTATTATTCAAAGCCAATACTTTAACACAATTGCAAGCGGTCGAAGAAGAACCAGAATCTGATGAAGATGAGTTCCCAGACGAAGAAAACGTTTTTTTACGAACTGCTCGATTACCATTAGAGCGAGCGTTACGTCGTCGTTCTGCTGCAATGCCTCCATCGAAACGTCGCGTCACGCTTCCAGAACTTATCGAACAGCTACATGTAATGGCTGAACAGCTTAAAAAAGTTCAGCTACACAGAGAAGTCAAGGCGCCTCGAAGCATTCGCAATACAAGTAATAACGTGCGAACAATGCGGCAAGCATTGGATTTAGCACACCAAGAAAACTTGACGGAAGTCGCTCTTGAACTTGAACAGCTATTATATCATTCGGCAAGTGAGCTATCCTTAGACAAGGAGTGGATGGATTTAGAACAACTTGTCGCGCTTTGGCTTCACGCACAGCCCAATAAAACTTTATCAGGTCATCATTCACCGAACAGCGAGACAGTCGGGGTGTTTTGGGCATTGTTACTACTGTCTGCTCAGTCCAAGGTGGAGTTATATCAAGACGAATTTTACACTGATGTCAAAATTCGATTACTCACAGACGCTAATACTAATAAACCATTGAATGCCGCCGTGTAGAGACGTTACACGTAACGTCTTTACATCGCATTTCAAAATTTTGATACATGAGTCACCAAAATCTGGGTAAATTGGATAGATGACCTAATTAATCGCCATCATATTTACACTTATGGTTACATAAAGCGCTTGAGTACCGTTATCCGTGCTTTTAAGGATGACTTAGAGTAGAAATAAACAGATGATTAAGTATCACGAACATCAAAGTAAACAAGCTTGTGGCTGAGGAATAACGAGGGAAAAACACATTATGAAGGCTATGATTCTAGCAGCAGGTAAAGGTACACGTGTGCGTCCTATTACCTACACCACTCCCAAACCGATGATTCCCATTTTGCAAAAACCTGTAATGGAGTTTTTGCTGGAACTATTACGGCAACACGGTTTTGACCAAATTATGGTCAACGTTAGCCATTTAGCTGAGGAAATCGAAAGTTACTTCCGGGACGGTCAAAAGTTTGGCGTTCAAATCGCTTATTCTTTTGAAGGTAAAATTGCTGATGGCAATTTAATTGGAGAAGCGGTTGGTTCAGCCGGAGGAATGAAACGTATCCAAGACTTCTCGCCGTTTTTTGATGATACATTTGTTGTATTATGCGGTGATGCCTTAATTGACTTAGATTTAACCGAAGCTGTTAAATGGCACCGTTCTAAGGGTTCAATCGCGACTATTATCACCAAGACAGTTCCTCGTGAAGAGGTTTCTAGTTATGGTGTGGTTGTGACTGATGAAGACAGTCGCGTTAAAGCTTTCCAAGAAAAGCCTTCGGTTGAAGAAGCACTTAGCACCAACATCAACACAGGTATTTATATCTTTGAACCAGAGGTTTTAAATTATATCCCATCTGGGGTTGAATATGATATCGGTGGACAGTTATTTCCTAAATTAGTAGAAATCGGCGCCCCATTTTTCGCGAAACCAATGGACTTTGAATGGGTTGATATTGGTAAAGTACCCGATTACTGGCGCGCAATTCGCGGTGTATTATTAGGAGAAATCAAAAACGTCCAAATTCCAGGTCATGAAGTGGCGCCTGGTATTTACACTGGGTTAAACGTCGCAATTAACTGGGATAAAGTAGATATTACAGGCCCAGTCTACATTGGTGGTATGACAAAAATTGAAGACGGCGCCAAAATTATTGGCCCTGCAATGATTGGCCCCAACTGCTGGATTTGCAGTGGCGCCACCGTTGATAATAGCGTTATTTTTGAATGGTCACGCTTGGGACCCGGTGTTCGTTTAGTTGATAAACTAGTGTTTGGTCGCTACTGTGTCGATAAAACTGGCGCCACCATCGACGTTCAAGAAGCACAGTTAGACTGGTTAATCACCGACGCACGTCAAGACCCCCCAGTTCAAACTCCTGTAGAACATCAAGCTATCGCTGAATTATTAGAAACAAAACCAGGTTAATTTAAAGAAACCGGGTTTCTACAAAAACCCGGTTTCTAAATTAATTCCATTACTTCTTGCGCCCCCATATTAGTTAAAAACCCAGTTTATGTAGCGTAAGTCAAGTCAGCGTTAACATTTTTAATAAAAATTTACCAAATTTGACTCAACTGATATACTTAATACAACCTGTGTCAATATAAACAGGCTAAACATGAACTTCCTGACTTGTTAATTTCAAGCTGAGTAATGGTTGAAACCAAGAATCAACTGCTTTGCTCATCAGTAAACTAAAATCAATGGCTATGTACAAGTTGGCGCCTTTAGGGATTCAGCTAAGGTTTTAAGTAAAAGTGCTTGGGCAGAGTGTATGAAAAAGTGGTCGCCAGGAAACATTTGTAACGAGAAAGCCTTTGTTTGCTCTCGCCATCCTTGAAGTTCTTCAAGACTGACTTCTTGGTCTTGTAAGCCACCAAAAGCAGTGATTGGACATTCAAGTGGCGCCTCCGAAGTGTATGCATAAGTTTCGAGAACTGCAAAATCTGCCCGTAGTATAGGGATAAGCAGTTGCATCAATTCATTGTTTTCCAATACTGAAGCAGGTGTACCATTGAGACGACGAAGTTCTTGTTTGAACTCAGTTTCTGGTAGCGCATGAATGGGTGGTTTTTTTGACGAAATTTGGGGCGCGCGGCTCGCAGAAACAAATAGGTGAATAGGGCTTATACCATGCTCTCTACGAAGTTGACGGGCAAGCTCAAAACTGAGCAAGCCACCCATACTATGACCAAAAAAAGCAAATGGCTTATCTAAATAGGGCAAAAGGATGGGGGTAACTGCATTAACGAGAGGCGCCATTTGTGTAAATGGTGCTGACTTCATTTGAGTTCCCCTTCCTGAAAGTTCTACGGGACAAACTTCGATGCTTTCGGGTAGACAAGAAGCCCATGTGCGAAAAATCAAAGAGCTACTGCCCGCATAAGGAAAGCAGAATAGTCGTAGAGAGCTGCTAGAATATGTTGACAAAAGTTGCAGTATCATGTAAATGTGTGATTATCTTTGCTGTAAAGCCACTTCATCATAATCTGGCAAAATGTTTTCTATATCTCGCAGTGAGGGGAAAGTAAACCCAAGCAAACCGACTAGAAACATACACACGGCGCCTATTACGTACACAAAAGCAATTCCCGTACCTTTACCGCTTCCAAATATTCCTCCCTTTAATATTGTTGCTGGTTCTAATACTTTATCTGCTAAGGGTCCTGCTATCAGGGTTGCAAAACTTGACATTAGCTGTGACATCAGTGACTTTGCCGCAAATACTCTACCTTGTAAGTTAGGGGGAATTTTTGCTAGCCAAATTGCTGTTTCGCTGCTTTCCATCAAAGGAAAGTTTAAAGAAGAACAAAACTGAGCGGGTACCCAAATTGATAAATTACGTCCTAGTCCAAATATAGTTTTACTTGCACCGGCGCCGATAAATCCCAGCAGCATTCCATAAATACGTGGTTTAGTACCAGACCAAATACTAAAAATAATTGCTGCCATCACACCGGAAATACCAGCAGCAGCAGAAATACTAGCTAATACGGTGGGGTTATTATTGCTACGCGCGAGAATCATTGCGTCTCCTACAGAACCTGCAAAGTCATGGGCGAACCAAAATAAGCTGATAGCTAATAGAAAACTCCGCAAACTTGGATTTGTAAGCAAGTAGCGAAAACCAAATGTTATATCTGTTAATAAATTTGCCGATGTTTGTTCTGTATTTGTCTGAGGAGGTTGAGGAATTGCTACCAAATACAAAGTTATAATTGCAATTAAAAAGCTCAGTAAATCTATCACTAATATTCCTGCTAAACCAATTAGGGGGTATAAACTACCCGCAAAAGCAGGCGCCAGAATAACCGGACCATAATGAACTACAGACCCCATACTGGTTGCGCGCGCGTAATGCCATTTTGGAACAATTTGAGTTAAAGAAGCTTCGTAAGCTAAGTTTTGAATTTGCTGAAAACACCCATTAATGGCGCCAGTGAAGTAAAGATGCCAAATCTGTAAATTATTCGTAAGGTAAAGTGCAAGTAAGGCACAATTAGAAATAGCAGCGATAGTATCACCGAGAATCATTAAGTTTTTGCGGTTGAAACGGTCTACTATAATTCCAGCAAAGAGAGTAGTGGGAATACGGAGGATTTGAGAAAAGAAAGCAACTAAGGTGAGAGCAGTAGCTGAAGTAGTGAGTTGCCATACCCACAAAGATATGGCAAAGTTGGTCATGTACGTTCCGATGGTAGAGACGACCTGACCGAGCCAAATAATTGTAAAAGTTTGTAAGCTTGCAGGTTGTTGTGGCGCCATTTCAATCCACCTCGGTCATTTCTTGCTTGATTTGAGCAATACGTTCGCGCGGTTTTAGCAGAGGACAGTTAGTACACTTCTCGTCATGTGGTGGAATTAGATAATATAAACAGCAAGTAACGCGAACCGTATATTTATTGGGTAAACCAGGTTCATTTATTTCTTCGGTACGCACTAAATTGTAAAGGGGGTTACTCCCTTCTCTTACTAAACTGTATGGTTGTTCAAATAAAACTGAGTAATCTGCTTTCACCGCTTCGGGACTTGCACATTTACTAAAATCTTCATACAAACCCTCCGAAGCATTGACTGTATTTCCCCACATTGTTTTTTTAGAAAGTTTAGTCAAGCTGTGGATAAGATCAACTACGGTGTTAATATTGTTTTGAAACAATCCAGTGAATACAAATTTGTGTAATTCTTTAACACTATTAACTAACTTGCCTTGATAGTTTTGAGGAAGCGCAATAGGCAAACGCTGTGGGTAAATTACACTACGACTCAGGTCATGAAAGTATAATGCTTTTGGTTCACCGTTTTCTAAAACAAAACTTACATTGTCAACAGATGCATCTAACCCTACACCTGCCCATGTCATCAAAGCTAAAACACCCGGTAAAGTTTTCCAGTTATAAACTTTGTTACATATAGATGCAGCGACACGGATATCCTGACTTTTTTGGTAAAAAGATGTTGCTTTAAACAAAGATAAAAGTTTTTCAGATTGTAGATATTCTGCAAGTGAAATTACCTCAGCGTCTTGAGCAGGAGTATAAAAAGTAATGCAATCAGTATAGAAACTACCTAATCTTTGTTTAGCAATGACAAATATCTCTTCAAAAAAGTTAGATATTTCAGGATTTTTTGGTTTTAACATTACTTATGTTATTTGATTTTTGTTTATTTTCATTGAAAATTTAGATTCCTGGCTTTTTTAATAAGTCGGGAATCTGAAGTAAATCATCTAAGATAGCATTCGCTGATAAAACGCTGCCAAATATCCAGTGACCAGAATCAACTGTATAAACACGCTGGGTTTTAACAACATTAAGTGTTTGCCATAAAGGATTATTTCGGTATTTGTTGAAGTTTTTCTCTGAACCTGGGTCTAATGCTACAAACAAAATATCTGCATCCAACAATTCGATGCTCTCCTTACTAATAGTTACATAGGTTCCGTCTGAATCTTTTTCTTTAAGGAATTGTTGTTGTTTTGGTACTGCAAATCCAATTTCTTGTAAAATACTTCCAGAAAAAGACTGTGGAGTTTGGAATTCAGTGAAGTTCCATCCTGCATAAAACCTACTCACAGAAATATCTATATGTTTTAGCTGGTTGTTGATAAGTTTTTGAATTTGTTTTATTTTGTTCTGGTATTGAAATAGTAATTTGTTAGCTTGTTCTGTTCTATTTAGCGCTTGAGCAATTAATTGTAAATCTTTTTCCCAAGCGGCATGATTAAAATCAAATGTCACTGTGGGGGCAATTTGGGAGTATAACTTATAGGCTTGGCTATTAATTCTTAACCCTAAAATCAAATCTGGCTGTAATTGTACCATTTTTTCAAGATTAGGCTGGCTTTCTTTTCCTAAATAAGTTATATTTTCTATTCTCCCTGCTAAAATACGCGCTTTACTCCCTACAATATTTGCTTTGACTGCTCCTACAGGCTGAAAACCTAAAGCTACAACTATTTCTAAGGACTCTTGATCGGTAACAATTATACGCTGAGGTTTAATGGGAACACAGCTTTCTCCTAATAGATGTTGAACTTTTCTACACTCAGATATTTCTTTTTTATTGTTTAAATAGTAGCTATTGTTATTTACAGGTTGATAGCACCCTGTAACTAGCACAATAGCTAATCCCATTAGACAAAATAACTTGAGAATTTTTTTCAACATGACGATTAAAATTGCCAACCTAAAGTAAATTTTACCGTCCTTGGGGCGCCGGGGAAAACACGCAAGTTGTTTTGTGCAGCTTCAAAATAATCAGTGTCTAACAAATTTTGTAGATTTAAAGCGGCTCGGAAGTTATTTTTGCGGTAGAATAAAGCAGCATCGGTGCGTACATAACTAGGTAAAGTGAAAGTATTATCTAAGTCTCCTTGTCTTTCTCCTATATAAAATAGTCCTAATCCAAATCCCAAACCTTGCAAACTACCCTTTTGAATTTCGTATGTACTCCACAAATTGAAGGCATGTTCTGGTACATTATTAATTCTATTACCTTCTAGAATCGGATCATTATCTTCTGAAACTATTGCATCGGTGTAAGCATAACCAGCAATAATTTTCCATCCAGGTAAAATTTCTCCAGTGATATCTAACTCAATTCCCCTACTTCTTTGTTCTCCAGTTTGAATAGAAGATAAGCCTTTAGGGTCTCTAGGGTCAGTGGTTAGAACATTTGAGCGTGTAATTTGATATAAAGCGAATGTAGAAGAAAGCCTTTCTGTCCAATCTAGTTTAACACCTACTTCATATTGTGTACCCCGCTCTGGTTCAAATAGCCTTCTATCGAAGTTGGTTCCCGCCACCTGTTGAAAGGAGCGACTGTAGTTAGCGTAAAGCGAAACTTGTTTGCTAGGCTGATAAACAAAACCAATGCGAGGGCTAAAAGCTTCGTCTTGTTGAAATGATGTTGTCTCACCTTGGGATTCTAACTTTTGGTTGACTATATCAAACCTACCACCTAAAACTAATTTAAAGTTATCGGAAAAAGCAATTTGGTCTTGTAAATAAATACCCAAACCATCTGATTGACTCGGTTCATCAGCAATTTCCTCAAGAGGGGCGCCAACATTTTCACGGCCATAGACTGGATTAAATAAGTCTATAGAACTAAGTTCCTGAAAAAAGTTTCTTCCTTCTTGAAAAGAACGGTCTCTTGACAATTCAACACCTATTAACAACTTATGGTCAATGTTACCTGTTTTAAAATTACCAACAATGTTTGTGTCAAGGGTATAAGTTTGTTGAGCAAATTTAGCAACGACTAACCCTCTTGTCAAAGTGCGATTATCTTCTGATAAACTAACTGGGAAAACGGAATTCTGCTGAGTGCTTAAATATGAGAAGTTGAAAGCATTCCGTAATTGCCAATCTTTGCTCAAACGATGTTCAAAATTATAGCTGAGTCTAAAAGGGCGCCGATTATTTTGGTCAATAGAAGGTTCACCAATGAAACGGCTGATAGGAATTTTACCATTGGGGTTAGATAAAACAGTCCCTAGAGCAGGTAAACCTCTATCATTCGGTTGTCTCTGGTCTGAATATTCTGCTTCTACAGTGAACTGGGTATCCTTGCCTATTATCCAAGTAAAACTAGGAGCAATCGAATAAAGTTCTCTATTAAAAAAATCAACGAATGTATCTGTACTCGAAGCCGCAGCGTTTAAACGATATAACAAAGTTTTGTCATTATTTAGAGGACCAGTCAAATCAATTGAGCCGCCATAGGTATTAAAATTGCCAATAGTACCTTCTACTGAATAAAAAGGTGTACTTAAAGGCTTTTTAGTAACAACGTTTACTGTACCTCCGGCGCCACCTTGACCAAAAATAACTGAAGCTGGACCTCGCAACACCTCTATCTGTTCAATGTTTTCTGTGAGAATATTACTCGTAATACTAGTGTCATCCCTCAAACCATTACGAATAATATTCCGGTTTGAAAAACCCCGAATGGTAAAACCTTCAAATGCAGAACGTACTGAATTATCAGGTACAACACTAGGTGAATTTCGTAGCGCATCATTTAAACGCTCCACTTGCTGGTCTTCTAGTACTTGTCGAGGTATAACTTGAATTGCTTGTGGAACATCACGTAAAGGCGTATCTGTGCGTGTCCCAGTTGTTGTAGTATCGACTTTATAGCTGTCTTGTTCACCCGTCACAACTAATTCAATTGGTTCCGAAGAGGGTTGTTCTGGCTTTTGCTCTGTTTGTGATTGCTGCGGTGTTGATCCCTGGCTTTGCGGTGTTTGTGATTGCTGCGGTGTTGATCCCTGACTTTGCGGTGTTTGTGATTGCTGCGGTGTTGATCCCTGGCTCTGTCGTTCCCCTTGCTCAGGCGAGGGAAGGGTAGGGTTTTGCGCCACTCCAAAAATTAAACCTTCGTCGCTGTCAAACAACTCCACATTCGGTAAAGTTGTCTCTCCCGTCACAATCAACCTAACATTATTAGCATCGCTATTTGTTACCGATACTTCAGCAATTCCTGCAATAGGCTTTTCTTGTCGGAATACATTTCCATCTGAATAACGCAATTGAGCATTGGGAATATCTACAATCAGGCTATTACCTTCGCTGCGGCTTGTGGGCTGGAGCTTTTTTGCATCTAAGGTGTCTAAAATGACTTCGATGCCTTCTTTCGTTTGGTTAATACGAACACCCGTCACCAAAGATGGAGATGGTGAAGCAGGTGATTGAGAAAGCCATTCTTTAATTGTTGTCGCAGGCTTTGGAAATTCACTGAGTTGAGAAATTCTTGATATATAATTTTCTTGAGTAGCAGAATCTTTCTTTACCTCTGCCTTTGCAGAAGCAGGAAAAAACACCCAAAATGCACTACTAAATGTTACAAATAAGTATTGTAGTTTATTTAACATTCTCTCACACTACCAAAAGGAATATTTATCAATAAGCTTAGAGGTAAGCTCTTTACGAGTGAAGATGGTTTTGGTGGCTAGACGGAATTTTTATGGTGGCTAGGCGGAATTTTTAAGATAAATACTTGGATTCATGCCGAACTTCTTGCGAAAAGCAGCAGCAAAGTAACTGCGGTCACGAAATCCCACCATTTGAACTACATCTGTAACTTTGGCGCCTCCTGCTTCGAGTAAATGTCGCGCTTTTTCCAGGCGATAATCGTATAGATACCCAAATGCGGTGGTTCCAAATACTTCGCGGAAACCTTTTTTGAGGGTGCAGTCGTTCAAACCTACCATTCGCGCGAGTTCCATTAATGAAGGTGGTTTGTCAAGATTTTTAATTAAAATATCTCTGGCGCCATAAATACGGTCAATATCATCAGGCTTAAAACTGCTGGATATATTTGTAGGTGAATCACTTTTAATTTGTTCTAAGCGTAGCGCGATTAGTTCTAATGCTTTACTTTCCAAATATAATCTTCTCGTGATCCCCTGATATGGACAGTTTAAAATTTGATTTATCAGATTTTGCATTGCTGAAGTAGTTTTCGCGAAATGAAAATAATCTGGTTCTCCTTCTACTTCCATGACTCGTCGCATCTGTTGCGGTAACTGCTCAAGCTCCGAGGCAATCATGGTTTGGAAGAACGAGACTTCAAGATGGATATCAAATTTGAGAACGCGCGAACCTGCTTGCCATTTGAAGAAGCCCCCTTCTCCTGAATGCCACCCAACCGAAAAAAAATTTTGTCCCGAAGGAGTTTTTTCTGTATAATTATCGCCTAAAAGACTGAAGCTTAACTCCAATTGTGAGCCAGGTGTACCATCTGCTAACTCAACAATTAAATCTTCTTGCAATGTATAATCATCAATTAAAAAATTTAGTCCGGGACAAATCTCAATTGACCGACGATACCCTTTACTCAGATTTTTTGGGTCATTTAACGGTATTTCAATAGTTTGGTATGGCGAAATATTTTTCTCTTCAACTCGAACTATTTGTTTGTAAAATTCTTCTTCCGAGATGGTTAGAGCCATATTTGCTTTGCTTGTTCAGGTAGAATTAGGGAAACAGACTACATATGTAGCTATTGAAAAATAATATCATTATTTTTGGCCAAAGTACGACAAGCAGGCGCCGTTTGCCACGTTCAGATGGTGTGTGACGCTACGTTGTAAATAATATTCATGCTTAGTAAATTGGCTTGGATGCTAATACTACGTTTGTTAAGATTCTATTAATATAGATTATCAATAAATTTATCTGTGTTAGATAATAGTCCACGTTAGTGCGAGAGTTAGCGCGTTTGCTCAAGCCAAATAGTTAATTTGTTCGCATTGATAAGACTGACTGTGTAAAGCCTCAGCATGTATTTCAAGTTGAGTGGTGGTTGAAACGACGAATCAACTGCTTTACTTATCAGTTATCAATTGTCTGACCAATCCAGATGATGATGAAAGCCTGCATAATAAAGGTTGACTAGCAATCGGGGCTAGCTATCTGAGTAGTAGTATCGTTTAGAATCTTTATCGAATTAGCCAACTTGTATCTCGTCGTTTCGCCCTTACCCAAGCCCGTTTTTGCCATATTATCAAGCCAGTAATAAAAAGACCAGCAGGCACCAAACCAATCGATATATATAAAATGCTTGTAAATAGCCCCCCCATGAACGAATAAATTTTTTGAAAATAAAAAAATAGTAAAAGAGAGTAATTAGCATTAAATTGTTAGAAATATGTTGACAAAAACTTGCAGTATGATGTAAGATTGCAACTCTCCAATACTGTCATCCTGAACAAATCAGAATGAACCGCATACGATGTAATATTCATCTTTTTTGGTCTGGCTGAGAGTCTTCAGCACAGACCTGAAATTTCAGAGTTTGTAGTTCACTGCCACTCAGCAACAGCATTTTCAAACAATGATCAAGCTTGACCAGCAGCTTCTTCCATTTTCTTCCTTAAACTTAAAGGTCTCATATCAGTCCAAACTTGCTTAATATATTCAAGACATTCCTGCTTCAGACCATTTTTGTCCGTGTCCCTCCAACCAAGAGGACTTTCTCGGTCGGCAGGCCAAATGGAATACTGTTCTTCGTGATTTACTACAACTTTGTAGATTGTGGTATCTTCTTTTTCGTCTTGGTACATTGTTTTTTCCTGTTAATTGGTAATATCTTTCAAAAAAAATGTGATATTAAGTAGTTAAAAAACCTCCTTGACGGAGTTCCGAAACACTTTCCTTCACTGCTTCAATTACGTAATCTATATTTTGAACTGTGTGAGCTGTAGATAAATAGCCACTTGCACCTAGAAGGTGAACTTTTCTATAAAGTAACTGATAGCGTAACAAATCTATGCCCGACGAAGTAAAAGTGTTGCCCTCAGAGGCATGATTTTTTAAGGCAGCTGGACCAAATAATGAACCAAAATTTGCCATTCTGATTGGTACCTCTTCTTCTTGAAAGTAAGTACTCAAAGATGCTACAAATTGAGATGTGCGTAGATTTAATTGCTCTTGAAGTGAGGGACCTTCGGCTTTGAGGTGTTTAAGAACTGCTCGTGCAGCAGCCATAGCTAAGGGATGCTTGCAGAAAGTGCCTGCAAAAAATGTTTTGTTCGTCTGAGGATAGGAATTATCTCCATAATTCCATATACCTCCGTCAATTGTATCCATATAGATAGCTTTACCAGCAATAACTCCAATGGGCATACCACCACCAACAATCTTTCCATAGGTGGCTATATCTGCTTGAACGCCGAAATAAGCTTGGGCGCCACCTGGATGTATGCGGAAGCCTGTAACCATTTCATCAAATATTAAAGTAATATTTGCTGCTAAAGTTAATGAGCGCAGTTGTTGGAGAAATGCTTTTGGTTGTAAACCTGGTCTGCTAGTTTGGACGGGAACAACTAAAACAGCTGCGAGTTCTTGTTGATAATGTTTGATGATTTCTAGTGATTGCGGGTTGTCATAATCTAAAACCAAAACATCTTTGACAAAATTGGGTAGTACCCCAGGAGATATTGGCGCCCCCTGAACACTTACATCTAAATTTTGTTCTGATGTTCCTGCTTTAACTAAAGTACCATCAAAATGACCATGATAAGAACCTGAAAATATAACAATTTTGTTGCGTCCTGTTACCGCTCTTGCTATACGTATAGCTGTCATTACGGCTTCTGTACCTGTATTACTAAAAGCTATCCGCTCCATCCCTGTGAGTTCAGAAATTAACTCAGCTACTTCTCCTGCAAGTTCTGATTGGGGACCAATTTGAATTCCTTTATCAAGTTGCTCTGTTAAGGCTTCTTTAATAAAAGGCGGGTTATGACCAAAAAGATTTATTCCTAACCCCATCATCAAATCTACATATTCATTATCATCAACATCCCATATTTTGGCGCCCAAAGAGCGTTGAGCAATAATGGGATAGTACATTTCTTTAAAGAGGAAATTAAACTCTCCTAAATTTTTATTGTCAGCTAAAACAGGACGGTAGGTTTGGGAGAGTTGTTTTGATTTTTTCGTTTGCTGGTTGTAGCGAGTTATCAAATCTCCTAAGTGTTTTTCCTGTTGCAAAGTTAACCTTGCAACATAACGAGTTGCTGAAGTCATTGAATTATTTCTCCTGTGTTTATTTTCGCTAAAGTCTAATGTTGGAAAAAACCTTTTTTATTTAAGTATGTAAAATAAGTACTAAGTAGCTGATTATCTATTGCCGGACAAGTGATAGAAGTACCTGCAAGTCCATCGAATGTGTTTTGGCAGTCAAACTGTAGTATAAATCTTGAACTTGAATCGACAGTTTTTTCTTCTGAGTTTATTGCTGGGAAAAATGGTACTAATGGATACAAGGGATGCTCTGATGAACCTTTAGTAATGTTAAGTAATTTTTCTCGCCATTCGTCATAGGAAACCTGTTCAAGCTGATAACCAAGCGAGCGGATATGCTCAATCAGTATACTTGAGTGGAGTATCTGAGGATTGACTAAGTGAAAATTCTTACGTAAAGATTCTTTTTGTTTGGATAAATAAACTATAGCTTTGCTTACATAATCCACTGGTACTATATTTTCTCTAATGTCTGTAGCTGGCGCGCTTCCAAGTTGAACACAGCCTACTATCAGTTTGTACAAAAAGTCATTGGGATTAAAAACACCAGTTTCACTATGCCCTGATATGCGTGACGGTCTATAAATACATATAGGAACCCCTCTTTCACCAGCAATTTTTACTAATTTTTCGCTAACCCATTTGGTTTGACTATAGCCATTACTAGGTAAGTGGCTATCATCAAAATTATCTTGTTCATAAATTACTTTCACCTCAGAATCACCACTTGAGGAAAAAACACTAGAACTAGAAATAAAATGTACGGGCTTAGTTTTAATTTGACTTGCTAACCTCAAAACTTCTTGGGTTCCTATTACATTAGTTTGTTTGAGAATAGCGTATGGATAAATATGATGAACCCAAGCTCCATTGTGATAAATGACATCAATTTGACGTGCCATCAGTTCAAATTGCTCGGCTTTTAAACCCAAAAGTGGCTCAGATAAGTTACCAACAACAGGAATTATTCTGGAACTAAAATCTTCATTCCAAATCGCATAAGCTTCTAGACTACTTTGCAGCTTTTTCTTAGCTTCTTCAATACTTTGAGAGCGAACTAAACAATATATATCAGCTTTGGTCTGCTGTATCAGTTCGCTCAGTAAAAACGCACCCAAAAAGCCTGTTGCCCCCGTTAAGAATATATTAGCTGGTTCGGCTACAAACTTACCTGTAGCTTCAGGATAAATTGTTGGGTCTAAAACAGCTTCAGCCTTAAGATTCACAACCTTAGCATTAGCTTCTGTTGTGCAAGCTTTCTCAATGCTCTCAGCTAACCCTGCGACTGTAGGCATTTCTAACAAACTGCGTAAAGATACATCTACTTGTAAAGTTTCTTGTACTTTAGCAAGCATCTGAGTTGTTAACAAAGAATGCCCCCCTAAGTCAAAGAAGTTGTCGTGGATACCAACTTGTTCAACTTTCAAAATATCAGCCCAGATTTTGGCAAGTATTTCTTCAATCTTGTTGCGAGGAGGAGCAAAAAGTCCTAACAATTCTGAGCGTATATTCTCAGGTGCTGGTAGTGCCAGACGATTTACTTTGCCGTTGGGAGTTAATGGAAGTTCTTTTAACAGTATAAAGGTAGACGGCGCCATATATTCTGGTAGTTTTTCTACAAGGATGCCGTGTAGCTCGTTGATAGAAAGGGCTGATTCTTGCTTAGAAACGATGTAAGCAATTAAACGTTTATCTCCTTTTGTTTCCTCGCGCGCCACAACTACAGCTTCCCGTACTTTAGGGTGCTGATTTAATAGCGCCTCAACCTCCCCTAATTCAACACGGTAGCCTCGAATTTTTACTTGGTTGTCAATACGTCCAAGAAACTCAATGTTGCCATCGCTCAAATAACGAGCCAAATCTCCAGTTTTGTATAAACGTGTACCTGTATTATGGCTAAAGGGATTGGGAATAAATTTCTCAGCAGTCATTTCAGGGTGGTTAAGATAGCCTCTAGCTATGCCTTCGCCGCTAATATATATTTCACCTAGAACACCAACAGGAACAGGGTGTAAATGAGAATCTAGTATATAAATCTGTGTATTGGGAATAGGTGTACCAATAGATACTTGGGTTGCAGTATACTCGGGGCGACAGTGATGAACGCTACTCCAAACTGTTGCTTCTGTTGGTCCATACTCGTTAAACAAAGACGTTTCAGGCTGCAATTTGTAATGACTTTGTAACAATTCTGTAGTACAAGACTCACCCGCGACGATGACGGTGCGAAGTGAAATTAACTGTCCGGGTTTTGCCTGTTCCAGAATTAGAGCATACAAAGAGGGAAGGCTTAATAAATGAGAGATATAACATTTCTGTATCAACTCTAGAAGTTTTGGTACTTCTAGGAGCAAACCTTCTTGAGGAAGGTGAAGGACTGCTCCAGAGCAAAGTGTCCAGAAAATGCCTGCTACTGAACTATCGAAAGCAAACGAAGAAAGTAGTAAAAAGTTGGTAACTGGTTCAGTATAGTAAGCAATACGCGCAGTAGTTGAGTGAACAAGGTTCCTGTGTGTAATTTGCACTCCTTTCGGTTTACCTGTAGAACCAGAGGTGTAAATAACATATGCTAAATTTTCTGGATAATTTTCATTAAGAGGAGAATTTTCCTTACTTTCTTGAGCGATAGTTTCCCAGGCAGTATCTAAACAAACTGTTTGCGCTTGATGAACAGGTAAAACTTCTAGCAGTTTCTGCTGAGTTAATAAAACTGGTGTTTGAGTATCTTTTAATATAAAAGCCAAGCGTTCTTGTGGATAAGTTGGGTCGAGCGGTACGTAAGCTCCACCAGCTTTGAGAATACCAAGAATACCAACTACCATTAAGAGCGAACGCTCTACACAAATTCCCACTAATACCTCTGAACCTACTCCTAGTGTTTGTAGGTAGTGAGCAAGTTGATTGGCACGAGCATTTAATTCAGCGTAGGTGAGTCGTTCGTGTGCAAATGTAACTGCAATATTATTTGGTGTTAGCTGTACTTGTTTTTCAAATAATTGGTGAATACACTTATTTTGTGGGTAACTGGTTTGCTTTTGGTTAAATTCAATTAAGAGTTGTTGAAGATGACGTTCGTTTAAAATCTCTAGCTTACTAATTATAGTTTGTGGATTATTAATGGCACTTTCTACTAATTGGTGAAAATATTCTGCTAGGCGTTGAACATCTTCTGTTTGCAGTTGTGCAGAATTATAATGTAACTCTGTAATTAAAGCATTATCGCAAGCAAAACAAGAAAGCTTAATTTGAAATCTGTCAATACAGGCATACTGTTTGTAAATTGAAAAAGATACGTTTTTGTTAGAGTATTTTGCTGGTTCTTGCTCGTAATCAAAGCAAATAGGAAAATAAGATAACTGTTCAATTTTCTCCGTCTTCTCATCTAGGCTAAAATTTTGTTCCCAAACAAAACTTTCCTGCCATTTATCCATCTCCTGTACAGATGTGATCACTTGTTGCAAGATATCGCTAAAGTCAAATCCTTCTGATAATAGAGTCTGAAGTGGCAAATATTTAGCAAATAAACCTAAAGCATCTTTTAGCTCTTCATATTTCCGACCAGTAAAACTTGTGCCAACGACAATTTTCGATTCTCCTGTGAGGCGCCAAACTAGAACTTGCCAACAAGCCAATAAAAATATAAAAACTGAAGTGTCATACTTTTGTGCTATTGCAGAAATTTTAGCTACCAGTTCAGGTGCAACTTTTGAACTGATAACTTTTGGTAAAAATTCTTTTTTGTCCACAAGGGGATGAGCAAAATTAATCTGTAAATTGAGATGCTTAGAAAAATCTTGTTTTTGCCAATATTTTCTACCAATTTCTGCGTATTCTGCTTCTAGTAACTCATTCTGCCACTCGGCAAAATCTACATATTGCAACGGTTCATCAGATAGTTTTTCATCCTCTAAGCAGGCTGTATAGCAACGCCCTAGTTCTTTGACAAAATTTCTCAGAGTTTTACTATCTGCACAAAGAGCAGGCATACTAATAAATAGCATATGCTTATTAGCAGATAAAGTAACAAGGTAAGTATGTAGAAGTGACCCTTGTTTAAAGTTAAAATGTAACTGGTTTACCTCCTGATAGATTGCCTTTATTTTATCTAGTTCTGGCAATTCAGAATACTTAAATCCCAATTGCTGATTAACAATTAAATTATGATGGTTATTGATAACTTGAACTGGAATATTCATTCCAGGCAAGCAATTAAATGTAGTACGTAAAATTTCATGCCGATTAACGACATGCTCTAAAGCAGTGACTAAGGAATGCGTTTCAATATGTCCTTCAATTAAAATAGTGCAGTTAACAAGATAAACCGAGTTTTTGTCAACTTGTTGTAACAACCATAGATGTTCTTGCTGAGGAGAAAGTCGAAACCCCTCAATAATTTCTTTTAACATATCTCAGTCTCCTTTTTCAATTATTGACAGGTCTTCGCTATTTTCTTCACTATTTACACTGTTTAATGGTTCTGCCATTCCCACTAAAATTTTTCGTGGTGGTACATATGGTTTACGCGCGTGTACAGTTAACAGATTATCTAACATTAATATGTCTCCTTTTTCCCAAGGAAATGTAACCATTTCTTGCTGATAAGCTGCGCGCAGATGGTCTAAAACATCAGGTTCAATGGGAGAACCATCACCGTAATAAGTATTGTTTGGAAGGTCTTCTTCTTGAAAATTTGCCAACAATTCCTTACTTATTGTTGGTTCCAATGTCGAAACATGGAAAAAAGTAGCATGATTGAACCAAACTATTTCACCTGTTTGAGGGTGTTTGATAACAGCAGGCCCAATTTGACGAGTTCTTAAACGATTACCATCTTTCCATTCAAATTCGATTCCCTTGCTCAGGCAATACTCCTCTACTTTAGCTTTTTCTGAGGTTTGAAATACAGTTTGCCAAGGAAGACCAAATCCATCACCAAAATTACGCATATACATCACTTTCTTTTCAATGAAGCGATTACGTATTTCTGGGTGAATGCGTTTAAAGACGTTTCGACAACTACCGATAGGGGTTTCTCCTCCTTGCTGCGCTGGAATTTGGCAAAAGAAGAATATTTTTAATGGGAAAGTAGGAGAGTAAGCGTGTTCATTGTGAGGAAATATACTTTGCTCGGCAGGATAGTCAGTTGATGTATAGATTCTACCACTTACTAGTGTTCGTGGCGATGCTCGGTAGCGATACTCTAACGCTTCCCCACAAGTAGCTGCAATAATCTGTTCAAACTCATCTATTGTTTTAACATTAAAATTACGAAAGAGAATAGCTCCATATTTTAACAACTTCTGCTGAAGTAAATCACAATTATCACCAGCCCATTGGAGCAAATTAACACCTTTAACGACTGGCTTAATTACTAAAGGATAGTTTATGTTTGGTAACAAAAAACCTGTTTTTATCAATTCTTCCTGAGAAATATTGATCGATTTTCGCTTTATTTTACTCAAACTTATTTCTTGATTCTTAATTTTGTTAATGTCCATTATTCTCCTACTTGCATTTGTTAGCTGCTAACCGATTTACGTTTGATGCTAGTTAAGTTCTTTTGCAAAGTATTTTGATAAGCTTGTTCTTGAGAGAAAAGTTCTTGCTTGTCTGCTTGACTCAGAGCTTCTTTTAAGTCATTGAGTTTCAAAGAAGGGTCTGTTGTAATCTTGGATAAAATTGCTTCAAAATGTCTTATCATTCGAGCTATATTGTTAGCATCAAATAAGTCTGTATTGTACTTAAATAATCCGGTGATTCCTGACTCTGTATCTTTAAGCTCTAAAAGTAAATCATGTGTTACTGTCGTATTTTGAAACTCTAAAGGAGTTAGGGTTAAGCCAGACATTTCTAAGGATTCGACAGGAGCATTTTGAAGTATAATTTTGACCTGAAACAACGGTGTATGGTTCAACTTCCGATCTGGATTGAGAACCTCAACTAGTTTGTCAAAAGGCAAATCTTGGTGAGCGTAAGCTCCTAAAGTGACTTCACGCACTCTTTTTAGTAACTCTCGAAAACTAGGATTCCCCCCCAGGTAGGTACGTAATACTAACTGGTTGACAAAAAATCCAATTAATTGCTCAGTTTCACCTTGGTTACGGTTAGCAACATCTGTACCCACAACTATGTCGTCTTGCTCTGTGTAGTAATGCAATAGAGTAATAAAAGCTGCAAGTAGTGTCATAAACAGCGTTACCCCTTCCTCATTACTGAACTTTTTCAAAGTTTTAGATAGATTGGGTAAAGTTAAAGACTGTCTTCCCCCCTGGTAATTTTGAACTAACGGTCGAGGATGGTCTATGGGTAGTTTTAGTAAGGGAAGATTGTCAGATAGTTGTTGTTTCCAATAGGCAAGTTGAGTTTCTAGCACTTCTCCCGTTAGCCACTCTCGCTGCCAAACCGCAAAGTCTGCATATTGTATGGGTAATTCTGGTAAGGGTGAGGCTTTGCCGTTACAGAAAGCTTCGTATAAATGAGCTACTTCTTTAAGCAATATTGCCATCGACCAAGCGTCAGAAACGATATGATGCATTGTAAAGAAAACGACATTATCTTCTGGATTCAACTTCAGAAGAGTAATTCTTAGCAAGGAACCTTGAGCTAAATCAAAAGGCTGTTGGGCTTCTTGCTCCATAAGTTGCTGTACCTTAGCCTCTTGTTCGGTTGCTGTAAAGGCTTGCAGGTCTATCAATGGCAAACTTAATTGCAAACTAGGAACAATCATCTGCACAGGTTGCCCATCAACAGTGATTAATCTTGTGCGTAAAACTTCATGACGACGAATAATTTCATTGATGCTTTGTTCTAGCGCTGTTTGGTTCAGTGAACCTTTTAAGCGTATTGCGTGAAAAATATTATACGTACTACCGGGTTGCAATTGCGCTATAAACCAAAGTCTTGCTTGGGCAAAAGATAAAGGTAATCCTGCGTTACGTGGGGTGGGTAGTATTGGAGGAATTTGCAAGTTTTGTCCTTGCTGAAGCATCGTCTGAATATTAGCTGCTAGTTCATTAATCGTAGGTTCTGCAAATACACAGCGCAATGGCAATTCTACATTGAATATCTGACGAATTCGAGAAATAAGTTGGGTTGCAAGTAGAGAATGCCCTCCCAAATCAAAAAAGTTATCACCAATGCCAATTTCAATTTCTTGTAAATTCAGAAGCTGGCTCCAAATACCAATTAATACTTCTTGAAAATTAGTGCGAGGCAGTTTAAAACTTTTTCCTATCTGTTTTTGAGTTAAATCAGGTGCTGGTAAAGCTTTACGATTAACTTTACCATTAGGTGTGAGCGGTAAAGATTCGAGAATAACAAAAGCACCAGGTATCATATAATCTGGTAACTTCTCTTTGAGAAAACGGCGTAACTCTGAAATTTTAATCTCGCCGGATAAGGGAACAATATAAGCAACTAAACGTTTGTCACTTGGTATATCTTCTCTAACTACAACTACAACCTCCTTTACATCTGTATATTGATTTAATACTGCCTCCACTTCACCTATTTCAATACGGAAACCTCTAACTTTGACTTGGTAGTCAATTCTTCTGATAAATTCAATATTACCATCTGGCAAATAACGAGCTAAATCCCCTGTTTTATAAAGGCGAGTGTTCAAATTTAAGTTGTGGTTCGCCTTAGACAATGTAGAGTTAGCAGAGAATTTATCTATAATATATGTATTATTTTTATTATAGTGAGCTTGCTTAAAAGGATTATCTATAAACCTTTCAGCCGTCAAATCAGGGCGGTTAAGATACCCTCTAGCTAACCCTGCACCACCAATATAAAGTTCTCCAGAAACACCAATCGGCACTGGCTGTAAATTTACATCTAAAATATATAATTCAACATTATCAAAAGGGCGCCCGATCGGAACCAACTGTTCAAGGGATAAATTTTCTATTGAACTTTCAAAGTATGAACTATCAATCGTGGCTTCTGTTACACCATAAGAATTAATCAAGCGAGTTTTACTACTGCAATATTTTAAAAAACTTTGGTATTCTTTTCCATACCAACTATCAGAACCACAAATTAGTAACCGTATCGAGTCAAGACGCTGCTGAGTTTCCTGGAGATATTGCATTAGATTTCTCAAAACTGCCGGGACAAATTCCGCACAATCAACCTGCTCTTTTTGGATGAGACTGTATAATTCTTGAGGCGATAACAGCAATTCTCTTGGACATAAAACTAACTTACCACCTGAACATAATGCGCGCACCAAATCCCCAGAAAATACATCGAAAGAAAAGCTAGCCATTTGCAGATGACAAGTTACTTCAGAACGTAGTTTATAAGCTTGTCCCCAGGCGAAATAAGCATTAACAAGGCTGTTATGCTGAATCAGTACCCCCTTTGATTTACCTGTAGAACCGGAAGTATAGATGACATAAGCTAAATTTTCAGATTTGACTTTGCAGTCTACTAAATTCGATGCAGAACTTTGGGCGATTAAATCCCAAGTTGCATCCAGACAAATAATTTTCGCACTTGTATTAAGTAATGTTGTTAAGTGTTTTTGCGTAAGCAGTACTGATACTTTAGCATCCTCCAACATCCAATTCAATCGCTCTGGAGGGTAAGCTGGGTCGAGGGGTAAATAAGCTCCGCCTGCTTTGAGGATAGCTAATATACTTATGACCGTTTCTAAGGAACGTTCAACACAAATTCCCACCAATACCTCTAGCGCAACTCCCAATGTTTGCAAATAGTGTGCTAATTGGTTTGCCCGTTGGTTTAGTTCTTGGTAAGTAAGTTGAGAATCATCATAAACTAAAGCTATGCTCTCTGGGGTTTGCTCCACCTGCGCCTCAAATAATTGATGGATACACAATCCTGAAGGATAGTCAACTTTAGTCTGATTCCATGCCAGTAATTGATACTCCTCAGCATCCGTCAACAACGGCAAATCAGAAATCGCCTGTTCTGGGTTAGCAATAATACCTTCCAGTAAAGTTTGGAAATGTCCCTGCATCCGGGTGATAGTTGCAACCTCAAAAAGGTCTGTATTGTACTCCAGTTTGCCAATCAGCCCTGACTCAGTTTCTACCATTGAGAGGCTGAGATCAAACTTTGACGTTTGGTTGTGGAATTCCAAAGTTTTCCAAGTCAAACCTGGTAGTTCCAAAGTTTGATTAGGTGTGTTTTGCAGTTGAAACATCACCTGGAACAACGGCGTATGGCTGAGATTGCGTTCTGGGTGGAGTTTCTCTACTAATTGCTCAAAGGGTAAATCTTGGTGAGTATACGCTCCCAGTGTCACTTCACGCACACGCTTTAATAATTCTCGAAAACTGGGATTGCCAGATAAATCTGTACGTAGTACTAGGGTATTGACAAAAAACCCTATTAGCAATTCAAGTTTTTCCTGGTTGCGATTAGCGACAGGCGAACCTACCAAAATATCCTCCTGTCCTGTGTAGCGATATAATAAAGTTTTAAACGCGGCGAGCAAGGTCATGAAGAGAGTAACGTTCTCATTATGGCTTAGTGTCTCAAGCGCCTCGGTTAAATTTTTGGATAAAGAAAATGATTTTGTTGCACCTTGAAAAGTTTGAACTTTAGGCCGCTTAAAGTTCGTGGGCAACTGTAACACAGGAAGGTTGCCTCCAAGTTGCTTTTGCCAGTATGCTAACTGTGATTCTAGCACCTCTCCCTGCAACCATTGCCGCTGCCAAAGGGCAAAGTCTGCATATTGGATGGGTAGTTCTGGAAGTTGTGAAGGCTGACATTTGGAAAATGCTTCGTAAAGGGCTGCTACTTCTTGAACAAGTACACCCATTGACCAACCGTCGGATATAATGTGGTGCATTGTGAAGGTTACTATATGTTCTACCTCATTCAGACGTAGTAAGCTAGCTCGCAGTAACGGGGCTTGAGCTAAATTAAAAGGTCGCTTTGCTTCACTACTAATTATCTGTAGAACTTGATCTTTCTGCTCGACCTCAGATAAATCCTGAAGGTCTACTATGGGCAAATTGATAATTAATTCGGGAGTAATTAGCTGAACGGGTTGACCCTCTACTAAGATAAATGAGGTTCGTAAACCTTCGTGGCGCCGCACAATTTCATTAAGGGTTTGCGACAGTGCAGCCACATTCAGCACACCCTTTAAGTGCAAAGCTATGGGTACGTTATAGAGGGAACTGCCAGATTCAAATTGATCGATAAACCATAGGCGTTGTTGAGCAAAGGATAGGGGGATGTTTCCCTCTCTTGGAATAGGTTGAATTAATTTTTGAGCGTAATTTTGAGCGTAATTTGAAATATTGGTCTTGCGTAAAAATGCTAAGATTTCTGCTTTGCGCTCGCCTAATTCAGCTTTTAAAGCTGGTGTTAACTTTTCTTTGGGAGCATTACAGCGTAGACGATCGCCTTCAGCCCAAAGTTTTATGTCTAGGCTACATAGGTAAGACAAAAACTCTTCGATAGTTTTCATAACTCTATCTCCTCGCGGTCATCTGCTATGTCGATAGTCAGAGTCTGTAGCTGTTGGACTGTAAGAATTTTTTCAATGTATTTAACAAGCTTTGCTACAGTAGGTTCTTCAAACAAGCTACGTAAAGGTAACTCGACTTTAAACGCTTCCCATAATCGAGAAATAACCTGGGTAGCTAGTAGAGAATGTCCACCCAAATCAAAGAAGTTATCGTGAATACCTACCTGTTCTCTCTTTAATACCTGACTCCAGATATTTGCCACTACCTTCTCTGTGGAAGTACGGGGTGGGGCAAAATCTATTTCTAGGTTGCCTTTGGATATATCTGGTGCAGGTAAGGCTTGACGGTTTACCTTCCCACTAGGAGTCAAAGGCAAAGATTCTATCAGCACAAAAGCTGACGGTAGCATATATTCTGGCAATCTTTCTTGCAAAAATAGGCGTAACTGTGATATAAAATTACTACCATTCTTATTAATTTCAGCATTATCACTTAAAGTTGATGAGTTAAAAATCTCATCTTGCTGTAAGTGCTTAGTCGGTACTAAATAAGCTACTAAACGCTTGTCACCAGGAGTATCTTCCCGTATTACAACCACAGTTTCCCCCACTGCTGGATGCTGACTCAGTACTGCCTCAATTTCTCCTAGCTCAATGCGGAATCCTCGCACCTTTAGTTGGTAATCAATCCGCCCCAAGAATTCTATGGTTCCGTCTGGCAAGTAGCACGCTAAGTCTCCAGATTTGTAAAGACGCGCGCCTGGATTGTCACTAAAGGGGTTAGGAATAAATTTCTCAGATGTGAGTTGAGGATTGTGCAAATACCCCCTACCGACTCCCACACCACCAATGTACAGTTCGCCTATAACTCCCACAGGAACGAGGTTAAAATTCGGATCAAGCAAATATATTTGAGTATTGGCAATCGGGCGACCAATTGGAACTGATGTTTCTCGCTCATCAACTTGATGAATTGTAGACCAGATAGTAGTTTCCGTTGGTCCATACAAATTCCAGACCCCAGCACTTCTTTGCCGCAATTGTTGGGCTAATTTAGCTGGTAAAGCTTCCCCACCACAGAGAATTTTTAATTGTGGGTTAGATTGCCATCCTGCTTCTAGTAACATTCGCCAAGTTGCTGGGGTAGCTTGCATGACCGTTATATCTGACTTGAGTCGCTTTAGTAACTGTGTACCGTCTATCGCTACTTCCCTACTGGCAAGAATTACTTTAGCTCCTACCGTTAAAGGCAGAAACAGTTCCAAAACTGCAATATCAAAGGATAAGGTTGTCACCGATAACAGAGAATCTTGATTGGTTAATCCAAATTGCTGTTGCATAGCGGTGAGGAAATTAGCCACACCTCTGTGGGTATTCATTGCTCCCTTGGGTCTACCCGTAGAGCCAGAAGTATAAATGACGTAGGCTAGGTTATCGGGGGTAAGATTGCAGACTGGGTTTTCAGAGCTTTGATCAGTGATTAGTTCCCAGTTGGTATCTAAGCAAACTAGCTTAGTTGTATGAGCAGGAAAGTTCTTAACTAAGTGCTGCTGACACAACAAAACAGGAGTTTGAGAGTTTTCTAGCATAAAAGCTAATCGCTGTTGAGGATAGCTTGGGTCTAGAGGTACATATGCACCACCTGCTTTCAGAATACCCAATAGTCCAATTATCATCTCTAGAGAGCGCTCAACACAAATCCCTACTAATACCTCTGGTTTTACTCCCAGCTTTTGCAAATAATGTGCTAGTTGATTTGCACGGCAATTAAGTTCTTGATAGGTTATTTGCTGATTTTCAAAGACTACTGCTACAGCATCTGGGGTTTTTTGTGCCTGCAATTCAAATAATTGATGGAGACACAATTCATTTTCATAATCAGTTGCAGTACTGTTCCATTCTCTTAATTGTTGCTGCTCAGTAGCTGTGAGCAAGGATAGCTCGCAAAGGTGTTGTGTTGGATTGGTAATAATTCCTGCAAGCAAAGTTTGAAAATGCTGTCCTAGGCGACAAATCGTCGGCTGATCGAACAAGTCAGTGTTGTACTCAAAGCTAGCAATCAGCCCATGTTCAGTATCTTCTATAAATAGCGTCAAATCAAATTTTGCCGTTTTACCCTTGACTTCTATAGGCTGTATTCTTAAACTTGGTAACTCCAAGGTTTTGCTTGGGGTATTCTGCAAGACAAACATTACCTGGAACAGTGGCATGTGGCTGGTGTCTCGTTCCGGTTGTAATTCCTCTAGTAGTTTCTCAAAAGGTAAATCCTGGTGGGCGTATGCAGACAAAGTACAATCTCGCACGCGCGCTAACAATTGAATAAAGCTGGGATTGTCAGACAAATCAGTTCGTAGCACCAAAGTATTGACAAAAAAGCCGATTAAATTCTCAATCTCGGCTCGGTTGCGGTTGGCAATAGGAGAACCAATTAAAATATCTGTTTGCCCTGTATAGCGATAAAGTAAGGTTTTGAAGGCTGCCAACAAGGTCATGAATAAGGTTACACCTTCTTGCTGACTAAGTTTCTTCAGGGCTTGTGAGAGTTCCTTGGGTAGTACAAGGGAATACTCCTCACCTGCAAAGGTTTGGATCGCAGGCCGGGGACGATCGCTCTTCAGTTCTAATACTGGTAAGTTGCCTTGGAGTTGCTTTTTCCAATAATCTAACTGGGTTTGTAACTGCTGTTGCTGTAACCACTCCCGTTGCCAAATAGCAAAATCAGCATACTGAATCGGCAGTTCTTCTAGGGGAGAGGGTTTACCCTCACAAAATGCTGCATATAGTGCTGCCGACTCACTAACCAACACACCAGTTGACCAAGCATCGGAAACTATGTGATGTAATGTTAAAATTAACACATGTTCTTCTTCACCTAGTCGTAGTAGAGTGGTTCTTAGTAATGGACCTTGAGCTAAATCAAAACTTTGTTGTGCTTCTTCAAGTAGAAAATTTTGGATTGTTGATTCTTGATTTTGAATCTGAGTCAAATCTACAATAGGCAATTTCAAATCTATTTTAGGATGGATGACTTGCAATGGTTGCCCATTGATTGTGGCAAAGGTTGTTCGCAAAACTTCGTGACGACGCAAAATTTCGTTAAAGCTTTGCTGTAATGCTGTGATATTCAGCACACCTGTGAGGCGAATAGCTCTAAGCAGGTTATAGGTGGAAGATTCAGGTTCCAATTGCTGGAAAAACCATAATCGCCACTGAGCAAAAGACAGAGGCAAGTCTCTATCCCTGGAAACAGGAGAGATTAGCGACATCTGTTGATGACTGCTTGCTATTGCTGCTTCTATATGTACCGCTAGTTTCGCCACTGTTGACGATACAAACAATTGCCGCAAAGGTATTTCTACTCCGAATATAATGCGTATCCGGGAAATTATTTGAGTTGCAAGCAGAGAATGTCCTCCTAAGTCAAAGAAATCATCGTCAATACTTAAGGGTGATACACCCAGCAACTGTGACCATATCCCTGCTAATACTTCCTCTATTGGGTTACGCGGAACAACAAAGGTTTTTTCTTGTAATACTGCGTCTGGTGCAGGAAGGGCATAACGGTCTACTTTGCCATTTGCTGTCAGTGGTAAAGCTTTTAACACCACGAAAGCAGACGGGATCATATACTCCGGTAACTTTTCTTTGAGGAAATTGCGGAGGTCGTTAATCAGTGTTGAGTGTTGTGTGCTGAGGGTTCGCTCGTCGTTGTTGGGAACAATATAAGCGATAAGGCGCCGATCGCCAAGTTCTTCCTCTGTTGCTATAACTGCAATTCCCTGCACTGCTGGGTATTGCGAGAGTGTAGCTTCGATTTCTCCCAACTCGATACGGAAGCCCCGAATTTTTACCTGATTGTCGAGGCGCCCGAGAAATTCGATATTTCCGTCTGGCAAATAGCATACCAAATCGCCCGTTCTATAAAGCCTCTGGCTAAATATGGGATTTAATGGTTTTGACTTCTCAGTAAACTCCCCTGATTCAAAATTGAGGAAGGGATTAATAATAAACCGCTCCTTTGTTAGTTCGGGACGGTTGATATAACCCCGCGCCAGCGATTTTCCACCAATATAGAGTTCTCCAGGCACTCCCATCGCAACTGGCTTTTGGTTGTCATCCAGCACATAAATCTGGGTGTTGGCTATTGGTTTTCCAATAGGAACCGTTTGTGATTTTTGTTCTCTATACTTTTGCTTATTAACTGCATAAGTTAGCACCCCAACAGTGGTTTCCGTTGGACCATAGTGATTAATAATTCGGCAGTTGGGTACATGCTGCTGAATTGTCTCAATCAGTTGCCAACCTGCGGCTTCACCTCCAAAAATCAGTAGCTGACGAGGTAAAATGGACTCGATATTACCGGAACTTAGCAATGCCGCTAAGTGGGAGGGAACAATCTTAAGGCAGTCAATAACATGGCAGCGGAAATATTCTGCCAGTGCTGCTGCATCGGATGCTCGTTCCCAAGAGACTATATGCAAACATCCGCCAGTACACAGACTGGGAAAAATCATTGTATTACCCAAGTCGGCGGCGAAGGTGGAAACACTAGCGAAACTAACACCTGCTGGCAATTCCAGTTTTTCTAAAATGCCATATAGGTAATTACTAAGTTGTTGATGCTCAATTGCTACACCCTTGGGTTTGCCAGTTGAACCTGAGGTGTAAATAACATAAACTAGATTCTCATGCGTAACTTTGTTTAAAGGATTTCCTGTATTTTCACTACTAATTATTTCCCAATCAGTATCTAAATACACTAATGTTTGATTGGGAACTTTGGATTTGAGATCGGAAATGGAATCAATGCCTTGTTGTGTCAACAGTATTGATGCTTGAGCATCCTGAAGTCGAAAGGCTAGACTTTCTGTGGGTAAAGTTGGGTCGAGTGGTAGGTAAGCACCACCAGCTTTGAGTATACCCAGCATCGCAACTAACATCAAGTGCGATCGCTCGGTTGCAATACCTACAACTACGTCTTTTTCTACTCCCAACTTTTGCAGGTAATAAGCTAATTGATTAGCACTCTTATTCAGTTCAGCATAGGTTAGTTTCTGGTCTTCAAATACAACGGCAATGTTGTTAGGTGTTTTTGAAGCTTGTTCTTCAAACAGTTGGTGAATACATTTATCTTTTGGGTAATCAATGTGGGTTTGGTTAAACTCGACTAGCAGCTGTTGACAAGCACTCTGAGTGAGAATTTCTAATTGACTAATTGGTGTCTCAGGATTCTTAGTTACACTATCCAACAAAGTATGAAACTGACTAGTTAAGCGTTGAATTGTATCTGCCGAGAAGCAGTTGACATCGTAATAAAAATCTGCCAATAAACAATCATCGCACCAGGTACAGGTGAGTTTAACTTTAAATTGCTCAATACAACTATAATACTCTTCTAATGAAAATGATGGATCAGCAGCAGAGCGTTTTTTGGGTAATTGCTCAAACTCAAAACCAATAGGAAAAGCTAGGTTTGTGTCATTTTCTAGAAGTTCAGGAACAAAATAATCCTGCCATTCCAAAGCTGCATCTAGATTTTGTTGAGCTATTTCTATAACTTCTCTTAAGTGTAATTCTGGTGCCAAATGGCTTTTTATCGGCAACCATGTAGCTACAAGTCCCATTAAACTATGAAGTTCTTCATATTCCCTGCGCTCTACTGCCATGCCGATGACTATATCTGACTTTGCTGTGAGGCGCCAAATCAGAGTTTGCCAACATGCTAGTAAAACTAGAGATTCCGAAGTATTATATTTTTGAGCTAGAGCTACTAGCTTAGACATTACGTTAGGAGCGATCACCAAACGTAGATAGTCAATCTCAAATCCAGATTTTTTTAAAGAATTTTTCTCAAAAGGTAATGTTAATGTATTTGAGTCAGAAAGTTTTTGCTTTTGCCAGTATTCATTAGCGTTCGCCGCATCCTCATCTTGAAACAACTGATTTTGCCATTCTGAAAATTGTAGATACTGAGCAGCTTCATCTAAAAATTTGTCGCCTTTGATTAAATTATAATATGTGTTACTAATTTCATTAACTAGATTTTTCATTGTCCAGTTATCCGCGCAAAGCGCAGGCATAGAAACAAGTAAAATGTATTCATTAGATGACAATTGTAGTAAGTGTAAATGTAATACAGCTTGCTCTAAATCAAAAACTTTACGTGTCTCCTCTGTGATCAATGATTCAATTTTCAGTGACACTACCTGCTCCGTATCATTAGTTAAATCACTATCTTGCCATAAAAAAGAGCAGCTATCTGTCAAGGTCATTACTGGAATTTTTATACCTGGTAATCTACGGAACTTTGTCCGCAGTATTCCATGTCGATTAATAACTTGTTTGATGGCGGATTTAAGAATTTCTATTTCGAGAGTTCCTTCGATACGAATGGCGCCTTGAGTTAAGTATACAGAACTATCTTGTTGTAATAACCAAAGACGTTTCTGTTGATGTGAAAGTTGAAAGCCACTAAGAGTTTGGGTTTGCATCTGCTTTACCTATAGCCTTATATTACACACTTGTGTTAGAAATCATTTCTCCCATTGCTACAACAATCTTGCGGGAGCCTATATAAGGATTACGTCCGTGAGCAGTTAACATGTTATCTAGCATTAATACGTCTCCTTGCTGCCAAGGGAAAGCTACTGTAGCTTCTTGATAAACTGCTGAAAGTTCGGCAATTACTGAATCTTCAATCGGAGAGCCATCACCATAGTAAACATGACGGGGTAAATTTTCCTCGCCAAATAAAGACAGTAAAGATTCCTTAACATCTGGCGCCAAGTAGGATGAGTGGTGTAATTGTATCTGGTTGAAAAACACAGTTTCACCTGTTTTGGGATGCTTGATTATTGCCGGACGAATTTGTTGTGTTCTTAAACCTCCATCTGGTTTCCATTCACAAGTAATTGCAGCTTTACGGCAATACTCTTCTACCTCTGCTTTATCTGTAGTATGAAAAAATTCTTGCCAGCTAACATCTAAACTATCAGTAAAATTTCTAACATACATTAATTGCTTTTGCTCAAATTTTTCTCTCACTTTTGCATCGAGTAATCGAAAAACTTTTCTACAATCGACTATTGGTGTTTCTCCACCTTTTTGAGCCGCTTCTATACAAAAAAACCAGATTTTTTGCGGCCAGCAGTGCATGTGGGAACTTTCATTATGAAATAAGATAGCCTGTTCAGCCGGGTAAGGAGTCGAGCCATAGACTTTACCAGATATTCCTTCACGAGGCAAATCTCCATATTCACCAAATAAGCCGGGACAAATAGCCTCAGCAAAGTTTTCAAATGCAACCGAATTGGTTAAATCAAAATTCCGAAACAGAATCGCACCGTGATGTAGTAATTTGCTTTCTATAAATTCACGGTTGTTCTTAGCCCAGTCTACTATATCAATATTATCAATATTTGGAGTTGTTACTAAAGGTAATATTTCACCAGGTTGCAAAGAATCTGTTTTAATTAGCTGCTCTTGAGACAAGTTTATAGCTTGAGGCTGAACTGTCATAAACCTCTTAAGCTTGGCAGCTTTATTCTGATCTCTTTTCACAGCTTGTTGTTCTATTTCCTCGTCAGTCAACATTTTAAAAGTATTGATTCGCGCATCGGGCTGCGCCACAATGCCATTAAGTAGAGTCAAAAAATGTTCTGTCATACGAGTGAGGGTTTTTGCGTCAAAAAGGTCAGCATTATACTGCCAATTGCCCACAATTCCCTGGTCTGTTTCGGTAAGAAATAATGCTAAATCAAACCTTGCCGCTTGGTGTTCTACCTCCAATAAATTTAACGTTAGCCCTGGCAATTTTAGGGCTGTATTCGGAGTGTTTTGTAGGACAAACAATACCTGAAATAATGGCGGTGTGTGGCTTAAATTTCGTTCGGGTTGCAAAGCCTTCACTAATTTATCAAAGGGCAAGTCCTGATGAGCATAAGCTCCTAATGCTACTTCACGTACTCGTTTGAGCAAATCTCGGAAACTGGGATTACCACTCATGTCGGTGCGTAAAACCAGTAAATTGATAAAGAAACCAATTAGTGGTTCTGTTTCAGATCGATTACGGTTAGCAACATCAGTACCAACAACAATGTCATCTTGATGAGTGTAACGTTGTAGCAACACCTGAAAACCTGCTAACAGGGTCATGAATAAGGTGGCGCCTTCAGATCGAGACAGTGTTTGTAGGGTTGCGGACAAATTAGGGGGAATGACAAAAGACGAAGTTCCACTTTGGTTGTTATGAACTTCTGCCCGTGGACGAGTTGTAGGTAATTGCAGTACAGGTAAGTTATTCCCCAATTGCTTCTTCCAGTAGGCAAGTAGGGTTGCTAATACTTCTCCCTGTAACCACTGTCGTTGCCAAACAGCAAAGTCTGCATACTGAATCGGTAGTTCTGGGAGTGGGGAGGGTTTGCCTACTGAGAAAGCTTCATACAGTGCTGCTAACTCCCGAATCAACACACTTATTGACCAACCATCCGAGACAATATGATGGATGGTAAACAATGCTAAATACTCGTTCTCGTTAAGGCGCAGGAGGGTACACCGCAGCAATGGGTCTTGAGCTAGGTCAAAGGTACGTTGGAACTCCTCTGTGAGTAGTTGTTGTACTTTTATTTCCCGTTTAGCTGTAGGTAAATTCTGTAAGTCCACTATTGGCAGCTTGAAAGGAAGTGCTGGGGTAATTACCTGGAACGGTTGCCCATCTACTTGAGAAAAATTAGTGCGTATTGCTTCGTGACGACGTACAATTTCACCCAAACTCTGCTCTAGTGCAGCTACGTTTAGCGAACCAAAGAGACTCACAGCTGCCGGAACATTGTATATAAAACTACCAGGGTGTAGTTGTTCTGCTAACCACAATCGTTCTTGAGCAAAAGATAGGGGTAGATATTTGTTTCTGCTACTATGCTTGATGGAAGGGGCTTCTTGTTTCATTCCTTTTCTCATTGCCTCTTGGATATCTTTGGCTAGAGAGGCAATTGTTGGTGACTCAAACAAGCGGTGCAAGGATAAATTTATATTAAAGGTCTTCCTTATGCGAGAAGTTACTTGAGTGGCTAATAATGAATGTCCTCCTAACTCAAAGAAGTTATCATTAATTCCTACTTGCTCCAGTTTTAGTATTTGAGTCCAGATATTTACTAATATTTCTTCTACTGGAGTACGTGGACTCAAAACAGCATTTCTTAATTCCTCTCGTTCTCTTTTAAGCCTTGGTTTTATACAGGGTATTTGGTCAATAGGAATTTGCTTTAAAAGTGTTGCTGGACTTAAATTTGTATTTTGTATATCAGCACTTATAGTTTCTAATAGTTCTAATAAATGCTTAATAATTATATTAATACTAACATGCTCTAAACGATTTTTATCATAAATAAGGGAGAATTTACATTCTGTATCAATATTAATCATCAAGGTGAGAGGATATTGAGTTTGTGCCCCTTGAGAAGTAACTTGACGGACACTGATATCTAAATCGGAAGATTGCAAAATAGAGTAGTTAGTCGGATAGTTTTGAAAAACCAGCAAACTTTCATATAAAGGTATTGCTCCTGGTACTTCACTCCATTGATGAATTTGTCCGGCAGAACTATATTCATATTGGCGGATTTCCTCGTTATGAGCATATATATCTTGTAACCAAGACCAAAAATCTACTTTAGAAGAAATTTTTATTCTCAAAGGCAAGGTATTGATGAATAAACCAATCATCGAATCAATACCAACCAGTTCTGCAGAACGCCCAGATACTGTGATGCCAAACACTACATCTGCATTACCACTATAACGATATAAAAGTAATGCCCAAATACCCTGAATCAAGGTGTTCAAAGTAATTTTATGTTGACGAGCTAAAAATTTAAGGGCAGTTGTAACTGATACTGATAGTGAGGCTTCTTGTTGACCGTAGTTATTTTCAAAAGAATCAGGTAAATTATTGGCTTCAACTGTTAATCCAAGAGTTGTCGGTTGAGTGAAACCTCGCAATGTACTTCGCCAAAATGTCTCAGTTTCTGTCCAATCTTGCTGCCTAAGCCAAGTGATGTAATCTTTATAGGGGCGGCTTGGTTTCAAGTATAAATCTTCATCCTTTGTGATAGCTTGATAAAAAGACAGTAATTCCTTAAAAATAATGGGCAAACACCAACCATCCATCAAAATGTGATGATGGCTCCAGACAAATTGATAGCTGTTAACGTTCAACTGGAATAGTGCTAAACGAATGACTGTAGGTTTGGAAAGGTCAAACCCTTGATAACGGTCAAACTTTAAGTAGTCTGCTAGCTGTTTTTGCTGCACCAATGGCTCTAATTTTCGCCAATCTTGATAATTTATATTAATTGGTACTTGCCGCAGAACTACCTGCCTTGGTTCATCTTGTTTTTTCCACACAAAAACTGTTCTCAAAATAGGATGACGGTCTAGCAAGATTTGCAAAGCTTTTTCAAAAAACTGAATATTTAAATTTCCCTGTAAAATACAGCTTAACTGTTCAATATATATGCCTGAATTAGGAGAAGATAATGTTCCAAATAGCATACCTTCTTGCGCTGGCGAAAGTGGATAAATTGTCTCTACATCTTTCTTATTCATAGTACTTTTTTTTTAACTAACAGCAAATAATTATACTAATCTAACTCTAATTCTTCAAAAACTTTATCAAGTTCTGCTTGGTTAAGTTGAGCTTCAGGAAAGTCTGCGGGTATGTAACTAAAATCTTGTCCAAATTGGCAACCAACAATAAAATAACGTAGCGCCGACAGCATATTTTGAGCTAAACCTGTAATTGTGTCTTGGCGATATAGGTCTTTGCTGTAAATCCAATTTAGTTGCAACTGTCTATTTACAGCCACTACCTCTACTTCGAGTAAATAAGGCTTGTGTCCATAGGGACTATGAACTGAACCAATTGACCCCTTTATCGGTTTAAATTGGGACAACTCAGGTAAAAAATTGTCGAACTGCCCTAAATAGTTAAAAACAACTTCAGCTTTTGGCAAAGAACTCAATCGCTCGGCTATTTCTTTATGCCGACTGAGATAGCGCAGCAATCCATAGCCAATACCTCGATTCGGAATTAATCGTAACTGCTCTTTAATCGATTTCAAAGCTTTTTCTAGGTTGTTGGCATTTTCAAGACTTAGGTGTACCGGGAAGATAGTTGTGAACCAACCCACAGTCCTTGATAAATCCACATTCTCGAACAGTTCTTCTCGCCCATGCCCTTCTAAGTTAATTAATAGAGAACTTTGCCCTGTCCACTGGTTAAATGCTTGTATAAGAGCAGTTAACAATACATCATTAATTTGCGCCCGGTAAGCTGCTGGCACCTGTTGCAGTAAAACTTGAGTTTCTTCCGCAGACAGCGATACCAATACACTAGAAGTTGTCGCTTCTGTATTATCTCCACCAGGAAAATCTATTGGTATAGGCTGAACATATTGATATTGTGTCAGCCAGTAGTTTAACTCCGAATGCAACGCTGAAGATTGTGCATATTCTTGTAGACAGTTAGACCATTGTTTATAAGAGGTTGTTTTGGGTGGCAACTTTATTGCTTTACCCTGACTAATTTGCTGGTAAGCTGCTTGGAAATCTTCGATTAAAATTCGCCAAGAGACACCATCAACAACTAAGTGGTGAATAATCCAAAGTAAGCAACTAGGTTGATTGTTACCTAGGTCAAATAGAGCAACCCGAAATAACGGTCCTTCTGACAAATTTAAGCTTGCTTGCAGTTTATTGGCTACTGCTTCTATGGCTGCCGCTTGTTCACCTTTTGGCAGCGTCGAAAAATCTAAGCATGTAAGTGGCACCACATTATCAGGGCTAACGATAACTGCCTCGATACTAAATTCTTGCTGTATAAATCGCAAACGTAGAACATCGTGATGTACTTGTAAAGACTGTACAACTTTCTCTAAAACTATAGGGTCAATGTTCTGCCCTTCTAACAACACTGATTGGTTCCAATGATGCACTTCTGGTTGCTTTTGTTCAAAAAACCAGTGCTGAATAGGTGTTAACTCTAGCAAACCAGTCACTGCCACCTGCTCTGCTTGGATTTTTCTAGTTGTTGCAGCTACAGCCGCTAGTTGAGCGATTGTTTGATGTTGAAACAATTGCTTGGGAGTCAGGTGTAAACCCACTTGATTGGCTTTAGATATGACTTGAAGGCTTAGGATAGAATCTCCACCTAATTCAAAAAAATTGTCGTTTATACCTATTTTCTCCAAGCCCAATACCTCTCCCCAAATAATAACTAACTGTTTTTCAACGGTTGTCTGTGGTGCAACAAAAGTTTCGTCGAGTTCTGGACGTATTGTATCAAGTACAAGCAGTGTTCTACGATCAACCTTACCGTTAGGTGTTAGTGGTAGTGCATCCAATATTACAAACGCTGCTGGTACCATATAATTTGGCAACTTCAACTCCAAAAAGCCCCGCAGTTCAGTATTTGTTAACGTTTGCTCAGTGTGAGGAACTACATAGGCTACTAAGCGTTGAGAATCTGCTTCCGAAGAGTGAACTACAACTACGGTTTCTCGTACTGCTGGATGTTGGCAAAGCACAGCTTCAACTTCTCCAAGTTCAATGCGAAAACCACGCACTTTTACCTGATAGTCAATGCGGCCAAGGTATTCAATCTCACCATTGGCTAAATAGCGTGCCTTATCTCCGGTTTTATAAAGGCGCCCTGGTTGTTTACTAAAGGGGTCAGGAATAAACTTTTCTGCCGTCAGATCGGGGCGATTTAAATAACCCCTACTAACTCCCACACCACCAATATAAACTTCACCCGTTACACCTACAGAAACAGGGTTTAGATACCTATCAAGCAAATAAATCTGGATGTTTGCTATTGGGCGCCCAATGGGAACTGTCTGATGGCTAACGCCATCTTGGCTACTGTTTTGCTGTTGGCATTCCCAGTATGTCACATCAATCGCAGCTTCTGTTGGGCCGTAAAGATTATGCAATTGGGCATCAAGTCGATTAAAAAAGCGTTGTTGAAGTTGGGCTGGCAATGCCTCACCACTTGCGATCACCCGTTTAAGAGACTGACAATTTTCTAAACCTTCTGCTTCCAAAAATACTTGCAGCATCGAAGGTACAAAATGTAAGGTCGTAATTTGCTCCTTGTTTATCAAGTTGACTAAATAGCCAGTATCTCGATGCCCTTCAGGTTGAGCTATTACTAAACGCGCACCCGTTTGCAATGGCCAGAAAAATTCCCATACCGACACATCGAAACTGAAAGGTGTCTTCTGCAAAACACTATCTGCTGGTGTTAATTGGTAAGTATCTTGCATCCACTGTAAACGATTGCTAACTGCCCGATGTGTATTCATCGCACCCTTTGGTTTACCAGTAGAACCAGAGGTGTAAATAACGTAAGCTAGGTTATCGACTGTGATGTTGCATACAGGGTTTTGTATTTTGTTATTGACAATTAGTTCCCAATTGCTATCAATGCAAACCACTTTAGCTTTGTGAGTTGGTAGACTTTCTACTAAGTACTGTTGTGTTAACAACACGCTTGCTTGACAGTCTTCTAGCATGTAAGCCAAGCGTTCCTTGGGATAGCTAGGGTCTAACGGTACGTAGGCGCCGCCTGCTTTGAGGATGGCTAACAGCCCGACTACCATATCAAGCGAGCGCTCAACATAAATTCCAACTAATACTTCTGGCTTAACTCCTAGTGAACGCAAACAATGCGCCAACTGGTTAGCTCTTGCATTGAGTTCGCCGTAGGTCAAATGTTGGTCTTCAAACACAACTGCTACAGTATCGGGCGTTTGTTCTGCATGAGCTTCAAATATCTCATGGATGCACTGATTTGGAGAATAGTCAACAGAAGTATTATTCCACTCTACCAACAACTGATGTTCTTGTGCAGTCAACAAAGGCAAGTCCTTAATATGTTGCTGTTGATTAGCAGCCATGCCTAATAGCAAAGTACGGAAATGGCCCAGCATCCGAGTTATCGTACTTGGGTTAAAACGGTGGCGTTCATAGAAAATCTCTAACAATAACTCTGAATCCACCTGAACTGACACCGTGAGGGGATAATGAGGGTATATATAATTACGAATATCAGAAAGTTTTAAGCTGCCAACTTGCTGTTCTTGGGAAAAATTTACCGGGTAATTCTGAAAATTAAGTATACTTTCAAATAGCGGTGACCCACTTGGCACATTGCTCCACTTTTGAATTTCTATTAACGGACAATATTGATAGTAACGTATTTCGTTTTGCTGTGCTTGTAATTTCTTTAACCAAGGCAAAAGGTATTCTTCTGAATTAACATATACTCGCATTGGCAAGGTATTAATTAATACTCCTATTATTGATTCATCTCCTGCTAAGTCGCCTCGACCCGATACGACACACCCAAAGACAACATCATTCTCACTATTATAACGATTTAGAAGAATAGCCCATGCTCCCTGCACTAAAGTGTTAAGCGTCAACTGTTGCTGTCGTGCGAAAAACTGTAATGCTGCTGTTTCAGATTTTGATAGTTTGAGGTGTTGTTGCCTATAGTCTTTTTCCTGGCTAGGTACATGACTGGGAGTGTCGCCTAACTTTAAAGAAGTAGCGGCAGTAAACGAGTGCAAGTACTGTCGCCAAAAGGTTTCGCTTTCGGAAAGGTTTTGCTTTTGCAGCCAAGCTATATAATCTCGATAAGGACGGGGTGATTTTAAATCTAAATCCTTACCTTGGATGAATGCTTGATAAAAATTAAAAACTTCATTTGCTAATAAAGAAGAAGACCACCCATCCAAGAGCAAATGATGATGACTCCAAACAAATTGATAATAGTTCTCGGCTAACTGAATTAAAGTTAAACGCATTAGTGGAACTTGAGAAATTTCAAATCCTCGCTGTTGCTCCGCCACCAGAAAAGCCTCTATATGGTCTTTCTGTAAAGAACTGCTTATCGCACGCCAATCTTTTTGCTCCCAAGGTAAAAGAACTTGCTTATGTACAACCTGAGCAGGTTCTTTCAAGCCTTTCCAAACAAAGGAGGTTCGCAAAATAGGATGGCGCCGCATTAACTGTTGCCACGCTTGCTTAAATGCTATAATATCAAGCTCACCCTGTATGCTGCAACTGAACAACTCACAATATACTCCTGAACCTTGGGCATAAAGACTATGAAAGAGTATGCCCTGCTGCATTGATGAAAGAGGATAAAAATCTTCAATATCTTTCATAACATTATGAATCATTTAAATACAAAATTGATGTTAATGTTTAAATTTTTATCGGCATTGGGGCTGATGCTAATTATTTGTATAATATACAAAATTCTCTAAATATAAAAAATATTTTATAATCCAAATTTATGGAATACATAGTTATAATTATTCAACAAATTAGGCTCTGAATATTTTACACGGATAATGTCATTTCCACATTTACTTAACAAATAACTATTAAACCAGTTTCTGTAAGCATTCCAGTTGGTTGCAACACCATCAATTAAAAAAGGCCGACATTGTTTCCAAAGTTCTACAAATTCTTTTTTACTAGGATTTTGAACTCTTGTAATTGATTGGTTATTTGTATACATTATAAAAACTTCCTACAATTCCTACAATCTAACTACTATTTTTTTGGATGAATTGATTGCTCTAAGATTTATCAATAGCTGCCAAAATACTATCTATGTCAGCTTGACTCCATTGACTAGATTTAAACTCAGCAAAATCAGAAGGAGTATAGTTTTGTACCACATTTGAATCAGGGTCAGCGATTATTAGCCGAAGTGTTGCCATAAAGTCACTAGCTAATTGCTCAACTGTTTTCTGCCGATGCATATTTTGGCTATACATCCAATCTACTTTTAATTGCTCTTGGACAACTAGAGCTTGAACTTCTAACAAGTGACTACGTTGTCCCCGCGTACTCCGGGGTGAACCATTTGATTGTTGGGACAACTTAAACAACGAAGATTGAGATAAACTTTTCTCAACATTACCAAGATAAAGGAAAATTATCTCTGCTGCCTGTAACGAGCGTAGTTTATCTGTAATTATCTCATCGTTATTCAAATAACGCAACACACCATAACCAAGCCCTTGATTAGGAAAACTGCGAAGTTGCTCTTTCACTGCCTTTAGTGCTTCCAGAGGTTGAGAGGTATCTGCAACTTCCAAAAGTACGGGGGCAATATTAGTAAACCAGCCTACTGTTCTAGACAAATCTACGTCATCAAAAACCACTTCTCTACTATTACCTTCTAAGTCAACCAATAAAGATTGGTTTCCAGTCCATTTTAAAACTGCTATAGCTAAGGCAGCTAACAATATATCATCTATCTGAACTCTATAAGTTGTCGCTATTTCCTCTTGCAACCTTCGGGTTTCTTCAATACTCAAAGTGACTGAAACAGTTTGAGTTGATGCAACAATATTAGCACCATCTAAAAAATCTGTTGGTAGGGGTGATACCCACTCACGTATTGGCGCCAACCAGTAAACTTGCTCTCGTTCTAGCTCTATTGATTGTGCGTACTCAATTAACCGTTGTGACCATTGCTTAAATGATGTCGTTTTTGTTGGTAACTTGATAGCTTGACCTTGGCTTAGTTGTTGATATGCTGTTTGCAAATCATCCAATAAAATCCGCCAAGAACCAACATCCACAGCTAAATGGTGAATAACAAACAGCAAACGGCTTGGTTTATGCTCTCCCAAATTAAAATATGTTGCTCTGATAATTGGGCTATCTGACAGGTTTAAGCTAGCTTGTAACTGATTAGCAAGTTTATCGAATGCTATTTCTTGCAACTGCGGTGACATTGCTGATAAATCTACCTGTGAAAACGGCGCCACTGCTTCAATACCTGCTTCAATACCTGCATTTATCTGCTTCCAGCTAGAACCATCATGCACAAAACGCAGACGCAGAGCATCGTGATGTACTAGCAAATGCTGTATTACCTGCTCCAACAGTACTGGGTTAATAGGTTGTTGTAATTCTAACAAAACAGCTTGGTTCCAATGATGCAAGTCAAGTAAATTCTGCTCAAAAAACCAGTGCTGGATAGGTGTTAAAGGTAGTTCACCTTCGACTAATCCCTGTTCGGCAATCACTGCTTTAGTACTGCTTGCTACTTCTGCTAATTGTACAATGGTTGGGTATTCAAATAGATGCTGATTAGTAAATCGCAAGCCTGCTTTGTTGGCTTTAGCAGTAATTTGAATGCTGAGGAGAGAATCACCACCTATCTCCAAAAAGTTATCGTATATACCTATTTTTTCAATCCCTAAAACTTCTTGCCAAATAGTGGCGATTTTTTGCTCAATTTCATTTCTTGGAGCAACAAAATTATTATCTAGGTTTGGTCTAGCATAAAATTGCTGAGACTTTTCTTTATTTAGAAATTCTTTAGGTTGAGTCCACTGTTCAATTCTAGCTTGTAAATCTGTTGTCGAGACTACTATCTGATTAACTTTATTTAACGATAAAACTCGTTCAAATACCTCCACTCCTTCTTGATTTTTGATGAATAATTCTGTAGATATTTCTGGTTTTGTCGCTAGTTCCACAGCTAATTGACTGGTTAACCAGTTATCCCAGTTGATTGCTATCCAGCGTGTACGGTTACTTTGGTTATGCTTATGAACAAAAGCATCTGCAAATATGTGTGCTGCTGGATAAGCAGCCATACCTAAAGCTCCAACAACAGATGATAAAGAGGATACTAGTACACAGAAATCAAGCTCTATTTCCCGCAAGACTTTTTCTAATACAAAAAGTCCATATCCGTTTGCCCTCAGTTGCTGTTCGCATTCAGTTCTGTTTATTTCTGGAATTGTTTTAAATAATTTAATTCCAGCCGCATGGATAACCCCATTAATTTTACCAAAACGCTGCACTGCTTGATTAATCACTGCTTGCATTTGTGGCTCATTGGCGACATCAGCACTTAAGGTCAAAACTTCTGCACCCTGCTCCTCAAGGGAGCGTAGCTTTAATATTTGATGGCTATGTTTATCTTCTTCGCCATGAGTTGCCAACCATTCATCCCATTGTTCTGGTGCAGGGAAAGCTGAATGGCTAGTAAGTATTAGCCGGGAGCAACGCACTGTCCGGGCTAGGTATTCTGCAAGCTCAAGACCGATACCTCCTAGCCCACCAGTAATTAGGTATACGCCTTCCGCGCGCAATGGGGGCGTAGTACTTTCCGAGTGGAATGGCTCAAAGGTCTGTACCCAGCGATGATGTCCACGATAAGCAACAATCATACCAGATGATGTTGTATTTAACTCTGTAAGTATTTGGTCTACCAGTTGGTTTTGTGCAATTTCCGTATCAGGAATTACAACATCAATACTGCGGCAGGTAATATTGGGATACTGTTGTGGAATAACTTTACACATTCCCACTACAGGCGCCTTTTCTGGACTCAAACTTTCTGTACCTGTCACGTCATATAAATCATTGGTTACGACCAAAATATCTATGGGCTGAGTAATATCCTGTTTATCAAGGGACTGTGCCAGGAATAGTAGACTGTAGAAACCTTTATTTTGACAACTTTCAAAGAAATCAATCTCAGATTCTATCTGGTCGCTTGTTGTAGTACTCCATAAATGTAATATCGCATCTGGAAGTTGATCGAATAAGAGCAAATCTCTAATTAAGGCATCATAATCTTCAGGGTACTGAGTATTAATGGTATACGCATGTTCACTTTGTTTGCTAAAGCGCTCTGCTGGCGCCACGGTAATAACATTACATCCATTTTTTTCCAGATGCTTCGCTATTTGTGCCCCAACCCCATTATCGGTAAAGATTAGCACCTTTTCTCTTGATTTGACAGTTTGAGGTGCGATTGCTTGTTTCCAGACAGGAATATAAAACCAATCTGCGACATCTGGCTTTTTACGGTTTGTGGTCAAATAATTTTGAGTTTGAGATTTTTTCTCCGCTTCAATCCAATATCTTTGTCGTTCAAATGGATACGTCGGTAAAGGAAGGCGATGACGGCGTTCCAAGGTATAAAAGCTTAACCAGTCTACGGAAACTCCTGCTAGCCAAAGACGACCCAGAGTGTTTAGCAAGAATACGATATCAGCCTGTTCTTCCTTGGGATGGCGTAAGGAAGAAAGTATAATTTGCTCCTCTTGTTTTTCGCGATGCTGTTTGACAAAGGTACACAAAGTACGCCCAGGTCCAACTTCTAGTAAGATAAGATTTGACTGTTGTAACAATGTAGAAATGCCAGCAGTAAACCTCACCGTTTGCCGTAAATGCTTTGCCCAATAATTTGCATCAGTCGCTTCTTCTGGCGTAATCCAAGTTCCACTGAGATTGGAAATAAAAGGAATCTGGGGAGGATTAAGTTTTACTTTTTTTACTTCTACGATGAATGGTTCCAATATAGATTCCATCATCTGGGAATGAAAAGCGTGGGACGTATGCAGAAGCCGACACTCTATACCATTAGCTGCAAGTTGCGAGTTGAGAGCATCTATCGCTTCATGAGTTCCCGAAACTACACATGAGTTGGGTGCATTGCAGGCGCCTATAGATAAATTTTCGTTAAGAAGGGGTTTTACTTCTGCTTCTTTTAAAGGTACAGAGAGCATTTTTCCTGAAGGCAGTTGCTGCATCAACCGTCCACGTATAGCAACTAAGCTTAAAGCATCTTCAAGAGACATGACACCAGCAAAACATGCTGCTACGTATTCCCCAATACTGTGCCCTATCATTGTTTGGGGAGAAATACCCCATGACATCCACAACTGAGCCAAACCATACTCAATGACGAATAATGCTGGTTGAGCAAAGCAAGTTTGTTGTAGCTTTTCTGCTGCTTCCTTATGTAACTTGTCTGGATAAATTAGCGAACGCAAATCCAAATCTAAATGGGGTTTTAATATTAGACAGCACCGCTCTACTTGCTCGCGAAATACCGCCTCAGTTTCGTAGAGTTCTTTAGCCATATCTATGTACTGAGAACCCTGTCCTGGAAACATGAAAGCGATGGAGCGAGCGCATGGCTCTTGAAATTGAGTAAAAACTCGTTGTCCTTGCTGATTCAATGCACTAATTGCATCTTGAGTATCGCGACAAACAAGTATTCGCCGATAATTAAACTCTCTGCGTCCCACTTGCAAGGTATATGCTACATCTGCCAAGTTGAGGTGATGCTCTGTCAAATGTTTGGCAAGATTTTGTGTAGCAATTTCTAAAGCAGACTCAGTTTTAGCAGAGAGTAATAGCAATTGCCAAGGGCGAGAAGGACTTGAAACCGGAAGTATTGGAGCTTCTTCCAAAACTACGTGGGCATTGGTTCCTCCCATTCCAAGAGAACTAACACCAGCACGACGTGGAGTAGAACCTGCTTTCCATTCCGTAAGTTTTGTATTAACGAAAAAGGGACTATTGGCAAAATCTATTTGGGGATTAGGCAGCTCAAAGTTAAGACTGGGTGGAATTAACTTATGTTTAAGAGCAAGAGCTGTCTTAATTAATCCTGCAACTCCGGCAGCAGCATCTAAGTGACCAATATTTGTTTTGACTGAACCAATGGCACAGAAACCATTTTTATTAGTACTAGCACGGAAAACTTTGGTCAACGCTGCAATTTCAATGGGGTCTCCTAAGCTTGTCCCAGTACCGTGAGCTTCAATATAGTTTATTGTCTCAGGCTCCACGTCTGCTAACATAATCGCTTCCGCAATCGCAAGAGCTTGTCCATCTACGCTAGGCGCCGTGAAACCAACTTTTGTGGAACCATCGTTATTAATAGCAGTTCCTTTAATCACAGCATAAATACTGTCACCATCGGCAATTGCATCTCTAAGTCGCTTGAGGACAACTACTCCTACGCCATTACCAATAGTTGTTCCCTGAGCTTTGGCATCAAACGCGCGGCAATGACCATCAGGAGATAATGTTCCCCCCTCCTGATGTAAATAACCCGTTTGCGGTACTCGTATCGAAACTCCTCCCGCTAAAGCTATATCACATTGGTAATTTTGCAAACTTTGGTACGCAAGGATGGTAGCAACTAATGATGTAGAACAAGCCGTTTGAACTGTAATACTTGGACCAGTAAGATTTAATTTATAAGAAACACGGGTTGAGAGAAAATCTTTATCATTACCAATCAATTTTTGGTATAGTTGTGCTGATCCTGGTTGGTCATGATTTAAATCAAAAGATAAATAGTTATTTAAGCTAGCACCAGCATAGACACCTATTCGGCTTTCACATCTAAGTGAGTCGTATCCAGCATTTTCTAAAGCTTCCCAAGCACATTCCAAAAACAAACGGTGTTGAGGGTCTGTAACCTCCGCATCTTTAGAATTAATATCAAAGAATGAGGCATCAAATAAATCTATATTTTCTAAGGCGCCACCATACTTAACGTAATTACTATCATTCAGTAAAGTAGGAGAAATACCAGCAGCTATTAATTGCTCATCTGTGAAAAATGATATAGACTCTACACCCTCCTGCAAATTTTTCCAAAAAACTTTTATATTTTTAGCTCCCGGAAAGCGGCCAGCTAAACCAATAATGGCTACTCCTTCTAATGGTTCGTAAGCTTTTTCACTATTCATATTTTAAATATTTATTACTTGAAAATTCATTATTAACTAACTATTACTTCAGATAACTTAGAAGTAAAAAAAATCGCCTTTTCGTATCAGAAAATGACCTGCGACCATGTAAAAATATTCAATTGTCAATCATTACCAAATCCCCTGATTGCCACGATATTACCTTTGTTAAACTGTTCATCAATTCTTGGATTTCATTGATTACAGCTACTGGAATAGGAGAACCATCTTCAAAAGTTACTATTCCTCTAGGATTTTTATACTCTGAAATTAAGCTGTTAGCAAAAGCATCTTTGTTACCATATTTTGTTTTTACAATGGCAGAGCAAGTATATTCGATAGAAACAGATTGATCTGAGTTGATCTGGTAGCTCAATCCTTGTATAACATCCAAAGTTTTCTTAATATCAGTAATAATCGCACCTGCACCTAAAAAACGCTTCCAGTCAGCAGCAGGAAATTTTTGCAAGAATTTAATTTTCTTAGAAACAAATAACTGTTTTAATTCTTCACTAATTTCCTCCCACACTCGCACACCATCCCAAAATAAAGTTTCACCACCTTGTGCTGCTGGCACACCACAGCAAAACCAAACTACATCAGGACGAAAGGGAGAGTTTGCGTTTTCACAATGAGGACTGACATAATGCATTCCTGGGTCTACTAAAGTTACAAACTTATTGCGTGGATCAACGATTGGTCTATCTTTATCGAGAACAAATCTAGAACTAAACTTCTCTGCAAAAGCTTTTATTTGCTCATAATTGACGCTAAATCCTCTAAAAAGGAGAATGCTAAAATCTTTGAAAATATCTAAATTTGATTGGACAGATAAATCGAGAATACTACTACAATTATTGTTGTTAAAGATTGTTTTGATACTAGCCATAGTTGGTAAAAAATTAATATTGTTCATATTTTCTAAAGTAAATTTTATGATTTTTTGGGTTATATAGCATTCCTAATTTATTTGCAAAAAATGATGTTGGTGTAAAAAATCCGCAATCGTGTTGCCCTTGAGCGGAGCGAAGGGACGCCAAGGACGCAAAGGAAAGGAAGAAGAGAAGCAAAACTTTACAAATGATTTAGGATTGCTATATTTATCGCTAAATATTTCTACTAGCTCGATTCTTCATAAACAATTTTTTTTGCATATTGCTTGCTTCTACTTGCTTTTGTACCCGCTCATGCAGCGATTCAAAAACAGATTCTTGTTTTATTTTTTGGCTCAAATATTGTGATAATAACTTGATACTTGGATTTTGAAACATTGTTACTACTGATATATCTTGCTGCAAAATTTCACGCAGTTTACTATTTACCTGAAGCATCAATAGCGAATTTCCACCTAAGTCAAAGAAATTATCATTAACACCAATATTTTCTAACTGTAACACTTGTTGCCAAACCTTAGCAATAGTTTTTTCGATTTTTGATAGAGGCGCCTGATATATTGCCGTCAATTCGGGGCGCTCCTTTTCAGGCACAGGTAAGGCGCGACGATCTACTTTGCCATTGGGTGTCAAAGGTAAAGCATCTAACAAGACAAAGGTAGAAGGAACCATATATTCAGGCAGCTGTTCCTTGAGAAAATTGCGTATTTCATTAATAGAAAGCGTTTTTTCTTCATCAGGAACTAGGTATGCAACTAGTCGGAGGTTGTTTGGTATATCTTCCCTAGCTACTACCACCGTTTCTCGTACCTGAGCGTACTGTTCTAGTTTTGCTTCGATTTCTCCCAGTTCAATGCGATTTCCACGAATTTTAACTTGGTGGTCAATCCTACCTAAAAATTCAATGTTTCCATCTGGGCGATAGCGTGCTAAATCACCTGTTTTGTAAAGGCGAGAACTGGCATTTAGAGTTTTGGTTTTGGATTGTGCTGATTTAACTCCTTTATCTAATTGTAAATCATTAAAGGGATTAGGGATAAACTTTTCTTTAGTCAACTCAGGTCTATTTAAATAACCGCGCGCTAATCCAACACCAGCAATATGGAGTTCGCCAGGAACTCCAATAGGAACTGGTTGCAAATTTTTATCTAAGATAAATATTTGTGTATTAGCAATGGTACGGCCAATAGGGACAATTCTACTACTGCTAATAGATTGACAGTGCCACGCAGTTACATCGATAGACGCTTCCGTTGGACCATAGAGGTTATACAACTGAGCATCTAAACTCTCAAAAAATCGCTGCTGTAGCTCAAAAGGCAAAGCTTCACCACTACAAATTACACGCTTGATACTCTTACACTTTCGATGCTCTTGTTCCTCTAGAAAAGCTTGCAGCATAGATGGAACAAAGTGAAGTGTAGTGATTTGCTGTTGGCATATAAGTTCGACGAGATATCTAGGATCATAATGACCACCCGGTTTAGCTACAACTAAACTTGCACCCGTCAACAACGGCCAGAAAACCTCCCAAACAGAGACATCAAAGCTAAAAGGAGTTTTTTGCAACACCCGGTCAGATGCTTTTAATTGATAAGCATCTTGCATCCACAGTAAGCGATTACACAAACCCCTATGAGTGTTCATAACTCCCTTGGGTGTGCCCGTAGAGCCAGAAGTATAAATTACATAGGATAAATTTTCAGATTTAACCTCACTGCCTGAGTTTTGACTACTATGATTAGCAAATATTGCACCCTGTGTATCTATACATACCAATTGAACTTGATGTGGTGGCAGTTCATTAACAAGATGTGATTGCGTTAACAATATTGATGCTTGAGCATCTGCCAGCATGAATGCCAAACGCTCTTTGGGATAAGCTGGGTCTAAAGGTAAATAAGCACCGCCTGCTTTTAGAATTGCTAATAACCCAACCACCATCTCGACTGAGCGTTCGATAAAAACACCAACAATTTTATCTGGCTTTACACCCTGTTGCTGTAAATAATGTGCTAGTTGGTTTGCTTGGTTGTTTAATTCGTGGTAAGTTAATTGTTGGTTTTCAAAGATAACAGCAATATCAGACGGTGTTTTCCCTACCTGCGCTTCAAACAGTTGATGAATACACAAGTCTATAGGGTAATCTGTCTTAGTATCATTCCACTCAACTAATAACTGTTGTACTTCAGGTGGTGTTAATAATTGCAATTTTGAAATACATTGTTCGGGATCGCTAACTATGCTTTCCAGTAAAGTCTGGAAGTGTCCAAGCATCCGAGTAACGGTATCTGTATTAAATAAATCCGTGTTGTACTCGCAAGTCGCAACTAACCCTTGTTCAGAGTCCTCCATAAACAATGTCAAGTCAAATTTAGATGTACCGTTATAACCCTCCTCATAACTAATTGATACATCAGATGAGCTTAAATTTGGTTTAGGAACATTTTGAAGAACGAACATCACTTGAAATAGTGGATTGTAGCTGAGGTCTCTACTTGGCTGTAGTTCTTCTACTAATTTTTCAAAAGGTAAGTCTTGGTGAACATAGGCTTCTAAAGCTGTTGACTTCACGCGCGCTAACAAATCTTGAAAACTTAGGTCAAAAGAAAGCTCTGTACGCAAAACCAAAACATTGACAAAAAATCCTATTAATGACTCAATTTCTGCTTTGTTACGATTGGCAATTGGCGAACCGACTAAAATATCAGTCTGACCTGTATAGCGATACAGTAAAATTTTGAAGGCTGTCAGCAAAGTCATAAATAGAGTTACTCCCTGCTGACGACTCAAATTCTTCAGTTCTTTTTTCAGGGTTTGGGAAAGAACTAATTTTGCTTGGGCGCCTTTAAATGTTTGAACTGGAGGACGCGGACGGTCAGTTGGTAAATTCAGTACAGGTAGCTCACCCTGCAATTTTTGTTTCCAGTAGGTCAGTAACGGTTGAATGCGTTCGGAATCAAGCCATTTTTGTTGCCAATTGACAAAATCTCTGTACTGAATGGGTAATTCAGATGGTGACGGTTTACCAACAGAAAATGCTTCATATAGCGCAGCTAGTTCTTTGATAAAAACTCCAATAGACCAACCATCTGCAATTATATGATGCAGAGTTACAATTAATTGATAATTTTTGTTATCTAATTGTAAAATTTTAGCACGTAAAAGTAATTGAGCGGATAAGTCAAAAGGCTGCTGTGCGAACTCGCTAGCTAAACGTTGTGCAACTTGAGTGAGATCGCTTGTCTTAAGTGTACGTAAATCTTCAACCGCTAAAGTTAAGGGTAGAGGTGGATTGATGACTTGAACGGGTTGTCCATCTACCACTGTAAAGCTTGTGCGTAAGACTTCATGGCGCTGAATCATTTCGTTAAGGCTATCTTGTAACGCTGCTAAGTTAAGACAACCTTTGAAGCTAATAACTATAGGAATATTATATGTAGGAGCATCGGGAGTTAATTGATTGATAAACCAAAGTCCCTGCTGGGCAAAAGATAGGGGATAAATGGATGTATTATTCTCTTGCTGGCTAAGGGATATAGACGGTATCGCGTCTGTTGTCATTTGAGCGAGTATCTTTGTCACTAGTGAGCGCGTACTCATCCCTTCAAAAAAGTCGGCTATAGATACTTCAACTTCTAAGTCAACTTCAACCCGGTTTTTCAACTCAAATACTTTTAAAGAATCAAGTCCCAGAGTACTTAACGGTTCTTGAGGATTGATATCATCAGGCGCGATTGATAATGCCCGCGCGACTTGTTCAATTAGATAAGATTCTAAAAGCGACTGACACTCCTTCGGAGAAAGCGCTAAAAGTTCTTCTCGTTGTAATCGAGTTTCCCTTCTGGCAAGATCACTAATTTTTATAACCTTGCTGACAACTACGTTCAGCGTACCTGACTCAAACTGAGCGCGAGTTGCACGTCTTTGAATCTTACCACTCGAAGTTTTGGGAATACTACCTGGTTTAATTAAAACTACAGCATAAACTTGTACCTCGTACTCTTCAGTCACCGCTTGTCGAATCGCACTAATTACTTCTTCTAAATTTGGCTTGGCGCGAAACTCCAACTCCTGTACAATTATCAGCTTTTCTTCGTTGTTAACCTCTACTGTAAATGCTGCACCAGCACCAGCACGTAAAGATGGGTGACTGCGTTCTACAGTTAGCTCTATATCCTGTGGATAAAGATTTCTACCTCGAATAATAATTAAATCTTTTGCTCTGCCTGTAATGAAAAGCTCTCCATTACACAAAAAACCTAAATCTCCCGTTCGTACAAACGGTCCCTTACCCGTGTCTGATAAATACGCACGGAAGGTTTCTTCTGTCTCTTGAGGACGCTTCCAATAACCTTTACCAACACTCGGCCCAGATACCCAGATTTCCCCAATTTCATCCGGTTGACAACAATTAAGCGTTTCCGAATTTACAATCACTACCTCCTGTTCTGGTATAACTCGACCACAGCTAACGAAATAGTAAACATCTTCATCCTTAGCAGTTGATTCAACTACCCGATTAGATTCTAATGCTGATTTCTGAACTGCTTTGATAATCGGTGATGTTGCCTTTTGAACACCGGAAACCATCAAAGTTGTTTCAGCCATTCCGTAACAAGGGTAGAATGCCTCTTTACGAAAGCCACATTCTGCAAAAGCTTCAGCAAACCGCTCTAAAGTATCATGTCGAATCGGTTCGGCGCCGTTAAATGCGACACTCCAACTACTTAAATCTAGAGTAGCTTTTTGTTCGGGAGTGATTTTTTGCACACATAAGTCATACGCGAAGTTGGGACCACCGCTTGTTGTGCCTTTGTAGCGGGAAATTGCTTGTAACCAACGATATGGTCGTTGGAGAAAGGCTGTTGGAGGCATCATGATGCAAGGAAAGCCTCCGTACAAAGGTTGTAAAATTCCACCAATTAGACCCATATCATGGTAACTCGGCAACCACGTTATAAACTTACTTTCTGAAGAATGCTCCATGAATTGGTAAGTTGTAGCAGCATTGTGTATTAGGTTTCCATGAGTAATGATTACACCTTTGGGTGCCCCTGTAGAACCAGAGGTATATTGCAGAAAAGCTATGGTATCGCTATCAATAGAAGGTTCTTGCCAACTATCTTCTAGTCCAACAGCAAGATTGTCTGTAGCCAACCACTGCAAAGTTTCTAAGCCAGTACTTTTGGTCATTAAAGACCGCACTGTAGGCAAAATCTCTATTGTAGTGAGAGCAATAGCTGCTTGTGCATCTTTGGAAATTGCTTTTATCCGAGGTGTGTTGCGTTCATTTCTCGGAGGATATGCAGTTACAGCAACAACTCCTGCATATAAGCAACCTAAATAACCAATTATAAAATCAAGTCCTGGTGGATATAATAGTAAAGCTTGTTTTCCTGTTAAACCTAACTCTTGCAAGCGAGTAGCGACTCTACGAGCAAGCTTATCTAAGTCTTGATATGTTAACGTCGCTTGTTCTGTTTCACCATCTAGCAATAAGGTAAAAGCAGCTTGATTTGGCTGAGTGGCACTTCTAAAACGCAAAACTTCAACAACCGTAGAAAAGTTGAAGTAAACTTGAATGAAGCTTTCAGAAGATTTATTCATCTTTATACTCACCAGTAAAAATGCAACCCTAACGAAATACTAATTTCTCATGGGTAGAGAAAAATAGGCGAAAAGCTCTGGCACAGAATAAACTTTCAGTTCAAATATCTACGCACTGATGGAAACTATTACACCTTTTGAGTTAGATAAACACTTACACTTTCAAACTCAACTAATGTAACGATGAATATTGGTGCGCTATACAAACTTAAATATAGTTTAATTTTCTCACCTAAAAACAGCTAACAACATGGATGAGAGCAACCTAACACTCCTAAAGCATGTGCCATCTATCATTAACATTGTTACACTTACAATATCGTAGAGTAACTTCATCACGTAACTCCTATGACTACTACTTGATTATCTGCGGGATTTATTAATCTCAACACTTCGACTTTAGTAGTCAACTAAACCAAAACCTGCCAGCCGAGTTAAAAAAGCATACTCACTTCCTTAACGTTGATTTTGACATTTGATAATTAGTTCAGCTAACCATCAATACCGCTACAGTGCGTGCCTAGTAACTATGAGCAGAATCAAACTCATTTGTTTTATTGCGATTAATTTTCACTTAACTCTACTCAACCTAACAATAATCAATAGCTTTAGCAATACTACAACTATTGCAACTTATTATTAATTTATACAAATCTATCAGTTTTACTTATCAACTTTAATATTCTACCTTTTGGCCGATGTTTAAGTGCGGCATCAGCATAATTTAAAAGATATTTTGCTCGATTGGTCGTAACTTCATATTGAAGAGGTTGTTTTTATCTTTTTAATATCCTGGCTGGGTAAGTATATTGACTTATGGCATAGCCTATGCATATATGGCAGATAAATGCCAGTTGTCTAACAAGGATCGCTGCCTCCCACCTACACAATCAAATTAATTGAGATAAATTTTTAATTATCTTGTGTCTTACCTTACTTCATAATATCATTAGGCTAATTTAGACTAAATGATAATTGCTTCTGTTAACTGGATTGTGCTTTCAAGTATAACCAGGCGCTTTTACTGTGTGAGGAAATAAATGAAGTTAGATAAATTATTTCAAAACCTGCTGCTTTTGGGTGTAGTTGCTTTTGCAAGCACTCCTGCTAAAAGTGAGGAAGTACAAGAGTCAGTACAGAACAAAATTACTACAAAAACGCAACATAAATCTACGCTAAATAGTACAGGTGCCGTTACAGGTAACTCTTCACCAATAAAAAAATCGAGTTCTAGAAAACCGCGACTCTTTGTGTCGCAAGTTCCAAGTTCACAACAAGCGGCAAAGTCATCTGATGAAATCCAAACAGGAGGTTTGAAAGGATTAGGGTTTGGTGTCGGAGCATTTTATGTAGGCTCCCGCGAAGCCCAATTACCAAACACTTTTGAAATTCCGTCTTATGTGAGAGCAGATGCTGCCCTTTTTTATCGGCGCGATAACTAGCGCCTCGGTCTTAATTTCAAAAATATCTCTGGAACTAGGTACTACGAAACTCAAGGTTATTATTTACTTCCGGGCGCGCCATTTACAGTTCAGGGAACAGTTTCGTTCCAGTTTTGATTCCTCAATACTCATCCCACATTTCTTACAAGTTACGCGATACCATTGAAGATGCTTACCTTTCGCATTGCATTCATCATATTGAATAAATGCTGCTAACACCAGATGATAAATCTACTGCATCGTTATATCAACTTATTTCTCCTAATTGTCTTCTCTTTACTCTTAATTACAGCTTGCAACAGCCATGTCATTGAAAAAACTAATGTTCAAAAGACACAGTTAGCAATACCTAATTGCCGAATTATTAAACACAAACTAGGAGAAAGCTGCGTTCCAATCAATCCGCAACGTCTGGTTGTGACAGATCAAGACACCTTGGATGCAGTGTTAGCGCTGGGATTAAAACCAATAGCAGCAGCAGAACCAAACATTGCGGGTAGCAGAGGAAAGCAGTTTGAGGGAAAGATAGAGGGCATTATTTCTATAGGAAAATCTGCCCAGGTTAATATTGAGAGGATGGTGCAGTTACATCCAGATTTGATTATGGGGCTTCTTATTAATTCACAAGACTACAAATTATTTTCCCAGATAGCCCCTACAGTGAAAGTGAACTTTACTCAAGTCATGAATGATACCTGGAAATATAATTTGCGGGAAATAGGTGAAATATTAGGTAAAAATAAACAAGCTCAAGATATTCTTGCCCAATATGAACAACGAGTAAAACAGTTACAAAAGGTTGTAGAGCAAAAACTAGGAAAAAGAGAAGTTTCTGTGAGTCGCTTTTATGCAGCTGGAACAAATACACAATTTGATACTATACACTCATTTTCTGGAGCTATTTTACAGTCGGTAGGACTTTCTGCACCATTGCATCAACTTCAGTTGACTACCAAGCCAAACATCACCGAGATACAGATTAGCTTAGAACATGTAGACTTACTAGATGCAGACACCTTATTTGTAGCGTTAGATCCAGGAGCAGAAGAAAACTTTAGAAGTTATCAGAAAAGCCAATTATGGCAGAGCCTGAATGTAGCCAAAAACAACCAAATATATACAGTTGATTCAGGTTACTGGGCTTTTGGCAATTTCCTTGCAGCAAATGCTATTCTTGATGACATATCTAAATATTTACTTGGTGCAAAATTAAGTAATCAATATTAAATCTTCAAAATTAAAAGCTCATTCATGACACAAGAAAACTCTCCGACCAAACTGCGTATTTTCTTATCGTCTGGCTAGGTCAACTCGTCTCTACAATCGGCAGCAACATGACCGATTTCGCCACCGAAATTTGGGCGTGGGAAATTACAGGTAAAGCAACCAGCCTCGCTTTAGTCGGTTTTTTCTCCCTACTTTCCAGCATTATAATTGCCCCGATTAGTGGAATAGTTGTAGACCAATATAACCGCAAATTATTAATGATAATTGGTGATACTATTGCTGTTGCTTCGACAATTGTTATCCTGCTACTATACCTTAATAATAATTTACAGGTATGGCATCTTTATTTCACAGGTGCAGTTGTTGGTACATTCAATCAATTTCAGAGACTTGCTTATTCTGCATCAGTTTCTTTGATGGTTCCTAAACAACATTATACCCGTGCCAGCAGCGTGGAATTTTTATCTGGTTATGGAGCAAATATTATCGCCCCTGCTTTGGCTGGATATCTATATTATATAATTAGTTTATCGAGTATTTTATTAATTGATTGGATAACTTTTTTAATTGCTATTATTAGCATATTATCTGTTTCGATTCCACAACTAAAAATCAACGAATTTTAAAATATAAATCGAGAAAATATTTGGCAAAAACTAATCTTTGGCTTACATTATATTTTGGTACGCAAACACATCTTACTTGTTTGTAAGGCCTGCCATCGTTCTTCTGAAGCACTAGCAGAAAATCAGCATAGCGATGGTACTCTTTTGCTTGACAAGCTCAACACTCTATACGCCGATCAGTTCCAATCAGATGAAATTGAAATTAAACCAGTTGAATGTTTGTGGGCTTGTAATCACGGCTGTGTCGTTTCTGTTTCTACTCCAGATAAACCGACTTATCTCTTTGTCAATCTTCCCGGAGAAGAAAGTGCAGCAGCGTTACTGGAGTTTATGAAGCTGTACATCAAAAATCGTAGGCAATTCCCTTGAAACAGCTTCCCGAATTTTTACAGTCTGCTATTTTCGCCCAAATCCCACCTTTAGTAGTTGATAAAGGTTGAATGCACCCCATCCAAATTAAAATTATGTATGGGGACTACAGTCAACATTTCTGTTCAAAAAAGAATAAACTTTAAAATACCTTACGATCCTCCAAATGATCTGTAATTTCGTCTCGCGCGCGCCAAACTGGGCGTAACTTTTTCTGAGCTACCATTGGCAATTGTTGAGTAGCATGACGTGAACCTGGTTGAGTCGCATTACCGTAGCCAATCAGTGCCATTGCTCTTACAGGTTTAGAAAACTCTATTGCAGCAACATAAGAATCACCTGCAACTGGTTGAAACTTTCCTTCTTTTGAGGGAGCGAAATTGATTACACGGAAAATACCGAGGTCTCCATCACCACCATTACCAGGTAAATCTACATTGCCATACTTTAAACGGAAAACTTCTCCCCAAGCAACATCTAGCTTTCCATAAGCTTTTTCTACCTTTGTTGCCGCTGTTTCCAGTAACGCAACTGCATCAGTAGGATTAACTAAACCATCAGGAGTAGTACGCGGTAAGCGTTCAACCCAAGGTTTGCTAAAAGCTTTATCAAAATCTATTTCTTGTGCCCAAGTTGCAAACAATACCGCTCCTTTGCTATCTGCATTTGCTTGTCTATCCCATCTTTCTAAAACAGTGGCCGCGCGCTTTGCCATTTCATTGCCTGACTTCCTCGTAGCAGCAATCAAGTCATCCAGAATGCGGTCAGCTAATTCCATGCGGGTCGAATGTTTATACTCAATCATTTCATCAAACGAGATTTTTTCATCTTCATCAAGCATCCTTGCCGAACGCTGCGCGCGGAAATCCATAAAACGCGGCGCCATATAAGGTGGATAATCATCTGGTTTGATAGCGAGTGGAAAGGTAGTAGTCCAAGGTGGGTCATTGGCATTCTGTAACCAACCACTTGGGGGATCAATGACGCGCGGTAAATCTTGGTAAGGGTGAATTTTTGTCCATAAAGTTTTCGATGTATCGCCTGGAATAATACCTTGCCAGTATTTAAAATCACCTTGCGAATGTACTGGAACTTGTCCGTTAAATAAGTGCATGATGTGACCCTCTCGGTCAGCATACATCACTGTAAACATCGGCAATTGCAGGCGCCTAAGTACTTCTTGAAACTGTGACAAATTCTGCGCGCGCGCCATATCCCACCACTGTTCTAACGCTCCAGGGCGGTCAAGCCCAACAACCCGCAGTGCTATGGGTTTACCATCTTTTTGGGTAACAACAGGCCCGTGAACAGAACTCTTGATTTCTAATGGTTCAGAACGCAAAGTCCCATCAGGAAGCTTCACCTTCAACTCGATAGTTTTTGTTTCAAAAGGACGAACTTTACCGTCATACATATAACCATCACCAAATCGCTTAAGTTCATATGCGTCCCAGCCATCATGAGTATTTACAGTATGAGTCCAGCCCAAATTTTCGTTGAAGGCAATATTTAAAACAGGAATTCCTACTAAACTAGCTCCGTAAGCATCAATACCTGGTGCAGTTATTTGTGCTTCATACCACAGAAATAAATCTGACCAAGGTAAGTGTGGGTTAGCTAGAAGCATTGCATTACCACTCGCAGAACGTTTTGGTGCAATTGACCAACCATTAGACCCAGCTTTTGATTTCTGTTTACTTATACCTAAAACTTGTTCTGGGTTAACCATGAACGTGAAATGTAACACTCGTTGCAGGTGAGCTAGTACATCTTCTCCTTTTACAGGTAATACAACTTCAACAGAATCATCAATCAAATTCGGATTTTCTTTTACATAAGCATTTATCCCTTGTGCAAAACCATCTAGATAGCTGCGGAAACTCGGATTTTGTGCTTCATACCAAGAGCGCGCGCGACTTGGTACTCCCATAGTTAGAGTCCATTTGTCAGATTCTAAGTATTTTTCTCCCCAGTATTCGGCGCCACGTCCTCTTGCCTGACCGTAGAGACGTAAAAGCAAATCCCCATGACTCTGCATCTGCGCCCATCCAAAAGCATAGAATGCACTTCGGGCATCTTTACCGTAAATATGAGGCACTCCGTAAGTATCCCAAAGTATTTCAGTGCCTCTAGGTAGGGCGCCTAAACTTTGACACGCCACAACCATACCAAAAACGAGAGCGATGATAAATGCCTTTACTCGAAGAGGATTTTTTCTCAACGCACTAGGTAGCCGCGCGTTCCAACAGGACAAAATATTTCTAAAGGGAATTGAATGTACCCTAGTGACAAACATTATGATAAACGCTCTCATTAGTTACAGGACTACAAAACTACTTCATAAGATTACATGGTATGTGGGAAACTCATACCTTAAGGTATGAGAGGAAAACGACTCAAGCGATTTTAATCACATTGGATGTTCGCCATGAGCTATAAGCTTTGAACTTACAATCAGACGGGATTGCATTTTGAGTTAATCGCTTACCAGTAGCCAGACTGTGCAAACTGATTGTTTTTCTGTTTGGGTCTTTCTTGGTTGGCGACTCCTGCCACCCACCGATATAGCAGATGCCAAACTTTTTGTGTTTCACAATTGAACCACGTTTAAATCCAGCACTTATTGTTCCACCGTAGCGAGGTCTAATATGACCTTTCTGATGCTGCAATCTATGTAATTGCCTACGGTGGAATTCAAGAGGTATCACTTCTATTAATTTGGTATTGTTTGGTAGCTCAAGTCCATCAACATACCAATTAGCTAACACCCAAGAGTCAACACAGTGTGCATCAAACTTGTTAGATAACTTGTTCTTTGACTTCTTTAATCCTAGAGATTGACGTAGTTCGTAAGTATCCATTCCTGTTTTAATCTCAAGTCTTGCTAATTTCTCTAATTCAGAATAAAACCACTTTTTTCCAACTTCCGAAGGACTAAACATCACGTTGTGCTTTCTTGCACCCTTCCATGTAGACGCTTTAATGTCCTCAACCACAAATACAGTGACGGGAAACATCGAAGCTAGTCACGTACAAATACGTAATTTCCACTGCCATCTCGATTTAGTTGATGGAGGTAATTTCTGTTTGTTAACAAGTCTATTCTTTCTGTTTTGGCGACATGGAGTATTGCGAAATCTCCTAGCACGTCGCATGTTACGACGAACTTCTACATGGTCTTTTACCCAATCAACTGCATGAGTCTGTACGTTTAAATAAGTGTGTGCTTTTGACTTAACTGTATACCCTTCACGTTTGCTTCCTGGGTCTACACCAACCGCAATTGGTTGATAATTCCTATTGCTTGGTTCTACATTTAATCGAACGCAAAATACTCCTTTTCTCCAAAATGGTGTAGCTTTTTTCTGCTTTATCCAACGCCTAGCCCTACTCGGAGTAGTTGGCATTAAGGGACGCTGATTTGCATCTACAACTGGAACAAACATTTTGTTTAACTATAAATCAATCAGTATTGCTACTAATTGTGTGTACATCCCATCGCTACTAACTGTCAGAGAGGTTAAAAACTTGGGAAGCATTCTTAACGTCTCACGGGCTACCACACCCAGACTGTTCAGTTGAGGTTGTTAACCTCCAAGCTAGACACTGGTTTAATCGCATTTAAAAAGTGGTTAGCTTTTTTCTTGCAAGCTCAGACCCTTCAGGGCTGAGTCAGTGACGTATCAAGTGGTACATTCTTCCAGAATGTTTGAAAAGCTCAAAATGCCACGCTGTGTAATCAAAGCTAGAGGTGCTTATTAAGATTCTACTTGAAGTACTATTGAGAATAAGAGTAATTAGAAATTTTGTCAATTGTTTTTAACCCCTCTTAACGATTGTTATTTATCAATTGAATCAATGCTACTAAGTGCCAACAAGCTACACAAGTATCATTTACATTGTCTAAATCATTGAAAATCCCTAAATAAAGTGGCAAAACTTCGTATTAATATTTAGGTATCTGTTATTTTAATGTTATAAATACTACATATTTAATGAAATGTAATTTATATTAAGTTTTAAATTGAATAATTATTTTGTAGTTCAAGTGATAAATTATGTCAATTAACTGTATTGTATATAAGGAGGAAAAAAAATATGAATCATGAGAGGTGTATCAAACAAGTTGACACGTGTTGTAATTCTGAAGTCTTTATTAAGAGCTTATGCGTTGGCTTGCAAGATTCTTGTTACACTCACAATTATTAGTATCCCCCCAAGAACAATTGCATCTGAACAAAAGTTAGATACGACCATTGAAGCACAACCGCTTCAAACTGAGATTACACTGCGGGATTTCAAAATTGTTGAGCAGTTAGTCACCATTGCCCAACGTAACTCCGCTCTTGTTCAAGAGACAAAAGCTGCAATGGGATTAAGCGCATTTCAAGACATTTTGTTTGTAGAGTTGGCGCCATCTCAAACCACAACAAGTTCTGCGTTACCCGATACTTCATCTGCAAGCGAGCGCAGTTTTTCCGTTACCATTACAGTAGATCCAATTAAGCTTGTCGGCGCCGTTTCGCTGATTCCAGTTAGAGAAGCTCGTTGGAACGAAGCAAAGCATCAAAAGCGCTTAACAGTCGTACAAAATTATCTTGCGTATATCCAAGCACGCCAAGTATCAAAAGTCGCTGCCTACCGAATGCAAAAATTTGCTCAAAGCGTGCGTGTTGCAAGCGTCAACTCCCCAACCTCACCTCCAGAAAAAATTAATCATCTTGCCAATGCCGAATATGTTACAGCAGCTACAGAAATGCTCAACGCGAACGCACGTGAACAGATAACATTAGAGGAACTCGCAGCTTGTATAGGTTTATCTCCACAACAAACCATAAATATAATCAACGCCCCATAAATGTCGTAGGGTGTGTGAAAGCCATTACTATCCATCAATGAAACTAGATAGTAAAGTGCTTTCACGCACCATTTACGAGTTGTAAATTTATATTACTCCCTTCCCACTCAAAGAATGCCGATTGGGAACTAACCGCAAAGAGCGCAAAGGGCGCAAAGGAAGAGGCAAGATTTGTAGGTAATCTTCTACCGGGAAGGGAGTAAATAAAATATTACAAACAGCCTATCCATTAATTTCTAGCTTTTAATTTGTTGCGCTGCCATCCGCATCGCCGACGTAATATACTTATCTATATACAATGAAAAGTCGGCGCCTTCTATAATTTGTGGTAATTGTGTTAAGTATCTCAATGAAGTGGAGAAAAAGTCAATAGCGTATCACTTGAGGTAAACTATTTAAATAGATTAGCTGAAATAAAACAGTACAGAAATCACAATGACATTACATGCAGATACCAAGGTAAATTTTATAATAATCCTAATCAGCGTAATTATAATAATATTAATTACCCTCTCACCATTCAATTCTACAATTAATTCTGCTACCGCCGCGCGCAATGTTAATTTATATCAAAAAGCTCAACAAGCTCAGTCAGAGTTCCTAAAAAAGCTTGAACCTCTTGTTAATATAGATTCTGGAACAGGTTATGTAGACGGAATAACAAAGGTTGAAGATATTGTAATTGAACACTTAAAAGCAATAGGCGCCCAAATTGAGACCACAAAAGTAACTACTGGTGTTGGAAGAAATATTATTGCGACAATTCAAGGAACTGCTAAGAGTAAAAGAAACATATTACTCCTTGCTCATTCCGATACTGTGTTTAAAGAAGGAACGGCTGCCGAACGTCCATTTAAGATTGAACAAGGAAAAGCAAGAGGACCAGGAGTAATGGACGACAAGGGAGGAATTATACTCGGTCTCGAAGCGCTAAAAATCTTAAAAGAAGTAAATTTTAAAAATTTTGGTAAAATTACTTTTTTAATTAATCCAGATGAAGAAAAAGGTTCTAGAGGTTCGCGCGAGTTAATTAAGCAAATAGCGAAACAACATGATTATGCTCTAGTTTTAGAATTTGGTTCGCCACAAGATAAAATTACATCATGGCGAAAAGGGATTGGTAACTATGGATTTGAGGTGAAAGGTAAAGCTGCCCATGCAGGCGCCGAACCCGAAAAAGGATGTAATGCTTTACTCGAAGCTGCTCATCAAAGCTTACAAATGAAGAACCTTAGCAACCCAAGTAAACAAACAACGGTTAATTTTACTTTGTTTCAAGCAGGTGAGCGAGCGAATATTATTCCAGACTCAGCAAAAGTTCAGGCAGATGTGCGTGTGTTAGAAGCAGCTGAATTCGATAGGTTAGAGCGCGACTTTACAAAGATATCGCAAAACAAACTTCTGCCTTGTACCCAAATTAAAGTTGTTGCAGAACGAGGACGACCACCTTTTCCACCTAACTCGAAAACCGATGCGCTAGTTAAAAAAGCTCAAGCCATTTACAAAGAAATTCAACTCAATCTTGGAGTTGAAGGTAGTGGTGGGGGTACAGATGGTAACTATGCTGCTGCTGTTGGTACTGCAACTCTTGATGCGCTTGGGCCTGTAGGAGGTGGCGCCCATAGTTCAGAAGAATACATTGAATTAGAACGTATTGCACCCCGCATTTACTTGTTAACAAAACTTATGATGGATTTGGGAGCCTAAATTGTAGGGTGGGCACTGCCCACCTTACAAATGTACGCAAAGGCTCCACCCAACCTACGAAGATAGATAAGTGTATCTACTCAAGCTTTGTTCATAAGTTTGTAACAACCTTTGCGATTCCGCTAAAGTAATACGCTTTTCTTCGAGTGCTTTTTCACAGCGCTGGCGAATGTTTTCAACCATGTCCTCAGAATCGTACTGTACGTAGCTAACGACCTCGCTCATGGTGTCACCTTTAACAACATGTTCGATTTGATAGCCTTTTGGTGTTAGCTGAATGTGAACGGTGTTTGTGTCGCCAAATAAGTTGTGCAAGTTGCCCATAATTTCTTGATAGGCGCCATTCAGGAACATGCCAAGATAATAAGGTTCGCCCTGTTTAAATGTGTGTAACTCTAACACAGGTTTAACATCGCGTAAATCGATAAAGTTATCGATTTTTCCATCGCTGTCGCAAGTTAAATCTGCCAATATTCCCCGTCGCGTTGGTTCTTCTCCTAAACGATGTATGGGCATAATGGGAAATAATTGGTCTATTGCCCAACAATCTGGCGCCGATTGAAACACCGAAAAATTGACGTAATAAATGGAAGCCATTATTTGTTCGAGGTCTTCCAATTCATCGGGCACGTATTCATGCTGCCGAGTCAAATAAAGTATTTTATGGCAACATGCCCAAAACAAACGTTCGGCTTTGGCGCGTTCAGTTAGGCTAAAAATTCCTAACTTGAAGCGGCTAATAGCTTCATCTTTAAACTGGGTGGCATCGTGATAAAGTTCTTGATAGTTATCGTTGTTGATTGATTGGTAAGTTTCCCAAAGATAGTTAATAATGTGGGACTCACCTTCTTTTGGAGGTTCGGGTTGTTCGTGGGGGACTTCGCACGTACTAAGAACATCGAAAATCAACACTGACTGATGCGACGCAATTGCACGTCCACTTTCACTAATTAATGTTGGTACTCCTATACCACGCTCGCTGCAGGTATCTTTTAACTCTGCCACAATATCATTGGCATAGTTTTGCATGTTGTAGTTTTTTGAGGCATAAAAGTTGGTTTGCGAGCCATCGTAGTCTACACCTAAACCACCACCAACATCGAGATACTTCATGTTGGCACCGAGTGCTGCTAGTTCTACGTAAATTTGACTAGCTTCTTGAATGGCATCTTTTATTACATGAATGGCTGAGATTTGTGAGCCAATATGAAAGTGTAAAAGCTGTAAAGAATCTAACAAATCTGCCGCACGTAGTTTATCAACAGCTTGGATAATTTCGGGGATGCTCAAACCAAATTTAGCACGGTCGCCCGATGAAGTTCCCCAACGTCCCATTCCTTGCGTACTAAGTTTCGCGCGTATACCTAAAATTGGTTTAATTCCCAACTGAATATTCGCTTCGATAACTAGGTCAACTTCTTCAACTTGTTCAAGCACAATAATTGGAGTTTGCCCAAGTTTAATTGCCAGCATCGCGGTTTCAACGTACTCGCGGTCTTTATAACCGTTACATACTAACAAGGCGCCTGGAGTATCGAGTAGTGCTAAAGCAATCATTAACTCTGGTTTAGAGCCAGCTTCTAAACCAAACTGATGGGGTTTACCGAACTTGACTAAATCTTCAATGAGATGTCGCTGCTGGTTACATTTGACTGGGAATACACCACGGTATACACCTGGATAATTATAGCGGGCAATTGCTTTAGCAAAACAAGCATTAAGACGCTCGATTCGGTCTTCCAAAATATCAGAGAATCGAATCAGTAACGGTAAACCGAGATTACGCTGCTTGAGTGCATTAACCAAATCATATAAATCTAGCGAACCACCTCTGTCACCTTTGGGGGAAACCGTAATATGACCAGCAGCGTTAATCGAAAAATAAGGCTGTCCCCATCCGTCAATGCGATATAAATCTTCGCTATCTTCAATAGTCCAGTGACGACGGGGGGTATTTGGCGTACTACTCGGTAAAAGCAACTGTTTTTGCTTATTGTTTGAATTATGACTCAGTGGAGCTTTCTTACCGTTGGACGGAGGTTTCAACACCTCATCAGTCGTAGCAGTTGACTCAACACCCATTTTTTACTAAACCTCTATATTCACCCACGAAACTACAATTTAGCAAAATTCCACGCTATGTCCTGCACCATAAAGAAGATTAATAAAAGATTAAGAGGCGCCGATAATGTCACGAGTTGGATGTTTTTAGCTTTCCCCTTTCCGCTTTCGCCTTTACCCGATAAACTTTTATTGGTCAGTTGAATTTTCACGATTACCCATATTTGAGGAGTACAACTTTGGAGCGCACATTCTTAGCAATTAAACCCGATGGCGTACAGCGTAAGCTTGTTGGCGAAATTATCCGTCGCTTTGAGACTAAGGGTTTTACCCTTGTTGCGCTGAAGTTCATGAATGTTAGTCGCGAATTAGCTCAAGCGCATTACGATGTTCACCGCGAACGCCCTTTCTTTGCAAGCTTGATAGATTTTATTACCTCTGGCCCAGTTGTCGCGATGGTATGGGAAGGTGATGGTGTTATTGCCTCTGCCCGTAAACTTATCGGCGCCACCAACCCTCTCAACTCCGAGCCAGGTACTATTAGGGGTGACTTTGGTGTAAATACTGGTCGTAACATCATCCACGGTTCCGATGCTCCTGAAACCGCAAAAAACGAAATCGCTCTATGGTTTAAAGAAGAAGAACTAGTCAACTGGACACCTGAAATCAAAGGTTGGTTGTACGAATAAGTAGAGACGTGATTTATCACTCTATACGGAGTTAGGAGTTAGGAGTTATTTACAACTCATAACTCATAACTTATAACTCCTAACTTTTATTCTGCAACTTCCTGCTTCTTCAATTCAGGCGCCGTTAAAACTTCTTCTACTACTTCTGGTTCGTTACGTTTAGAGAATCCCCACATTAGGATAATCGCAATTGCGCTGATTACAATCCACTGTGGAGGAACAAGCGATTCGTTAATGACTTTGAGAAGTAAGCGTAAACCCACAAATGCCACGGTGATATAACCAGCATCTTCTAAATGAGTAAACTCATCCAACCAGCGAATAAATAAACCTGCCATGAAACGCAGGGTGATAACACCAATAGTAGTACCTGTTAAAACTAACCAGGTTTCCTGACTTACAGCAATAGCTGTTGTAACGCTGTCTAATGAGAACGCTAAATCAGTAAGTGCAATTACCGGAATAAGCCGTAAAACCGAACTAAACTTGGGACCGTGATGCTGATTTTCTTCGTCTTGCTCTGACGTAAAATGCTGGAAAACTAACCACAGCAAGTAAGATGCACCAATTAATTCAAACTGCCAATACTTTTGTACCCAAGTAGCTGTAAGCAGCAGTGTGATACGCAGCACATAAGCTATCACCAAGCCATAGTTAAGAGCTTCTTTCTCTTTTTCCTTATCGTCAAGCCCTTGGGCAATAGCTGCAAGTGCAATAGCGTTATCAGCAGAAAGCACTGCCTCTAAAAATATCAGCAGTAACAGCACGATAGATGCTTCTACGCTGAAATGAAATTGGAGGTTATCAAAAATTCGGTCTAGCATTACAGTTTCTTGAGTTGAAATAAAAAATTAACACTTAGGGCGAAATTTATATAAATAGCACTGAAAAAATGCTACTCTCTCCCAGCTTAACCTGTGGTAGTAAATTTATGACATGCGGTTTCCACCATACTTACATGAAGACGCTCCGGTAGAGACCGAATTAATTCGGTCTCTACTTCTTAAATCTTTGTTAATTAATTAGTTTTGTTTAACCTATTTTTAGGCTGTGTAGCTTCAGCTAATGTATAAATTTACTCACATATTAAATAGTAATTGGTAACTTTAACGGCGTTAAATATATATAAAATAAGGTTTATTAAAAAATATTACGCCAAAATTAAGTCGTCAAAAACTGTAAAAAATATAACTTTAAGGTGATTGGGAACCGTTAGATATTTCTAAGTACGATTATTGGTACATTTAACCGCACTGTGCTTGCTAAGGAGTGGCAATGGAATTGCTCTTGCGCTGGAATATATTAATTATCATGGGATTTTTATTATCGGAAGTTTATTTTGCACCTGTGGGAGCGCAAACTAAAAAGCAGCTACCACCCCCGAACTGTAAAGACCCCCAAACAACAAGGGATATGATTGAGTGTGGCGAACGCACCTACAAAGAAGCAAGTAAAAAGCTCAGTTCCATAAATAAACAATTGCTGGACAAGGTGAGTGTTAGTCAAAGAAAGCGTTTGGTCGCATCACACCAAAACTGGTTGAAGCATCGTGATACATTTTGTGCGTTTGAGGCAGGAATGTATGAAGCTGGAACACTTGAACCAACGACACGCATTAATTGTTACGCGCGCATGACAAACGAGCGAAGTCAAGAACTCAATACTTGGCTAATTGAATTAAATCGACGCTAGTTTTTACTGATTTTAACTCGCCCCAAATACATTCAGCTTTAAAGCTATCTGGGGCGCCATTAACTACACAAAAGTTCACCTAACCAATTTTCGACTTGTAAGCGCAGACGGCAACCAGCACCATCGTTACTGTTTTGTGAGGTTGGTAGCTTCTCTAAAGCACGACGATAATCGGCAATAGCCCAATTCCAATCACCCCAAAGATGATAGGTACGTCCACGCTCTGCAAAAATGTGACCCTCGTATTGGTCAAATAACAACGCGCATTCAAAATTATCTGTCGCTTCTTCATATCGTCCCAAGTCACGTAGCGTAATTCCACGGTTTATCCAAGCACGCGCATAGCTAGGATTTAAGTCTAATGCTTTGTCGTAATCATCCAGTGCTGCCGCTAAATCACCAATTGCAGCGTAATAATTCGCACGGTTATTATAAGCACTGGCTAAATTCGGGTTAAGCTCAATTGCTGTGTTATAGTCGCAAATAGCCTTTTGTCTTTCGCCACATTGATAATAAATTAATCCCCGATTATTATAATCAATTGCATTTTCAGGGTGGCGCTGTAAAAGTAAACTCAACAGTGATATCGCTTCGCGGTAGTCCCCAAGTTTCGCAGAACGCAATGCACAAGAACGTAAGTTCCCATCTCCCACATAGAAATTGTCGTCACTCGATGTTTCTTGATGTCGAACCTGGTTTTTTGTACTGGCAACAAACTGGTTGAAGTAGTGTTGCTCATCATCAGATGCGAGAAAAGTGTGAGTATTCATATCTTCCTGCCTGCGGTGCTGCTTTGATTGTTGTTGGTTAGTATCGGTACTGCCCCTGTATCAAGAATGAATCTGGTTGTGTGTACGAGGAGGAAGTATCTTTTTAGAACAGTCACTGCGAATTGACGCGCGTTCATGCTCTAATTCAATTAATGGTCGAATCTATTAATAGATACTTCGTCCCCTGGTTCAATTCCAGAAAAAGTAAACCTCAATCTGCCAGACTAGGCAAGTGGTGAGAGTTACAGGTTGCTAGAATCCACCTCAAGGATGTATTCGAGCAATTACTCTACAGGGCTTTTAAACATTGAGGGTTAAAAGTCGCCTTTCAACCCCTTCGCTTTTATAGTTCCCACCTATAAGCTGGTAGTCTCAATTTTCTGTTAAATAGTTTCTATTTGTTTATTAAGTTTTCATAAATTTTTCTTATGTCAGGAACTTCTTACCCCAGCGCACCCGACTTGACTCAAGACGACTATATTGTTCTAGGTTTAGCAACATGCTTCGTCAAAGAAGAGGGTGAAGTCCATCAAGTCGAAGTTATCGAACCAATACCATCAGCAGCGTTAGAAGCACTAGTTAAAGGAATTCCCACTTCGTATAAATTTGCCTGTGGAACAACGCTTGGAAGTATTTTAAGCGGCAGTAACTTTCAAATTCCCTCAGAATTTCCCGAAACTGCTCAATTAAGTGACGAATTCGAGCAAAGACTGTTCTCTGCTGCGCGTACTTACAAACGACGCGAAAGTGCTAAATCTCTGATTCCTGAAGGTACATGTTACAAAGACTTTCAATACTCCATTGACCGTAAGCGTGTACTAAACGCCGCACGAGTCATCACAAAAGACGACAACGTTAAACAGCATCCAAATACCCACAAAATCCTTTAAAGAGGTAGGGTGCGTGACGCCATAACAATCGTGAAGTAAAACTAATGTAGGGTGCGTGAAAGCTATTTAAATCTATCAATGTAACAGAATATTAAAATGCTTTCACGCACCCTACGAGCGTCACGCACCTTACGAGTTAGGAGTTATTATGCTTAAACTATATGCAGGCGCCCGCAGTCGCGCATCAATCGTTCAGTGGTATCTTGAAGAATTGAGTGTTCCTTATGAGCTAGTCATACTCGACATGGCAGCAGGAGAACATCGTCAAGATGCGTTTTTAGCAATAAACCCGTTTGGCAAAGTCCCAGCAATAGTAGACGGTGACTTTAAATTATGGGAGTCAGGCGCCATTTTAATGTACCTTGCCGAAAAACACGCAGGAATTACATCAGTAGAAACACGTGCAGTACTTAATCAATGGGTATTATTTGGTAATTCAACTTTGGCAACAGGAGTTTTTATCGAAGCAAGCAGAGAAAAAGAAATGCCGCGTTTGATGACGGCACTTAATAATATGTTCGAGAAGCAACCTTTTATTATGGGTGACGAATTTACGGTTGCTGATGTCGCTGTTGGCTCTATCCTTTGTTACATTCCAATAATGTTAAAACTTGATTTAAGTGCTTACCCAGCAGTACTTGATTATATGAAGCGGATGACCGAACGCGATGGATTTAAAAAAAGTATTGGCGCCCGTTAGGCAACGGATATAAACGGATGTAACGGATAAGTTGTTCTGGCATCCGTTACATCTGTTGCCAATGGTCTTCTATTAGAGATGCAATATCAGTGGGTTTAACTTGGCTGTATTTTTTATTACCAAGTTGTACAATACAGTTAGGCGCCTTGGAGCATTTTTTTAAACAGCCAGTGCTTTGAATTTTAACTTTATCTCGCACTTCAGATACTTGCTGTTGCGATAGCTTGGTTTTACTAAGGGTTTTTTCTATTTTTGATAATAATTCTTTGGCGCCTCGTTTACGACAACCAGAACCTTGACATACCAAAATTTTGGCTTTTTTTGAACATTCAGGGTTATGGGTAGTGTGTAGGGGTGATTTATTTATAGGGCAGACAGGTAAAGGTATGACATCATATGCTTTGAGCTTGATATCACCTGTACTCGTGTGTAATTTACTATAACCGATGACGCGAATGTGGGCGCCTGGTATTAAAGAACCAGAAAGTGCTTTTCGTAATTCTTTAGGAAGTTTGATTTTCAAATTTCCGGCTGTAAGTGCGGTAACGGCGTTACACTTGGTTAAAGCAAATTGTAGATATTTGAATTTTTGGGACTTGAATTTTTTGGCATGTTTGTCTGCAAAACCCAGAAATTCACCTTCAATGTCAAATTCTGATAGTTTGAGATAGTTGTTACCCATTTTAGATATTTAATTAATAGATAGGGGTAGATTGTAAGTAATATGGCGCCAATAAGAAGCTAAGAGTAATTGTTAAATATGAGCTATTAACTCCTAACTCAGCCTCGTAAGGTGCGTGACGCTACGCTCATCACTTGCTTCATTTAAAAATTTTTCATAGCGTCACGCACCCTACCGGAGCGCCTCTTAATTTACTCGTCTTGCTTCGTAGGTTTGAGGAATTTTTAGAGGTTCGGCTAAATTTGAAATCTCTAATTCCCAACCGTTTGCTAAGGTGAAAACTTTACCTGCTTCGGAATCGATTTGTTTGACAACTTCTTCCTCTAGGTCTTTTTTGGGAACGTAGACTGTCAACTTGCCAGCAGAATTTTCACGCAACATTACTTTCATCTATTTGCCTCTTTATCTGGATTTTTTTCAATTAGTTCAAGTTCCTTTTTTTTACACCCAACGACAAACCCTGACTGTAAAAAATGCACTGCGTATATATACGAGCTTTGCAGAAATGTGCCTATACTAACGACGTATCCAATTTCTCCCTTTTTGGCAAGAACAGTACCAATTTCTTGACCGGGAAAGGTTCCATCATTTTTTAGAAGCTTACGAGTACGAACTTTATCGCCAATCTCAAATTCTGGTGGCGAATGTAGTTCCATTTCATCAGATTGTTGCATGGCTTTATACCTCTATTTACGTGCTAAATTCAAGAGTTCTTGCGTAGTTAGGCTACGTTTTTTGTGAGTTGATTCTTGCCGTACAGCGTCTAATACTGTTTGAGTTTCTTCGTGATTTAGGACAATGCCATGCTCTTTTAGCACGTTCATTAGTAAATGCCGTCCAGAATGCTTGCCAACAACTAGGCGCCGTTCCCAACCAACTTCTTCTGGTGCGAACGGTTCATAAGTGCTGGGGTTTTGTAATACACCGTGGGCGTGAATTCCTGACTCGTGAGCAAAGGTATTGTCACCCACAATTGCTTTCCAAGGTGGAACGTTGCAACCAGATGCTTTTGCAACTAATCGGGAAAGTTCTAACAGTCGGCGTGTATCTATACCCAAGTCAATGCCGTGCAAACGTTTGAGCGCCATTACGACTTCTTCTAATGCAGCATTACCAGCACGCTCACCCAACCCATTTACGGTAGTGTTAATTGATGTTGCACCAGCTTTGACACCTACGAGTGCATTTGCTGTTGCTAGTCCAAAGTCGTTGTGGGTGTGCATTTCCACAGGAATCTGCAAACCTGTAACAAGTTTTTTAACACGTGTGCAGGTACTAAAAGGGTCAAGTATTCCTACTGTGTCGCAAAATCTAAATCTAGAGGCGCCCCATTCTTGAGCATATAATGCAACGTCTTGAAGGAAGCATTCATCAGCTCTAGAAGAATCTTCACCACCGACGGCAACCCATAGTCCGTTATCAACAGCATAGCTGATCGAATTTCTGAGTTGCTGTAACGTTGTACGCCATTGTCCCTGAAATTTAGCTGCTATTTGAACTCCAGAAACAGGTATAGATATGTGAACTCGACGCAATCCGCACTTTATCGAAGCTTGAATATCAGAAATAACTGCACGGTTCCAGCCAAGCAGTTTAGCTTTTAAGCCAGAATCTAATATTGCGCGAATTGCATAGGTTTCTTCCCGACCCATTGCCGGAATACCGACTTCTAGCTCATGAACACCGATTGCATCTAAAAACTTAGCAATCGCAACTTTTTCTTGCAAATTAAACGCAACGCCAGCAGCTTGTTCGCCATCACGCAGCGTAGTGTCGTTTATGGAGATTTCGTTCATCTAATAAATACCTAATACAATTAACTAACGCATAAACTAGTGCATAATTTTGATGATTTTAATAATTTACACATTTATACATATACCTACTGCTATTAATTTTCCTTCGCTAAAGTCTTTATATAACTTTTGCCTAGTAATAATAATTTATCTGTATACTAACCGACCATAAAGCTAACTATTTATGAATCATTTTTACTTGTATATATTGCAATTTTACTGATTAGTATGTATCAAATTAAAATTCTAAAAACCGAGTTCATTAGCGTATAAAAACAATTTCATATATTTTGATGTGTATTTATAACACTTGCTTTTCTAACCAATCAAAAATACGTGCGAGTTCTTCAATGTTAACCAATCCATATTGCCAAAGTAACATAGGAAAAGGTGCATTTTTTGACTCTGGATGCCTTAGAGCTACTGAAATATCATCTGTTGACAGGTTAATTTCGTTTTGCAAAAAATGAATTAATTTTGTGTCACTATTACAACTTATCATACTTAACTAAACTCCTCTAATTGCCTCCCGCTAACTATTGACCTGACAAAAAGTTATAGGCGCCAACATTGTTCAAGCCAATCAATTAAATCGGCTCGATTCGCAAAAAACTGCATCAAAGTGCTACGGACAAGAATAGCTGTAAGGACGCTGTTAATATGCACTCGTAACGAACCATCGTCTGGACACCAGCAAGCAATTGTTAACTCTTGTAAGCGATGATAAATTTGCCAACGTTCTGCAAACGGAATGTTGATAATTTGCAGCTTTTGATTTCCTAAATGATTCTGTGGAAACATGTCTGATTTGGGAGCGATGTGCTAGTTTTATGCTTATATCAGGCGCCTTGAACTAGCTAGCTCAGGACATGCGTGTTAAATTTATTGAACTAATTAATAATGTACTCAACTATCCAAATATATATAAATATAGACTTAACAAAACTTTAAAATCTTTCTTAGGGTAGGGGCACGAGCATTTATAGAGTGAGGTACTAGATTTTTTGGGGTAAGGGATAAGTATTTTTGCACTCAATCTAAAAGTCAGAACCGCCTAAAATCATCATCTTGGAGCCAATTCTTTTTTTAAATCAACTTGTACTCACACATAATCAAGCAATACAAATAAGTAAAGTTTTGTATATCTAGCCACTCTTCGCCATCATATACCGATATTGACTAGAACATATGATTTCTTTAAGTTGTTTTCAGAAACCCAGAAACCTGGTTTCTTTATGAGAGATTAAAGTTTTATTGCAAAATCTACTAGAAACCAGGTTTCTGTAATTTTTTTAACAATAAAATGCTACTAGATGATAAAATCAAGCGGTTTATCGACAAAAATTAAAAACTAAAAGGGCTGTGTAAAAATGGCAGAACAAAGAAAACCTGCGTCTCGAAAAGTTTCCTCTACGTCTAAACCTTCTTCGGCACAAAAGCGTCCGTTGGCAAGAAGAGCATCAAGTGCCTCGAAGGTTTCCTCGACGGAAAAAAAAACGAAAGAGGCACAAGTTGCTTCTGCCTCAAACGCTTTAGATGATGAAGAAGTTATCGCAACAGTTGAAGACACAACCTCTACAACTGAGACTGCAACCCAAGAAGTCTCGGCGCCAACTCAGGAACCTGTCGCAAAAAAGGCGCCTGCAACTAAATTAATGGGGATGTTTTTACAAGACCCTAGCTTGCCGAAACTAAGAGGTAACTATAAATTTCCTCTAGACAAAGACTATTTAATAGCAACAGGTTCAAGTCGGTTTACGATTCGAGATACCAATGAAGCTGGAGAACCCGTTTTCGCAAGTCCTGATTGGTCAAAACAAGACGACTTATCGTTTGAGCATTTCGAGCTTCAGGGTTTAGTAGATAACCCAGCATTCCATCAGGTAAATGTATTTGGTGTATTAAGTCGTACCTTAGATTTAGTAGAAGAAGAAGTTGGTCATCCCATAGTTTGGAAAGATGGTGGGCCTCTTATTATTCGTCCTCATGCATTTGAAGGGATGAACGCATATTATGACCCAATGAATCCTTCGCTTAATTTTGGCTACTTTAATTCTCCGTTCCGACGGGCGCCAGTTTGGACATGTTTATCGCACGATATAGTTTCGCACGAATTAGGACACGCGATTCTAGATACCTTCCGTCCTCTATATTTATATAGTAGTGATATTGATGCATCGGCATTACATGAATCTTTTGCTGATATCTTAGCAATGTTCGCAGCACTGCAATATCCAAGTGTAGTTGAATATATATATAGAGAAACAGGTGGTGATATGCGCCATCCAAGTTTAATTACTCATCTAGCAGAGGAATTTGGTGTAGGTATTTTTGGTGCAGGTGTACCTTATTTACGTTCTGCACTCGAAGGAGCAAAATATGCTGCTGACACACCTAAAGAACCGCATGTACGTTCAACAATTTGGACTGCTGCGATTTACGAAATTATGCAAAAACTCGTCGAAGCTATACAACCAAATGCTTCTGATGATACAGCATCCGGGTTTGCAGGATTTATCGCTGCACTTGTCAAAGCTACGCACGTATTAAAAGGAATGCTCATCCGTGCGCTGCATTACACTCCACCAACTTCGTTATCAATGCCAATGTTGGCACGCTTAATATACGAAGCTGACGCGCGTGTTTATCCTACTGACAGCAAATTTAGAGATATTGCTAAAGAAGTATTTGTCGCGCGCAACTTGTGGAATGAAAAAATAGATTTGAAGGCGCCTGATATTGGTAATGTATTTAAAGAGCTACAAGGCGCCGATATACGCACATTAATGCGGGCAGTTGTTCATAACGCTCCGGCATTACGTATACCAGAAAGTGCCTCACGTTTTCTCAAACCACGTTTAATTACTACCACCCGTCGTATAGACAAAGTAAAAGAAGGCGAAGAAACCACAATCAAAGAAATTACAGAACACTACCTTGAATATACTTATGAATATTCACAAATGGTGTCAGATTTTCTCTCCGGTGGCATGAGCGCATTTACCGTCTACGGTGGTGGAACCTTAGTAATGGATGAAAACTGGAACCCCGTTTGTCTCGCAGCTTACCCAGAACCCATACAACAAGACCCAGCAGGCGCCGAAGGAGGCAAAGCGGCATGGAAACGTGTACGTGAACAGTTCGATAAAATACACGGAGGCAGCATTCAACGCACACTAGCATCCAAAGACGAAAACCGCAGTCTCAAAGACCGTCCCGTCGTTCCCGGTTGCCCATTCGTAATTCAATCAACATCAACAGGAGGATACCGACTAATGCGCCGTTGCTGCAACCTGCACGAACACATCAAAGGCATTTCAGTTAGTCAAAATGGACTTGCTGACTCGTAAACTGTGTGGTCTTTATTTAATACTTCTCTTGTGGAACGGCTGTCCCCAGCCGTTATTTTGTATAATTAGTCCATATTTTAGGCAGCGAAAACTAAGCAAACATCCCAATATACAATCCACCGGTGGTAAAACGACGGGCGAGGACGCCCATCGCACAAGAGAATTATCCCACAATAAAATATCCCATAAGACTTATAAAGCAATTTGAGTAAGTAGTTCTGCAAGACGCGCGCTTTGGGATAAATATGGGCAATGTCCACTATTCAACTCTATTGCTTCAATTCCCAAGCGTTTCTGTGCTGCGTATTTAGACCAAGCAGGAGAAATTATCCTATCTTGAGTGCAAACAATATATGATGACTCCACATCTGGTAAAGCTTGTAGAGGAAAAACCTCTGTTAAATGTGCAGATGATAACTGATTTCGCAATTTAGATACAGCAAAACGCGCAACCTCTGGTTCGCAGTCGTGAAAGAGAAATTCCATCGCTACTGTTTCATCTTCCAGTGGGCTTTTTTCCAACGAACCCGGATTAAACATATTAGGTTCATCGCGTACCTGCTCAAATTTAGTTGAATAAGGCGCCTCAAAACCAGCTGCCTTCCACATATCCGGAACAGCATCCTCATACATTTGCTCAATAACACTCATTCCTGGATAAGGAATTAAAGCACCAAGATATACAAGTTTCCGGACTCGACGCTGTGTTGCCACCAACGGAATAACAGTACCAGCCATTGATGTTCCCACAAGTATTACATCATCCTCGTTTGATGGAAGCGCTTTAATTACAGCTTCTGCATAATCAGACAAAGTAGCTTTGGGGTTTTCAATGGGCAAATCCATCGCTACCGAAGAATGACCCTTTGCTTCTAATTTCGGAATTAGCGAACCCCAAGACCAGGCGCCTTGAAAAGCTGCATGAACTAAACAAAAAACACTCATATTGATTTTTAACTTTGATATTTAAGCGATTGCTTAAATATAAACTAGCACATCAAAACAGACGGTCAACCAAATCAAAATTAGAAACCTTTCCGTAATACCGCTAGCACATACTGTAGATATGAGTAATAAAAATCACGCTTACTTAGGAAGTATAAAATGCAAGTTCGTACACAAACAATATTGAAATTTTCTTGGCGCCAGTTAGTTTTAGTAACATTAGGAGTTTGTTCATTATCACTACCACTGACTCAAACAGTTGATGCAAGCCAGCCAAAAAGGGAACGTAACTACTGTCAAAAGCAAGAAAGCATGTTTTTATCAGTTGAGACAAAGAGCTTTTGGGTAAATATTTGTGGTGGTGACTTAGCACACACTTATGTTGGTGTAAATAAAAAGACGGGTAAATCGATTCGTTTACCTCTGAAAGATGTTGACCAACAAGGTCGCTACTTTGAAGCTGTTAGTGGCCCTTATACATATATATTGGCAGATTCTACTAAAGGTAAAAATTTGACTGTAAGTAAAGGAACTCGTGAACTGTTGCGTGAACCTGTTTTGAGAGGTTGGTAATTTCAAAGCTACATGATTTTCCTAAAGGATATATTAATGAGATTTATCCTCTAGGAATTTTGGAATATGAAACAAAGTATCAAGTCAGTAACATCATATCTAATGTAACTCCTGTCCGCAGGTTGCATAAGTGTTTTTTTTTACTTGCTTATTAATTATCAAGAAGATTGCATAATCGTTTTGCAATCATTTCTTGCGTTTCCAATGTTAATGTACCTAGTTCACGTTGAATTACGTCAGTAGAAACTGTTACGACTTGGTGTAATCTAATAGTAGATGTAACTCGTAAACCAGATGCGATAAAGTCTGCTTAGTCATCATTTAATACGATATCTGTTTCAAGTAAAGGGGTAGGAACACGACTAGTAATATAGGCTAAAATGACATGGCGCCGTGTTTCGATAGGGTCTACTAGGCACAGTGCAGGACGTAACTTATTGGTAGACAAGTCGTCAAAAGGAAAAAGTGCGAGGAATATTTTACCCTTGGTCATAGAATGGTTTTCCATCATCTATAGTATAAATATCTTCCTCTAAATCTGTGACTGAATTAAAATCTGGGTTACTAATAACTGAACGATTAAATTCTGGGTCATGAAATGGTTTGCCATCAGCTAAAGTATAAATATCTTCTTCTGGGTCTCTAAGAAAATCAAAAGCTGGATTTCGGAGTGCTGCTTTAAGCCATTCAAGCTCCTCTAGTTTGGCTTTCTTTAAAATGATAGCCTCTAATGTCTCTAAGCGTTTTAAATCATCATAAGTAATGATTGCAGCAGTTGCTTTACCTTCCTGCTCGATAACGATACGCTCTTTATTTTCTCTAACTCGATTTACCAGTTTTGATAAATCCTCGTTTGCACTAAAGTTAATCATGGTTTTGAACAGCAAAGGATAAGGAAAAAGCGAAATGAGAAAAGAGGATTATAAGCTTTAATATAACGTTTCCTTTACCTTTTGCCTAAAGTCTCATTAGTATTAGGTGCCGACGCGCGTTGTACGAATTTTCCTAGAGGATATATTAATGCAATTTATCCTCTAGGAATTTTGGTACCAGGACACGTATTTGTTGTAGGGGTAACTGTATAAGGCGCCGTTGCGACAAGGGAAATGTTACCATCGGTGCCTTTTATCCATGCTTGTGCTTTAATGATGGGTGTGGGGGCAGGTTTAGTAGATTGTTGTGGTAATTTGATGGATGTTGGTAAACCCACCCCTGCGAGGTTGTTTGTGATGATGGCGCCTGGTAATGGTTCTAGGGGACTGGGTGGTAAACTGCCATGTTCAGTAATGGTAAATTCACTTAACGGTTTGGCAAAATTGGCGCCAGTAACTCCCAGAGTTCCTAAAATATTCGAGGCATTACCACCTGTGACGCGCGTTAATATATTTTGCACGTTGCTAGGATTCGCAAAATATACCCGTTGACCATCACCAACATTAAAATCACTAAAACTGTGAAAAAGATTTACACCACGTTGGCGCCGCCATTAATTAAGTTAAAATTAATACCGTTGATTTGAAAAGGCGCAATGCTGGAATTCTCAGAACCAAGAGTATTATCTGGTATAATTTAGGCACGAATAGGTACAGAATAGCTCAGTATTAAAAAACTGCACAAAAGTGATTTATTAAACCAGTTTTGTAAGCGTTTCATAAACATTTATGTATAAATTTATTAAATTTGCATCAGTGAATGAATTATTACAGGTTTTATTCTCGCCAGATAATAATTTTGTTTTAATTTAACAATAACTCTGAATCATTAGCAAAAATAGGATTATAGTATTAATTACAACAGCTTGATATTAACATGATGTAAATACATCAAACTACAGCATAAATATTAAGTATATAACTTATCTATTTGTTCATTCTATCAAAAAGTAAACGCGACATTTTTGGAAAAATATCCTGACTCACACCATAAGTTTTGTCATCTCCAAACACTGCGATTATATATCTAGTTTTCCCGTTGTTTGTTGCGATATATGCTACTTCTTGACGCGAGCTTGTAGTCCAACCAGCTTTTGAAACAAATTCAACTTTATCTGCTGGCAATGATTCACCTAAAAAATTCTTTACAGGATGAAATTCTTCAGGGTTTAATGGTATTGCTTGCCAGGTTTGTAAATTTCTACTTAATAAATCTTTCATTTCATGACTAGATTGTGGACTAATCGCTTGCCCAGTAACTATTTCATACATTAATCTGGCTGCATGATATGTAGTAACTTTATTGCGTATTGGTTTATTTGGATTATCACCGCGTATTTGTAAATCTGTTCCTTGCGGTTCTTGAATATTAAGATGGGGAATAGGAAAAGTTTTTTGAGTGATATTAATATTTTTATAACCAGCATTCTGAAAAAATAAGTTTAAAGACTCTCGCTTAGTTTTCCATTGTTTAAACTGTTCTTTGCCTAATTTTTTTGTAAATGTTTCTGTAGATGTTATGCGGTCAATAATATTACTGGCTGCATCATTATCAGATTGTAGAATTAGTTGATTTATCTCATGATTCACAGATGCATCAAAAGGAATAACTCCTTGCTGTATTTTAGCTTTTAGAGCTACCAACCAAAATATTTTTGCAACGCTAGCAGGAAATCGTGGTGTATTTTCTTGATATTGAGCAATAGCGTTTTTATTTAAGTCTATGAGTGTGATAGATAATTTATCGGTAGATGTTTTGTTACTTTTTGCTAACTCGACTAAATCTTTGACGATTCCATCTAATTTCTGACTTGACTGAAAGGTTGGGGGTGTAATGACATTGTAAATAAATTCTGAATTAGCAAATGTCACTGATGGTAAAGCAGCAATGGTTTGCTCTACAACAGGAGTCTGCTTATAGTTATTGCTGGGAACCGTGACTGGAGTATTCACTCTTATTCCTGAACTAAGTGGTTGTTGGGAAGCTGAAAATTTTTTAATAGGCTGATTATTTACAGGTTCTGGATTTTTTTCATTGCTACGATTAACGATAAATGAGCTTACTCCATATACGCTCGTAATTGAAATCATAACTAAACTAATTAGTCCATAAAATTTTAATCTTGATAATTTTTTAATTATTTTTTTGCGTTTTTTCCCTTCTGAGATGAAACAATGCTTTTGTAGTGGTTTTTGATTCATATTCAAACTTGTTTGGATATTTAAGAGTAGCGAAGGAGAATCATTATTAGTAGTTTTAGTTACTTTCGTTTCTGAATTATTACTTACTAAGTTATTTACTTGTTGCTTTAAAGCTAAGTTTTGTTGTTGCAAAGAAGATATAACCTGATTAGCTCGAATCAATTTAGCTTCTAGCTCAAAAACCTTTTTGTCTAATTGATTTGAATTATGCGAATGTTCCACTTTAACTCCAAAAAGCTTAATTCTATTAGGTTTTAAATTTTTGCCAAATATACATCTACTTTATTTTCAACTCGTTACTAGGCTCACACCTAGTAACAAGAAAAAATTAAAAATAAAAATTCATGACTATTAATTAAGCGCTTTATAATCGGCTATTTTGACAGTTCCATCTTCATATTGCAAAGAGTAGCGTACAACTGTGGTACTAAAAGCTGTATTAGCTCGGTCGATTTTGCCATTTTTATAAAGTGTACGCTCTTCAGTAATTGCAGCTTCAATTGTAGCGTTATCTCCACTTGATGAAAAATCTTTGATTTGTTCTACCTTTTGCACTCCATAGGTATAATAAGCATTATTTCTAATTAACCAATCGACAGAACTTAAACAATCATCTTCATTGGCGCCAGTTGCTAAACATGCATCTGGATTATCTGTTCTGCTGATATTGTCTTGATAAGCTTTACCTGTTAGTAATTGCGCTCCGAGTTCAGAACGATGGTTGGGGCCAAATATTTCTCGTTTTGCACTAATCCAATTCCTAATGGTTTGCTCGGCATCTGCTTGTGAAATACGTGCATTTGTTTGAGGAAGTACAGAAGTTGGAGTGCGCTCTTGTTGTGGTTGCTGAATAGTAACTAAACGTGTGACTGTAGGAATTGGCTGGGGTGCAGTAGTTTGAATCGTTTGAGGTGTATCTGGTGGAGAAGCTGTTGGAGTTGGTATGGTATTAGCGACTTCTGTTATTGGCTTTGATGGTGAATTATTTGCAAATAACTGTGTAGCCCATAAACCACCAGCAACAAATACACCGATGACACTACCAATAATTACTGCTTGCTGCCAAGTACCCGAAGCACGCGGAACAACTGTCTGCTGGTAAGGTGCAGCTGGATACTGTGGTGTAACAGGTGGAGGAGAAAACACTTTTGGTTGTGGCTGTGGAGCTTGAGACACAACAGTTGGTACTGATTGTTGCACTGGTATGGTAGGCGCCATAGGTGCCTGTAGTGTTTGCAGTGCCCGCATCATTTCTCTGGCATTTGAATAACGGTCGCGTGAAAAAGGCTGTATTGCTTTATCAATAATTGCTGCAAACGATGGTGTGACATTCCAAGCAAAGTTTCGCCAGACGATTTCCCCTGTAGTCGGGTTCGTCGGTAACTCCTGCGGTAGTTTACCTGTAAGTAAATAAATAGCGGTTAAAGCTAGACTATATATATCGCTTGAAAATACTGGTCTTCCTACCGATTGTTCCATTGGCATAAAACCAGGTGTACCTATAACTATTGACTGTGCTGAATTACCAGAAGCTGTTATCGTCGTACCCATCGTTTCTTTGACGGCGCCGAAGTCAATTAAAATCGGTTTACTATCTGAACTACGAATCAAAATATTATCTGGCTTGATATCACGATGCACCATGCCTCTGGCATGAACATAATCAAGTACAGGCAAAATATTAATCAAAATTTCTTTAACCGTACTTTCACTCAGTGCCCCTTGTTGCTGCAACTGCGTAAGTGTTTGCCCTTGTATATATTCTTGTACTAAATAAAATTGTCCGTTCTCAACAAAGTAAGCATATAATGCTGGTATTTGAGGCTACCTTCACCCAATTCTTCTAAAATAGCGGCTTCCCGTTGAAAGCGCTCTTGCACCAATTGGTAAATTTGAGGATTATTAGCAACAGGTTTAAGTTGCTTAATCACACACCGACGGCCCGATGGCATCTGAGTATCTTCAGCTAAAAAAGTTTCCCCAAATCCCCCATCGCCCAGCACGCGCAGAACCTTATAGCGATTGTTTAATAGCGTTGGCGTAATCATACGTGTTACCCAGAAGCTCATATCAACAATAACTACACTGGCTTCTAAGTGAATTCCGGTAATATAGTAAATTTTTACATTTGTTCGTAGTTGGCGCCGATCTACCTGCGGTACACTGTGTGAACAAACTTTTTTAACACTTTCAAAAAAATCTGATACATCAAGTAGTAATGGTTTATTCGTTGGGTTGGTGGTATTTACCGAATCAACAAACTTTACTGCTTGAACCCACGTTCAATTGGACTATTAATTAGTTGATTTGTTACTGAAGTCATATATTTATGTTGACATTACAGCTAAATACAATTTATTTTTAATTATATATTAATAATTAAATCTAAAATAATATCAAGCCTAAAATTCTCAACTAATCTTTTAGACTTTGAATTAAACAAGTTTCACTTGCTGGTATTTGGTCAATTAGATTTAATACAAGTTTATCAGGTCTATACGCTTACTAATTTCACTTCGCATTTGTGTCGCTAAGTTGTTAACTGCCATTTGCCCATTGTGGTAAGAAAAATAACCAACTAGTGACACCGCAGTAAAAGTTTGCACAAGAAATGGTACTGACAAAACCGTCGTTAATGAAAAAGAACATTCAAATTTAGGACGGAAAAAGCGATTTAGCCGTTTGATAGACATGATATCACTACACTATCAAGCTCAAGTATGCCGTTTGTTAATTTGCTTACATTAACACGTCAGAAACCGGGTTTCTATGTAAAATTGGTTTTTTTATTACAATATATTAATGAAGAAACCCGGTTTCTAGTTTCTGGTTCCTTGGAATTTGTTTAAACTGTATCAACTAATAATTCGATATATTAAGAGTTTTTTAATAGTTGTGTCATGTTGTCCAATAATACCGGACGTTTTCAAATCAATTGTGTATCCTGAAAAAAATCAGTCGATTATTTGGAATGGAGGTAAATGTGACTCCGAATCTTATGCGTCAGTTTTGGTCGGTACTAGAAAGCGCTCAGAGTAGAACGCTTTTACAAATGGATGATGCAAGCTTGGTACAATGGCTCGTAAGACAGACCAAGATGCAAACATCCCTCGATTACAGTGAAACTGCTTTTTTGAACGATTACATCCAATCACGGTTAGCTCTTATCCGTGACATGGCTTACGAACGTTCGTACAATTAAATGTTAAGAGGTAAATACCCCTCAATTAAACAGTCAGTTCCAACTAAACGCATTTCGACACGTTCTAAAGCAAGTGCCTCAGTCATAGTGGTAAAGCCTAAATCTCCTACGGGGGTAGGAGCAGCACTGCCACCGATGATTTTAGGGGCAATAAAAGCTAAAACCTTTTGTACAGCATTTTGTTTAATTGCACTTGCTGCTAATGTTCCACCACACTCCCACAAGACGTTACAGAAACCACGCTCATAAAAATATGCCATCGCTTTATCGGGTGTAAGTAAATCTAATTCAATTACTTCTACCCCACGACGACGTAGACTTGCCTGAAAATCGGGGTTTGCTCCCTCACTCGTCAGTACCAAAGTGGGAGCTACCTCGGTTTGCCAGAGGTGAGCTTCTGCTGGTAAGTCAAGACTACGACTCATTACTACCCGTAAAGGATTGCGTGCAAACTCGTTATGACTTGTTAAATATGGATTATCTTTTCTAACTGTATTTCCACCTATAATTACTGCATCACATGCTACTCGCGTTTTATAAACTACGCTGCGAGCTTCCTGATTTGTAATCCAAGCGCTATGACCTGTATTTGTGGCGATTTTACCATCTAGAGTCATGGCATATTTTAATATACCCAACGGGCGCCGATGCAATATTCTATGTATAAAACCTTCATTTAATTTCTGACAAGCAGCTTCTTCGACTCCAACTATTACCTCAATACCCGCATCGCGAAGTTTAGCAATACCACCACCTGCTACTAAAGGGTTTGGGTCAACCATTCCCACAACAACTTTTGCAACACCTGCTTTTACTAAGGCAGATGAACAAGGTGGGGTGCGTCCATAGTGGTTACAAGGTTCTAGACTAACATAAGCTGTGGCGCCACATGCATTTTCACCAGCTTCTCGCAACGCAAAAACCTCCGCGTGAGGTTCACCAGCTTTGGGATGAAATCCTTCTCCAACTATTTTTCCATCTTTAACAATAACCGCTCCAACCATCGGGTTTGGCGCCGTACATCCCAAAGCTTTGCGTGCAAGTTCCAAGCATCGCTGCATCATGCGCGCGTCAAAATCTGTTCCAATATTTTTAGATTGTGAGTAATAACCCATTGATATATTAATAGTATTTTCCTGACTTTGGAGCGCTTCGGCATTGGCATGTTGCACTATTGGGGAGTTATCCATAACCTATATACACCTTTATTTCCGAAACTTCCTGCTACTGTATAACGAATAAAAATGACAGGCTTAAGCCAAGTTTAAAGCGTCATGCTTAACAATTCCAGCAAAAAGGTAAAATTGATTCTGCTTACTTATTTCTTCTTTCTTCTTTCTTTGTGTCCTTTGTGCCAAAGTGGCTCATTCCTCATAATAATCTTGTATTAAGAGTATCTTTTTTGACAAAACACGTAGAGACGTGTAAAGCAGAGGTTTTCCCGCTCTTATTAATCACGTCTCTACATATCACCTATAAATATGTTAAGAATCCCATCTTCACCAAAGAAAATGGGACTCTAATTTATCACCACACTCCGCCCAATGATTGGGTGTTAACAAGTAAAATACCAGCTAACACCTTTAATAACGTTAAAATTTGATTCAAAAATTTAGTTTTGCTCTGCGAGCTTAAGCTTTTGCCACCAGCGGTTTAAAGGATAATAAACGACAGGCGCCCAAAGGCTACTAAGAATAGCAGAAGCAAGAGCGACTCGCTGAAAATATGCCCAAATAAATGTGACGTTTCGACCTCCACTTAAAGTTAGTTGTGATGCAAAAACAGCTTCACTAAAAACTGCCATTACAAACACAATCAAAGCAATAGAGATAAAGTCCTCTTCTATAAATCGCTGCTTTTGAATTCCACCAGTGATTAATCCTACCAAACCCAGAGGCAATGCATGAGTTGGTTCAGAATATGTCATGGCATCTTGAAGGAATCCCAAAATGATACCAGCGAAGGCGCCTTGCCATGCATTACGCTTAACACTCCAAGCGACTACCCAAATAAGCAGCCAATTTGGCGCAATTCCGAGTAACTCCATACCAGGTAAACGGTTGGGTAGCAACATCAAACATAAGAGTACACTGAAAAACATCAAAGAGTAATCTACGATTTGACGAGTTCGGGGTTTCCAACTAGCAACAGGCTTGAAGTTGAATTTAAATAGTGGTTTTGATTTTGGTTTTGAAGAAGGCGCCTCTTTTTGGCGTGCGACCTGTTTTCTTTTTTTAGGTTTGGCTGAATAAGAGCTAGTGCGACGCTTGGAACCCTTCCATGAAAATAGCTTCATACTCTTTGAGGTGATGCGTATCTTAAATGTTTAATTTTTAATTGGTCAATTAGGTTAGAAAAGTGAAACAGATTTTTGTGATTCTTGAGTTTCTTTTTGTTTATCAGCGTTTACTGGAGCTTCTGGTTGCGCTTCTGGCTTTGGATAAATTTCAACCCAGTCAAGTGAACGAATTGGTGGGAAAAGTTCGATTTTGGCAATCGATGCAGGCAAGCGCTTTAAATCTAAAGATTTTATACGACCAACCGCAACTCCTGATGGAAATTTTTGGCTGTAGGTGGATGTGGCGATTAAATCACCAATTTTGACGTTGGGGACTTTTTCGTAAAACTCAAGTACAGCTTCACTAGAACCATCACCGCGTAATACACCTTTGGCGCCAGTTCGACTAACGGTTACACCAACTTGGCTTTTGAGGTCGCTAACTAACAGCACGCGGCTAGAGTTTGGAGTTACATTTTCTACAAGACCAATTAACCCACCTTCGGCACGAACAACAGAACCCTCTTGAACTCCATTGGAACTGCCACGGTTGAGAGTTACTTGTTGCCACCAATTGTCAGCACTGCGCCCAATTACACGAGCTACAGCCAGAGGTTTTGCGGCTTTTTCTTGTTCGTTATAATTTAAAATTTGTTTGAGCTTTTGATTTTGACTTTGTAGCTCAACAATCTGGGTTTGCAATTCTAATAACTGGGCATCACGTAATCTTTCTTCTTTAGTTGGACCAGAACTCATAATTTGTAGTGGACGAGTTATGCCTTGATAGACCTCAAGTAAAAATGAACCTTGAGTTTGTCTCAGTACAAAAGCACTACCAACTACTAAACCGAGTAAACTTATTTGTAAGCCCCTGCGCTCCCACCACCGTGCTGTAAACATACGTACCTTTCTTATAGCTATAAATAATAGGGATACTGGATTCTACCGAGAATCCAGTAACACTTGCTGCATTCTACTTTACATATTTCGTGAACGAGCGCTAAATACTCGCTCATGCTGTTTAAAGTTCTCCAATACACGACCAGTACCAAGAACTACACAACTTAATGGGTCTGATGCTATGTGTGTAACAATACCCGTTTCATGACTAATTAAAGTGTCAATACCCTTAAGTAACGCACCACCACCAGCAAGCATAATACCCCTGTCGATAATATCTGCTGCAAGTTCCGGTGGTGTGCGCTCTAAAGTCCGCTTCACTGCTTCAATAATTACGCTTAAAGGTTCAGACATGCTTTCGCGAATCTCTGGCCCTTTAATTGTGACAGTACGTGGTAATCCTGAAAGCAAGTGCAAACCGCGAACTTCCATAATCGCTTCTTCGTCATCAGAAGTCGGATAAGCCGAACCGATACGAATCTTAATATCTTCGGCAGTTCGTTCGCCAATCACCAAATTATGAACTTTCTTCATATATCCGATTATGGACTCGGTTAACTCATCACCTGCGATACGTACCGATTCGCTTAGTACTGTACCTTGTAGGCTCAGAACTGCTACCTCTGTGGTACCACCACCAATATCAATAATCATGTTACCTGTTGGGTCAGCAACTGGTAATCCGGCGCCTATTGCTGCTGCAACAGGTTCATCAATCAAAAACACTTCCCTGGCGCCTGCTTGGGCAGCAGCGTCCATTACAGCTCGTCGTTCAACACCAGTTACACCGCTAGGAATACCGATGACAATTCTTGGTAAAACCAATGACTTGCCCTCGTTAACGCGCTGGATAAAGCTTTTCAACATCAGCTCGGCGGTATCAAAGTCAGCGATTACACCGTCACGCAAGGGGCGGAGAGCAACCACGTTACCAGGTGTCCGACCGAGCATTTTTTTTGCTTCTTCTCCCACTGCCAATGCGACCTTTTCATTTTGGTCGATGGCTACCACAGAAGGTTCTTGGAGAACAATACCTTTACCACATACGTAAACGAGGGTGTTGGCTGTACCTAAATCGATACCCATATCCCGCGATAAGGAAAACTTTTTAAAAAGACCCACGCGCTTCTACGCCCCCTATTTGCGATACTTTTGACTACGAGTTTTTGAGTGAATCGTGCTGGATTCTATTACTTTTTGTATCCTGAGTCTAGTAAAGCAGGCTATTTTTTATAGAACTTTTGGTAATCTTTACTAAACACTGCACTACTTTTTTCTATTCTATGGCTACGTCAGTATATCCGTAAGGATTCACTCCGGCGCCGAAGTAATTTTTACCAATTTTCCTGCACAGAGCGACAATTGCTCTTTATCTAAACATATATTTTAGATAGTGACAATTCCTCTGTCATACAAGTAATATAAATAAAGTACCTTTGTACTTAATAAATAGCATTAGTATGAGTATAAATTGTATCACTCTTATCGGTCGTGTCGGCTCGGAACCAGATATTAAATACTTTGATTCTGGGAGTGTGAAGTGTCGGTTAACATTGGCCGTTAATCGCCGTAGTCGCGACGCAGAACCAGATTGGTTTAGCTTAGAGATATGGGGTAAAACAGCCCAAATAGCCAAGGATTATGTAACGAAGGGTAAACAAATAGGAGTTAAGGGTTCTTTAAAATTTGACACTTGGGTTGATAACAAAACAGGCGCCAACCGTTCCACACCAGTTATCTTGGTAGAACAGTTGGAATTACTAGGCTCTAAGCGCGATACCGATAACTCAGGAAGCGACTTCGACAGTCCTGATAATTTTTAATGTAATTATTCCTCCTCTGTGTAAAGACGCGATTTATCGCGTCTCTACTGTACCTATGTGGTAATAATCTTGACCACAGAGACACGCTCGGACACAGAGATAAAGTTTTTGAGTTCACTTGTAAACACAGGCAAGGATGCCTGTGCCACAATCCAACATTAATAACTAATTTGTAAGGTAACTGAAGCTTCAACTTGTTGCTCACCACCAACAACAGGAGTAGGAGGCGCCGCAGCATCTGCCCTTAAGCTAGCATTAGCCAATTCTCGATATACAGGTCTAGGAGGAACGGCGCCGTTAATTTGTACATTAACTACTTCTTTCGCTTTTAAGCCAAGAGTCGTGAATACTGCATTTGCTTGTTGTTGTGCGTCTTGAGTTGCTTTTTGTAAAGCTTGTCTTTGCGCTTGGGATATCGCTTCATCACTCGCGACAAAACTTATGCCATCAATACGTGTGGCGCCTGCTTTGACTACATCATCAAGCAAGTTACCTGTTCTATCAGTAGGAATACGGAAATTAACGGTGTTAGTAGCACTGTAACCAGTAATTCGCTGTACGTTGTTAGTGTAACTGTAAACTGGGTTGAGGTTAATGTTTGTTGTTTGTAACTTTTCAACCCCAGGACGTGATTTTATTAACGTGACTACAGCATTTGAACGACGTGCCGCTTCTTGTTGAACTTGTTTTGCGTCTTTTCCTTGCACTTCTACACCCACATTAACTTGAGAAAGAGTCGTTGGTATAGACTCTACACCACGTCCACTTACCGTTAGTGTCCGTAACATCCGCTCTTTTTCTTGAGCTAAACTAGGCTGCACAAAAGTAGCGCACAGTAATAACGCTACAGGTAACGTTTTCCAAAAATTGCCATTAATTTGACTCATCACTCATCACTCCTCATAAATATATACACTCGAAACTTTCCAGATACTTAAGTAAAATCAATAGTACCTGAAATAGATTAAATGTCAAAAAAAACAAAAATGTATCTAGCAAATTAGTAAAAACTTACATATAAATATTTACTAATATATTAGATAAATCTCGTATTTATATGCTTTAAACTGAACTTGTATATCACCTGTCATACGACAAAAACAATATATAGCAAAGCTTTGGCTCTAATCACAAAATCTTATGCGATACAGCTTTACCCCAAAAATGTGGCTATTTATTTTTGTTTAATGCACTGCTTTTTAGTTCAGTTAAAAGCTAAACTTTCATGTTTATACTTTGACATGGCGCCTTCTTAAAACGATGCACGGTTACGTTTTTTGAAACTAAAAAATTACACCCTGCATTTCGGCGTATTTGTAGAGACGTTACATGTAACGTCTCTATGATTAATCAATAGAATTATTGATAATAATTCTTATTAAGCCGAATTAATAACAATTAATCCCCTAGCAGTTGATAGAGTAGAGGGATGATTTCGCGTCTTTTACAATGCAATTAGACTTAATGACGATTTCTTTTCAACCGTTACATTTACTTGCATCTACAACTGAGACTGCTGATAGTTCTTTAGTATTAGCATCAGTACTACTAAGTTTAGTGGTAGTTTACTTTGCTAGCAAGTTGGGTGGAGAACTATTTAACCGTATCGGGTTGCCTCCTGTTTTAGGAGAACTTGTAGGTGGTGTAGTAGTAGGTGTTTCAGCTTTACACCTTTTGGTATTTGGTGATGCTGAAGCTTCAAGCTCAGTAATAATGCAATTCTTGACCTTTACAGGTGGTTTAAGTCCCGAAGCTGCAAACAGCGTATTTCATGCACAGTCGGAAGTAATATCTGTTTTGGCAGAATTAGGTGTTATTATCCTGCTGTTTGAAATTGGTTTGGAGTCTAATTTAAAGGATTTGTTATCTGTTGGACTGCAAGCAACGGTGGTGGCTTGTGTTGGGGTGGTGGTTCCCTTTGCAGCAGGTACTGCTGGGCTAATGTTAATATTTGGTGTGGGTGCGGTTCCTGCTATTTTTGCTGGAGCGGCGTTAACTGCTACAAGTATTGGTATTACATCCAGGGTACTATCAGAGTTAGGGCGCCTCAATTCTAAGGAAGGGCAAATAATTTTGGGGGCTGCTGTTATTGACGACGTGTTGGGTATTATTGTTCTGGCTGTCGTCGCTAGTCTTGCTAAAGATGGCGCTGTAGATGTTGGCAAAGTCGTATACTTGATTTTTAGTGCTGCTGGCTTCTTGGTAGGCGCCATTGCACTCGGTAATTTCTTTAACAAATCGTTTGTAGCGGTTGTTAATGTTCTCAAAACCCGTGGTGAACTCATATTACCCGCGTTTATTTTCGCTTTTCTAATGGCATATTTTGCCGCGTCTATTCAGTTAGAAGCAATTTTAGGTTCGTTTGCTGCTGGTTTAGTTCTTGAAGAAACTGAAAAACGCAAAGAGCTACAGCAACAAATAATTCCCGTTGCTGATATGTTAGTACCAATTTTCTTTGTAACTGTAGGCGCTAAAACTGATTTAAGCGTTCTTAACCCCGCTATACCTAGCAACCGCGAAGGGTTAATAATGGCAATCTTTTTAGTAACGGTAGCTATTCTCGGTAAACTTGTTACAGGTTTTAGTGTATTTGGAAAAGAAAAAATTAACCGCTTGGCTATTGGTGTAGGAATGATACCACGTGGAGAAGTTGGACTAGTATTTTTGGGTATTGGTTCCAGCGTTGGTATTTTAACCAAGCCATTAGAAGCGGCAATCATTCTCATGGTGATAGTTACAACATTTTTGGCGCCACCATTTTTAAGGATTGTATTCCCAGACCCAGAACCAGCAGCTTTGAGCAATACTGCCGAAAATCCATAATCAGCAAAGAAACCCGGTTTCTCAAAGTAGAAACCGGGTTTCTAAGACTTAGCTATTAATTTTAGCTATCAAAGAGTAAATGAGTTGTATAAAAAGCTTATATGTTATGGCACCTCCTACTGGTGCCTTTTGTTTTTGTGTTTATATTGATTATATTTTGGCTAAAGTATTTTAAATGATGCCGTAGATGTGCGGAGTGCTTTATGTTAGCATATGACGCTACATGCTGCATCTACCCAAATTCTTGAGAAATATCAACGATTGGGTAACAACAGATGCTAGAGTATCCGTGCGTTGACTGCATAAGGATTTGCCAATGCTGTCTTCAAATTGCACTACTACCAGGAACGTTTTGGTGGAGAAAATATTGTGAAACTACATTGGTTGTTATCAGGTACTTTTATAACTTCGATTTTGATACTACCGTCCGAAGCTCGCGCTCTGAACGGTTCAATTATATTTGATAACGATAATGAATCAAAAATAATACAAATATCCCAACTAGTTCAAAAACTCAAAACAGCTCAAGCTGAAACACAAATCGAAAATGTACGAGTTACGGGTGACGGTTTCTTCGTCCGTACCAATGGCGGAAATCCTTTGGTTCGTATTTCTCGTAGTCGTGATCAACAAATTATCAATATAGATATATCGGGAGCATCGCTAGCACCAACTTTAACGCGAGAGATGATGGTGAATCGTTTTGGTGTTAGCCAAGTAATTTTATCGCAGCTTGAAGGTAATACTCCCATTGTTAGGATGTCTTTACAAGTTGAAAGAAACAGCCCTAACTGGAGAGTTTTGAAAAATGCTAACAATCTGATTTTTTTACCTGACCGTTTTGGTGGTGGCGCCAATACTTCAGGGTCTAATAGTGGAGGTTCAAATAATCCTGCTCCTTCCCCTTCACCTTCCTCTCCACCTTCGACACCGTTCCCTGGTATTCCACCAACACCAGGTCGCAGTAATACTCCTGCAACAATTCAATCAGTAGAACTTGTAGGTGGTGGAACGCAGTTAATTATTCGCGCAGACCAAAACTTTACTGCCACAAGCGGTTGGGATAGAGCAACAGGAATGTTCCGTGTTACCGTAGCAAACGCGCGTCTTACCAACAACGTTCGTGGTCCAGCACTTGATAGTAATAGCCCAATTCTTAGGATTCGGTTAACCGAACAAAAAGAATCAAATACTGTAGTAATTTTGGTGCAACCTGCTAGCGGAGTGCAAATTGGGCAACTAAATCAAATTACTGGGCAGTTTTTAGCGCTCGAATTGCGCCGTAATAGACCAATACCACCGATTAGGCCGTTTCCTGACCCAATTAGACCAGGTGGTTCCGGACCAATTATTGGTGAACCTCCACGGCCTCCTGTAGACCCTGTACCTGGTCGAAGACGTAATGATGGGCGTTTAGTCGTAATTATTGACCCAGGACACGGAGGTAAGGACTCAGGCGCCCTTGGGATAGGGGGTTCAATGGAAAAAGATGTAATTTTGCCAATAGGTATTAGAGTAGCCCAAATTCTTCAGCAAAACGGTATACAAGCAGTAATGACACGCAATGCAGACTATTTTGTGACGTTGCAAGGTCGAGTGGATATGGCGGAGCGAATCAACGCTGATGTTTTTGTTAGCATCCACGCGAATTCAGCCGGTGCAAGTCGTCCGGATGTGAATGGATTGGAAACGTATTATTACGACAGTGGTCTAGAACTCGCTCGCATAGTCCACAGTACCATGCTTCAGAGTCTCAGTGTCCGAGACAGAGGAGTACGGCGAGCTAGATTTTTTGTCTTGAGAAAAAGCTCAATGCCCTCAATTTTAGTAGAAACCGGGTTTATGACAGGTACTCAAGACGTATCGCGGCTCGTTACGCCACAATACCAAGCTCAAATGGCTGATGCCATCGCGCGCGGTGTTTTGCAATATCTCCGACAAATTCGATAGCAAATAGACTCATATGTTTAAACCGAACACCAAGTATTTTGTACTGCCATTACAAATAGCATTGTAGAGACGCGATGTTCCTCGCGTCTAGGTTATTGGTAACTAGTTCTATTGGTCAGCATCAAATTTTGCACCCCTGACCAAGAACAAAATCCCAACAATCAACGACTACATAGACAGGGACTTATATAAGGCTTACGTGCATCGATTACTCAAACGTCCTATTCCTCGCTACTTCCATCAACTTTACCTTTCGACAAATTTTTATTTTTTATGCTTGGGTTGACACTACGATTCAAAACTGGATAAATTGTTTCAAAAAATACAATTCTTATTTTGGGCAGTTTGTTAAACGTAGGTCTTGTGCGCCTGGGAGGGTCGCTGTTCTCAAAATCTCAAATAACACGTGGTATATGTTACAACCAATGATTAACACTTACTGTTAATTTTGGTTATCTCATTATTGGCGTAATAGTAATGCCGTAGCGAGCAATTTTTGATACGTAAGTGTATCAAAAGTTAATTTTCTCTTCTGAGCATTCATGTGTGGAGCTATATAACTGCGATAGCAATACAAGATGTGTGGTGACCAAAACGCCTGCAATAACTGCTTCTCGTTGGGTGACGGTGTGAGGAATAGCTAAAAAAAAACAAAACATTATATTTGACCGGTTGACGCTTCGGCGTTATATCAATGGATTCAGGAGAAAACACTGTGAGATTACACTGGTTACTACCCAGCACCCTTTTTACTGTCTTCATACTTTCGTCGCCCGCCCATGCAGCTAAACTTAACTCTTGGCGGTTTGATGCCAATCAAAACCGATTGGAAATCGTTACCGACGGCGCCGTGCAACCAAAAGCACAGCTAATTTTTAACCCAACACGGGTAGTTATCGATTTACCGGGAACGCGGTTTGGGCGTCCCCAACTTACGCAACCAATAGGTGGGGCAATACGCTCGCTTCGTATCGGACAATTCGACGAAGATACAGCGCGTCTTGTCGTTGAACTCGCACCTGGTTTTACGCTTGACCCTGCTCAAGTCAAATTTGTTGGGGTTAGTCCCAGTCGCTGGACTGTACAATTACCAAAACCCGAACGTGAACAAATTGGAGATTCCTCTGATAAAGGTATCTATAATGTAGTTACTACTCCCTCTAATAACACGCCTCCTAGCAATGCAAATAACTCAAGACCGTTACCCCCATCAACAGTAGTTGCCGCTTCGTCCGTACCAACCACAGTTGAGAATGTTCAAATTACGGGTGATGGGTTTTTTGTTCGCACTAGTGGGGCTGGAAATCCACAGTTGAGAGTAATTCGCAGTCTCGATAGACGCTCGATAGATGTAGACATTACTGGCGCCACAATATCATCGCAAGCGCAACGCGACATTTCAGTTAATAAACATGGTGTTAACAGAGTTTTATTATCTCAACTAAATTCTAGAACTCCGACTGTCAGAATGCAGCTACAGGTAAATCGAGACAGTCCTGACTGGAATGCCTCATTAAGCGGTGCAAATGGATTGATTCTAATTCCTAGCGCTGCCTCAGTTGTTAGACTTCCAAGTCCAAATAATCCTCGTCCTCCTATCAACCAACCAAACCCAAATCCACCAATAACTGTTAATACAGTTGCCACAATTCAATCGGTTGAGCTTAACGCTACAGGTACACAGCTCATTATTAGTGGAGACCAGCGTTTAACGGGAAGTGGTGGGTGGGATAGGTCTACTGGACAATATCGTATTACTATTCCTAACGCCAAGTTACAACAAAACGTTCGCGGCCCAAGTTTTGGCGCCAATAGTCCAGTATTAAAAGTTCGTTTACAGCAGCAAGACCCCAACACCGTCGCAATATTAGTACAACCTGCCGCAGGAGTGCAATTTGGACAAGTCAATCAACTTAGTGGTCAACTACTATCACTCGAACTCACTCGTGGACGTATAAGTACCCTACCACCTATTAATCCACCGTCCCAACCGATTCAACCTCCTGTAGTTCTTCCATTGCCGCTTCCACGTCCTAACCCGCAACCGTTACCTCCTGGTGGCAACCCTGTACCGAACCCACAACCTCCAGTGCGTCAACCAACTCCCAGAGGCAAAATCATTGTGATTGTTGACCCAGGACATGGAGGTAAAGATTCAGGCGCCCCAGGTCTTCGTGGTTTACTTGAAAAAGACGTAATTCTACCTATAGGTCTACGAGTTAGGTCTATCTTGGAGCAAAATGGTATTCAAGTTGTCATGACTCGTGATTCTGATTACTTTGTTGACTTAAAACCACGGGTAGACTTAGCAGAACGTGTTAACGCCAATTTATTCGTCAGTATCCACGCTAACTCTATCAGTGGGCGCCCAGATGTCAACGGTTTGGAAGTTTACTATTATGACAGTGGCTATCGTCTTGCTGAAGCAGTTCGCCAAAGCATTGTCCAAAATATCTCTACCATTAAAGACCGAGGCACCCGTAAAGCCAGATTTTACGTTTTGAGAAAAAGCTCGATGCCTTCGATTTTAGTAGAAACGGGTTATATGACAGGAGTACAAGATAACCCCCGTCTCGGTACTCGTGAGTATCAAAATCGCATGGCTGAAGCTATCGCACGCGGTGTTCTTAGATATTTAGGAAGATAGATACACGACTGTAGAGACGCGATTAAATCGCGTCTCTACAACAAATTCCCTGTTTGTAAAAAAACTCCTTGGCTAGGTATTTGTCTAATTGCTATAAATCCTGTATTGTTAATCAAAAATAAAAAGACTAACTAGCTGTGTTTCTATCTTCAAACTTTGAAACTAATCTTGTTCAAGAAAACTTTAACTATTACACAGAGCCACAGCGTGCCCCTATTGGGGTATTTGATAGTGGTGTAGGGGGTTTAACTGTACTACGCGAACTGTATCGCCAGATTCCGAATGAGTCGATTCTCTATTTTGGAGATACGGCTCGACTACCTTATGGTATTCGCTCTCAAACTGAAATTATTCAGTTTAACCGCGAAATTTTAACTTGGATGCAGCGTGTTGGTGTTAAGATGGCGGTAATGGCTTGTAATACAAGTTCAGCACTTGCCCTTGAAACTGTACGCGAAGAATTTAATTTTCCTATTATTGGTGTTATTCTTCCAGGCGCTAAGGCCGCAGTTCAACATGGAAAACGTATCGGTGTTATCGCGACTCCAGCCACAGCAAAAAGTAACGCCTACAAAAACGTTATCCTAGAAATTGATGCCCAAGCTCAAGTTTGGCAAGTTAGCTGTCCTGAATTTGTCCCTTTAATCGAACAAAACCGTATTCATGACCCCTACACTGTTGAAGTAGCAACCTCATACCTAGAACCACTAATTCAACAACAAATCGATACATTGGTCTACGGTTGTACTCACTATCCTCACTTGGCGCCAATTTTACGCTCGCTTTTACCAAGCACAGTTAACATTGTAGACCCAGCAGTTTACGTTGCTTCTGCTTGCGCGACTGAACTTGATATACTCAACTTACGTAACAACTTCCCCCCGATGCCAACTCGCTTTGCCGTCAGTGGTTGCCCAGAAACGTTCGCACTTACTTCTGTAAACTGGCTCGGTTGCACTCCAACAGTTGAAGTTGTAAACTGTGGGTCAGGTATTTTGGCTTGAGTATTGCACAGGCGAAGAAGGCCTGTGCTACAATTCAACAGAATTAAATCGAGTAAGTACTAGCTACACATCATCAATTGGCGAAGTTTTGTTTCCAGAACGTTTCGCTAATGCCAATAAGAGGTATACAGTAAATAAATATCCAGAAGCTAATATAAAAATTATCATCGCCGTTCTCACATAAACTATTTTTTTTTACGAGTTATTTGTGTTTAATATTAAGCAAAGGCCATTAGCTAACCGTAAGCGTGCGAATACATCCCACGATTACAGCAGCACTCTCTTTAGTACTAAAAATAATTAGTACGCTTTAGTTTGCCTAGAACTAAGTTCTTTGCTTTTTTTGCTTTATAGTTATATATGTTTACAGACTCACTGCTGTTATTGAGCTACCATTCGCCATACAACAATTTAGAGCGCTGCTGAAACAGTCTCTTTAAGTCTGCAAAATTTCTGCCTTTGTGTTTAGTTACAACAAAGAACATCTAAGCCTCTGAATTAAGCGTTAAAGGCTAACTGACTCCTTCACCGAAATAAATTTCCTTCTTCCGGCAAGAAACTATATGAACCTACTGTCAAACCACTGAAATTGCTAAAAACAGCTTCCCTAGTTCAACAAACGGTATCTATTTGACTCACGACTGTCGAAAAGCAAAACACCCGTGAGTGAGTTACCTTTCGTGCGGTGATTAACAAAAAACTTTTAAGTCCCTTAATTTTAGCGTAACATAACCACCGGGACTTTTCATCTCAGTTCTAAGTTATTTTTGAAATATTTTGGCAATCACAAAAATAAGTTTTTCTTTTGTTTCTTGCCTATTGTATAAATAATAATTATTCCACTTACGTAGATATTAAAAATTTTGCACCTCTTCCTTGTGTACTAAATAATATAACAATAATTATCTCACTTCAGCAAGCATTTTTAAGTATTGTTTTATACATATGGCTAATCTTCAGGTACTATTCTAGCTTAAAATACCTCGTTGGGGTATTGTGGGTAGAAAAAAATTACTGCTGTTGCTATTGATTAATACAATGATTCTTTACAATAAGCTTTGCAGTCTACCTGCGTTATCTTAAAATGAGTATAGAATATGTAAACTTTCGTAACTTAAGCCAGAGTCCGCCCATCCATGACCCCAGCAACCTCCCTTTTTACTCCTGTGGAAGCAGACCTGCGATTACTAGCAGACAATCTGATACAGTTAGTTGGAACAGACCACCCCATCCTCTATGCGGCGGCAAAACACCTATTTGGAGCTGGGGGAAAGCGTATCAGACCAGCGATAGTTCTGCTTGTATCGCGCGCTACCATGTCCGAAGATATTACAACTCGTCATCGGCGCCTAGCTGAAATCACAGAAATGATTCACACAGCGAGTTTGGTACACGATGATGTAGTAGATGAGTCGAACGAGCGACGTGGAGTTCCAACAATTCATAGTTTGTTTGGAAACCGTGTTGCTGTGTTGGCAGGAGATTTCTTCTTTGCCCAATCTTCTTGGCACTTAGCCAACTTAGATAATTTAGAAGTTGTAAAACTCTTATCACAAGTATTGATGGATTTCGCTGTTGGTGAAATTCAACAGGGACTAAACCGTTTTGATGCGAGTATCACAATTGATACTTATCTTCAAAAAAATTATTATAAAACTGCAACATTATTTGCTAACAGCGCTAAAGCTGCCGCAGTGTTGAGCGAAGTTTCTGCTGAAACCGCAGAACGTCTGTATTCTTATGGTCGTGAAATCGGTTTGGCGTTCCAAATAGTTGATGATATTTTAGACTTTACGAGTTCGTCAGAAGCGTTAGGCAAACCAGCTGGTTCAGATTTGAAAAGCGGCACCTTAACGGCGCCTGTTTTGTATGCGTTGGAAGAAAAGCCAGCTTTGTTTATGCTAATAGAGCGAGAGTTTGCTCAAGAAGGAGACTTAGAGCAAGCGTTGGCGTTAATTTCGGACAGTCAAGGTATCGCAAGAGCAAGGGAGCTAGCAGCACATCACGCGAAGTTGGCTGTAGAGCATTTGGTAGATTTGCCATATTCAGAGTCTCGTCAAGCTTTGATAAACATGACTGATTTTGCGCTGAGTCGATTGTATTAAGTTTTTTATTTACCAAATTTAATTTATTGGTCTTAAAAGAGCTAAGGAGTAGGCACAGACGGTAAAATCCAGTAGTGCTAGTTACCCTTAGCTCTTGAAATAGTTACAGCAATTCCCCACAATAACCCGTATGACAAGTTAAGCTGATATCTGGTAGTTTTTAAGCGATATCAGGAGGCACGGAGGAGTTACGGTACGGCGCCATTACCTGTTGGATCAATAATTGTAGCTCAAAACGTGGGATTTCGATTGTATCACCACTCACGCCAGAAGTTTCAAAAAAAACTATACTATCTACGGGTTCCATTGCCGTTAACTGAAACAAAGCGTGTATAACTCCGATTGGTTTAGCAGTTAATTGAGGGTTATCCCTCCTGTATTGGCTTTTAATCGCATCTTGTAATGTAGGGTAAGCATATACCACTCGTTTTTCGAGTTCTGGATTAGTACGATTGCTCAGTGTGGTGACAACCCACTCTTCGTCCATACTTTGGAGGATGAAGTACTGTTTATGGGCTAACCTTTGAGCAAGCGTCTGTAAAGCCGGAGCGATTGCTGTTATCAGTTGTGGTGTAATGCCATCTTGGGGTGCATTTTCTTTCAGCAATTGAATTTGTGCTTGTAAATCCATAAATGTACCAGAGGGAAAAATAATAACGGTTGGAAAGAATTTTGTCAGGCATAGCTAAATAATCGCCACTTGGTTGAGAATAATAAACTAAACCAATTCTTTAATTATGGTGTGCGTCAATCGCGCTAATCTGAGACATAATACTTTTTTACCAATTATTCATTTTGATCCCAGGCTGTAAATAGATTATGTTAGGGTCTTTTTAAGAACGAGACTATGAATTTAGCCGCAACCACAACTATTCAGGGAGAAAATTCTATCGGCGTGGAGGCGATATTAGAACTTTCCTTCCAGGAACTAAGGCAATCAACCAAAGCTTCGGAGAAAAATTGTCACGATGTGGCAATGCGTATCACCAACGAAGTTTATCGGATTTGCAATGAGAGCAAACGCATCCAAGCTTCTGGCTCTATAGAAAGCTCCGCCATTACCCTGGCTCGACATCGCCTGACTCAGTGCTTGCGATATTACCAGTTAGGTTCATCTCGTGGCAGGGTCGAACTTCACAGTACTTTGAGTGCAATTATCTATCGTTATATTAATCCTCCGCAACGCCAATTGAGCTATCAAGGGCGCCTAACGATAATTGAAGATTTTCTACAAAGTTTTTATTTAGAAGCTCTTAATGCTTTTCGCAGAGAAAATCAACTCGGTGCTACCTATCAGCCTCATACACTCCTTGAATTAGCCGAGTATATGGCGTTCACCGAACGTTACGGGAAACGTCGCATCCCTTTACCAGGAAGACAGCAACAACTTATTATTCTGCGCGCACAAACTTTTTCTCAACAACAACCACCAGAAACCTGTGTTGACATCGAACAAGCTGCCGAAGGTAGTGGAGGTGAAAGTGATGGCTCTTGGGAAGAACCAGCGGTTCAAATGCTGCGAAGCGCAATGGCTACACAGCCCGAACCAGAACCAACTGAAGATACGCTACGTTCTGTTGTAATAACTGAATTAATGAGTTATTTAGAGGAACGACAACAAACCGATTGTGCAGATTATTTTGCGCTGCGGTTACAGGATATGTCGGCAACTGAAATCGAATCAGTTTTGAATTTGACCTCCAGGCAACGCGATTATTTACAACAGCGTTTTAAGTATCACTTGATTCGATTTGCTTTACTGCACCGCTGGGAACTAGTTCACGAATGGCTTGAAGCTGATTTAAGTACAAATTTGGGCTTGACACCTATTCAGTGGGAAAAGTTTATTGAAGAAATGGATCCGAAGCAACGGTCTTTACTCGAACTAAAGCAACAAAAAGAACCTGATGAAAAAATTGCCAAGTTGTGCGGGTTATCAATGGCACAACTGCAAAAGCGATGGTTTAAAATTCTTGAACAAGCCTGGGAAATTCGTAACTCTCTAGTGTCCGGATCGGGTGCATCTACTCATGAATAGTGACTCAGAATCCTTACAAAACCAGTTGTTTAGATGGTTAATAGCTAAGTATGCTATAGAATCAGAAAATACCTCGGTCAATTGTAAGGAAAATAACGGGGTCGAAAATATACCGAGTGCTGCGAATACTCCAATGGATTTGCAGCAACCGGAATGGACACCCCAAACCTCTCAACTAGGAGAAATTCCTACTGTGCAAGAACGTTTCCAAGCCGTCCTTAAACGTCGGTTACAAATTCAAATACAAAACCATCCTCCGTTATTCCCTTGGGAAACCCAAATCCGAGAATATCCTGACTACGTAGACAATCCCTCAGTCGCGTTAGTTCCTTCGTGGGGATGGAGTCGTGGAGCATCTTTAACGCTCCCGATTGACTTACCAGAACGTGTATTTCAGCAATTGCTGGCTAGATGCCAAGAATTAGTTGCTTCTTCATTACCGTTAGGAGCAAAATTAGTGGCTGCTGTGGAAAGCTTATTTCCTAATGATGAGCAGGCAATTAATGATTTAGCTGGATTAGTGCTAAGAACTCCTTATCGTTCTGCTTCGACCATTGAAGCAATGCCTAATTTGGATGGTGATTACTTTGATCTTCAAAGTCGTCAGCAAATGGCCGTTTCATTGTTAGCAGCAAAACAACTGTTTGATAACTTAACATTACCTGTTTCTGCGACTAATCCAGTTGTAGAAAGAGAATGGTTAACTGATGTTGGTGCTATCAAACTTCATGTTGAGTACGTACAATACGGCGCCGAAGCAAAGCTTTGTGTTCGGGCTGATTTACCTACTCAAGGAAACATCAAAGTTGGTAATGCTAGCACAACTGCAATGGCTCAGTCTTCGAGTTCAGGTAACTTACGTGTGGAAATACTTTGTGTTTCTCCACGTCAACCTTACACTCTCGAAGTAAAACTAACAGAAATCGACCAACAACCGTTGACATTTTTAATTCTTCCCACTATGTAGAAAATAATACTTACTGCTAGCACCAATATATTTAGATAGGCTCTTGTTGGTTTTCGAGTCAGGTGACGAAACCTAGTTTAAAGCGTATGCTTGGTATAAATAAGCGGTCATTAGGAAGGCACTAGTACATGTCGTATTTCGACGGTATAGTGCCTCTCCGGTCTACGGTCAACAGCATTTTATCCGGACAATGTATTAAGAGTTTATACTGACTACATTAGTATCCGTTGTGTACAAATGCATCGCTTAGTGATTACATCCACTAATTGCTTTATAACTAAAAAATGTTTACCAGGATACGACTTGGCGCCCCAAAACCTGAATGGAATTATTGGCGCAACGGGTTTAAAGCATCTGCAATCGAAGTAGAAAATTCAATTGCTTTAAGGGTGCTGGTGCTAGCAAATGTAATTGTGGGAATTATTGCAACGGATATAGCGGCAGAAACTCAATTATCTTTTTGGGCAGCACCGCTTTCGGTTGTGGGGGCAGCTTGGAGTTATAGAAGGCGCCAATATCGTAATGTATCGGTCAAATTTGGAATTGCGATCTTGATGTTAATAGCACTGGGTGCTTTCTTTGGTCGAATACTGGGGGAATTGAACGATACGCGATTAGTTTTGGCGCAGTTACTAGTACAACTCCAAGTACTCCACAGCTTTGATATGCCTAGGCGTAAAGACTTGGGGTATTCGATTGTTATTGGGATGATTTTGATAGGTGTAGCGGCAACATTAAGTCAAACTTTAGCGTTTGCACCAGTGTTGTTACTGTTTTTAGCTATTGCTCTACCAACTTTAATATTCGATTACCGTTCAAGGCTAGGTATTACAAAGCCAATAGTTAATCAGGAGAAGACGAAGCATTCATATGTGGCTTCGTCTTTACCTTCTTACTTTTTGCTTTTTGGATTAATTTTAGTTATCGGTTTGGGGATATTTGCCGTATTACCGCGTTTTCCAGGCTATCAACTGCGAATGTTTCCAGTTAGCTCTAATATCGAAGTCAAAGGTAATTTTACTGGACGCAGCATTATTAATCCTGGCTATGTGCGCGCAGGTAATAGAAATGGTGGCACCGCAAATCCAGGTAGTGCAAATGCCCCAGGAGAAAATGGAGAACCTGGTAAGGTAGACTCAAGTTTTTACTACGGCTTTAATAGTCGCATGAATCAAAACCTGCGCGGTGAAATGATGCCCAAAGTTGTAATGCGAGTGCGTTCACAAATTGAGGGGTTTTGGCGGGTATTAGCATTTGACCGCTATACTGGCAAAGGGTGGGAAATTTCTCGTAACGATAAAGTACAAACGATTCGACGTTCTCCTTGGTCTTATCAAATTTATATACCCAGACCTAACGCCATTGGCGCCACCAAAGAAATAGTACAGACATATACAGTACTAGCTGATTTACCGAACTTAGTGCCAGCGATGGCGCATCCCAAGGAAATTTACTTTCCAACTCCGGTGATAGCGGTAGATACAGAAAATAGTTTACGGGCGCCTGTAGGTTTGTCAGATGGGTTAATATATACAGTTATTTCTGAAGTTCCACTGCGTGACAGAACTCTATTAAATAAAGCAGGGAATGATTATCCAGATAGCATTTCCAAGCATTACTTACAAATTCCAGAAGCCATTCAAGAGAAAGTTCGCACTCGTACAGAAGAGATATTGGCGAACTATAATAAAAACAGTGTTGGCAAATCAGATAAAAGTTTAGATTCAGCTTACGAAAAAGCGCTTTACTTAGCGCAGTATTTAAAACAAAACTACAAAGTGCCCGAAAACCCTTCGGAGTTTCCCTTCTTAGAAGCAAACGAGGATTTAGTCGAAGCGTTTTTATTTAAATATAAAGGTGGCTATCCTGACCACTTTTCTACAGTATTAACAATGATGCTACGCTCGATTGGTATTCCAGCGCGCTTAGTAGCAGGTTTTGGAGCAGGACAGTTCAACCCATTTACTGGTTTGTATATTGTTCGTAACACCGATGCTTACGCGATGACCGAAGTGTATTTTCCCAAATCTGGATGGTTCGCGTTTGACCCAATACCTCAACATCCTTTAATTCCTCCTTCAATTGAAGAAACTCAAACATTTTCGGTACTTCAGCAGTTTTGGAAATGGGTGGCAGGGTGGTTGCCTTCTCCAGTGAGTGGTTTGCTCAATAATTTGTTTGGGGGTATATTCTCATTTTTAGCTAGGACATTTGTTTGGTTCTTTGGTTTATTTACAAAAGGTTTTTTTGGAATAATCCAAGGATTAATAATTGCAACAGCAACAGCTTTTGGTATTTGGTTATTATGGCAGCAATGGAAAGGATATCGGAACCGAAAAGCTCTTAACAAACTGCCACCAATGGAAAGTCTTTATCAGCAGATGTTACAGTGGGTTGCTATGAGTGGTTTCAAGAAACATCCATCTCAAACACCACTAGAATATGCCCAAATATCCAAGACGCAACAACCAGCAGCGACATCAGAAGTAATTGATGAAATATGCTCATCTTATGTTAGTTGGCGTTATGGTGGTCAGGCGCCTAATTTACAATTGCTGAGAGAAAAATTCAAAAAACTTAAAACAATACAGAAACCTTAGAAACCCGGTTTCTTAGTTGATATATTGTAATCAAAATGACGATTTGGTTTAGAAATCTGGTTTCTGGTTTCTTTACAGCATCAAATAAACTAAATTTATTTGATGCTTTCCGTATCTACGGATATTCTCTGTGTAACATTTCATTAAGTAATAGGTTTGAGTTTAATATTTTACCTACATTTTATTCATAAGGATTTACCTGTATCTTTAGAGAGATTTTAATTCAATATTTATCGATTGAGATTGATAAAGATTTAAAAAAAGCAATGATAATAAAAAAACAAGCATTTCGACGACAAAATAGCGTTGTAACTGCTATTTTTTACGGATAACATGAGAAATAGTATTTTGTAGAAACACAATTTATTCTTTAGTCCCGTATCGGTATTTACGCTTTTAAGGTAAATTCGATTCGGCATCCTGTATTGGGTGAAAAGAATATTGTGTTTGACTTCACACCGTGCATTGAATAAGCTTTTTATATGGACATTCAGCTAATCAACATAGGATTTGGCAATATTGTCTCTGCCAACCGGGTAGTTGCCATTGTCAGTCCAGAGTCAGCTCCGATAAAGCGTATCATTACCGATGCGCGTGACCGGGGTCAGCTGGTTGACGCCACTTATGGGCGCCGTACTAGGGCTGTAATCATTACAGATTCGAGTCACGTGATACTGTCAGCGATACAGCCAGAAACGGTAGCAAATCGTTTCGTAATTTCGCGCGAACATCAAGTGGTGGATAATTAATCAAAAATTTATGGGTGGGTTTAAATCCCTACCCCTAAAAAACATTTATCGGCAGTAACATGTGAATTAGAATAGTTTATCTGTCAACAAAGTTACAGATACTGAAGTTAGCTATCGTGTTAGGTTATACCCCTACTTTACACACGGCTAATGGATAATGTATATTGATTTATTCACAAGTTGAGCGGATGATGCAAGTTTTATCCATCCAGAATAGTGCAACTACCTTTTCAAAGCTGTCTCAAGGCAAACTCATAGTCTTGACAGGTCCAAGTGGAGTTGGCAAAGGCACACTAATGCGGACGCTACTCCAGCGTCATCCAGAACTATATTATTCTGTTTCAGCAACTACGAGGGCGCCTCGCCCAGGCGAAATAGATGGCAAACACTACCATTTTATCGAGCGTAGTAAGTTTGAACAATTAGTTGCTCATGGAGAATTTTTGGAGTGGGCTGAGTTTGCCGGAAATTATTACGGCACTCCTAGACAAGCTGTACTTAACCAAATAAATGCAGGTAAGTGCGTAGTGCTAGAAATTGAATTAGAGGGAGCGCGTCAAATTCGTACTTCTTTTCCAGAAGCCAAGAGCATCTTTATTTTGCCTCCTTCGCTCACCGAACTAGAAAACCGTATACGCGGTCGCGGTCAAGACCCCGAAGAAGCAATTAGGCGCCGTTTAAATCGTGCCCACGAAGAAATTCAAGCCGCAGACGAGTTTGACGTTCAAATTGTCAACGACGATTTTGAAGCTGCTTTACAGTCAATTGAAACTGCCCTGGATAGTTTCGTCAATTGTAAACAATAACGTCGGCGCCTTATATCAAACAGAAACCGGGCTTCTTTAAGAAGTCCGGTTTCTTTGTAGAGACGTGATTAATCACACCTGTACGAACTTATCCAGCTAGACCTTGGATAATTGCAAAATTGCTGGTTAGGAAGTAAGCAACAACGGCGCCACCAATACCACCAATAAGAAACGCGCTACTATAGTTATTCCAACCTTCTTTTGAGGTAAATGCATCGGGTGGATTTGGAACTGTTACGCTTCCGAGTGCTGGTTTGGGGTTGCTGTTAGCGTACAACGCTATTGCACCAGTCGAGATTACTATTAAACCAATAGCTGCCAGTAAACCAGCTAAGTTAGCGTTTGGGGTATTACGCAGTGGACCTAATTTAGCAAACGGGCCAAAAATAAAGTACCCATGTGCCATACCAACCTCTAGTCCACGACGGAAAGGTGTAAGACCTGGGCGATAAGCGGGTAAGTTATTGATGTACCACTTACTCAAGGGAGAAGCATTAATTGGTGTGTCGAGATTGCCTTGCATCGGGTCGCGTTCTGCGGGGAAAACGACCTCACGGTTCCTAGGGTCACTAGGATTATTTTTTGATGCGTCTATTGCTTGTACCATATTTTATCTTTGCCTCATCTAAGTGAATTGAAATTTTGGCAGGATTTTATCTTCAATGATAAATGTAGCCGAGTACTATAAAGTAACTTCTGTTTAAAAAACTTAATAAGCGGTACAAATCGATTTATTAATTTTTATTAAAATACTCTAAAAATAATCAAAAAAACTCTTGATTTGACACCTTGCTAAAAGCATGATATAAGCAATAATTTTTTTGCAAAACGATTATGTAGATAAAAAATAAAAGCGACAGTTAAGAGTTAGATATTTATTTCTAACTCTTAACTGTCATAAGTTTTAAACAATTATGTTTACTTTTTATACCCCGTAACTAATAGTTACCTGGGCATTGGGTGGAAAAGCAGGTCTGGGAAAATGAGATTAAATACAATCAACAGTACAGCTTGTGCAATCAATAAAGCAAACAGTGTGACTGGCGCAAGGGATAAATATCTAAGAAGACCATTTTGCATGAGTAAAGCTCCAAAAGTATTTCCACTTAATTCGTTTCTCTAATTAATAGAGACCTTAATTGAGAGCGCGCTTCCACATAATTAAATGTGGAAGTATAGTTTATAACTAGTAAGTTTAACTAGCGTGGAGAAATGGGGATTTCTGTATCCTTCGCTGTTAACTCACCGCTCGTAAACTCCTTAATTGCAGCAAGAGGCCATGTAAAACCACTTAGCATAATTGGCAGAGCCAAAGGAACATCAATAACGACTTCCTTGATTTCTGAGTTTGGAAGCTTATGCACAGCATTGAGGTAAGCACGACCAACCCAGCCGATCCAACCAGCGATATACAGGAACAGGATGCTAGGAATAATGAAATCACCTGCGTGGTCGAGGCCCCCATCTACAATTAGGTGAGGCAGACCTTCAGGACCACATAGTGCTTGTGAATAGCGTTCAAAACGCTTCGCACCAGAGTTTGGGTCGGCAGTAGTATTTCTCGCAGCTTCCGCGCGTGCTTGGAAGGCTGGAGACTGACTGCAAGGTACTAAGTCAGCTCCTAACGCCAGGGTTGGCGGGGTGAAGCTGAACCATAAACATAGGGCTAGAAAGAGAGCAAACAAGCGTTGCATGAAATTGTTTCCTTTTATTACGAAACAAAAAGTTCCTTGTACAAAACGAAGCGGTCTGTACAATTTTTATTTGCCTAACTAGCATGTCATCATAATCTGTGGCGGTAAAGCGAGTAAAGTTGAAGTAAATAAAAGTTAAAGCTTCGCAAACGAAAGTTAGAAATCAGAAGTTAAGAGTCAGGAGTAAAAATTCTAGATTCTAAATTCTGAATTCTGAATTCTGAATTTTGGAGTTAAGAGTTATGGCGACTGTGTTGGCAATTGAGACAAGCTGTGATGAGACGGCAGTAGCTATTGTTTCTGGGCGTGAGGTTAAAAGCAGTATTATTTCTTCACAAATTCCTGTGCATCGGCAATATGGTGGAGTTGTACCAGAAGTTGCTTCACGCGCGCATTTGGAAATTATTAACGACATCATTACACAAGCAATGGTAGATGCCCAACTTGGTTGGGAAGAAATTGATGGAATTGCAGCAACTTGCGCTCCGGGTTTAGTGGGAGCGCTGTTGGTGGGGATGACGGCGGGTAAGACGCTGGCGATGCTTTATGAGAAGCCGTTTTTGGGTGTTCATCATTTGGAGGGGCATATTTACGCGACTTATTTAAGTGAGCCAACTTTAAAACCGCCTTTTTTGAGTTTGCTAGTTTCGGGGGGTCACACGAGTTTAATTCATGTGCAGGAATGCGGCGCCTATAAGACGTTAGGTGAGACTCGTGATGATGCTGCTGGGGAAGCTTTTGATAAGGTGGCCAGGCTATTAAAGCTTGGTTATCCTGGTGGCCCTGCTATTGACCGTATAGCTTCTCAAGGTAATAGTAAGGCGTTTGTGTTTCCGGAAGGAAGAGTTTCTTTACCTAATGGTGGCTATCATCCCTATGATGCTAGTTTTAGTGGGTTAAAAACGGCTGTGTTACGTCTTGTGCAGCAGATAGAGCAAACTGGCGCCCCTATACCCGTAGAAGATATTGCCGCTAGTTTTCAAGCAACTGTGGCACAGGCTTTAACTAAGCGTGCTGTTAGGTGTGCCCTTGATTATGAGCTTGATACAATTGCTGTTGGTGGTGGTGTTGCTGCTAATAGTGCGTTGAGAAAAACACTTGCAGCTGCTTGTGCTGAAAATAATCTACGTGTGTTATTTCCACCGTTGAAGTTTTGTACTGATAATGCTGCCATGATTGGATGTGCTGCTTCTGAACATCTCGCTTTGGGGAATACTTCGTCTTTGTCTTTAGGGGTTCATTCTAGGCTTGCGCTGAGTGAAGTGATGAAGTTGTATTGAGAAATTGGTAGCGTCACGCACCCGAAGAATGTTGGGCTACTAGCCTGCGAATTTCCTTACTTACGGCGTCTGGTTGTTCTAACATTGCTAGATGTCCACAATTGGGTATTTCTATGACGTTATCGCCGCTGTATTGAAATGAGGAATGGAAGCTGGCTAGGTGACGCACGTACTTTGGTTCCATGACTTTATCTTCGGTGCCTGTAAGGAAGTAAACTGGTTGGACAAGTTGTGCTACTAGTTGAGGCAATGTATTTACTTCTTCTTCTGTTGTAGATTCAAGCAGTGTGCCTAATGCCGCTTCTGGGTCTGCTACAACAAAATCGATTACTCGCTGCTTTGCCCAGTGTCTATCTAAGGGACGCGCTACACTGGTTCTGGAAAATAATAAATCGATTAATGGCACTTGAGAAAGCCAACGGGGACGTACTTGTAAAAATTTTTGCCCTGCTGATCGAAATTGCTCGAATGCTTCTTTTAAGTAAATTCCACCACCAGAATTGATACAAATAACACCTTTGATTGTGTCAGGAAGTTTAGCCGCAGCCCAAAGCGCGATTGTTCCTCCTAACGAATGACCAACCAACCAAGCGCTTTTAATTTGAAGTTTTTGTAAAAGAGTTATTAAATCTTGAGCATAAGCTGCCGGAGTATAAACCGATTCAAAGGGATGTGTAACATCACTACTATAATCACTGCCATAATTGGGAGTTAGGTTTGACGAAGTAACTAATTCACGAGCGTTTTTGCTATGTGTAGACGCTTGTGATTCGCCAAAACCTCTAAGGTCATAAGATAAACACTGAATATCAACCCCGATACGAGAAATTATAGGCTGCCAGTATCCACGACTATTTAGCCAACCGTGGATAAAAACTATAGTGTCGGGGCATGACGTAGGTTTTGAGAACTCGTATGCGTGTAATACGCTTCTAATTTCTATGGTTGCCATACCTCTATGGTACAGTAGCGCCCGTGAGCGTGTAACTTAATATGAATTTACAAGGGTAATTGAAGAAAGTTTAAGCGTATAAATTAAAATTATTTACCTGCCAAGTAATCTCGTTCGCACCCCTTCTGCAATTTTATGACCTAAGTACTCAGGTATCAAACTTTCGTTAGGTCCGAGTAAGTAGAGAATTAGACGAGTACGTCCACGCCATACTAGTAAATTAGCATTCACGACTAACAGGTCTTCTTGCCATATGGCGTACATGACTTTGTAAAATAAGCCTGGTTGATTGTCTGCTTCAATTACTAATGCAGGCAGGTGAAACACTGGGTCTACATAAAACTCCGTCTGGACTTGCTCTAAACCAGCATCTAAATTAAATTCCACCGCTAGCATTTCTTCTACTTCAAACCGACCACCTAATGCTTCGCGTATTGCACGACAAACGTTTTCAGCGGTTTTATCGGTAAGCGATTTACTTCCACGCGATACTATCAGCTTCATAAAAACTAGCATCGGTGGTTTAATTTGACCGTATAACGAAAGTGAATGGATTGTTAGTCCATAAGCTGCTAGTACACCAAAAATATCGCTGAGAAGGAATGATTGATTCCGGTAAGCAAAATGTAAAGCGCTTTTACTTCCCTCGGTTTTTAATTCAATAACGGCACGTCGAGTTTTATATAAGCGGTAAGCTAGACGTAAATTTTGCAGTTGAATTTCGCTGCTCACAAATTGCTCGTAAAACTGGGGAAACGCTCGATTAAAGCGTTTGAGAAGTTCTAGGGTAGAAGTTTTTAATCCAGTTGCCATTATAAGTATTTGGTAGTAGGTAGTAATTAACAGGCATCGAACCGAAAAATAAGACCTTAAAAGTACAGCAATATTATCCGGAGTCTTGCAACAAAGTGCTACAGTTGAAATTGATTGATTTGAAATAAGCTTTAAAAATGGTAAAGGTTAATTCGATATGCGATTCATTGCACTTAACATCAGTTTAAGTGTGACACGTCCTATTCTGTTACCCACCATAAACAAGCTTATCAAGATTCATGAGAGTGGAAACTCCCTCAGTTATACTACCCGAACCACCTGGCAATGGGTTTTTGGAAAACTTGGTTTAGTACGTCGGAGACTGCGGCAACGCGCACTACTCCCGAAGAGCAAATTATGGATGCAAACGGTAAGTCCATTCCCAATGGCGCCACCGATGCTTCCAAAGCAGAAACTCGTATTGTTTTTAGTACCGAGCGCGACATTGACCTTTACGAACTCGAAGAACTTTGTGATGCGGTTGGTTGGTCACGTCGTCCTTTACGAAAAGTCAAAAAAGCTATTGAGCATAGTTTTCTCGTTGCCTCAATGTGGCAGGTTCGAGGAAACCAACGGCGCCTAATTGGTTTTGCCCGCGCAACCTCAGACCACGCATTTAACGCCACAATATGGGATGTGGTCGTTCATCCAGACTACCAAGGTAAAGGCCTGGGTAAGGCACTGATGAAATATGTACTCAAAAAACTTAGAAGCGAGGAAATTAGCAACGTCACACTCTTTGCTGACCCCCATGTTGTTGATTTTTATCGTGGCTTAGGTTTTATGCCTGACCCCGAAGGTATTAAAGGTATGTTTTGGTATCCTCAGTAAACTTATGTAGTATGCTTACTTAGTACAAAAATGACACGTAAAAAGTAGAAGAAAATAAAAATAATATTTTTCTTGTAAAATAGCGGCTTGTATGCTAACTTTATTGAAGTTGGATAACTCGTTCATCGAGAAAGCAACTTGAGTAAAAAACGGGATGTAGCGCAGCTTGGTAGCGCGCCTGCTTTGGGAGCAGGATGCCGCAGGTTCGAATCCTGTCATCCCGATAGTATATTAATTTCTATAAACCCAGATTAATTAATCTTGGGTTTTTTAGTATGAGTGATTAAAAAATAAAATTTAATCTAAGTTTAATTGTTTTAAATGCTCTTGACTCAGAGTTTTTACTTGCCTAGGATGTGTAGTTGTTTGAATTCGTATTCAAAGATTTAGAGCGCGTGAAAAATTGAATAACGTTCCTTAGATAAGGCACCACGTTCTTATTGATGAGTTAATCGCCGACACGATCAGGAGTGAAAACCGAAGTAAAAATTTATGACTTAAAACAATTGCAAGTTATTTTACACGGAACGATTCATTTTATGGCGCCGTCGAATATAACAGATAAAGACAATTACATTGCATCCGTCACGCTCTTTCAGTGAAAACCAGATTTTCATCGTTTGAACGTGTCAGTTCCATACGCATTGCTAAATATATAGTCAATGCTTATGGAGCATAACCAATGCTTAAAAAAATAGTGCTATTAGTTGGCTAAGACGGTAGTATAGCTAAAACTACTAAAACTATTTACCGCTCACCAAACTAAAATCTCGGCTTGATAAAAGTTTTAATGTGTTAGGAGAGGTTATGAAATCATTGATTCGCTGGGGCACAACATTAGGTATAGTCGGAAGTACTGTATTAACAACAGTATTAGGTGGTTTCATCCCAGCGTTTGCGTTATCAGAGCAACAAATTAAAGAAAAATTGGATGCTGTACCAGTTTGGATGATTACCAACCCTCAAGGTTTGCCACTTAGTCGTCAGCTACCTGCTGCTTCGGACGGCAAAAAAGCACCTGCTGGTTCGGTGACAGGAGTTTACATGAGCAAAACAGAAGCTCAAGCTTTTATTAAAGAACTGCAAGCTGTTAAAAACCCTGACCCCAAAATGGCACAAATGTTAAAAAGCTTGCAGGCAACAGCAGTACCTTTAGGCAGCATTTATCAGCAATTACAGCAAACAAAGAACCAAAATGAGCGCTTACAGTTTGCTTTTAAACCAGTTGAACAAGAAATTAAAGGAGCTATGGACTTGCTCCGTGCTAGTGGTCAAGATGTCAAACAGTTTAGAAGCGTACCTGTGTTTATGGTACGATTTGCACCCGACAAAGGATATGTTCCGATTCAACTCGGTCAAAACAAACAAGAGTATTTTCCACTGTTTATGAGTAAGCAAGATGCTTTGGCTTTACTAAATCAAGTTAAGCCAAAGTTTCCTAAAGCTGACATCCAAGTTGTTGATGTCGATGGTGTACTCAAAACAATGCAAGATAAAAACGATAAGTGGCTTGAGCAAGTAGTATTCTTCCCATCCCCAGAAGCACGGGAATACATCCGTACATTATCTAGCAACAACCCACAGCAAAAACCAAACCAACAACCAGCTAATCGTCCAGCTCCCAAAAAGTAAGATTATATGGAGATGGGATAACTCCCTGTCTCCACATCTCCACCAATGTTATGCCTGAATACCCTTACTCAATTTCTGGTTTACAACTTTGGCAATGGCGTATTGAAGCAATTGCAGATGCCGTTCAGCATGACGTAGAAGTTGCAGAAGTAGATTGGTTACTTAGGGGAATTACACAGTTAGATGGTTTAGCATTGCGTTTAGGGTCATACAAAGACCAAGCTCAAATCAACATCAAGTTAAAGATTGAAGAATTAGATGCATTATGGCAAAAACGTTTAAAAGAACGTTTGCCTGTGCAGTATATTGCTTCATCTCAACCTTGGCGCCAGTTTGAGCTATCCGTATCACCCTCCGTTTTAATACCAAGACCAGAAACAGAGTATTTAATCGATTTAGCAATTGGCACCGTCAAAAATAGTAACATTCTTCAATTTGGGAATTGGGCAGATTTGGGAACCGGAAGCGGCGCCATTGCTATTGGACTTGCGGATGCTTTTACGCAAGCAACTATTCATGCTGTTGATGTCAGTCCCGAAGCTCTTAAAATAGCTTCAGCAAATGCTCGTAATTTAGGCTTATCTGAACGTATAAAATTTTATCAGGGTAACTGGTGGGAACCTTTAGCTTTATGCAAAGGTAAATTTAGCGGTATGGTTTCCAATCCACCATATATTCCCACAAGTACTGTACTGGCTTTACAACCAGAAGTTGTGAATCACGAGCCACATTTAGCATTAGATGGTGGAACTGATGGTTTAGATTGTATCCGTCAATTAATTACATCATCACCAGAATATTTACAACCTGGTGGAGTATGGTTAATTGAAATGATGGCAGGACAAGCAGATACTGTTTTTCAACTTTTACAAAACCACGGTAGTTATTGCAGTATAGAAATTCATAGTGATTTTGCTGGGATTGAAAGATTCGCGGTTGCTTATATGATTTAAATTTATGGATATTTATGGATAAAAATGTATGCCTCAAGTTTCAATGGATGCGCTGATTGATGGAGCGCGTAAAGGTTTACTAGTCAGCTTTCCTACTGATACTGTTCCAGCACTTGCAGCAAAACCAGAAAATGCCGATTTGATTTACACTGCAAAACAACGCAGTTTAGATAAACCCTTAATTTTAATGGCAGCAAGTCCATCTGAATTGTGGAATTTTGTAGATGGTAGTAAATCTGAATTGGAAATTTGGCGCCAAGTCGCAGCTAAATATTTGCCTGGTGCATTAACAATGGTGTTACCAACGGAAGCGCTTGTTGCAAAAACAATGAATCCGAACGACCCCAAGACAATTGGTGTACGGGTGCCAGCAAGTGAAATTGCGTGTTCAATTTTGGCACAAACTGGTCCTTTAGCTACTACAAGCGCTAACCTATCCGGTCAAAGTGCTTTGCTAACTATGACAAAAATTGCAGAACAGTTTCCACAAGTGCTTACACTCTCCGATAGTCAATGTCAAGATACTGCTGCCATTGGAGTACCTTCAACTGTCGTCAAATGGAATGGTAATAATTGGGATATTTTGCGACAAGGCGCCTTAAAATTTATAAACTAAGAAACCGGGTTTCTAGGCAAAATCATAATTTTATTACAATATTTAAAAAAGAAACCGGGTTTCTAGGCAAAATCGTAATTTTATTACAATATTAAAAAAAAGAAACCGGGTTCTAGAATTTTATTCTAAGTTAATGACAGCAAATTATGAATTGGAACAATTGGATATATTTAGCAGTAGGACTATTAATTGGCGCCGGATGGAGCAGTTTTTTTACTAACACCAAATCTAGGACAAATGTATCAGAAAATTTGCATCAAGACGAAGTAAACGAACTGCGAAACCAAATTAAGCGTCTTTACTTAGCATATAGTCTTGCGACTGAGATGAGCCAGTTTAAAGCAGGTTTTTTAGCGCGCACAACACACGTATTGCGTTCACCGTTAAATGGTTTAATTGGTTTGCATCAGTTGATTTTGTCTGATTTATGTGAAAGTCCAGAAGAAGAACGCCAATTTATCGCTGATGCTCATAAACGAGCGTTAAAATTGCTGAAGTTAATAGACACTCTGCTCAATGTTGCTCGTGCAGAACGCGGTACTAATCGTCTAGATATGCAGCCACAATCTTTGAATGAACTATTACAGGAAGTTCATGATTTGATATATATGTTAGCAGAAAATCGTAATTATCCATTTAAAATTTCATTGCCCGACCCAGAAATATACGTGTTGACAGATATTAAATGGCTACGGCAAGTATTAATAATTTTAATCGAGACTGTAATTGCTCAAATGGAAGTACAAATGGAAGAAGGCAGTATTTCTGTATCTGTATCAGGCGCCGATACAAACAAATATACTTACCTTTGGTTAGACGTACCAATTTATGCGTTTCCAAGCAGCGAAATAGTAAATCTAATGGATATTGAAGCTCAACAAAACTTGAAAGAACTTGAAGACAATCAAATATCACCAGGTATGAAATTACTACTAGCCACAACTATACTTGAAGTATTAGGAGGCAAGCTTGAAGTTGTTCCATACCCAGACAACACACAATCACAAACAACAACGAGATTGCAAATGTCTATCCCCCTAGCACCTCTTGAAACTGCATCGATGATTGCAGCGGGTTAAAGTGAGATTGATTGTATATAACCATTGTGGTTGTGGAATTTTTCTCAAACCCAATTTTCTCGTAAAATCCTTGTCGATGAGTTGTCATTAAGTATGTACGCTCAACTCGATTGACTTTGGGGTGACTCAAAACAGTTTCTACTAACTTGTTACCAAGTCCCTGAGAACGGTAATCAGGATGAATTACAACGTCCCAAATTGTAGCTCTATATATACCGTCACTTGTTGCCCTTGCAAAACCTATCAATCTTTCCCCATCTTTAACTGTTATCACAGGTTCACTATTAGCGACTGCGATACTTAAATCCTCAGTGCTGCGCTCAGATGCCCAAAATGCCGCAATTTTAAATAATTCGCGCAATTGCTCAAAGTCTACATCTGACTTGCGCTCGCTAAATTGAATGTGAGCATTACTCATATTGATAATACCAAATTCACAATTTTTACTTAATCTACTTACTTTCATTCTGTGAAATGTTTCACAGAACACATTTATGACTACTATTCTAATGATTTATATAAAAAAAGATTACAGTATGTTAAGGTTTGATAACAAGAAACCCAGAAACCCGGTTTCTGAGCAAAATCCTCATTCTTATTACGATATTCGATAAAGAAACCGGGTTTCGCTCGCAAAATCTTCATTTTTATTACAATATTTAATCAATAAACCCGGTTTCTACTGAAAAATCCATTTCCATAAAGGATGTGTGGCGCCTTGTTCTCGAATCAGAAAGACTTGTTTTTCGAGACGTTCTCTATCGCGTTGAGGTAAACCAAATAAAATATTTCGACTTTGCCAGACCAGTACAGATGTTGTCATGCCGATACAAAATGCTAAACCGAGGGTAGCTAGTGGGTGGAAGTAAAGACCGTAGCGTACAGCCACCCATGTGAAATACTGGCGCCACAAAGCAATTTCTCCACGTAAATTCCATAAACAGATTGGGGCAATAAAAATCCACAGAAAACCAACAAATAACCACCGAGCATAAACTGTGAGTCTATGTAATTTCTGAACTTGTGCATTAAAAATAGGCTCTTTATCTAGATTGGACATGAAATCAGGAATTGAAAATATAAGTAAAATTGGAAGAAGCAGGGGGTGGATACCCTGCTGTCTTTATTTATTGATGTTCAGGTTGCAACTGATTCGGTATTTGGGGGAGGGGCGCCTTTTTCGCTTCGTTGTCTCCACCAAGCGAGTAAAGTACTAGCAATAAAGATGCTCGAATAAGCACCTAACGTAAAGCCAACAATTAGGGACAAAGAAAAGATTTTGAGTGTTTCTCCACCAAATAAGAAGATAGCGAACAGTGTTAGCAACGTTGCGAAAGAGGTATTAATCGAGCGTGCGAGGGTTTGGTCTACTGCGTCATCAATAATTTCGGTGATGGGGCGCCCTTTTTCAATTTGCGCTGTTTCCCGAATTCGGTCGTAAATTACCACAGTGTCGTTAACCGAGAAACCAACAATTGTCAGCAGGGCAACAACAAATAAGCTGTCTACCTCAATACCAAAAAAACCTAGTATTGAGAATACACCGATTGTAATGAATACATCGTGAAACAAAGCAACAATTGCAAATACGGCATAATCCCACTGAAAACGGAATCTTAAGTAAACTAATATACCAAGAAGTGACAAAAATAGAGCAGTTAAACCAGAGGTAAATAGCTCTCGTCCAAGAGTGGGACCTACGGTGTCAATTGACTTTTTTTCCGGGTCAAAGGCGCCGATTTTTTCTGAGAGTGCGTTTTCCAGTTGGGTGCGCTGTTCAGGACTTAAGTCTTTCGAGCGAATTAATATACCGTTTTCTTGTTTTGTTTCTTCATCGGTAATAAGCTGAATACTGGCATCGCCCAGTCCTCTTTTTTGAGCAATGTCACGCACAGCGTTGATATCAATCGGTTTATCACAGTTTCCAGGTTGTGTGCAGTCTCTTTCTAACTGTAAGCGCGTACCACCGATAAAATCTAAACCAGGACGTAGAGGCGCCTTAATTTGAGGGTTAAACGTGGAAATTACCATCGAGATAATACTGATGATAATTAAAGCAGAAGAAATACCCCACCACAGCGACCGCCTTTTGTTTACAGCTAGTTTCATCGTGCTGCCTCCACTTTTTTAGATGGCGCCAAGTTAGGGCCGAAATATTCTAGTTTTTTCAATCCGGGAATCCCTATTGCTAAAAACATGAAAGTGCGACTACATGTAACTGCTGTAAACATACTAACTAGAACTCCTATACCTAAGGTTACAGCAAAGCCTTTGACTAAACCGGAACCAAAAATAAATAGGAACAAGCAGGCAATCCAGGTTGTAACATTACCATCTAAAATACTGGAGAAAGCTCGATAAAAGCCTGATTCAACAGAGCGGTACAAAGTTTTACCTGCCTGCAATTCTTCGCGCGTCCGTTCAAAGATTAAAACGTTGGCATCAACTGCCATGCCAATACTAAGAACAAAGCCAGCGATACCAGGTAATGTCATTGTCACCTGTAATAAACCAAAAGCAGCCCAGGAAAGTAAAGCGTAAATGATTAATGCAATATCCGCTAAAATACCTGGTAGTCTATAGTACACTGCCATAAATACTAGTACAAGAGTAAGACCACCAATACCAGCATAAATACTGCTTTGAATACTGTCTTTACCGAGGGTGGCGCCGACGGTGCGGTTTTCGACGATTGCCACAGGTACAGGGAGGGCGCCACCTCGTAACTGAATACCTAAGCCAGTAGCTTCTTGGGCAGTAAAATTACCAGTAATTACCGCATTACCTCCGGTAATACCTGTAGCAGCAAATTGGGCGCCGACACTTGGAAAGCTAATAAGTTCATTATCAAGAAAAATACCAATACTTCTTCCAGTACCAGCAAGTTCCTTAGTTATTTGGGCAAATAAATCGCCACCTTGTTGATTAAAACTGATTGCGACTTCCCAGGTAGTGCCTTGGGTAGGTGTACCTTGGGCATCTTTGAGAAATTTACCGCTAAGTGGAGGATTAGTACTTTCAAATAATTCTGCTATAGCTTGATTATTTTTTTGTAAATCTTCTTGAATTTTAGCGATTGCTGAGGAATCTTTGCCTTTACGAGCCTGGTCAAGCTTTGCCTTTAACTCACTACGTGAAGCGAAAAACACAGGAAGTTGGGTTTCTGTACCTGGTTTTTGCTTGCGAAACTCTAACTGAGCAGTTCCACCCAAAACTTTTTCGGCTTGTTCAGGGTCTTTAACACCAGGGAGTTGAACTAAAATTTTGTCACTGCCAGCTTGTTGAACTAAAGCTTCAGAAACACCTAAACCGTTAATGCGTCCTTCAATAACTTTGAGAACGGCTTCCATTTCACGTTCGGTGATTGTTTTGATTTCTGGTGTAGTCTTGACTTGAATAGTAAGTTGGGAACCTCCTTGTAAATCGAGACCAAGGGGTACACGTAAACCAGGAGTGGCAATCACCGCGATGGCGGCAATTACCATAACAATAATTAGGGCTAATAGCGATTGCTGTCTTTGCTGCATACCATAACGGGAGTGCGGACACACGCTATGATAACGTTTCTTTTACCAGTAATAAATGTAGAGACCGGATTAAGTCGGTCTCTACAAGGGTATTTTTACACCCGTAATGTCATCATTTTTTCGACGGCTTCAACAATTTGTTCTGGTTGTACGATAGTTAAACGTTCTAAGGCGCCATTATAAGGAGTTGGAATATCCTGTGAAGACAGTCGTAGGACTGGTGCATCCAATTCGTCAAACAAGCGGTCATTAATAGAAGCAGTTAACTCGGCGCCAATACCACCTGTTCGCATACACTCTTCCACAATAATCACACGGTGGGTTTTGCGTATAGAGGCACCAATGGTATCAAAATCTAGGGGTTTGAGCGAAATTAAATCGATAACTTCCGGGTCAAAGCCTTGTTTTTCTATATTCTTCACGGCTTGCATGACGTGATGACGCATCCGTGAGTACGTTAGTATTGTGACATCTTTACCAGGGCGTACAACTTCAGCTTTATCGAGTGGCAGTACGTACTCTTGTTCGGGTAGGTCTTCTTTTAAGTTATAAAGCAGTACATGTTCAAAAAACAGTACTGGGTTATTATCACGAATAGCAGCTTTTAGAAGTCCTTTTGCGTTGTAAGGAGTTGAGCAAGCGACAATTTTCAAACCCGGAACAGCTTGAAAATAAGCTTCGAGACGCTGTGAGTGTTCTGCTCCTAGTTGGCGCCCAACACCACCAGGCCCACGAATTACCATTGGGATTTTAAAATTACCACCACTCGTGTAGCGTAACATCCCAGCGTTATTAGAAATTTGGTTGAACGCAAGGAGCAGAAATCCCATGTTCATACCCTCGATGATAGGACGTAAACCTGTCATCGCGGCGCCGACTGCGATACCAGTAAAACTGTTTTCAGCAATGGGAGTATCTAGAACGCGCAAATCACCATACTTTTTGTACAGGTCTTTTGTTACTTTATAAGAGCCTCCGTAGTGTCCTACGTCCTCTCCAAGTACAAATACAGTGTTATCACGCGCCATTTCCTCATCAATGGCTTCCCGCAGAGCGTTGAAGAATAATGTTTCTGCCATTAGACCTAAAATACAACTAAAGTTAATTGAATATTATCGCGCTTGGGGAGCAATTACCGTAACAATTGCATGAGTTAATATATGCCTATTGTAGAGCGGGCTTTCTCTTGCCCCGTTTGTTTATATGGGACTCGCGCGGGACGCCCATCCCACGAAATAGTCTCTACAAAAATCTATTTAGGTTGGAACGCTGTATATTTGCCGCCTAGTCCTTAATCTTACAAGCACTTAAACAACAAGATTAATCTCAAAGAAACCCGGTTTCTTCATCACTAAGCACAACAATCTTCAACAGAAACGAAAGAAACCGGGTTTCTCAACAGCAGAGGTGTATATACCAGCGTGATAAGCTTTATTGAAAATGTCAATCTGCTTTAGAAGAACTATTTGATGACTTAAATTTTTAAATTTTTTAAAGCATAGGCAGGACACCTGTGCCACAAGATATTAGGTTTAACAGTCGATTAGTTCTGGTGTTTGGTTAAGAATTTGGCGCCGAATTGAAACGAAATCAAGATACTGTGGTGAATTTACCACCCATCATTCGCTTTGCATTGTCGCAAAAAAAGTAACAATTGCAACGAATGTAACGGATGTTTGATTCTTCTATCCGTTACATCCGCTTTATCCGTTGCCAGGGTTATTTATCGCATCCACAGCCAGTGTGACCGCAACCTTTACCATCTTGATGACCATTTGCACAAGCTTCTCCGCAGTAAGGTTTGTCATCTTTCATCACAGCACTGGATAGGGAAACTATGCAAAGGCAAGATTCACAAGCGCATTTCATTTGAGTAACGTTCGTCATAACTAGCACCCTCATGTAGGCGTGTACATTTATCAATATATCACAATTGAACAGTTATTCAAGTGTTGTACAAAAAAGTTATAGTTTCTTTGTGTTCGGCAATGTGAACATTCTTTGAAATGGCGCCCTTTCTACATCACTTTATTGCCCGCGCGCTTTGTGGTTGAGCGTTAAAGCCTTTATTGTTGCCGTAGTAAACAGTTTTGAAATCAAGTTGATTTGTGTTGGGATTGTAAATTGTGTAACTTGCTTGTCCTGGGGTTCTACCGACGTTTCCGACTCGATTTCATCAGTGTTAATACGTTTATCTTTATACTCAGTAATAGCCCGATCTCCTACCACCAATCGCATTGGTTCCAAAACCTTACCACCATTCAAACGCGGTGCAGTGCGTCCGGCAACGAGCAATCCCTTGTCAGTATTGTGATGCAGAACCCGACCAAATTTAGCAAGGTACTCGCGACACACGCAATGTTTTTCATCGTGCCAAGCCACCTGTAGCATCAGACCGATTTTCGCTCACTTTTACCTATACTTCTAGACGACCCATAACAATCTTAAACAAAGCTACATTACCTAGAAATGAGTTACTAAAAATTTCAAGCAGACTATCCAGACATCAGAGAGAGTGTATTCTAAAATAGAAGAACTTGTTTTGAGTAACTAGGACAAAACAAAAACATTTTACATTTGAAACGACCGCCTAATCTCATTGGTTGTTCCTGGTGCGAAACTCAAAAACGTTATGGGGATTAGCATACATTAAATTATTGTTATCGAGAGAAACCGACCAAGAAAAGAAATAATTACAACTCTTAACATTAAATCGACTACCTTTAAAAACTGGGACTAATGTCAGTTGAATGCAAGCGTATATATAAGAACAGCAATTGGCTAAGTATTTCTCTCACAGTATAATAAAATCCCAACAGAAAAGTAGGCGGATTATTACTACGATTGCACAGTATTATTTTTTACATATACATATGCAAGCTCAAAGTACTATATCAGCAACAATTGTTTTAATACTGCTCGGCTATTGACTTATGTTTTGCGAATCGAGAGTTATACCCTTAAACTGTTATGGTATAAACCATTAACAGTAACTCATTAATTAATGCGCTCTCGGCAAGATATTCCAGAAATATTCGCGACTTTCCTACAGTTTGAGACTGATTACTTCAGTGGCTGGGTATGGGATGCAAAGTTGCGTCGCAGTATCCAGAATTGCTTGCTCAAATGCCCTCAAGACAAATCTGAAAATTTTTGGGCTGTTTACTGGCACAAATCCTGGCTGACTGAGCCAAACTCTATAAATATGGGGCATTTATCTGCTTACTTACAAGAAAGCTGTTATTGGGCAGCTAAAAGAACGATGCCTCAGTTTGCTAGCGTGCAGTGTAGTTTGTCTGATTGTTTCCAAATTGCAATTGCCTCTGTCCCCAAAATTCTCAAAGCTTGTGACCCCGACTTACAGGCAAGTTTGAAGAGCTATAGTAATACGGCTTTTAGCAATATTATCCGTGATGGCTTGCGTCAAAAGCAAGAAATTGATTTTTGCAGTGATTGGGGATTATTACTGAAAACGAGTCGTAAGCGGTTACAGGAAGCTTTAGAGAATGCTGGATTTAACCCTGAAATTATTAAGCGCTATCTTTTAGCCTGGACTTGTTTTGAAGATGGCTATATTCAAAGTAAATCTTCCAAAAATCGCAAGCTACAGCGTCCTGACCAAGAGACTTGGGAACTGATAACCCAAATATATAACCGTAATGCGACCCAACTCAACACATCGCAACCTGATGAGAGTGCTAATTTGGAAAAATGGTTACTGATTTGTGCTAAACATGTGCGTGCTTATTTATACCCCGTTGTTTCGTCGCTAAACGTCCCTAAACTAGGACAAGGGGAACGGGAATTACAAGATGATTTACCTTCTGGAACTAACGAATCTTTATTAGACAATCTTATCGAACAAGAAGAAGCAGTAACCAAAAAGAATCAACGAACTGAACTTAGTGACCTTTTAATTACAACTTTAAAAAACCTCGATTCTCAATCACAGCAGTTATTAGAATTTTACTACCGTCAAGGGCTGACACAACAGGAGATTGCCAAGCAACTAGAAATGCCGCAATATAAGATTTCTCGCCGTTTATCTAGAGCAAGAGAACTTTTACTGCTTTCAATTACAAAATGGAGTCAAGAAAAACTGCATATTTCTCCGACTACCAACGTGGTTAAGCACATTAGTACAGTTTTAGAGGATTGGTTGCAGGATTATTTCCGCAATCTTGACAATCAAACCAATTAGGAGTAAAGCCATGTCATTTTCCTGCATATCCCCAACTCAACTCGGATTAGAAGTTTCAAGGGAGGTGCAAGACCTTTCTTGGCGCCAACTTCAGTTTTGTACCAGTGCAAACAGTCGTTGGAATACTTTTCTCAACCAAATTTGTCTAGATACTTTTTTGTCTTGGTTGCAAGCTGAGTACGCTGCCCAAGCCAAAGTATGGACTGATGTCGTCCACAGCAATGTATGGAAACTAGTAAACGGCACTGCCATAATTATGGATACAAGGCGCCTGATTTTAATTCCAGATAAAAATGTAGAAACAAGAGAATTATCTGTTCCTCAAGAATGGATTGATATTCCCAATTGGGCAGGAGACTACTATTTAGGAGTGCAAGTTAGTCCAGATGGCGAATGGTTGCGAGTTTGGGGATATGCTACCCACGAACAATTAAAAAATCAGGGTAGCTATAACTCAGAAGAACGCACTTACTGTTTAGATGCAAATCTAATGGTAGAGGATATAAGCGTTTTGTGGGTGGTGCAACAATTATATCCGACGGAGATTACACAAGCTCAAATCGCTCCCTTGCCAACATTATCAAATACCCAAGTCGAAAATCTCTGGCGCCGTCTAATCAATCCATCTATTGTAAATCCTCGCTTGGAATTACCATTTGAAATTTGGGGCGCCTTGTTAACTCGTCCTGATTGGCAAGAACACTTGCACCAAGCGCCTAATATTGTAAGCTTACGTGAATTATTTGAAGGCGTTCTTACAAACACTTGGCAAACCATCGAAGCATTATTTAATCAAGAGCCAAATTTTGCTTTTAGCTTTCGACAAGGCATTGATACAGAACAAACATCAATTCAAAAAGCTAAGTTGATTGATTTACCGACAAAACAAGGTAATCAAACTTTAGTTTTAATGCTGATATTAACAGAAGAAACTGATGGTAGGCTCTTGGTTCGTGTTCAACTACATGCGAAAGAACGCTCACAATATTTACCTGAACAAGCCAAACTAGAGTTAATTTCTGCATCGGGAGAAATTATCCAGTCGATTACAGCTAGAAATCAGGATAACTCTATGCAATTAAAGCGGTTTAAATGTCCTACAAATGCTCAATTTAGTTTACAAGTGTCATTAGATGATTTTTGTTTCACAGAAAATTTTAAAATTTAAATATTATTTGTGTGTGTAGAGACGTTACATGTAACGTCTCTACAACATTTCTGGGGCAATGATGGGCAACTATGAACAAACAAATCGTCCTCAATTTAGGTAAAGGAAATTTACAGCAAGGTTTTTCTGCTGTTATAGCTCAACTTTGGCTTACAGATGTTTCCACACCAATGCAATTTACTGCGGGATTACCTGCGGCGCCTAAACTCGAAAATCTTTATCAACGTTGGCAACAACTATACACAGCACTATATGGCAGTTTAGGTTGGCGCAGTCAGCAAATAGAGGGATTTGAAATTGAGGAAGAGGATGTTACTCATATTTCCCAAGCAGAGTTTGAAAAACTAAGTCAAGAACTAAAAAACAGTCTCAATGATTGGTTGAACGCATCGACATTCTTAAATATTGACCGGAAACTACGCACACAACTAACACCAACAGATAATATTCGTTTGATGATTACGGCGGAATCTGATCAAGTGTTAAAGTTGCCTTGGTGTTTGTGGGATTTTTTAATAGATTATCCCCAAGCAGAAATTGCCCTGACTCCAATAGACTATACCCGTTCAATCAAAACAGTTACAAAAAATCCTCAAGGTAAAGTGAGGATTTTGGCGATTTTGGGTGACCGTCAGCGTATCGATATTGAGACAGACCAAAAGTTACTTCAGCAATTACCCAATGCTAAACTGAAATTTTTAATTGAACCAAGTCGTACTGAGTTAACCGAGCAATTATGGGAGTCTGGTTGGGACATCCTTTTTTTTGCAGGACACAGTACTAGTCAAGGAAAGGGACAAATTCAAATTAACCCAACTTCTAGTTTGACTATTGACCAGTTACGATATGGTTTGCAAAAAGCGATAGCTCAAGGTTTGAAGCTAGCAATCTTTAACTCGTGTGATGGTTTGGGACTTGCGCGCGATTTAGCTGATTTGCATTTACCCCAAGTAATTGTCATGCGAGAACCTGTACCAGATAAAATTGCACAGGAATTTTTGAAACATTTTCTAACTACTTTTGCGCGCGGGCAATCTTTATATAGTGCAGTCCGCGAAGCTAGGGAAAAATTACAATCATTAGAAGGAGATTTTCCTTGTGCTACTTGGTTGCCTGTAATATGTCAAAATCCAGCAGAGGCGCCAGTTTATTGGCAAGAACTGCGTGGTCGGCGTATAATTCAACTACCAAAACCTAACTGGCGCCAGTTACCGATAGTATTTATAAGTAGCTTATTAACTACTATATTAATAGTATTATTACGTAATTTAAATATTATTCAAACCTTAGAATTCCATGCATATGACACCTTAATGCAATTACGACCAGATTCAGGCCCCGACCCACGGTTATTAATTGTTACCATTACAGAAGAAGATATTCAATTGCAAGGAGCAGAACCAAGACTAGGTTCTTTATCAGATAAACATCTCAACTTACTATTAACAAAATTAGAGCAACACCAACCACAAATAATTGGTCTAGACATATACCGAGATTTTGCTGTTAGTTCCAACCAGCAAGAATTAGTTAAGCGAATGCAGCAAAGTTCTTTAATTGCAATTTGCAAAAGCACCGACACAGAACAAGACCCTACAGGTATTGCACCACCACCAGAAATTCCAAGCGCGCGGCTAGGTTTTAGCGATTTTGTTGAAGATAGTGATGGGGTTTTGCGTCGTCACCTTTTACAGTTATCTCCCGACCCTGCTTCACCCTGTACTACCGATAAAGCTTTTAACGTTCAGCTAGCCTTCAATTACTTAAAAGCTCAAGGTATAAAAGCGGAATTTACCTCACAAGGAAATATTAAGCTAGGTAATACGACATTTCCATCTCTTAAAAGTCCAACCTTGGGATATCAGCCTGTAGATACCAATGGCATTCAACTATTACTAAATTACCGCTCCTCACCTAGAAATATTGCCCAACAAGTAACCCTTAATCAAATCCTTTCTGGACAAATTAATCCTAGTGCGATTAAAGACAAAATAATTTTAATTGGAGTCACATCCGCATCGAGTGGGGATTATTGGTCTACACCATATGGTAGAGGTTTCGCACAACGCACACCAGGGGTTTTTCTGCAAGCACAAATGGTTAGCCAGCTTATTAGTGCAGCATTAGATAAACGACCTTTATTATCGGTATTACCTCAATGGGGTGAATTTTGCTGGATTTGGGTTTGGTCTTTAACGGGTGGTTTAATTACCTGGTATTTTCACAGAAATTCTTTAATTATTATTACTTTAACTATAACAGTAGGAACATTGACTCTAACTTGCTTTGTCTTACTGATACAGGGATGCTATCTACCTTTAGTACCACCAATACTGACTTTAGTTGTTTCTAGTAGTCAGGTATATTATTTAATTAAAAAACATAAATCATAAAATGAAAAACTAAAATGAAAAACATATTTTGCTCACGAGCTATGAAGTTAACTTGTGTAATAACTTTAACCCTTGCCAGTTTTCCTAACTATTTGGAAGGACAAGCTCAAACACCTAGACCCACATCAAAAGTGCGTTATTCTACTCCAAAACCACCTAACCCAGGCGCCCCACGTGGTAGAGGTAGAGGTGGTGGTAGTCGCGGACCTTGTAAACAATATGCATCCTTAGCAGCATTAGTACCCGAAACTCAAGGTACACAAAAATTTATTTGGGGACAGTCAGCATCACAAAACCCGAAATTTTGGTTTTATGTACCTGAAAAATTAACCAGCAAATTACCTATAGAGTTTGTACTACAGGATGAAGCAGACAACTATATATATAAGACAAAATTTACTCCACAGACGCCCGCAGGAGTTGTGAGCGTGACAGTGAAACCAACTGTCGCTTTACAGCCAGGAAAATCATATAACTGGACTTTCTCTATTTATTGTGACCCAGATAAACCCTCAAGTTCTGTTTTCGTGCGCGGTTCTGTAACCCAAGTTGCCTTAAATGCAACACAAAAACAGCAACTCCAACAATTGCAGGCGCCTGTGCAGCGTGCAGCTTTCTATGCCAATAATGGTATGTGGCACGATGCCCTCACAACACTAGGAGAGCAAATTCAAAACAGCAAGCGTAGAGAACCAGAAGTTATATCAGCTTGGACTGAATTACTAACGCAAACTAATTTCAGTAATTTGGCTGCGGCGCCTATTGTTCCATGCTGCCAAAACAAAGACTAGTTGACGAGTAAAAAAAAATTTTGGATATTTTGGCAGTAGAGTGCATATTTTTGCATACATAAACGTGTTAGCGATTAGCAAAAAACACTAATTGAGAATTTTATTATGTTAAAAGCAATTTCCTTTGCAGTAGCCACTGTTATTATCCCCTTTGCTAGCTATACCCATAGTCAAGCAATTGCCACCACTCCCACAAGTTATGAAATTTCTCAAAATACTAATCAATCAGCAAGTATAAGTTACGAACGCATCGGAGCGGGTGGTATCAAACTTTCGATGTCTGAGGCACAGGTAAGAAAAATTTTAGGTAAACCTGTAAAAGTCACAAACGGTTTCCTTGGCGCCGTTGGTAAAACTCGAACTCTTAAATATTCGGGAATTACGGTTGATTTAGGTGAAGGTTCTCAACCAGGTAGCTTTAATGTATATCAAATCAAAGCTAACAGTTCTAAATACGCTACTCCAGATGGAGTCAAAATAGGTGATAGTCAAAATAAATTGATTAGAACATATGGTCAAATCAAACCCTCTAAAAGCGGTAATGTAAGCCAATTTAATTACAGCATTAGTAATCCTAGTCCTACTATTTTTAATTTTACCGTTAAGAACGGCAAAGTTACAGAAATTGAATGCTTAGATGTTCTTTCGTAAAAATTTATAAACTAAACCAAATATAATTTGCAAGCCTGCTTTATTTCATAAAGCAGGCTTTTTTGTAGCATAGGCATCCTTGCCTGTACAGCTCATACCTAGGGTGAAGACAAGTGATGGTTTAGAAAAAATAATTTTTCATGTTGATCTTTATTTAAATATTCAACCAGCTAAAAACTTGCTCGACGGTTAGTGATAGGTCAAGATTACTGAGAACGGGAAGTAAGTCTGTCGCTTCTAGTAATTCAATGCGTTGGTCAGGGTGTACAACAAAAATACCTGCTTCGTCTGGGAGAAGTAACCATCCTAGCTCTGTACCATTTTTACAACAGTGCAGCAGGTTGCGAATAACTTTGGTTTGATTTTGGTCAGGTGAGAGAATTTCTATTGCCCAATCAGGATGACTTTCAAAGCGGTTGGCGATTCTCCCTGACTCTGTACGGGGTATGCGTTCCCAACGAAATATTGCAATATCGGGAACTATGGTCGCACCCCCAAATGTGCAACGTAGTTCAGGTAAAGCCAAGGCAATTTTTTCAGGCTTGGCGATACGGTTAATCGTTTCACAAAGTTCGGCTTGTAGTAGGCTGTGTTCCCCTTGTGGCATTGGTTTTTGGTAAATTTGCCCGCCGATGTAAATAGATGCAGGTTTGGTTTCAGGTAATTGTAGGAATTCCTCTAAAGTGATGGGTTTGGCTATCGCAGTCATAATTTTTTGCCAAATTCGGTTACATCGATTTTACCTGCTTTTAGGAGTGCTGCCGCGCGGGTTTGTGTTTATTTCTAGGCGCCTATTACCACAAAATTTAATCTCTAGATATCCTCTAGGAAAATTATATTTTGTGAGCAGGAACCAATTTTAAACTTATTTTACTCTCCTCTTTGTGTACGAGCGTGGTTCATCCCTCCTTCCTCTGTACCCTAGAAGTCTCTGTGGTAAAATAAAATTCCCGACTTCTTTAAGAAAGTCAGGAACCTAAATATGCGTTATTTTTAGTGAATTCTTTTTAATAACAACTGTAAGGTGGCTTATGCCGAGCCTACAAATAAGTAATTAAGATTAATTTGGACGAACACTAGGAATACTAGGTAAGTTAACGCTTTCACCATTTAATAATGCTTTAACTTTCTTGTTCGGATAAGTTTTCTGATTCCATTGTAAATTAGCAATCGCTTGTTGGCTGTTCCAACTTGGCTCAAATCCAACGCGCACTCCATCCCAGAACAGCTCATAGCCGATTTTTTGACCGTTTAGTACACCTTCGACTCGTTTATTAGGGTAAGCTTGCTTGTTTTGTTGTAAATTAGCAATTGCTTGTTCGCGACTCCAACTCGGCTCAAATCCAACGCGCGCACCATTCCAGAACAACTCATAGCCAATTTTTTGACCATTAAAATAGCCTTCTATTTTCTTATTAGGATATTTCTTTTTAGTCAATTCTAGATGATTAATTGCTTCCTGGCGCGTAGCCTTCTCTATCGTTTCAACCTTCGCGCCATCCAAATACAACTGATATCCCTTGGCGCCAAGGAATCTGTCATCTGATAACATTGTGCGATTTGGAAAATTTAAAGTAATAGATTCTGTTTTACATCCTCCCGATTTACAAATTTGAATCGCTCCTTGCAATTGCGGTGGTCTTGAATATGAGGTGCATCCCTCAACTCGAATCTGACCGTTTGCTGTATCCATTGCACCGAAAACAGGACAATTTTCCCCACCTTCAATCGAGACTTTTTGACTTGTCACCGACCCAGATTTAGTGTAGAGATGGTAATAGCTCGTATCTGCTTGAACACAAATGTTTACCCCCACTTGAGAAATGCAATTAAGGAAGTTAGAATCGGCTTTTACAGGTTGTGCTTGAGAGAAGCTGAACAAGGGAACGCTGAGACTAAATACTGTAAGAACTGACAGTAGCGATTTACGAGATTGAAGATTATTTTTTACAGACATGGTTGGAATTCCTTATTAAATAATTTAAGCACTTACTTAACGATATTATGGTGCGTGAAAGCACTGTATTTTGCGTTAAATTGATTGATAGTAATAGCTTTCACGCACCCTACCCCAATTTATTAGCGCCTCAAAATGCTCTTTGTAAGTGACATTCGAGGGTAAGGTGGGCACTGCCCACCCTACTACTTATTTTTAGATTTTAATTACAGGCATATATATTCACTGCAAATCCTACTGTATTACCAAATTTATCGTAGGCGCCTGAAGGATTTGCAATATAGAGGTTACGAGCTTTTTTAACAGCACTTTTTTCACTAGCTTGGACGTTCTTAAATATAGTTTTGTCTTTTAGTACACGTAAATCCTCCATGACATTAAATTTAATTTGAGAAGGGTTAACAGCAGAGGTTTCAGATACTTGCCAGCAAAGACTACTGTAGCCTTGTGGCATATTATCGGTGCTAAAATTTCCACTTGAACGACTCTTTTGACCTCGTTGAGGTTCTCCTTGTGACCTAACAGTAGCTATTAATTGTCTCTGAGGAGCGCTAGCAATTAAGTTTTGTGTTTGAGAGGATGATTTAACATTTGCAAAAACACTTGCTGATGAAAGTGCGCTAGCAGCAAATACCAATGGAAGTGCAACTTTGGTTAATGATTTAATAGACATGATTGAAACTCCTTTAGTTGTGTGTTGTAATTTGTAAACAACAGGTAAAGCATATTAATATAAGCTCAAGCATGAAAAGGATAATTAATGGTGTTTATCCTTGCTTATTTTTCCTGTTACCGCACTTCACGTTTGATATTTCTGGTTTATGCACAAATCACAGAAATTTTTTTGAAATTATTTTTTTTGCAATGTTGAAACGCGATGGTAATGTTGAAACGCAATGGTAGAGACGTGATTAATCCCTACCATAAGCGGATATCCTACCCTGCGGGAAAACTCCGTTTACGGATAACGGGAAAACTACCCTGCGGGAAAACTACGTTTACGTTTACGGATAACGGGAAAACCTCCGGTTTACACGTCTCTACAGCCAATTCCCCAACAACACGTAAGGCGCCCAATGTATAGGATGTCGATAATCTGGGTCTTTTAGTAGCTCTAGTTGCGCTTGTCGCAGTGCTTCTGCTTTTGTAATATTCTTTTGGGCTAACTCGCGGTAAAATCGACTAATTAGGCGGGCGCCAGATGCATCATCTATACTCCACAGCGAAGCGAGAGTACTACGGGCACCTGAACGTACAGCTATGCCAGCAAGTCCCAATGCGGCTCGTTTATCTCCTTCGGCTGTTTCGCAGGCACTAAGAACGAGTAACTCTATCGGTTCTGGTTGAATTTCTTCTCTACCCCGTAGCAATTCTCTTAATTCATTGACTTTTACTGGTCTATCCCAAGCTAGTATAAATGTTTTGTCGGCATTAGAACTAAACTGACCGTGGGTTGCTAAATGTACAACAGAAAATGGCAGCGTATCAACCTCTTTACGTAATGCTGAACTAGTAAATGTTTGATTTAGCAGCACTTCGCTGGGTATTTCTGATTTAATCGCCTCAACTTCATCATTAACATTTGGCAACGAACTAAATCCATGTCGTGCTTCTGTCAGTCCAGCTACCAAAGTTTTTAACTTGCCTCGGTTTAAAGGTTTGGGACCGAGCAACTCTAGTCCAGGTGTTAGCGCGATACTATATTTCTCTACCAAATACTGTTTGCCATCATATAAAGCAGCCATCGGCACGTTCCGCAGACCACCATCTAAGACAAATACCAGTGTTTTGATTTGTTTTTGTAATAGTTCTGTATCTATTGGGCTAATCAACCAGGTGTAAACTGTTTGTGCAAGCGATTTACCTTCTGGTGCTGTGTAGGGTTTCTCTAAAGACAACCGCAATTCTTCCAAAGTCTCTTCTACTTGACTTTGAGTCACTTTCACGCTGTAGTGATGAAGTAATCGCCCTTGTAAACTTACAATTACTTCGAGTTTGTCTTTAAGAATGATGGGATAAATTACTGCTGCTTGCGACTGCTCTATTTGCTCGACTGGAACTATTTGTCCCTGCAAACAAGCCGAACGAAAAAAATTGTCTAACTCTGCCAGTTGTAAAGATTCAATTACTACACGAGCTTGTCTCAAGTTTTCTTGACTGGGTTCTATTTCCCCCGAATTTCCCTCAGATAATAGCGTTTCTACATATTCCCGATATAAAGGTTCTACACTTTCACGAAACGAAAATTGAATATCCGGGTTAATTGCTACCAAATCACTACGTAGAGATTTAAGCGTTGTAAAAGCAACTTTATAGGCGCCAGTTGCTTGCTCGACTGCTCCTCTAGCTCTTAAAATTCGTCCTAGCTGCCACTGCCATTGGTATACGATATCTGAGGCATTAATTGCTTGTGCTAGTTGCAAAGCCTGTTGCGTTAAATCTTGAGCTTGCGACCACTGCTGATTTTTTTCATACAATCCACCTAGATAACCCAGAGCATAAGATTCCGCTCGTTGGTCACCTAAATTTTTAGCTTGTTGAATAGCTTGAGCAAGTATTTGAGCCGATGATTTTTGATTCATATTTCCCAATTTCATCAAGCTTTGAGAAAAGTTAATAGCCGCATAAACTGCTACCCGGCTAGTCGGCAAATCAGTAAGCTTACTTAAAATTTGCTTAGATAAAATTTCAGCCTCAGCTTGTTGCTTAGTCTCAATTAATAAACTCAATTTATTAATTTCAGCCTGAAGCTGTTTAATTCCACGAGAAGAAGTTACGATTGCTTGTTGGTAATATGCCAATGCCGCTTCTGTGTCTCCTTGAGCGCGCGCAGTGTTACCCAAACTCAAAAAGGTAAGGCTCAGATGTTGTTTGAATGTAGTATTTGTACTTTGTATTGTTGTGATTTGCTGTAAAACGCGACGAGAATCATTCAAATCTCCCACAAGTCTCAGCACATTGCCCAAACTACGCAATCCTGTAATTTTTAATTCTTGGTCTGGTTGATTTAAAAGCGTTTGTTCTAGCTCTTTCAATGTTTTGCGCGCTTGCAAATACATCCCTAAAGCTTGTTGCGCTTGAGCTTGATTCAAATTGGCGCCAATTTTACCAGAAATAGAACCAGCTTCTGTATAGGCGCCTGTTGCTTGCTGCCAAGTGTGCAAAGCTTGTTCTGTTTTACCTTGCGCTAATTGTAAACTGCCTTGGGTATTGAGTGCTTGGGCAAAGATTAATTTTCTAGAAACGTGATTATTGGAGTTTCGACTTGATTGAATGAGTTTGAGACTTGAGCTAATTGCAGCTTCTGCTTGTTGCAACTGTCCCAACTGTTGATAAGCTAAAGACAAATGATTCAGCAGCATTGCTTGTGTTAGCTGATTCCCCTGAGCTTTCTCTTCGTTAAGTGCTTGTTGCCAAATAGTTACAGCTTCAGTAAATCGTGATGCTTGAAAAAGTTCTTTACCTTGTTGAATTAAATAAGTAGTAGGAGGAATAGCTTCAACCTGGTTAAATGGAAGTAAATTCAATATGAGAACAATAATTAAACCAAATATAAAGTTTTTGACACCACTCCACCAATTGCGGCGCCTAACCAAACTCTTAATAATTCTTTCTTGGTGTCCTTTGTGTCTACCCTGCGGGAAATCCTTCGGATTATGTGGTTCATCCATCTTCTTTCTGTGAACTCTCGTGGTCTCTGTGGTAAAGAGAATTACATCATTGCACAGGCAGGGATGCCTGTGCCACCAGCTACAAGAGTTACATTTTTATTAGTATCAATTATCCATCCTTGAGCTTCGATAATAGTAGCAGCTAGTGGAGATATATTATTTTCTGTTCGAGCATCACGTAATACCTCTGTATTGTCAGTATAAAATTGCAAATCTTGCCAAACAGCATCACTACTTATCGGTTCACTAGGGTTAGGTGGTAAACCACCTCTTCCAGTAATTACAAACTCACTTTTTTTGCTAGCTGTTATTACACCTCCCGTCCGACAGCTTTGAGCAATTTGCTGAGAAGCATCTACCAAATTTGTAGGTAAAGCTATAAGTCCGCGACTAGGGTCTACATCAGGTGTATTAATATCTATAGTTCCATCAACTCCCAGTTCTGAACTCGCATTAATATCGCTTCTTATAGTTAACTTGTCGCGCGGTGCAATCCCAAAGATACTTTCAGCTTTGATATTAATGCGTCCTCCCGAACCTTTAAAAGCATTGGCGATAATGTCGTTGTCTTCTTCGTCAACAGCAACTAGAAAATTTGTATCAATATTGATATTGCCACCATTACCATTATTCAAAGCTCTGGCATTAATCAAACTCTGGTTCCGCATCAATATATAATCATCAGAACGTAATCTAATGTTAGCATTACCACCAGAAGCAGTTTCCGCATCAATCCTACCTTGATTTAAAGAAATAGTACCTGCTGCTATCTCTAAACTACCTGGTTGACCGGCGCCTAAACCGCTGACACTGATTTTACCTGTATTTTCAACGAACAATTTCCCCGTTGTAATTCGTAAATCTCCAGCGTTACCATCTTCAAACGAACGTGCTGACAAATTTGTGACGCGCGAACCGCTAACTCCTGTACCGACAACTCGCACTGACTCACTAGCATTGACTACCAAGCTACCTGCATTACCTTTACCTCTTGTCGATGCGGATATTTCTGCTCCATCTCTTACAATTAGCTGTTTGGTATCAATTCTAAAATCTCTGGCATTCCCCCTGCCGCCACTACCAACTTGATTAAATAATCCACTGGCAATGCGATTATTTGCTGAGGCGCCACCGACTTCTACCATATCTCTAGCATTAATAACTAAAATGCCAGTATTACCAGTACCAAATGTTGAAGCAGATACTTCGGCGCCATCTCGAACGGTTAGTTTACCTGTAGTAATACGTAACTCTCCACCATTCCCTGTAGCATCTGTATTGACTTGAGCAGAGAGCCGACTAGCCAACTCTTGATTAAAAGAAGTGCCAAACACGTCTACAGATTCAAAAGCATCAATAGTCAAATTACCAGCTTTGCCAGCACCAAATGTTGAAGCTGATATTCTTGCCCCATCTCTGACAGTTAATTTGCCAGTAGTAACCAAGATATTACCAGCATTACCTGTGGTATTTACTTCGCTCTGTGATACCAAGCCACTGGAAAACACAGTATTTCCTACTTTTCCAGTTCCGCTAATTTCTACATTATCTGTAGAGATGATTGTTATATTCCCACCCCTACCCGCCCCAAAAGTTGCAGCAAAAATGTCAGCTCCATCACGGACAATTAACTTACCAGTGTTAATCGTCACATTTCCTGCATCTTTGGCACCAAGTGTAAAAGCACTAAAACTGCTTGATGAACGTCCATCGACGGTAGTACCAAGAAGTTGTACTGACTGTGGAGCATTAACAATGAGATTTCCTCCACGTCCATCACCGACTGTGGCAATACTAAAGTTTCCGCCACTTCGGAGAATCAAATTGGTAGCGTTAATTGTCAAATTTCCAGCATCTCCACTACCTTCCGAATCTACGAAAAATCCACTAGAAGGCTGACCGCTAACTGTTGCACCAATTACTTCTACCGATTGGGCATTAACCAACAAATTTCCGCCGTGTCCTTGGTCAAATGTAGCAGTAGATATCCTTGCACCTTCTTGAACTGTTAACCTACCTGTATTAATAATAACATTTGCTGCGGCGCCAGTTCCGAGCGTTCGAGCAAACAGCCCACCTGGGTTCCCCGACGCTCTAATACCCGCCAAATCTACAGATTCAGAAGCATCAATTAATAAACTACCACCTGGATTGGCGCCCAAGGTATTTGTTACTAGTCGAGACCCTGCGGTTAAGGATACGCGTCTACCAAATAAATGTATATCACCAGCCCCTTCTCCACTTGTGTTAATAAGGGCTGCTTGAGAAAGAAAAATATCTCCCCGTGTAACGGTTTCAGGAAAACTGAATTTTAGACGATTGTTTTCCAAGTTTATGCCTATTTCATTTTCTCGTATAGAACCTAATTCAACCCGCCCTGCTGTTGCTTGTAAAGTGGCGCCTTCAATAAAAATATCCCCTCCCAGTAACGCCAAAGTTTTACCTGTAGGTACAAAAAATCCAGGTAATGATGCTTGTACCTGAATTGGTTTTGCATTAAGACCGAATTGTAGACCTAGCGGTACATTAACAGTCAACAAAGGTGGGGTTTGGGGATTGATGGCACTAAAAGCAAAGCCATTATTAAACACTAAGCTATCTGCTGTACTCGCCACAAAAGAACCTGCAATGTCTAAGCGTGCATTCGCGCCAAAAATTATACCGTTGGGATTAATTAAAAACAAATTCGCATTTCCCAACACCCCTAGCGTTCCTAAAATATCGGAACGGTTACTCCCTGTTACGCGCGTCAGGATATTTTCAACTCCTGCTGGATTGGAAAAATAAACTTGTTGACCATTATTAATATTAAATTCTGTGAAGCTATGAAATAAATTGGCGCCTCGTACTGCACCCCCATCAATACGTTCTCCTATTTTTCCTCCAACATTAACCCCTTGCCGAACTGATGACGATTCACTTAATAATGAGCTATCAGGTTTAATATCAGCAAGGACAACTGTTTGTCCAAGCCACATTACTAAATAAAACTTTAAAAATGTTAACAAAAATACAAAAAAATTGCTACGAAACACAAGCTTTAACATTACTGAGTGCTAATTATCTTAGCATATAAAGTAAGGGAAAATAGCGCGCGTATCACAGCATTTTTTTCAATACAGTTGTATAGGAATTTCAATTCTAAATTTACTTCCTTGATTTGGTTGGGATATACAAGAAAGTTTACCACCGTGCTGTTCAATGATTTGATAGCTAATCGATAATCCTAGTCCAACACCACTACCTACGGGTTTGGTTGTAAAGAATGGGTCGAAAATTTTATGTTGATGGCATGGTTTAATCCCTCTGCCATTGTCAGCAAAAGATATTTGAATTGAGTTATTGTCTACTACTGAAGTAGTAATTATGATTTGTTTGGGGTTTTGCTTGCATACTTGTAACTCGTCGATGGCATTAATTAGTAAATTCATGAATACTTGATTTAGTTGACCTGCAAAGCATTCTACTAAAGGAAGTATGCTATAATTTCTAATAATTTCTATCTGGGCGTCAGCACAATTAGGTTCTAAACGATGTTGTAATAGTGAAAGTGTACTTTCTATTCCTCCGTGAATATCAACTTTTTTGATTTCGGCTTGGTCAAAACGTGAAAAGGTTCTTAGGGAAGTTACTAAGTTGCTAATACGTTCGGCGCCTGCTTTTAGTGAGTCGCAAAGTTTAGGTAAATCATCAAAGATATATTCAATATCTGTTTGCTCAATTTCTTCTAAGCTTTGTGTCAGGTGTGGACATTTATTTTGATAGTTTTTAAATAAATGTAATAAAGTTTGAGTATAGGTATCAACATGACTTATATTGCCATATATAAAGTTAATAGGATTATTAATTTCGTGTGCAATCCCTGCAACAAGTTGCCCCAAACTTGACATTTTTTCACTTTGAATAAGCTGTGTTTGAGCAAGTTTTAGGTTATTGGTGCGCTCTTGCACTTGTAGTTCTAAGTTTGTATTCAGCGCTTGTACTTGCTGATATAAACGATATTGTACAACAGCAGTTGCAAATCTTTCACTTAGCGCACTCGCATATCGAATCTCACTCTCGCTCCAAACTTGTGCTTGATTTGTTTTAATTTGGTGCCAAACTTCAAAAGATTGTCGTGGCATTAATTGCCGTGTGTCAGGGTTATGATATCCTGCCCAATTAATTTCGGTGTCAACTTCAGAGCGAAAAATTGTAAGACATCCAATAATTTTTTCACCATACTGCAAAGGGATAATTAACAAACTACGAATTCGAGACGATTCAAAGAATGGAGCCAAAGTCCGAAATAGAGGTTCTCTATATAAATCATCTATTGCCCATAATTTATAATTGGCCGAATTAACCTGTGAGTTTTCAACATCAACTCTACCGATGTGGTACATGTTTCGCATCCACTCTACTGACCAAGGTTTATAACCTGTTTGGTCAACTAATGCTTCTACGACTGAATGTAAGTACTTTTGCCACAACTGATTTTCTTCGACTACTCGACTTTCTTCGGTGTCTATTGAATCTGGTTGGGTTCCACATGTATAAATTTGTACTGGTTGATTGTCAGAAGCTAGCAAGTACAACCTTCCTCCCGAACCATTAAAGGTTTTCACTACTTCTTCAAGCGCAGGTTGTAATTTTACAGTCGGAGAAGTGTAAAGTACTTTTGTAAGATTATTTATATTTGCTTCTTGACGTGCTTGTTCACGAACTTGGTTGAGTAAAATTGAATGACTAATCGCGATGCAAACTTGGTCAACTACTGCTTGAATAAGTTGTAGTTCTTCTTCTGTCACTTTGCGAGGTTTGGAATGGTGTGATACTAGCAGTCCCCATAGGTGAGCTGATGAATGTAATGAAGGAGGTTCATATTTACCTGTTTGCTCACTTTCTAAAACGATTGGTACAACTACAGATGATTTTACCCCCATTGCTTTCAAATATTCAACATGGCATGGGTCAATAGGACGATAGCGAATATCTTGGTTTTCGTTATATTCTTGTTGCTGATTCAGAGGACTAACACCAATTTCTTGCGTCGTCAAATCTACAATAGTCCGTTGTCGAGCTTGCACAAATAATTCGCGAGCGTACAAAGGAATATCATCCGCAGGAAAATGCAACCCTTTTAAAGAAGGTAATTGGTTTTCTGCAAGTGATTCTGCAATTACAACTCCACTACCATCTGAGTTAAACTGATAAATTTTAACACGGTCAGTATCTAAATACGCGCGCATTTCTCCAACCATTGCACTCAAAATTTCTTTTAATTCCAATGATTGCCGAACACGATTGGCAATACGGTGCAGTAATATTTCTTGCTTTATTATTAATGGTTTTTCAGATAAGTTCATATAATTATATATTCAATATATCAAATGCTAGTTTCAACGCAGTCGCAACAACGCGCTAGTTTAAAACATTCATTATGTCTAATAATTTTAATTCTGATTGTAGATAAAACTCGCTCGCTTAGGCGCCGACCTTATAGACCCTGATTCTAAGTACCATTAGTGTAACATGAATAAGTAAAAGCAAAGTTGAAATTTATGATGAACCTGAATTAATAAATTAAATGAAAGTAGTTTAAAGTTTTGTTTATAGCTGTTATAGAGACACCCTTTATAAGACAAGTGCTTTAAATCAAATTCTTTAAGTCTCAGCTAATTAATATGTATTTATACCTATAAATATTAGATATTTCTCTAATGACATAATAAAAATATGTCAAAAATTACTGGTAGAGATGGCAATTACACAAGAGCGCTATCGTACATTGTCAAATTTCTTAAGATAGATAAGTTTTTGAAATATATTTTAATGACATCACTCTTTAGAGGTATCGAATTTGAGAATTTACTCGTGGTATCAAGAACAAAGCACTTAGCACGCTCATTTATGCCGCAATATTTTGGGAAACTGCCTACCACCGACCAACCCTGGACGAAAATCGGTCAAGTTCAAGCTTGGAAGCAATACGATAGAACTATTATTTTTGATTGCGGGGAATCTAAGTTTTCCATTACTATACTGGCACCTAATTTATTACGAGTCCGTTTGGCACCACAGGGTGAGTTTACCGAGCGTCCAAGTTGGGCAGTAACACGTGATGATTTTGAATGGGCGCCAACACCATTTGATGTTAATGATACAGACACATCCGTCCAAATCAAAACAGAATCTATACATATATATATAGATAAATCAACTAGTCGAATTACTTGCTTTGATTTAGATGGGCGCCCATTTGCCCAAGATGCTACCACTAATATGGGTTGGAGACTTGGCGCCGTTGCAGGATGGAAATGTATTGAAACCGACGAACATTTTTATGGGTTTGGGGAACGTACCGGGTTACTCGATAAACGCAGCGAAGTCAAAACAAACTGGACAACCGACGCTTTAGATTATGGTTCGCTCACTGACGAAATGTATCACGCCATTCCATTTTTTATAGCGCTGCGTCCACATGTTGCATACGGTATATTCTTTAATACCACTTTTTGGAGCCAGTTTGATATTGGCGCCGAACAACCAGGTGTATGGAAAATGGAAACACGTGGGCGAGAATTAGATTATTACATTATATATGGCCCCAAACCAGCCCAAATACTCGATACATATACCCAACTTACAGGAAAAATGCCGCTACCACCAAAATGGTCAATCGGCTATCACCAATGTAGATGGAGTTACGAATCAGAAGAAGTAGTACTTACACTCGCACAAGAATTTAGAACTCGTCGCATCCCCTGCGATGTTATTCACCTAGATATTGACTACATGCGAGGTTTTCGGGTATTTACTTGGAGTCCTGCACGGTTCTCGAACCCAGAAAAACTAATTAGTGATTTAAAACAAAATGGCTTCAAGACTGTAACTATTATTGACCCAGGAGTAAAATACGAACCTGAAGCTAACTACCACGTTTTTGATGAGGGTATTAAAAACGATTACTTTGTTCGTCAAGCGGATGGTAGATTATTTCATGGTTATGTGTGGCCCGATAAATCTGTATTTCCTGACTTTTTGCGTGCGGATGTTCAAAAATGGTGGGGTGACTTACATAAATCTCTCACTGATATAGGTATTGCTGGCATTTGGAACGATATGAACGAACCAGCAATTAATGACCGACCATTCGGTGATGGTGGTGTTCATATCTGGTTTCCCCTTGATGCACCACAAGGAAAAGAAAATAGTACTACCCATGCAGAAGTTCACAACCTGTATGGTTTGAATATGGCAAAAGCTAGTGCCGAAGGTTTAATTAAACATCGTAATAACGAGCGTTCGTTCGTATTAACACGTTCAGGGTTTGCAGGGGTGCAGCGCTACTCTAGTGTATGGATGGGCGATAATCAATCGCAGTGGGAACACTTAGAAATGTCTTTACCGATGCTTTGTAATATGGGGCTTTCGGGAGTAGCATTTGTTGGATGTGATATTGGTGGATTTGCGGCTAACGCGACGGCAGAATTATTTGCGCGTTGGATGCAGGTGGGAATGTTGTATCCGTTGATGCGGGCACATTCAGCCATGAGTACAGCACGTCATGAACCGTGGGTATTTGGTGAAAGGGTAGAAAATATTTGTCGTGAATATATTAATTTGCGCTATCAATTAATACCTTTCTTCTACACTTTATTTTGGCAAGCAGCTACAACTGGGGCGCCGATTTTACGACCTTTAGTTTACGAATATCCTAACGACCCAAAAACCTATATGCTTTATGACCAAGTATTATTAGGTTGCGACTTAATGGCGGCGCCAATATATCGACCGGGAGTAGAGCATCGCGCTGTATACTTACCGAGTGGTACCTGGTACGATTGGTGGACAGGAGAAAAATATGTAGATGGCGCCACTCATATATTGGCACATGCACCATTAGAACGAATGCCATTATACGCGCGTGCAGGTGCAGTTATTCCCATGCAACAAGTCACACAATACATTGACGAACATCCATTAAACGAGTTACAACTGCAAATTTTCCCAGGAAACAGCGAATACACACTCTACGAAGACGATGGAAATAGCTTTGAATATCAAAAAGATATTTACTCCACAACAAACATAAGTGTATCTACTGAAGCAGAACAAGTTATTGTAAAAATAGCACCAAGACAAGGAAAATGGAAACCAGTTCGGCGCCGCATTATAGTAAAAGTACAAGGATTAGGCGAACAAAACTTTGAAGACGACGGCAAAGAACACTTGTTGAAATTCACAGAAACCAGGTTTCCCCATCACTAAGTATAATAACCTTCAAGTGAACCCAAAGGAAACCTGGTTTCTAAACGAAGCGCAAAAACTTCAAAAATCGTTATTGCAGCTTCTGCGTAAATACGAGAAACCCGGTTTCCCCATCACTAAGTATAATAACCTTCAAGAGAACCCAAAGGAAACCCGGTTTCTAAACGAAGCGCAAAAACTTCAAAAATCGTTATTGCAGCTTCTGCGTAAATACGAGAAACCCGGTTTCTAAACGAAGCGCAAAGACTAAAAAAATCGTTATTGCAGTTTTTGCGTAAATACGAGAAACCCGGTTTCTTTTGATAAAGATTTAAGATTGTGGTGCTTAGTGTCAAACAAACCGGGTTTCAGGGGTTTCCTAAACAAAGCTAGGTATTATCGATTTACACTCACCAACAATAAGAGTAGGTAAACTATCAAGACTATCATTTGGACATAAATAGCCATCAACCTCAGTACCAATTTCTAAAGCTTGGTTAGCACGACACCAACAATATTCGACACTCATTGTCTCAAAGTCTTTCAAATACTGAACATAATAGCTTTTGTCAGTATTATATTTCACTAATACTTTGCAACGCTTATACGGTAAAGAAAATTTAATTTGTGCCAACATACCAATATACCTGCCAGTTATTGATTCGCTACGAAACTTACCTAATTATGAAAATTAAATCGCTTGAAAAATCAGCAATATCAAGTTTGATATAAACTCTTGACATTAATAGTTTTATTAAGCCGAGATAACGGGAACACATTTCAAAGTTATAAGAGAAAACTTTATGAACAGCACTAGTAGATATACTGAATTTAAGTAAACCCGCCCTACGGTAATCTCAAATGAGTAAAGTTTATCTTGTCGGCGCCGGACCTGGAGATGTGGCATATTTAACGGTAAAAGCTTATAAACTTTTACAGCACACAGATGTACTAATTTATGATGCACTTGTTGATGCGGAGTTATTAGACTTGGTACCATCAAATTGTTTGAAGGTAGATGTTGGTAAACGTGGAGGAAAGCCAAGTACACCGCAAGCTTTCATCAACGAGTTGTTAGTGCAATATTGTCAACAGGGAAAACAAGTTGTGCGGTTAAAATCTGGTGACCCGTTTATATTTGGACGGTGTACTTCTGAAATAGAAGCATTAAAAGCAGCGAATTGTGAGTTTGAAGTTATACCAGGTCTTTCTTCCGCATTAGCGGCGCCGACCTTAGCAGGCATACCTTTAACCGACCCAGTACTGAGTAGATGTTTTGCAGTTTTTACAGCGCATGAACCAGATGCACTGAACTGGGAGGCATTAGCGGCAATTGAAACATTAGTTGTGCTGATGGGTGGTAGTACTCTACCAGAAGTAATATATCGGCTTATAAAATATGGTAAGTCGCGCATAACTCCTATTGCTGTGGTACGTTATTGTGGGACACCCCAACAGCAAATCTGGACGGGAACGCTCGAAACAATCCTCGAAATCACAGCAAATATTTCACTTTCACCAGTGGTAATTACAATTGGTGAAGTAGTTCAACTCAGGAAGTATCTTCAAGCTGACAATATAAAGACCGGATGACCAAGCGATAGGTAAGTAGCACTCACACATTTATGCCTACCAACATCTCTCCCCTTGCAACAACACCGCAGTCAACTCTCCCTCTTGCTAGCAAAACAATTTTAGTAACACGTGCAGCAGGACAATCAAGTCAATTTGCCCAAATGCTGATTGACTGTGGCGCCAATGTTATAGAAATGCCAGCACTTGAAATTTGTCAACCATCTTCTTGGCATTCCTTAGATAATGCAATAGCGAATATAACAAGCTTTGATTGGCTAATCTTAACTTCCACCAACGGAGTAGAATATTTCTTCGAGAGATTATTCGCTACTGGTGGAGATGCACGCTCATTGAAAAATGTAAAAATTGCTGTTGTTGGAGAAAAAACAGCTCAATGTTTACAAACGCGAGGATTACGTGCGGATTACATTCCCCCTAATTTCGTCGCAGACTCATTAATTGAAAATTTTCCAGAAGAACTTACAAATAAAAAGATTTTATTTCCGCGCGTTGAAAGTGGTGGACGTGAAGTCTTAGTAAAAGAATTGGGTGCAAAGGGTGCAGAAGTCATCGAAGTTAGTGCGTACCAGTCATGCTGTCCTAAAAGCATTCCTCCTTCGGCAGAAGTTGCACTGCAAAGTGGCACAGTAGATATTATTACGTTTGCTAGCTCCAAAACAGTGCAATATTTCTGTGAACTAGCAAAACAGGTATTCGGCGACAATTCCATCGATAATTATTTAGAGGGTGTATGTATTGCCTCGATAGGTCCACAAACTTCAAAAAGTTGTCGTGAACTTATCGGACATGTAGATGTTGAAGCTGTTGAATACACTTTATCTGGATTAAAACAAGCGTTAATTGAATGGAGTATAAACTCCTAACTGTTAATTAAATGAAACGCATTATTGGACTAACAGGTGGTATCGCTACAGGCAAAAGCACTGTAGCGAATTATTTAGCAAATACTTATAAATTACCTATATTAGATGCTGATATATACGCGCGCGATGCAGTTGCTGCCCCTTCGCCTATATTAAACCAAATTGCACAGCGCTACAGTCATCAAAATATCTTACTAGCAAATGGTGAATTAAACCGTGCTAAATTAGGCGAAATTATATTTACAAACTTGGGAGAACGTCTTTGGGTTGAAAGTTTAATTCATCCCTATGTAAAAGAAAGATTTAATCAAGAAATAGCTGTATCACCTAGTAATATTTTAGTATTGGTAATTCCTTTGTTGTTTGAAGTTGGAATGACTGATTTAACTACAGAAATTTGGGTTGTAAGCTGTTCCGAGTCGCAACAAATACAAAGATTAATGCAGCGCAATAGTTTAACTTTAGAACAAGCGCAAGCTAGGATTCAAAGTCAAATGCCACTCGCTGAAAAAATCGCGCGCGCGGATGTAGTATTAGATAATTCACAGAACTTGGAAACGCTTTTAAAACAATTGCATAACATTTTATCTTAAAACACGAATCTATCAATTGGCATATCTTTATTTTAAGTATCTGCATTCTCTAACACAATATTGATGACTAAGTATAGTACTAAAGAGCGCAAAAAGTTATTTGAAGCTATTGCTTTACATAAAAATTACATTAATACAAAAAAAGTATATAGTTACTTTAAGTTTGTCTTGCGATTTTATTCTTTAATAAAGAAGTAATACCATTTGCTTTTATTTATAGCCTCCAAAGAAACCGAGCATATCCCATCATGGTTATAACGGCACAATCTACACAATCTATAAGTAGGCTGCTTTTTAGCCGTTACAGTAATCGCGGAAGTATTTACTTGTTTGCTCCGATGGTAGACTTTAACGTCATGGCTGAAGTTGGTGATACTCCACCGTAACCGCGCGCTTCGTCGTTAGAAATAATACGAGAAAATCAATAAATTACATCTAAAGTAAGTAAGGAATTTTTTGCCTTATAGGTAAAACCTAACCCCCTAACCCCCTTCCCTTATAGAGAAGGGGGAAAAGAAAAGATACACTCCCCTCTCTTTACAGGAGAGGGGTTGGGGGAGAGGTTATTAACACGACTAAAAACTCAGGAATTAAATAATGCCTGTATGTGATATCTATTCAAGGAGTATCACCATCTTAATCTGCAATGAAAAATGTAGTTGAACAAAAATTTAGTTATTTAAGAGAATATTGCCATGAAATTTCAAATTTTTTCAAAATGGGAACGTTTTAAAGAGCTTTTATTAATTACGCTGGTTGGAAATATTCCCACAATTTTCTTCGGTGTTAAGTTAAGAAATATTTTATACCGTGCTATTTTCGCGCGCATAGGTAGCTCAGTTTTTATTCAAGACAATGTTGAATTTACTGGAGCTAGTTCAATTGAGATTGGGAGTGGTGTATATATTTTTAGAGGTGTTTACATAGATGGAAGAGGATACAGCGACAATAAACTTTCCCTAGAAAATAAAAACAATAAAATTTGTCTAGAAAATGGAGTTGCGATTGAGCGTAACGTTAGCATAGGAGCGCTAGGCGGCACGTTTATTCATATCGGTCAAAATACTTTTATTGGACCTGGTACTTGTATTGCTGGGCCTGGAGATATAAAAATTGGTAAAAATTGTCTAATTGCAGCGCAGTCAGGAATATTTGCGAATAATCATAATTTTGCTGATATGGAGTTGCTGATAAAAGAGCAAGGTATAACTCGTCAGGGAATTGTAATTGAGGATGACTGCTGGCTAGGTTCTGGAGTCAAGGTATTAGATGGAGTTACTATTGGTAAAGGTAGCGTTATTGGTGCTAATTCAGTAGTTACAAAAGATATTCCCCCATTCTCGGTTGCGGTAGGTGTCCCCGCGCGAGTTATCAAAAAGCGCGGAGCGAAAGAGCTAATTAACGCTTAGTAAAATTTAAGCTGTGCCAGCACCCTTGCTGGCTTTAATAACTTTTGCCGGAACTCCAACTGCAATAGAAAAAGGTGGAATATCTTTATTAACAACTGCTCCAGCTCCTATTACACTTCCCTTACCAATAGTGACTCCATCTAATATTCTGACTCCAGAGCCAATCCAACAATTGTCCTGAATTTCAATACCTTCGCGACTTAATTCATTCTCTCTATGATTATTAGCGTAAATGCTTGTATGAGATGCAATTAAACAGTCTTTGCCAATTTTTATATGACCGGGGCCAGCCATACAAACATAAGGACCCACATAAGAATTTTCACCAATATCAATCAAACAATCAGAAACAGTAGCTCTAATATCAACTCCACGGTCAATACAAACTTTGTTACCAATACGCAGTAAGCTATTTGGCGCCATCATATCAAAGCGTGCATCTCGCAAAATTTTAACACCATCGCCAATTTCAACCAAACCGCCTCCAAGAAACTCAACTCCGGTTTGAATGTAAACTTTTTTACCCACGCGAGCAAGTATTAAAGGGTAAGTTAATCGTCGCAACAGAACACCGAGTGGACGGGGAATCCATCCGACCAAATTAATTACGTTTAACTCTATTATTCGCGACAAAGTTGTAGGTGAGGTAGGCGCCATATGGTTAATATCGAGTTCTTCCTGAACTATCATAATTTTTTAAGCTTTGATTAGGTAAAGATATTAGCTAAGTAGTGATAATTCCTTTTTGGGAATATCACGATCAAAGTAGCTTTCTCTCATCTACCTAAAGGAGTAAAATGCTAAAAAGAAGAGCTGTCATCAGCATACATATTATATTATGTTAAAGCTGGAACTACACAACTAAGTAGTAATAGCAGATAGTGCTAAATTTCTGCTACACAATCTTACCTGGCTATATCTTAATAGTTTTAATTAATGTAAGTTGACAAGTCTGTTTACTTTAGATTACATAAGCTGCGATACAACCTTTTTAGTAAAGAAATAGAACTTTTCTTCTTTATTGCAGTGGCATCCAAAGGTAATTGAACTGTAAAAATACTACCTTTACCCAATTCACTCTCTACGTTTAACTTACCTTTATGTACACTAACTATAGCGCTTACAATCGCTAAACCCAATCCTGAACCACCAGTACTGCGAGAGCGGTCACTCGAAACACGGTAAAAGCGGTCAAAAATGTGAGGAAGCTCCTGAAGTGGAATACCAATACCTGTATCCTGAACTTTAATTACAGCATAATAGTCGTTTCTATTTAAAAATACTGTTACCTCTCCTCCTGGGGGCGTGTATTGAATTGCATTCACGATTAAATTAGATATTAAACGATAAAGCTGGTCGCTATTACCAATAATATTTAACGGTATCGGCGCCCCCTTTACAGATGTCAGCGTAACTCCTGCGGCAGCTGCCATTGCTTCAAATTCCTCTACCAAATCGCTGATAATTTCCTCTAGACAACACTGTGAGCGTTGTTTAATAGGTTGCTTCTCTAAACGCACTAACATCAGTAAATCAGCAACTAAAGTTGTCAGTCGCTGATTTTGACGGTGGATAGTTTGCAAAATATCGCGCGTTTCTTCTTCATCTAATTGTGGCGATAACAGCGCGGACTCTACGGTGGCGCCTGTAGCAGCTAAAGGTGTCCGTAATTCGTGTGCCGCATCGGCTGTAAATTGTTGAATTTGTCTGTAGGATTGATAAATAGGCTGCATTGCTAATCCAGATAACCACCAGCTAGCAGCAGTAATTATACCCATCGCTATTGGCAAACCTAATATTAAAACTAATTTTACACTATCAAGATAATAATTAAATTCTTCTAAACTTCGCCCAATTTGCAAGTAACCCCAATCACCATTATATCGAGTGTGTAAATGCATTGTTAATTGATGAAATTCATTGCCTTGTCTATCTTTAACAAATTGCCAAGTTTTTTTATTAAAATTAGTAGATATCCCTTCTGGGTAGTTACCTGCTGTAGCAATTAAACGTCCATTAATATCAAAAAAACGAATATAGTAATTACTTTTGTCAAAAGCACCAACAACATGACGTTTAGTATCTGGTTGCTGTTGAATACAGTTGGCGCCTATGCACATACTCAAATTTGGAAATAACTGCCGTACAGCAGGTTCTAAATGTCCAGGTGTCGGTAATTTTGGTTCAATAGTATCATGTATAGTTCCAGCGATTGATTCGATTTCATTATCTAAAGCTACTACATGAGCATGAAACACTGAAGAGTAAAAACCGAAGGCACATAAGCTTAAAATTAAACCCATTACAACGGCATAATATAAAGCTAGACGAATGCGAGTAAGTCGGAACAATCTATTTTGATTCATTGCGCTCAATTAAGTCGATATCCCATACCGTGTAAAGTTTCAATTGGGTTATCGCAGCCACTATTTAATAGTTTACGACGCAATAAACGTATTTGTGCTGCCACCACATTACTTCCTGCTTCTGCACTAACTTCCCATACTGCCGAGCGAATTTGTTCAGTAGTAACAATTTGATTTTGGTGCTTCATCAAATATTCTAAAATTTGAAATTCTTTATTAGTTAAAGGTATTACCTGTTGATTCCCTGTTGCATCACTACTAGCAACTGAATTATTCGCATAATCTAAAGTTAAGTTGCCGACAGTAAGCTTTGGGGGTTGAAATAGGGGAGAACGACGCTGCAATGCTCGTAATCTGGCTAGTAATTCTCCCATACCAAACGGTTTTACTAGGTAATCATCGGCGCCTGCATCCAAACCAGCAATTTTATCTTCCATCCTATCCTTAGCTGTTAGCATCAAGATAGGTAGAGAATTTCCTTTTAAACGTAGTCTTTTACACAATTCTAAACCAGTAATACCTGGAAGCATCCAATCGAGAATAGCTACAGTATACTCTGCCGAGCTATTTTCTAAATATTCCCATGCATCTGTACCATTCATGACCCAATCAACCAAGTACTTATGCTGGTTGAGAGTACGCTTGATAGCAGCTCCTAAATCTGGCTCATCTTCGACTAGCAACACCCGCATATCAAAAAATATAACTATATTTAGTAGTTTGCCTCTTAACAATGAAATCAAGATGAAATTTTTATTTACCCTTGACTCTCCAGTAGACGGGAGAATTCACAATAACATTAGTTATTTAAAGGGTGATTTCTATGACACTTCAACTAAAAGTTCCAAACATGGCTTGTTCTGCTTGTGGCGCCACTATTACAGAGGCGATAAAAGCTATTGACCCGACTGCAACAGTTCAAGCTGACCCGAAAACAAAGTTAGTTAATGTTGAGACTCAAGAAGAGGAAGCGGTAATTAAAGAGGCTGTTATTGCTGCTGGTTATTCGGTTGGGTGATGTTGGTTATTTAAGGGCGGGCAAGGATGCCCACCCCACAAGATTTTTATCCTACAAGATTTTTAGTGGAGGAAGATATGGAGAATGCTGCTTTAAAGCTGCATGGTATGAGTTGTGCTTCTTGCGCGCGAAGTGTTGAGGAAGCAATTAGTTCTGTAAATGGTGTGTCGGAGTGTATTGTGAATTATGGTGCCGAATTAGCGACAGTAAAATATGACCCTAGAAAAACAAATGTAACAGCTATTCAAAAAGCTGTAGATGAGGCTGGTTATTCGGCTTACCCATTACAAGAACAAAATCCAGTTGCACAACAGGATGAAGCTGAGAAACGTAGACAATCAAGAGAAACTAATGAACTAACCCGCAAAGTTGTTGTTGCAAGTATTCTCAGTGGAATAATTGTTATTGGTTCTATACCAATGATGACTGGGTTGCATGTACCTTTTATCCCTATGTGGTTACATAACCCTTGGTTGCAACTAGTGCTAACAATTCCTATCCAGTTTTGGTGTGGTTTATCTTTCTATCGCAATGCATGGAAAGCTTTTAAACGTCATGCGGCAACTATGGATACTCTTGTTGCATTGGGAACTAGTACGGCATTCATTTATTCGCTTTTTCCTACCTTTTTTCCTAGCTTTTTTATCTCTCAGGGTTTAAGACCAGATGTATATTATGAAGCTTCCTCTGTTATCATCGCTTTGATATTATTGGGAAGACTCTTAGAAAGTCGTGCGAAAAAACAAACTGGAGAAGCTATCCGTAAACTTATCGGGTTACAAGCAAAAACTGCACGTTTGATTCGTAACGAACAAGAAATTGATATTCCTATTGAAGAGGTGCAAATTGGGGATGTAATTTTAGTTCGTCCTGGTGAGAAAATTCCTGTCGATGGTGAAGTAGTTGATGGCACATCGACTATTGATGAATCTATGGTGACAGGAGAAAGTGTAGCAGTGAAAAAACAACCAGGTGATGAGGTGATTGGTGCCACTATTAATAAAACTGGCAGCTTTAAATTTAAAGCAACGCGAGTAGGAAAAGATACCGTTCTCGCCCAAATAGTTCAGCTTGTCCAACAAGCTCAAGGTAGTAAGGCGCCTATCCAAAGATTAGCAGACTCTGTAACAGGATGGTTTGTACCTGCGGTAATTGCAATTGCACTGCTTACTTTCATGATTTGGTTTAATATCATGGGTAATCTCACTCTTGCTTTGATTACCACTGTAGGAGTATTGATTATCGCTTGTCCTTGCGCGCTAGGTTTAGCAACTCCGACATCAGTAATGGTAGGAACGGGTAAAGGCGCCGAAAACGGTATTTTAATAAAAGACGCCGATAGTTTGGAACTAGCGCACAAAATCAAAACAATTGTTCTAGATAAAACCGGAACCATCGCCCAAGGAAAACCCACAGTCACCGACTTTATTACAGTCAACGGAACAGCAAACAACAATGAAATAAAATTATTGCAACTAGCTGCATCACTAGAACGCAACTCCGAACACCCTCTAGCCGAAGCAGTCGTCAGATACGCCCAAACCCAAAATGTAGACAGTAACAATAATGTAAATGTAGAGACGTTACATGTAAGGTCTCTACAACAACGGCGCCAACAACAGGTAAACAATTTTGAATCAATACCAGGTAGCGGTGTACAAGGTATCATTAACAACCATCTCGTCCAAATTGGTACACAACGCTGGATGGAAGAATTGGGTATAAAAACTCAAGCTTTGTCCAAGGAAAAAGAACGCTTAGAATACCTCGGTAAAACAGCAATATATATCGCAGTAGACGGCAATATTGAAGGACTAATGGGTATTTCTGATGCCGTCAAACCCACTTCCACCCAAGCAATAAAAGCATTGCAAAAACTAGGTTTAGAAGTAGTAATGCTCACAGGAGACAATCGTCGTACAGCAGAAACTATTGCCCGCGAAGTAGGGATAACGCGCGTTTTAGCAGAAGTTCGCCCCGACCAAAAAGCTGAGACTGTGAGAAAATTACAAAGCGAAGGAAAAATTGTCGCAATGGTGGGTGATGGTATAAATGATGCCCCAGCACTAGCTCAAGCAGATGTAGGTATAGCCATTGGCACAGGAACAGATGTAGCAATTGCTGCTAGTGACATCACACTCATCTCAGGAGATTTACAAGGTGTAGTAACAGCAATTCAACTTAGCCATGCAACAATGCGTAACATACGTCAAAATTTATTCTTCGCCTTCATTTACAACGTAGCAGGAATTCCAATTGCTGCTGGTATTCTCTTTCCTATTTTTGGCTGGTTGCTTAACCCAATTATTGCAGGCGCCGCAATGGCATTCAGTTCGGTATCAGTATTAACAAACGCATTGCGTCTGCGTAACTTCCGACCCAAAGTAATTACATAGAAAGGGGATGTATATGTTGATTAAAAAGGTAATTATTGGCAGTTTTGCTTTGGGATTATTGTTTGTTGGCGCCATTAACATAACAGGGGAGCATCCATGTCATGCTGAGGAACGTAAAGCGGAGCTTTTCCCGAAGGGTAGCATCTTAAAAACCCCATGTCATGCTGAGGAACGTAAAGCGGAGCTTTTCCCGAAGGGTAGCATCTTAAAAAACTCAAATTTAACTAAGATTTTTCGCTACGCTCAAAATGACAATTTATATTTTGGCTTCCTTGGGATGCTTCCCACAACAGTAGCACAAATGCCTCATCAAACCCATACATCTGAGACACAAACAAGCTTTCAACGTCTAGAACAACCGCTATGGGTAAAAGCAGCAGTTACAGCGTCTGGTTTTGGATTAATTGGTTTGGAAATATGGTGGTTTTTGTTGAGTAAACCAAAATCAAAAAATGTATAAGATAATATTACTCCCAGTAGGGTGGGCACTGCCCACCTTACTACTCCCAAAAATTATTATAGAGGTGCGTGTATTATGTTACTCCAAGATAAGACAAAACAAATAGGCGCCGTTGCCAAAGAAAGTGGTGTACCAATCAAAACTATTCGTTATTACGAGGAATTAGGACTACTGAAAGCATCGGGTAGAACAGAAGGTGGGTTTAGATTGTTCGACTCTGATGTTTTTTCTCGCTTACATTTTATTAAGCGCGCGCAGAGCTTAGGATTAACTTTATCAGAAATTAAAGATTTTTTGTCAGTTCATGACCAAGGTGATTTACCTTGCGACCATATCAAAGCTAGATTGCAAGATAAAGTGGTAGTGATTAATAAACAAATTCAAGAACTTATGATGTTTAAGCAAGAGTTAGAAAGCCTTCTTTCAGGATGGGAAGCTGTGGCCGAAAACTCACAACAAACAATTTGCCCAATTATTGAGAAAAATTAATTAATGTAATGTTTATTTCTAATTATTCATATTCCCGACAACTTCCGTTAAGTCGGGAATATTGTTTTACTGATTAAAATTAAACCTACCGTTTACTTGATCACCAGCAATAACCGCATTAATTCTTACTTGATATTGACCTGCGGCGCCTTTATCTAACTTCACAGCATAATGTTTACCTAGAGCATCATAGGTTAGTGGGACAGTATGAAGTTTCCCGTCAGGTGCTTGAATATCTGCCGTAACTTTTGCGTTTGAAACAGTTTCGTGTTTATCGCCTGTTAGCACGTATAAATCTAAGTGAGTGGCACCATCTTCTTTTTCAGGCACTAACTCTAAATGGTACTTCCCAGTCTCAACGACTTGACCGCCTTTGCTACTCTGAGAATGGTCACTAATTTTCTTGCTATTTGCTGCGGTTTCTGTTTTTGATGCAGTCTCTGTTTTGCCTGTTGTTTCTGTAGTACCACTATTTGTATTGCTGCTATCTGAAACTTGGTTGCTACAGGCGCCTAAAAAGAATCCGGCACTAGCTAAAACTACAAAGCCTAATTTAAATAATTTCATTAATTTACTCCTCTTAAATATTATTAAGCGTTATTTAGACCTTAGGGCAAAGAATTACGTATGCGTGAAAAATTGCTCCTCTTTTTGTTCAACCTCCGCTTTCTTAGGAAACAAATGTTTACCAAACGTTGCATACAAAGCAGGTAAAACCACTAAAGTTATGGCTGTCGAAGTAAACAAGCCACCAAAAACAACTATAGAAAGTGGTTGTAAAAGTTCTTGTCCTGGGCCACCTTGTAGTACCATTGGCGCCAGACCCAAAGCAGAAGTTAAAGCCGTCATTAAAATCGCATTTAATCGGTTCATCGACCCTTTGACAATAATATCTTTTAACAGCATTCCTTCAGCATATTTACTATTGTAATTATCCACTAGTAATAAACCGTTGCGAGTTGCTACCCCAAACAGAGAAACAAATCCCACTAAAGACGCTACAGAAATTACTCCTCCAGTTAAAGCTACTGCAATTACACCTCCTACCAAACCAATTGGTAAGTTGAGCATAATCATGATAGTAGAAGGAATAGATTTAACCGATAAGTACATTATTAAGGTGATAGCAATAAACGCAATAATGCTAAAAACAAGAATATTTTGTGTAGCGCGTTCTTCTGCTTCAAATTGACCTGCGTATTGAATAAAATAAGCCGCAGGTACTTTCACGTTACTTTTAACTTTAGTCTCAATTTCGTTAACTATCGAGCGTAAGTCTCGACCTTTGGCATTTGCTGAAACTACAATTAAACGAGAAACATTTTCACGATTAATTGTATTTGGACCAGTACCGTTGTCTATTATTGCAACATTTCCTAAAGGAATTTTTTCTCCATTAGGGGTGTCAATTAATAAATTGCGGATTGTTTCTAAGTTTTGCCGCGCGTCTGGTTTCAACCATACTACAAGGTCAAAAGATTGTTGGTTTTCTAAAACTTGAGAGACTACTTGACCGTTGAGTGCAGTTTCAATAATACTAGAAATATCTCCAACCGAAAAACCGTAGCGACTTGCAGCATCTCTATCAAATTTAATTTGAATTTGCGGTACGGGAATTTGAGGTTCAAGCACTAAATCAACAACCCCATTCACAGTTTTCATTTGTGCTTCTACTTGTTCCCCAATTTTCCGAAGTTCTGCTAAGTCGGCGCCGAAAATTTTTACAGCTATAGCACTGCGAACCCCAGATAACACTTCATCCATTCGGTGAGAAATAAATCCGCCAATGTTAGGCGCCGCACCTGGTATTTTATTAAACTCTTGACGCAATTTTTCTAAAGTTTTCGAGCGATTTTTCATTCCTTCTTGGCTTAGTTCAATATCTACATGTGCCAGATTAACACCTGCTGCATCTGCATCTCCTGCCGCGCGTCCCGAACGCGTTTGAATAAACTTAAATCTACGATCATTTTTCAACGCTTCTTCTACTACATAACCAGCTTTTGTAGTTGCTTCTAAAGACACACCAGGATATAAGCTCAAAGTATTTACCATTGTTTGCTCTTGAAACTCTGGCAAAAACGCTCTGCCAAAAGTAGGAATTATTGCAATGGAAGCCACAGTTAAAGCTAATGCAATACCAATAATTAATAATGAATTACGAAAAGAAAAATTTAGACATTTACTATAAATGCTCTTACATAATCTTGCTAGCCAAGGTTCTCGCTTTGTTACCTTGATGTTGGGTAATAAAATTGCACATAATGCTGGAGAAACTAAAAGTGATTCTAAACTAGAAATTACTACCACCACTAAGTAAGAAATACCCATCGGTGTAAAAATTCGTCCTTCCACACCTGGCAAGGTAAAAATTGGTGAGAAAACAATAATTCCAATAATCGTGGCGCCAATTAAAGATTCTCGTACTTCTTCAGAACCTTCAAAAATAATTTCTAACGGTGGTAAAGGATTAGAAGCAGTTTTATTTTCTCGTAATCGTCTATAAGTATTTTCACCATAAACAATTGCATCATCTATTGCTGTACCAATTGCTACTGCTAAACCACCTAAAGTCATAGTATTAAGCCCAATACCTAACCATGAAAGCGCTAATAGTCCAAACAGTAATGTTAAGAAAAAATCTAGTAAACATACTGTCAGAGTACGCCAATTCATGAGAAAAGGAATTAGAATTACTCCTGCAATAATGCTACCTTGAATCAAAGATGAGCGGACATTTTGAACCGAGGACTCAATATAACTATCTTGACGAAATGTAGTAGTTATTTTGATATATGAAGGTAAACCAGCTTTAATTTCTTGCATTGCCGCTTCTACCGCACGCGATACAGTCGGAGTATCAGCAAGTGGCTGTTTATTAACCATTAATAAAATTGCTGCTTTGCCATTAAAACTACCATCACCGCGTTTAATGGCGCCTCCAATTTGCACATCAGCAACATCTTGCAGTCTAACAGGTACACCATTCCGTGAAGTAATAGTAGATTTTTTCAGGTCTTCAATTGATTCAATTCTTCCAATTAAGCGAATTAACTTTTCAGTATCTGGTGTAATTAAATAACCACCAGGCGCATTAACATTAGCAGCTTTTGTAGCGTTAGTAACTTGCTCTAAAGAAACATTAAAAGCTGCTAACTTCGCTGGGTCAACTAATACCTGATATTGGCGAGTATCTCCACCAAAAACTAATACTTGACTTACACCTGGAACAGCTAAAAGACGATTTGTAACTTGCCAATCAACAATTCTTTTAATTTCCATTAAAGAAGTGCTGAATTCTGAGTTCTGAGTGCTGAGTATGGTAAAAGCGTATTGGACAACTAAACCAACAGGTGAAGTGGTGGGGGAAATTTGGGGTGTTTCTACTCCTGGTGGTAGTTTGCTTGTAGCTTGTTGTAATCGTTCGGTAACTAGCTGACGTGCAGTATAAATTTCTGTACCCCAATTCAATATTACCCTGACCGCAGAAATTCCCGGCGCCGACGATGAGCGAACAGCCGTGACTCCTGGTGTACCATTAATTGCGCTCTCAATTGGTAAAGTTACTAAAGACTCTACCTCTTCCGGCGCCAGTCCTGGTGCTTCAGTTTGAATTTCAACTTGTGGTGGTGCAAACGGTGGTAAAACATCTAACGGCATCTGAGGAATCACATAAAATGTCCACAGTGAAACTATAACTGTAGCTAAAACGACCAACCAGCGTCTGTCAATCACCCACCTTACAATGTTACTAAGCATTTTAGATTTTTGTAATTTGCACTCGCGACCAGAAAATGACTTAGGCGCCTATTTATAGTTTTTCAGGTAGTAATGAAATTAAGATGAAATTTTGAGAGGTTGCGCTTAAAGCTTGAGAGTGAATGGATATCTCTACTAATGTTCAGCATAGGATTTTTTATGCATTAAATTTGCACTAAATTTAATGCTAGCAGATTAGACATCTACTGTGTCTCTGTGGTAAATAAATATACTATTAAAATTTCTTTCTATAAACGAGTAGCTAAGTTGGGTTCCGCTGCGCGGAACCCAACCTACTGCTTGTGATTATCTATATAAATCTCGCTTTCAAGATTTAAAATTTCTTCACTAGCACTGTGTACTGTAACTAATGAGTCGCGCGTTTGACGACTCGACCAATAACTACCCGCAGCAAATGCGGCGCCAACTACTCCTATTCCCCCAACTCCTAATAACCACAAAGGTATTGGTAAATTGTTAGTTTTTACTTGAATTTCTTCTGGGTGGGAATGTTCTGCTTCTGTTGTACTACCTCGTAAAGATTGTGCATAGAGTTGCGGTGCCCGTTGTATAACTATTACATCGCCATCGAACAAACCGCTTTTGATTTCTACCATGTCACCAGATGCTTGTCCTAAAGTCACTTCGCTAGCTTGGTATGCATTGCCATTTTGTATATAAACAACTTTTTTACCGTTTGCATCAACTACTGCTGCTGTGGGAATGGCAGTTATAGGTGTACTCGTTTTGTCTGTAAGAACTTCGAGTTCGGCAAACATTCCTGGTTTAAGTTGTCCACTAGCGTTTTCTATTTCGGCTTGTACTGGTACTACTTGCGTTTCCCCAGATACTAATGTTCCAACGCGCGATATTTTGCCAGAAAAGGTAGTGTTAGGTAAACTCGCAACTTTCACTCTTATTCTTTGACCGACTTTGATTTTACTTAAATCTTTCTCATAAATATTCGCTGTGGCAAAAACTCTACTATCATTAATAATCGTCATTAATTTGCCACCTGCATCGTTAAAAGTCTGACCAAGGGTAACTTCACGGTCAGCAATTTTACCTGATATCGGCGCCGTAACTGTCACCAAACCCTTTGAATTAGGCGCATTGCCGATTTGTTGCAGTCTCGTATTGTAAGTGCTATCACTTAGGCGTAACCGTTCTTGGGCTACTTGTAAAGCTGATTGTGCCCGCTTGATTTGAGCTTCGGATTCAATCACATCTCGTCTACTACTAGCTGTAGTTAATTTAGCGCGCGCTTCTGCCAATTCAGTTTGAGATTCTAAAGCATTACGACGAGGTAAGGCGCCTGCATCCACTAACTGTTTATCTTTACTATATTTTTCAGTGGCAAATGAGACTTGGCTTTGCGCTTCAGCAATTTCAGCATTAGCTATTTGCACATAGCGTTGATAATTTTGTTGAGCTAATCTTAAATCTGTTTGTGCTTGTTGTAATAAAGCTGTCGCCGAAGCACGTTTTTCTTGAGATTCTACGCGCAATGTCACTAAATCAGGACTTGTTAACACAGCAACGGGTTGACCTTTTGTAACTGTGGCGCCAGGTTCTACTAATAACTCAACCACTTTGGCGCCATTTGAAGGAGTAGTAACTTCTACTTTTTGGCTGGGTAATGTTTCAATTTGTCCGGTAGTTTTTAGGCCTACTGCTAATGGTTGACGTTTGACTGATTGGGTTTTAATACCTAGTCGGTTAGCTGTATCAGTGTCAACTTGTACTGAACTGAGAGTTGCTGTATTACCACCGCTTTTAAATTCATTCCCATGTCCACCATGTGCCAAAACAACTGCTGGACTTGCCAGTAATAACAAGTTGATGAGCGTGCCAGAAAGACGATGAATTACTTTTTGTGTACGGTTAGAGAGTCCCATCGCGCGTTTGCAGTGTCCTTTGGTTATTAGGGTGCTTAGTTGGGGAACTCGCACCTACTCTACAGCTTTGCAGATAGATATGAAATCAGGATGAAATAATTTATCCCCCAACCCCCTTAATAAGGGGGCTTTATAATTTAGTCTTTTTCCCCCTTAGTAAGGGGGACTAAGGGGGATTCTTGATAAAGTACTGTAGTTTACTTTTTGTACCAAGCTTGGCGCCACTGCTCCATTTGTTTAATCTCTGCTTCTTGGCTAGAAATAATTGCTTGAGCAAGTTTTTTGATTTCTGGGCGCTTAGACTTATTTAAAGCGTGTGAAGCCATGACAACAGCCCCCTCATGATGAGGAATCATCGCATTAATAAAGCGCAGGTCAAATTCCGCATTACTCTCACCCAAATCCATGTCCATCCGCATTGCTTTGATTTGTTCGGGAGTCATCGCCATCATATGTTTCATTTCGGCGTGCCAAGCTTGAGGTTCGTTGGGTGCTGTTGGATACCATGTCTTGCGCCACTGTTTTAATTCAGCAATTTCCTTATCTTGAGCTTTTATAATTTCGTTTGCCAGCTTTTTTATTTCTGGACGTTTTGACTTTTGCAAAGCTTCTTGCGCCATGACAACTGCACCCTGATGATGAGGAATCATCCCATCAATGAATCGCAAATCGTAGTTTATATCAGCTGGACCTAAATCCATGTTGTGGTTCATACCGCTATGATGCATACCATCGTGATTCATGCCACCTTGAGCTATCTGCTTATCAGTAGTTTCGGTTGCAGTGGTATTATTTGATTGAACCTGATTCTGTGATGCAGTTGTAGAACAAGCAGTTAACAAACCCGCTGTTGAAGCGGCTATTGTAAGGCTAAACGCTATCAAACCTGTTTTTAATTGATTAATTCGCATAAATGTTTAGTTGAATTCATCTAGAGTTTTGTATATGTCGATTATGAACTCTCCAGTTAGCTAGAGAGTCAAGTATTTGTTCGGTAATTACTGCTTAATAAGTGTGATATATAGCAAATTTTAGGTATATGAGGTACATACATAATGCCCAAAACCCTGTAGAGACGCGATTATTCCCTTCGGGACACTACGTGAACGCGTCTCTACATGCATCGTATTGACACGTAATCTGCTGTATATAGGTGTCGCAGTGTCCGTTTTGGTAGAGACGTTACATGTAACGTCTCTACAGTTTGCGGTTCTTAATTAGGTAAAGTAAGGTTTGTGTTTCCTGGTAAGCTTCGGTCTTTCCTTGTTGCTGAAAAAGAGTTACCGCTTTTTCTAAATCAGTAATAGCGCTCTTACGATTTCCCAGAGCATGTTGTGCAAGTCCTCGATTACCGTAAGCATCTGCTAAGTTGGGATTAATTGCTAATGCTTGGTCAAATTGTACTATGGCTTGTTTATAATTTGCTTGTCTGTAACTAAGAAGTCCTAAATTGTAGTAACCATCAACAAATTTCGGATTGATTTTGACAGTTTGATTAAAATCAGCGATAGCAGCGTTTATATTTCCCGTTTCGGCATATATTGTCCCTCTCAGATTATAGGCATCAAGATGTCCGGGATTTAAATTTATAGCTTGACTTATATCAGTTATCGCTCCTCGAAAGTCTCCAAGCTGTGCTTTTGCTTGTCCTCGCAAACAATATGCTTCTGAATATTTTGGGTTTGATTGTACTACCTTGTCAAATTCTGCAATGGCGCCGTTAAAGTTACCTTGGGCTAGCTTCTGCACACCTTGATTGTATGATTGTTGAAAATCTGCTGCTTGTACAGGTGTTGCACCCAACACGCTGCTAATTAAAAGAATTGCAAAAGTTTGCTTATAGTTCATGGCATATTTCTCCATCCCGGAGTGCAGTCACGCAAATTGTATCAGTTTTTTTAATAATTGAACAAATATGACACTTGAATAGTTATTCAACTATTGTATTAGAATATGAGTTAGCAGCGTGTCTTGTGTAAAGTATCTATCAATACCTATGAGTAAAACTCCTTCCCTGAAATCTCAGCAATTTCGAGTGACTGGCATGGACTGCGGAAGCTGCGCTTCTACGGTTGAAGCGGCTTTGCAGCAGTTAAAGGGAGTTACAGAAGTCTCAGTTAGTTTTGCTACTGATAAAGTAAAGTTATCTTACGACCCAGACTTAATAGGAGAACAAGCGATTTACGACCGAATTACAGCTTTGGGTTATAAAGTTGAAACAATTCCTGAAGCGGTAAGTAAAGCACATTCTCATACCTGTAGTTGCGACCATAAGCAGCACGAACACAAACATCATGCTCCAAATATGGCACTCCTAGGCGCCACAATGGACGCGAAAATTGCTGGTATGGACTGTGGAAGCTGCGCCAAAACTGTAGAAGCAGGTTTGAGACAACTTATAGGTGTGCATAACGTCAGTGTTAATTTTGCAACAGAACGTTTGCAATTGTCATATGACCCACAGTTAGTACAAGAACAAATAATCTATGACCGTATTAAAAAATTAGGTTATACGGTTGAGCAGTCTTCTGAGCATAGTCATACACAAGACAAGCCCAAACCTACACAACAAACGACAACAAGCTGGAAATTCTTTTTTTATAACCGTCGTGGGCAAAGTGTAATTTTAGCGGGTATTGGATTGGTTTTAGGTTTGATAGTCCAAAATTTACCATTGTCTATTTGGGTTGCACGCGCGTTTTATGGTTTAGGAATTATTGTTGCTGGTTATCCTGTAGCGCGCGCGGGTTTGTTTGAGTTACGTTTACGACGTGCTGATATGAATTTACTCATGAGTATTTCAGTTATCGGCGCCATTATTCTGGGAGACTGGTTTGAAGCAGCTTTAGTAGTTTTCCTATTTTCCTTGGGTAGTACATTACAACTTTTTAGTATTGGTCGTACCCGCAATGCAATTCGCGCTTTGATGGACTTAACACCAGCAACTGCAACTGTAAAACGTAATGGCAGAGAAGAAACAGTAAGTATTGAAAGCGTTCAAATTAACGAAGTTATCACAATTCGACCGGGACAGCGCATAGCATTAGATGGGTTGGTCGTTTCTGGTAGTAGCGCTGTTGACCAATCACCAATTACAGGAGAATCAATACCTGAAGATAAAGAAATTGGTGATACAGTCTATGCAGGGACAATGAATCAAACCGGATTTTTAGAAGTCAAAGTTACTCATACAGCAAACGATACTACAGTCGCCAAAATTATTCACTTAGTCGAACAAGCACAAGAAAGTCGGGCGCCCTCACAACAATGGGTAGATAAATTTGCAGCTGTCTATACACCGATTGTAATTTTAGTAGCGTTAGCCATTGCCTTAATTCCACCCCTAGCATTTGCCCAATCATTTAATGTATGGGTATATCGAGCGTTAGTGATGTTAGTAATTGCTTGTCCGTGTTCATTAGTAATTTCTACTCCTGTTTCTATAGTTAGTGCAATAGGCGCCGCAACTCGTAACGGCGTACTATTTAAAGGTGGTCATGCATTAGAAACAGCCGGAAGGTTACACACTTTAGCATTCGATAAAACAGGTACAATTACGCGCGGATTACCACTTGTCCAAAAAATTTATAACACCGATAAAATTAGTGCAGAAATGGTGCTGTTAATAGCTGCATCGTTAGAAGTGCAATCTGAACATCCTTTAGCAAAAGCAATAGTTACAGAAGCAAAAAGTAAATGTTTGGATTTAGTGGCGCCTGATAAGTTTAAATCATTTACAGGACAAGGAATTTGGGCAAGCTTAGGAGAACAAATTTATGTAGTTGGCAATCGTCGTCTGTTCAAAGAAGTTGGAATTCCAATTTCAACTCAAGCCGAATATATATTAAATCAAATTGAAACCCTTGGACAAACCCCTGTGTTAGTAGGGAATAACTTTGAATTTTTAGGCGCCATTGCATTGGCAGATGGATTAAGGTTAGAAGCAAGTGAAGCACTACGTCAACTTAAACGACTTGGACTAAAACAATTAGTAATGCTAACGGGAGACAGAAATACAGTAGCTCAACAAATAGCTCAATCTTTAGGAATTAACGAGTATCGCGCGGAACTCCTACCGCAAGATAAACTAAATGAAATCCAGCAATTGCGAACTACAGGAATTGTTGGTATGGTTGGCGATGGTATAAACGATGCCCCCGCATTAGCTGCTGCCGATATTAGTTTTGCGCTAGGTACAATAGATATTGCCTTAGAAACCGCAGATGTAGTACTTGCAGGAAGTGACTTGAGAAAACTTCCTTACGCAGTTGAATTAAGTCGTCGCACCGTATCTGTCATTCAACAAAACGTAGCGTTTTCATTATTAACCAAAGCATTATTCTTATTACTAGCCACATTCGGCTTTGTCGGACTAGCAGTTGCAGTTCTTGCAGATACTGGAAGCTCTCTCCTAGTGACAGCGAATGGAATGCGATTGTTTAAAGTTAAGTTTGATACTGTGTCTTAATTCTTTCTTTGTGCCCTTTGTGGTTCATTCTTCTTACCCACTAAAATTAATTTTTACCTTATTAGGCGCAGTAGAGACCGAATTAATACGGTCTTTACAGAGAGGAGAGCAAGAAAAATTAAGAATCGGCGCCTATCCTCTAGAATTAGTGACATAGACAAATTATAAATTTTATGTACTACTTTGCATACGATTATGCTTGATTTATTTTCTATTATAATTATCATTAGATCGACCACACCGAGTTCGTTGCTCCTGGTTCGACTTCGTTAACGTCCGTCAAAGCACTTACTCGGTGTTATACTCTTGTGAAGGTGTGTATTTAGAGTCACAATAATGGTGTGGAATGTTGAGTTTCATGAAGTTTTTAGGGAGGAATTTAGGAATCTACCAGAGGATGTACAAACCGAATTAATTGCTAAAGCACAATTACTAGAGGAATTTGGCTCTCAACTAGGCAGACCGTCTGTAGACACCCTTAACGGCTCAAAATATTCTAACATGAAGGAATTACGGTTTAAAGCTTCTGATGGTGTTTGGCGTGTAGCCTTTGCATTTGACCCTGAGAGAAACGCTATTCTACTGGTAGCTGGTGATAAGTCGGGAGTAAGTCAAAATTTATTTTATAAACAACTTATAAAAAAAGCTGACGAACGTTATCAAGACCATTTAGCTAAATTAAAGCAAGACAAATCAAAAAAGGATGAATTGTAAATTATGGCAATCCCATTAAAAGACGTAATAAAAGAATTACCAGAGCATCAACAAAAAAACATTGCAATTCGTACAGCCGAACTTATAGAAGAAGAAATAAAAAGGCAACAACTTAGACAATTATTTATAATCACTCGTGAACAAACAGGTCAAATTTTAGTTGCTGATCAACAACAACCACCTATTAAAGTAGGGTATTACAGCGTTACAAAAGAAAATCTTAGTGGGAACGTAAAACGTAAATCTTTTTTGAAAATAAACTAATTTAAATAATATTTTGTTCCTAGTCTTTTATAGACTAGGAATATTATTATGTAACAAATTAGAGTTATCAGGCATTAACACTCCAAATTTTGGTAAAATTGCTGCATTAATTGTGCTGTACTTGGGTCATCAACTTGCCATAACGAAGCAATAGCAGCTTTGGCACCTATTTCTTGCATTCGATAACCAAAACCGAGAATTTCTCTACCATCACCAAAACCACCTAACCCAGTTTCGCAAGCACTAAGTACCTGACGGGGCGACAAGCGCCCCGTAAACCTTACTATGTATTAAGTTGACCGAATTATGCTAAAAAAAGATAGGTCGGAATTGTCAATAAGACCTATCTATTGAAAATGTTACCACTATTGTACTCGTTTAAAATCAATGCTTGCTTATCTATTAGTTTAATTAATTATAGCTGCATACAGTTTGATTACATAAGCAAGCATATTACTTCTTGAAGATAGTAAAAATAGGTAATTTATAGTTTATGCTTCTAAAATACTACATCAAACAACAATGCTCTGCGTTTGCTTTACTTGTTACTGCATTTGTCATTTTGCCTTCAGTAGTAGCCGCATTTAACATATATTTCTATAATAGTAAAAACAAGCTAAAATCGGCTGATGCGGCAATTGTACTGGGAGCAGAAGTTTGGCAAGACGAACTATCTCCTGTTTTTAGAGAACGAATTAACCATGCAATCAATCTATATAACAAAGGCAAGGTTAGTAGTATAATTTTTACTGGTGGAATTGGCGAAGATAAACATATCGCAGAAGCAACCGTTGGTAAGCGTTATGCGATAGCGCGCGGAGTCAAAGAATCAGATATTTTAATTGAAACTAAATCTCAAACAACTCTCCAAAACCTCAAAAATGCAAAAAAAGTTGCGTCGAGGCAAGATTTGTCTAAGTTTATCATTGTCAGCGACCCCTTACATTTAAAACGAGCCACATTAATGGCACGAGATTTAGGTATGAATGCATATCCGTCTGCTACACCTACTACCCGCTACCAAAGTATGGAAAGTAAGCTGAAGTTTTTGGTACGAGAAACCTCTGCCTACTTCTTTTACTTGATGTCTAAAATTTCGTTATTCTAAATTATAATTCGGGATGTAGCCAAATAAACAACCCAGCCGAGGCGCCTGTACCAACAAAGTGAGCTGCAATACCCCTCATATTTGCGATTGCAACAAAGATATCTAGAGCGCGAATAATGCGAGTTGGGTCATAAATTGCTACCCCTTGAGGTTGGGCAATAGATTTTGACAACAACACACTTAAACTGCTTACCCATGTATTTCCACCAGTTTTCCACTTTTAAGATATATCCTTAAACTTAAACTAGTTTGGTTTGTTAAATAACCCTCACAAGTTACATTTTAACATCATTTCCCATAAACTCTATAGTTATAATTCACAGATATTATAGGAGTAAAAATGGTTTTGTATAAGTTAGATAAATACTATCCTGAATATCGCGACGAAACTTTAGCTTATTTTGATATCAAAGATTTTTATGTTTATGCCAATAATGAGTTAATTGGTTCTGTTACCAATATATTAATTGATGGAGATAATGGTCGTTTCCGTTATTTCGTCATTGATACGGGCTTTTGGATTTTCAGCATCAAAGTATTGTTGCCTGTTGGTTTGGCAAGTGTAGACTATGACTATAAACGCTTATTGGTTCCAGGATTGAGACAAGAGCAAATTGATAATTTACCTGAATTTAAAGAAAATTTTGTAATTGATAATGATTATGAGGAGCGAGTCAGAGATGTTTATCGTCCGTTAGTAACAATCACTGATTTAAGTGCGTTTTATCACGCTTCTACTTATAATTATACGCTGGAGCCTTATTTTTATGAAGTTAGCGACCGTAATCTCAAAGTGTACGAGGAAAAGTTGATGAGTAGAAAAAATAGTCATCAAGTAACAAAAACATCAATACAATAGCCTACCATTCGCTCTTCTGTATCCTTAAACGGAAGGGGGTTGGGGGGTTGGGAGGTTAGGTTTATTCATCTTTATTTTTATGATTTAATAATGAATTACTAGAACCATTAAAACTATCACTCTGTGCTTGTTTATTCAACAAAGAAGCTAAAATAGCGGAAATTTTTAATAAAGAATCTTCTAACTTGGGTGAAAGTTCTAAAGGTAAACTTCCTGGATTTAAATGAAGCGAACGTTGAGGAAAAGGAATTAGAATATTATCGTGTCGGAAATTTTGATCGATTTGAAAGTAGAGGTCGCTTTTTATTTGAAATTGCCTTCGAGGTTTAGATATCCAAACTAGTAACTGAAAATCTAAATAATCCTCACCAAATGCTTTGACCCAAACCTTTGATGCTGGTTTGTGTAAAACTTCCGAATGACTTTTCGCTGCTTCTAGTAATGCAGAACGAACTTGATTCATATTTGAACCATAACCTACACGGATAGGTAACACCAGTCGAGATGCTTGGTTATGACTATTCCAATTTTTAACTTCTTTTTCTAACAGACGAGAATTTGGCACAATTACCAAAATATCATCAAGGGTGCGGATATGGGTGCTACGAGCATTTAAACGCTCTACTGTTCCCATATGTTCGCCAATTTCTATAAAATCTCCAATAGTAATTGAGCGTTCAAAAGTAATGACTAAACCACTTACTAATTCTCTGGCAACTCCCTGTAAGCCAAAACCAATCGCAACACCCAAAATACTGGCAAAAATAGCTAGAGAACTGATATCTAAGCCCCAAATTTGTAGCAGGATAACAGTACCAATAAATATAAAACTATAATTGAAAACAACTGCGATAGATTCTTGAACACCTCGACTTACGCTCGTAATTCGTAAAATGCGCGAGCGCAGTAAGTTTGTCACTGCTCCTGCAACACCCAGCAATCCAAAAAATAAAGCAATTAAAATAAGTATATTGATGACTGAGTAAGATTTAGTACCTAAAGAAACTAGGGGAGATGTTAAACTCATCTTTAGGATGCTTATTATGCGCTGACTCCACTCCCGTGTTAATGGAAGTAAGTCTGTAATGTAAATAATTATTCCTACCCATAACCCTGTACGAATTAAGAAAAGTGTCAAGTACAAAAGCAATTCTATACCCTTCGGTTGCGCTCCTGTTTCGGGGTCGTTAGCAGCTCTTGGCACTAGCCTTCGTAACCAATATCGCCAAACCCAGCCTAGAAGTTTATGTATAAATAATGCACTTAATATTGATAAGAAACCAAGTAATATTGCCTGAGTTATATAACTAGCCTTTCGTTCTTGTTGACCTTGTTGTATTGCCTCTGTAATTATTTGTGCCCAAATTTTCGCTTGTTCTTCTCTCGTTCTACCAGTTGGTATATCTTGTGAGGTAACAGTTAATAAGTGGCGCCCTTGAACTCGAATAACTGGTAATTGGTTATTTTCTATAATCTCAATTTTTACAGGTTCTCTCGAACGAACCGCCTGCTTCAAGATTAAATTGGCATCAGTGGCACGATTTTCTGCACTAACTTTACCTGTGTCACTAACTTTAAATAACTGGCGCCCATCAAGTGTAATCGGAAAATTTGGTAAGGATTGCGCTTGTACAGGCATCACTAGCAGAAAACATCCTAATATTACTATCAAACAAATTGTTCTGATAGTAGAATGAATCTGAGAATGATTACAACGCATATAGAATTAGAGTGTTACTAAAAAAGCTAGTCACTATAATATTAACAAAAGTTAAAATTTTATATATCTACCAAAAAGGGGTATTTTTATGTATACTAATTGCTACTTTGGTTATAGATTTACACACTTTATACCAAAGCTGCTTCTACTTGATCGGCTAGTTTCTGAGAGTTAAAGGGTTTACTAATTATAGCTTTAATGCCCAGTTCGGCAAATAAAGCTTTGTTATCAGTACGTCCTCTAGCTGTTAGTAGAATCACAGGAATATGCTTAGTTATTGGATTTGCTTTTAGCTTTTGAACTGTTGCTGTTCCGTCCATATCAGGCATCATTACATCTAAGGGGATGGCATCGGGTTGAGCAGTTTGAGCCAAAAGCAGTCCTTCATTACCACATTAGTATTCGCTTTTTATTGAGATACTTGTACAAATTTGGAGAGATTATGGCATTATTAAAAATAGAGGATTTTCATCCTAATTATGGTCAAGTTTTTTCTGGGAATGGTAACATTGTTAATTTCGTTGTTTATTCTGATATTACAAATGAAAAAATCGGCGCCGTTAAAGACATATTAGTTGATGAGCATGACGGTAGCTTTCGATATCTGATTGTTGATTTAGGCTTTTGCATTTTTGGCAAGCAAGTTTTATTGCCTATAGGTCGCTCTCGCATTGATTATTCCCAACAGCGGATCTATACCAAAGGTCTAACGAAAGAGCAGGCAGAACATTTGCCACAGTTCACTAAAGAATTGCAGATTGATGATGATTACGAAGAGCGAGTGAGAACAGGTTATCGAGACAGCACTAGTTTTGACCCTATTTATACTGTAGACCCATTAGGAAATCCAATTGCACCGACTGTTCCCTATGGGCCGATGGCTTTGAATGAAGTTGCAGCACTATCGGTTCCCCATACTGATGAAAGGACAATTAATATTCCAGAATCAGGGAATCTGCCGTTTGACCGGTCTCCTGTTAACAGGAGACAAATAATCATCAACAGCTAGCTGATATAAAATTCGTGGAGTGTTAGAAACTGCTGTAATATAACTTAATAAAACTCCACTCACACACCCATATCTCTTTCCCACCCAACGCAAAATGCATACTTGCGGCAGTTCCTAACCAAATTAGCGAACCACTCAGCCCAAAGGTGCCTGTTTCCAAGCTATTCAAACTTCGTTCTAATTTCGGCGCCTGATTATTTCTGCTAGGTGTGGAAGTAGACATATGTTTAATTTTATACGTAAAATATTGCTGTATTATATGCTTAAAAATTACTGTTTTTTACCTGCTTTACCCTAAAAAAGGAAATTTTACAGTTCATTTGCAATATTTAAGTTTTAAAATCATCAGTAGAGTCAAATGTAAAATTATATTGTGGGATGTTGTCTTGTAGGATGGACGTTTTAAGCGAGTCCTGATATCAAAGGGCGTTTGCTTGGATGCCCACCTCACAAGATCGTTAATTTAATTTTTGGAAATCTTTAATATGAATCAGCAATTGCCTCAGTTCATCCACAATGTAGTCGAGCGTTTGCAATCAATTCAAGGAATTGCAGCAATTGCACTCGGTGGTTCAAGGGCAAAAGGCAATCATACACAAAAATCAGATGTAGACTTAGGAATTTATTATCAACCAGAAAATCCGCTAGATATAACTGCTCTCAATTACCTAGCCTCCGAACTTGACGACAACCATTGCCCAAATTTAATCACGCCAATTGGTGAATGGGGAAAATGGATTAACGGAGGTGGTTGGCTAAAAATAGAAGGTGTATCTGTAGATTTTCTCTATCGTAATCTGGTTCAAGTTAATAATGTTATTGATAATTGTAAGCTTGGGCAAATCACAATTGATTATCAACCCGGACATCCCCACGGCTTTGTCTCCTCTATATATATGGGTGAAATTGCCATTTGTTTGCCACTTTTCGACCCAGATAGTGTTTTAGAAGCTTTAAAGGCAAAAACGAAACCCTATCCTACAGAGCTTCAACAAGTAACGATTAATACCTTTGCCTGGGAGATTAGTTTTTCACTATCAGTTGCAAAAAAATCAATTACACGTGGTGATGTAGCCTATGCAGCAGGTTGCTGTTTCCGCAGCGTCGCTTGTATGAATCAAGTACTATTTGCACTTAATCAAGAATACGTGTTGAATGAGAAAGGCGCCGTAGCAATTGCCAATAACTTTCCTCTTTGTCCACAGAACTATCAACAAAGGGTTGAGTCAGCATTTACTTTGTTAACGATTGAGGCAAAATTAATTGCAGATGCTATAGCCATCCTTGAAGAAATTGAACATGACTTAAGTCAATGGTATGGCAACCGTCGTTTAATCATCTAAAGTCACAGTAGTATCAAGCTATCTTTTAAAAGCGTTATCAGTTCAGGTGGTGCTTGAACTATTGCTTAGTTAGAAGTTCGCGTTACAATAATACGAGAATATTCTTGCTTGCTCAACTTTTATAAATTTTAATTGTATTTAATTATTTGATACTTAATTATGGCTATTTTACTTGAACTAGAACCTGAAATTGAATCACGCTTAATGGCTCAAGCCGCAGCAATGGGAATATCTGTCGAAGCACTACTAAAAACTGTAGTCGAAAGCTTACTAGCCACATCATCGCAACCCACACCTCTTACATTGTCGCCAACTGAGCGAGCAGAAAGATTTGTAAATTGGGCTAGGAGTCACTCTGAAATAAAGGCGCCACCTCTTTCAGACGAGGCAATTAGCCGTGAAAGCATCTATACAAGAGAAGATGAAATGCTATGAGCTATCTAGTTGATACAAACGTTTTATTGCGGAGTATCCAACAGACTCATCCAATGCACGAATCTTCACTTCAAGCAATAAGAATTTTATTTGAGCAAGGTGAGACGTTGTGCATCATACCAGAGAATCTAATTGAGTTTTGGGTGGTTGCAACTCGCTCGATAGAAGTTAATGGGTTAGGTTTATCGTTTGCCGATGCTTTAAACGAACTGGAGCAACTTAAAAACTCTTTTGTGCTTCTGCCGGATACAGCATCCATTTTTCCTGCTTGGGAGAACCTTATCGCCAAATATCAAGTCATAGGCAAACTCTCGCATGATACTCGATTAGTTGCAGCGATGATAGCCCATAATATAACTCATATACTAACCTTTAACATCAGTGATTTTAAAAGGTTTACTGAAATAACCGCGCTTGACCCTCGTAGCATTTCATAATTTTTCTCTTAGGATTAATTAAGTTCATGAATTTGCGCTTTTACGACTTTGAAACCTTAGAGAAAGGTTATGCTGGAATTGCATCCGCAGTTTCTAATTTAGGATTAGGCGGTTTAACAACTACAATTGCGAGCATTATGGGTAGTAACGCGGCAGGAGCCGCAGCAACAGCAGTTGTTACATCAGCAGTTGGAGGGCCAGTTGTTATGGGCGCCCTTATTGCAGGTGGTACTACTGCGACTGCTTACGGTACATATAAACTAGGCGAATTTAGCGTTAAAAAGCTTGGAAAATGGGCTAGTAGCTACTGTACAGTACAATCATCGCTCTAAATCTTGATGAACTGTTACGCTTTAAATTGATATATCGGGATAGGACAAAATAAAGCCCTATCCCATAACAATCTGATTAAATTGGGTGTTTTCTTGAGCATAGGGAAGATCACGAAGCTGTTTCGATTTACTTAGAAAAATTCCGTCCCCTGAACCCTAAAGTATACCCGGCACCGAAAAGTTTAGCGGATGCATGATAATTTCCCAGAGCTACATCGCGACTCACTTGGAACAGCAGGATAAGGAAGCTTAAATATTAAAGCCTGTTTACTATCAGGACTTACGCAAAAATTCTAGAAACCTGGTTTCTCTGTCGATAACTTGTAATAAAAACGACGGTATTGCGTAGAAACCAGGTTTCTTTACGTAAGTCCTAACTATTTCAAAATTGAGATTTCCAAAAATTAAATTAACCATCTTGTGGGGTGGGCATCCAAGCAAACACCCTTTGATATTAGGACTCGCGCGCGTCCGCGCATCCCACAAGAAAATTTTGGTTTTGGTAGTTCGTCCACCACGCGCGTCAAACTTCTAACAGATTATTTAAACCTTCCCGTTCGTCCTGTTAGGCTGGCGATTACCGTTGCTAACTCCTCTGGTTGTACGGGTTTTGGAAGATGCATCTGAAAACCTGCTAATAGAGCCTGCCTGCGATCTTCGCTCTTTGCATACGCCGTTAGTGCAACGGCTGGCATCCAACCACCACGCTGTGCTTCAAGTTGCCGCAGTTTCCGAATTAGTGAGTAGCCATCCTCATTCGGCATCCCAATATCACTCACTAAAACATCTAAGCTTTGATTCGTGGCGTTTTCGATGATTTTCAATGCCTCACTAACAGAGGCAGTGGGAATAACTTGAGCGCCATACCCTTGTAGAATTGTACTTAGTAATTCCAGCGAATCTACCTCGTCCTCCACAATTAATATTTGTAAGCCTTCTAAGCTAGGCACCGCATCAGTATTATTATCAGCAAGGGGGATCAAGTCTAATGGCTCTGGCTCACTCGGTGTTTCGTGGGTAATCATGACGGGCAACTTTATAGTAAAGGTTGCCCCCTGTCCTATTCCTGGACTTGCCACGCTTACTGTGCCACCATGTAATTCAACTAGTTGACGAACAATTGCTAACCCCAAACCTAGTCCACCATAACTTCGGGTGCTGGTACTGTCGTGTTGGCGGAACCGATCAAATACATAAGGTAGAAAATCTGGGCTAATGCCAACTCCTGTATCGCTAACTATAATTTCGACATGAGAATTGACGCACTCCAAGCGAATTTGTACTTGCCCTCCTTGAGGCGTAAATTTAATGGCGTTTGAAAGCAGGTTCCAAATGACTTGCTGTAAACGGTCGGCATCTCCAGATATGTGATTATTTGAAGAATCCAAGATGCTTTTAATGCGAATTGACTTTGCCTCAGCTGCTAACCGCACAGATTCAATGGCTGCCTCAATTATTGTAACTAAATTTACTGGTTGGACTTGCAAACGTAGCTTGCCTGTTATAATGCGAGAGATATCTAGAATGTCTTCGATGATCTTAGCTTGGGATTGAGCGTTGCGCTCGATCGTCTCCAAAGCACGCATTGCTCTATCCTGACTCAGATGTTGTTTCCGTAAGATTTGCGACCACCCCAAGATAGCATTGAGCGGTGTTCTCAATTCATGAGAGAGAACCGAGAGAAACTCGTCCTTCGCGCGATTAGCTGCCTCAGCCTCCGCTCGGACGACTTGTTCGCGGATTAAAAATTCATCTTTAGCGCGATTGGACGCTTCCAATTGTGCTGTGCGTTGCTGCACCCGTTGCTCCAGTTCCAAATTAATCGATTGGATGCGGTTTCGGCTATCTTCCAATTCCTGGTTTGTGATAGCTAGCTGGGCTGGACTTGGTGCATCCAGAGCGACTGGAATTAACGGAATCAATAAAAAGGTGAACGCATAGGTTGACCATACGGCATTAAAGCCTTTCAGCAGCCCTGAAAACCAATAAATGGGATACCAAAGCGTAACAACTCCCATTAAATGGGTGCTACCACACAAGGCAAAGACAAAAAAGTACCCAGTTAAAAGCGTTACAGTCTTGGCAGGAAGGTCTTTGCGCTCATTTCTAAAGTAAACAATTGCGATGGCGACCGAGTAATAAGCCATTGCGGTCAATGCATCTGAAGTTAAATGTAGCCAGACTAAACCGGGCTTCCAGAGGTAACAATGCCCGTGGGGAATAAAGGCAGTTGAAAGGAAGTTGCTGAGTAAGTCAGGCATATTTTTCTGATTTTTGGCTTTTGGATATTGGTTGCAGTCGCTAGCGGAATACAGTCTGAGTCAAATCGCGCCAAAATCATATACAGCAGATTGCTCGTTCATGCGGTACGTGTAGAGACGCGATTAATCGCGTCTCTACAAGGATTCGGGCATTATGTGTGTGCCTCATTTACCTAAAATTCGCTGTATATTGAACCCAATTAGGCGCCACATTGTATAGTTTACACTAATACTAATTCAAATTTACCTATATATATTTGGCGTTGAGTTAATTTTATAGGCGGGCAAGGATGCCCACCCCACAAGATTTTGATGTTTTTTATTTGGAAGTTCCTACTAGAAAAACTGGTTGGGCATTGATTCGAGTTCGGAATAAGCTGTAAGGTTTTTGACGTAAATCTTTGCCTTGGTGATATCGGGGTTGGCGATGTAACTGATTCGCGATGAAGTAAAGATAACCGTCTGTTGCTACTGACATTGTATCGGGCTAAAGCGCGCGTGGCTCATGAATGAGCGTTTCAATCATTCCGTTTTCGTTACGACGGTAAATAGCGTTATGCTCGTAGTCTGTTAGATAAATTAGACAAATATACGACCACTTCTTGTAACAGTAACTCCTGTTGGCATTGGCCCTGTGAATCCGGCAACCTGTTCAATACGACCAATTGTACTTAGCGATGTCGGCAAATTTCTATCATTCCTCGCAGCCTGAGACTGTGTGTAAGATGATACGGCAATTACACAAGCAACAAACAAACTAATAAAAACTCTAAGCTTTCTCAACTTTTTATCTCCTGACACACACTGTTATACTAGTAAGCTAGAAGTTTCTTTTCTTCTAACGAATGACGGATGTATGTAAAAATAGGTAGAGTTAAATTCAAAAAATAAAGGTAGAAAAATGGCATACAGCGATTTTACTCTTTCTAAGGCACAAAACACCTTTAATTTAACACTTGATGAAACTGGAAATTTATTTAATGATGTCAGCCCAGTTTCATCATCAGATACTTTAAAAACTATATTAAGTTACTATGTCCCATTAGCAACTTCAATAGGAACTGAAAAAGCTCGTTCTGAGTTCCTGATTGCGCCGATATTAGCTGATTTAAAACAATTATTAAGTAATAAGATATCATTGTTTTCTGGTAATGAATTTAATGTTGACGCAACAAAAGGGTTACAAGGTTTTTGCGATTATATCCTCAGCGGGTCACGTGAACAACTGTTTATTTCGGCGCCTGTAATGTTTATTTTTGAGGCTAAAAAAGAAGATATTAATGGAGGTTTAGGTCAATGTGTTGCGGCAATGGTTGCAGCACAATTGTTCAATCAAGCTAAAGGAAATGAAGTCAAGCGAATTTATGGGTCTGTTACGACCGGGACTAACTGGAAATTTTTATTTATTGAAGACACTACTGTTTATATAGATTCTGTCGAATATTATATTAATCAGGTTGATAAAATTTTGGGTATTTTATTGCAAGCATTTCAGCCTATTGTTTCTCAAAATTAAAGTAGTAGATAGCAGTTTTTTATTAACTACGATAATGGTAATAATAAAGTAAAACAACTACCGCGCCCTAACTCGGACTTAAGTATAATATCACCTCCATGTAGTCGGGCTAAATTCCTCGATACAGCCAACCCCAACCCCGTACCTTGTCGTTTCCTATAATTGCTACCAACTTGCTGAAATAGTTGAAACAACTTTTCTCCTTCCTCTGGGGAAATACCAATACCAGTATCGATAACAGCAAACTTAATATATCCTGCCTCAGTATCAACTTTTAATGTTACAGAACCAGATTCAGTAAACTTGACGGCATTTGAAAGTAAATTCAATAAAATCTGTTTCAAACGGCGTTCGTCTGCGTTGCAAGTTGTAACATTTGGTGAAATTTCTAATAATAATTGTAAACTTCGTCTCGTTGCTTGCTCCTTAACTACCGAAATACACATATGACAAATCTCTTCTACCGATAAAGTGACGATTTCTAGTTCTTCTCTTCCTGCCTCAATTTTGGCTATATCTAGCAAATCGTTAATTAAGTTTAACTGCTGATATCCACACTCGTGTATTACATTTATATATTGTCGTTGCTTATCGTTCAATGCACCAACAGTTTCCTCTAAAAGGACGCTCGAAAACCCAATAATTCCATTTAACGGTGTTCGCAGTTCGTGATTCATATTGGCTAAAAATTGTGTCTTGGCTTTGTTAGCTGTTTCTGCTGCTTCCAAAGCCGTTTCTAATTCTGCGGTGCGCTGCTTAACAAGTAGTTCTAGCTTTTCTTCGCTTTGTCGCAAAACTTCTGTTTTCGCCACCTCAGCACTCAGGCGCCGACCAAAAAATGCAGAGAGTTCCGCTAATGTCAAGATAATTAAAGTCGCGATACTAATGGCAATTACCAACGGTGTATTTTCTACAGGAGCAAGCTCGGACATGTTTAAAGATTTTACCGTGCGGTAACGAATACCTGCGATTGCAATATAATGCATTCCATAAATTGCAATTCCCATTAGCAAAGAACTGCCAATTTTTTGTACATTCAAAGGCACCCTTATCTGTTTGTAGAATGTTAATGATAATCCCATAAAAGATGCAGCAATTGCCACTACACCACTTAAAATAAATAACTTGAAGTCATGCGACTCTCTAGCTGGAACTAACAGCGATGACATAGCAGTAAAGTGCATACCAATCACCGCACCACCAATGAAAAGACTGCCAGCAAATAAAGTTAACCATTCCACTGTTGATGAGCGTGTAACAATAAAAAATCCAACACCCGAACCAACAATTGCCACAACCATTGAAATCATCACGATTGTGTAATTATAATCAATCTTTATAGGTAATTTATACGAAAGAACAGCCGTAAAATGCATCACCCAGATACTAATACCCAAAGTAGTGGCGCCACCTAACAGCCACCAAACGCGCGCGCGTCCTGATGCAATAAAAATTTGTTCAGCTATATCTAAAGCAATACAAGAACCAACTATTGCAATTGCAACTGAAAGGATAATTAGACGGATATCAAAGGTAGCTGTTAAAATTGCACCTACTTCAAACATGATATTTTTTTCACAAATAATTACACATAGAAACCGGGTTTCTATGATAAATTGTCATTTTTAGAATAAATATGAATAAGAAACCCGGTTTCTAACATGTTATAAATTTTCTAAACTAATTCTCCATAAGCCTTCGAGAGGATTTGATTGCGGTAAACCACTACTGCCCCACTCCGAATCATATACTAATCCAACACTAAATGTTTGATTTATAGGATATTGTCCTAGTTTCCCAAATCCTTCAATAACCTTTGAGTCAGTTATAACCTTTTGATTTAGCTGTATAGTTGTTTGGTTTCCATCAGAAAAATAAATGGTTGCTCGTCTTTTATCAAAGCGTACCTGAACATCATAAACTCCACCAGTTGCATAATAATAAGCTTTGGCATCCAGCTTTTTACCATCTATACTCTGCCCCTGGTACTCAACAGCGACAGCAGGAGTTGTCAGCAGGAACAATGCAGCCAAAACTGACCCTAAAACTTTCATTTTTTAACTTTCGCGCTTACTAATAGTTTTTGTATATACACAAATTTTATCCTTATTTGCCTTGTAAAATAACCCCTGATAGGTAAAACCACACCTTAACAGACGGACACTACTACCATTACAAAGATTAAAATTACTTAACATTTCGTTACTATAGAGATATCGAAATCAAAGGTAAGCGCCATGAATGGAACAATTCGGATAGGCAACCTCTTTAACATTCCTTTTTATATTCACCCATCCTGGTTCTTAATCTTAGGTTTAGTAACTTGGAGCTATAGCAGTGGACTTGCAGGGCAATTTCCTTACCTCGGTGGGGGAGTAGCAGCACTGTTAGGACTGACAACAGCATTATTATTATTTGCCTCTGTTGTCGCTCATGAATTGGGACATAGCTTCGTTGCCTTAAACCAAGGTATTGACGTAAAGTCAATCACACTCTTTATATTTGGTGGTTTAGCAAGCTTAGAAAAAGAATCAAAAACCCCAGCTGATGCTTTCTGGGTAGCCATTGCAGGCCCTTTAGTTAGCTTATTACTATTTGTCATATTTACAGCTATTGGTTTTAGCGCCTCTGCAAGTGGCCCCGGAACTGCCATTCTTATGGTGCTAGCATCTGTTAACTTATCATTAGCGTTATTTAATCTAATTCCTGGCTTACCACTAGATGGTGGAAATATCCTTAAAGCCATCGTCTGGAAAATTACAGGCAATCCTTATAAAGGTGTAGTTTTTGCGAGTCGAGTCGGTCAAATATTTGGTTGGGTAGCAATTGCCTCTGGCTTAATTCCCCTACTCATGTTCGGTAGTTTCGCCAACTCTTGGAACTTATTGATAGGTTACTTCTTATTGCAAAACGCTGGCAATGCTTCAAGAGCCGCAACCATACAAGAACGACTAACAGGACTAACCGCAGCAGATGCAATCACTCCAGATAGCCCAATAGTAAAAGCCAATATGAGCTTGAGAGAGTTTGCAGACGAACAAATATTAAACGGTCAATATGGTCGATTCTTAGTAACAGGCGCCGAGGGACAATTAGTAGGAGCAGTATCAGTAGATAACTTGCGCGCGGTTCCTACTACATTATGGTCAGAAACCCAAATCAGCGAAGTAATGCGACCAATCGAAGCATCTACCACTGTAGAATCTGATAAATCATTGCTAGATGTAGTACAACTACTAGAACAACAAAAGTTATCCGCACTTGCAGTAATTCGTGATAACGGTGTACTAGTTGGAATCCTAGAAAAAGCTTCCGTCATTAACTTGCTTCAGAAGAAAATGCAAGCAAACCCTGCATAATTAATCCCCCTTAGTCCCCCTTAATAAGGGGGAAATTTTTATTTTCATTCATATTAAAAATAATAACAAATAACACTCTTAGCCCCCCTTATTAAGGGGGGTTGGGGGGATCAATGTCAACAATTAAATCGCATGGGTCTTCCCCTCTTTCTTTAAGAAAGAGCATTTCCTTCAAATCTTCCTTTGTAATAAAAAGAATAACTTTACGGCGCCGACTATAAAGATTGTTACGTTGAATATGGGCGGCATTATTCGGAATCTTGCTACATACTATAATTGCAAGCCGCCCCATAGGGTCAGTTAAATAATTCTCAGTTTGAATAACTTCTTGAGACCCTATCTCCATTTTGTCATAGTTCTTGAACTCAAAAAGAACCATTCTTGCTTCTAATTCTCGAAGAAGCAAACCCCAATTATGTTGATAGACTAATACCACCCAGCTTTGCTTTGACGTGAGGGATTAATGAAGCTTTTGGGGTTTGGTTGCTTGAAGATTGAGCGAGTAAAAGTTTTTTGGTTAAAAGATTAGTTTGGTTAGCGGCAGTTGCTGGCATTACCATCTGTACATGAGATAAGCCGGTTAGTACCGTTAGACTCAAAGCAATCATCAAATGCTTAATCATGGTGCTATTAACGTATAAAATGCAACTTATTATATTACGTGTCAGGATTCAGGCGCCAGTTTTCTTTAATTCCCATATAATAGGCTGTGCATCTACGTTATTGGATAAATGAAAAAGCGGAAAAAGTCTATATTTAACATACTCATCGCGGCAGTGTTGGCAATTAGCATTATTATCAGTCAGAGTAATCCTTTACAAGCGTTAGTTGGTAAAGACACACTGACAATGATAACCTCTCCCGATTATCCTCCTTATGAGTATTACGATACGGAAGGGTCAGGAAATATTATTGGGTTTGATATTGATATTGCTAATTATATTGCCAAGCAATTAAAATTTAAACTGAATGTCATTGAGTCTGACTTTAATGGTCTAATTCCTGCGCTTGCTACAAACCGCGTTGATTTTGTGATGGCTGGTATGTCTCCGACACCAGAACGTCTAAAAAACGTTGATTTCTCTATTATTTATTATACTGCTCAAGATACAATTGTGGCGCCCAAGGGTAGCAACCTGCTCAAAGCTCAACAGTTATCAGGTAAAATAGTTGGCGTGCAATTAGGCAGCATTCAAGAAAAAAATCTTAAGGAAATTGCTAAAAAAGTAACAGGAATTCAAATAAAGCAGCTTAATCGAGTTCCAGAAGCTATTCAAGAACTTAAATCTAAGCGTATTGATGCGGCAATTATTGAAAATAATGTAGCGTCAGGATTTGCAGGAAGTAACCCAGATTTAGAGTTTAATGCTATCCCCTCACAAGAAAATTCTGGTTCGGCAATTGCTTTTGCTAAAAATTCCCCTTTGGTGGCGCCTTTCAACCAAGTTCTTCAAAAGATGAAGGACAATGGTACACTAAAGGAACTCGCGACTAAATGGTTTTCTCAAAAGACAAACGTCGCTAATTTATCCTCAACAGAAGTCAAAACTGGACTCAATTTAGACTTTGGTCGAATCTCTAGAGATATCCCTTTTATCCTTCGAGGTATTCCTTTAACTTTATTGTTTACTATTATCTCTGTATTTCTGGGATTAATTTGGGGAACGGTGTTATCTTTACTCAAGATTTCTGATATTAAACCGCTTCAGTCACTTGCCAATGCTTACACCTCTGTGTTTCGAGGTACTCCACTGCTTTTACAGTTAGCGTTGGTTTACTACGCAACACCCCAACTTACAGGTTATAATATTTCCGCATTACAAGCAGGTGTATTAACTTTTACACTTAACTCCGGCGCCTATATGTCAGAAACCATCCGGGGTGGAATTCAGGCAGTAGATAAAGGGCAAAGTGAAGCTTCCATATCTATGGGTATTCCCAAATGGTTGATGATGCGGGATATAATTTTACCTCAAGCTTTGAAGAATATTTTGCCAGCATTGGTAAATGAAACTATTGGACTATTGAAAGATTCGGCGTTGGTGTCAACAATTGGTGTAGTGGAAATATTACGCAGTGCCCAAATTGTCGGCGCCAATAAATATATTTACTTTGAACCTTTACTATTTGCTGGGTTGATTTATTATATTTTAGTTATGGGTTTAACACAAAGCGCATTCATTTTAGAAAAAAGGTTAAGACGCAGTGAGTGAAGCAATTATTCGTACAGAATTTTTATATAAGTCTTTTGGTAAACTAGATGTACTAAAAGATATTTCGACGCAAATCAATAAAGGCGAAGTAGTTGCTATTCTCGGACCCTCCGGTTCTGGCAAGTCAACCTTTTTGCGATGCATGAACTTACTAGAACGCCCTACTAAAGGACAAATATACTTTAAAGACCAAGAAATTACCAATGCCAAAATAAATATAGCTAAAATTCGGACCTCTTTAGTAATGGTATTTCAGCACTTTAACTTATTTCCTCACATGACAGTGCTGCAAAACGTGACTTATGCTCCCATAAAAGTCAAAGGAATTACTAAACAACAAGCAAACTCACACGGTTTAGAATTACTCAAAAAAGTTGGATTATCTGAAAAAGCAGATGTTTACCCATCGAAATTATCAGGAGGTCAAAAACAACGAGTAGCTATCGCGCGCGCATTAGCTATGGAACCAGAAATGATATTATTCGACGAACCAACGAGTGCGCTTGACCCCGAAATGGTCAAAGATGTTCTAGAAGTTATGAAACAATTAGCACAAACTGGTATAACAATGGCAATAGTTACTCACGAAATGGGATTTGCACGCTCAGTTGCTAGTAGAATTATGTTTTTAGACCAAGGAAGTTTAGCCGAAGATACTACGCCAAGCGAATTTTTCGCTAATCCCAAATGCACGCGGGCAAAAATCTTTCTCGAAAAAATGCTTTAATAATAATTTTTATTCTACTGCGGCTTTGAAGGCTGTGGATTAAAGCAATATTCTACCGTTATATCTTCCCATCTTCTAGCATCCGCATATCTTTGTAAGTCACTTACATTGGAAGTAGCGATAATGGAATATTCTCCTGTCTCTTGAGATAAGATAATTGATTGTGCTGCTAAAATAACATCAACATCTATTTTATCTGCGTTCGCAGTTTGTTGTCCTGTTTTTCTTGCCCAACCCCATAATTCAGATGCTTTTCGCATAACTGCTGTTGTTATTGGGGCATAAGCTATTCCCATGTCTTCTAGTTTATCTAAATTTTCTATCCCTTTTATTTTGTTTGCATAAATTAATGCCCGACGCAGTTCATAATCAATTATTTCTGGAGTGACTACAAATATTTTATGATTAATTAGTTGCTTGACCCAACTCTTACAATTTAATGCTTCTGCCCTCAAACCTGGATATGATATAAGTGACAGAGGGTGCGAGTCAAGCATTACGATGGTCATTTTGGTATCTGCAACTAGTATACTTAGAAATCTTATACTATTTTAGGAATTTTTCGAGAAAATCTAGTATATCTGACTGTTCTTTAGCTTCTTCGGCGTTTTTTGGTTCTAATTCGTCAAGTCGGTGAATTCTTTTTTGGCTTTCTTCCAATAATTCTTGGTAAGATTGTTTACCTATAACTAGTCTCCGAGATGTACTTGATTTGTTACTTTCTGCTTTGCTGAGTATAAAGTTTGCTGAATTCTTTAGGCGCCTCTTATAATGATTCTTTTGAGATTCATTATAATTTTTAACAGAAGCGACTGCTATTATTTTTTTTGCTAATTTCTCTATATTCATCCAAGTTTCTTCTGAAAAATTATTCTGACCATCTATTGCTTCTGAGAAAAGTTCAATCCATTCTGTCCATTCTTTTAGAGTTTTCAAACTACTATTTTCTGTCAAGTCTTGATGAACCTCAGAAACTGCGATAAAAACATCAGCCCACAATTTAAGATTATTTGAATGTGAAACAATAATTTTATATTCTTTTTCGGAAATTAAATTAGAATATTTGTTTACTAAATTGCTCATAAGTTCTGATGCATGTAAAGCTTTATCAGCAGTAATTTTCAAGTTTTTGCTATCGCCAATAGTTTCTAAAATAGCTATAATTTCATGGCAATGTTCCTGTTGATTACAAAAAATATTTTCTAGCTCTTGTTTGATAATTTTTAACTGTGCGATTTCTTGACTCTCTTTAACTAATTCTTCTGTGGAGATAGTAAACATTCTCTTAATCCCTCCCTAATGTTGTTCAAATCGTATTAATTAATCATGCTACTTAGATTTTAGCTTATTTCATATATAAATGTATTTATAGCCTTACCAAGGCGAACTTATACACACATCGTTCGATGCAGTTTGTTTCCTTCGCATTCTTAGTGTACGAGTGTGTCTAAGAAAGCGGGAAATTCTACCCTACGGGAAAACTCCGTTTACGGATTATGTGGTTCATTCCTCTTAACCCCTCCAAAATTAATGACACTACTGGTTCATGTCATTAAATTTGGCGTGTTGTTTGCAACGGATATAAACGCGGATAAGTTATTGCTTACAAACAAAATTTAATTATTTAAAATCAACCATCCGTTACATCCGTTCATCATCCGTTGCCAATATTCTCTGTGTTTCTGTATCTCTGTGGTAAAGATAAATACATACACTCTTACGACAAGATGCCTATGCTACAAATTAAACTGCTTCTCCTCCAACTACTACATCTCGAATTCTTAAACTGGGACCACCGCAACCTACTGGTAAACCATTTTGCCCACCTTTGCCACATCCCCCTGACTCATCCCAGTAAAAGTCATCGCCAATACCTTCGATATCTTCCAAAGTTTGAAACACATTCCCTGATAACGTTACATCTTTAACAGGTTCAGCGATTTTGCCGTTACGAATCATCCATGCTTCCCCTGCGCTGAATGTAAACATTTCACCGTTGGTCATTCCACCCAACCAGTTTCGTGCATATACACCTTCTTTGATGTCGCTGAATAAATCGGATACTGGTGTTTTGCCGCGTTCAATCCAAGTATTTGTCATTCTTACAATGGGGGCATAATAATAATTTAAACATCTGGCGTTACCTGTCGGCGCCTCATCTAATTTCCCAGCAGTTTCCCGTGAATGTAATCTTCCCACCAACACACCATCTTTAATTAATTGCGTAGTTGTCGCAGGTACTCCCTCATCATCATAAAAATAACTACCCCTGTGCCCAGCAGGCGCCGCACCGTCAAAAATTTGTAATTCTTCACTTCCAAAACGGCGCCCAATTGTCATAACTTCTAGTAAATCAGGGTTTTCATACGCCATATCAGCTTCGCTTAAATGCCCAAAAGCCTCGTGAACGAATAAGCCTGTTAATATGGGGTCAATAACCACGGTATAAGTATTACCCAAAACCGATGGTAAAGATAAAGCATTAATCGCGCGCGTAGCAGCACTTTTAACTTGGTCGTCCAAATTAGTCAAATCTTCAAACGCTTTACGTGAACCTGTAGTCTCACGTCCAGTTTGTACAGTTTCGCCATTTCTAGCAGTTGCAGCGAAACGCATTTCCATGTCAACCCAAGATTGTTCAATAAATGTTCCTTCACTGGTAGCAATCATGACTTTTTGCGCGCTGTCAGCATAGCGAACCGAGGTTGTAGTAATGCGACCATCTACACTTTTAAGTAGGTCTGTATAAAAATCACACAATTCCTTTTTCTTTACTAGAGTAATTTTGCGGGGATCAGTTCCTGTTAGTGGTAAATTACAACTTGCTCGTACTGGTTTAATAGGCGCCAGTATAGTCTCCTCATCACCTATCATGCGCGCGGCAGCAATAGCTTCTTCAATACGTTCTGTAATAGTATCAATCCTGTTAAAACTACTTAAACCCCAGCCACCTTTGTAACATGCACGGACATGTCCACCAATTGAAATTGCTTCGCTAAGAGTTTCAACTTTGTCACCACGCAACAAAATATCTGTCCCAAGAGCTTCTTCAAAACGAATCATTAAATAATCGACACGTGAAGAGTAGCGCTTTATTAAGTCTGAAAGCAGGTTCTGTAGGTTAGCTAATTTTGTTGCCATTTTTGGAGGGTGTGCGAGTAACTATATTATAGTGAACGAAAAACGACGTACTTTATTGACTTTAAATTCGTGAACGTTCCTGTAAATATCTCGGCACAAACACAATCGCGTAAAGCTGACCACATCCGTATCTGCTTGGAAGAGGATGTCCAATTTCGAGAAACCACTAATGGATTCGAGAAATACCGCTTTACTCACTGCTGCTTGCCAGAAATCGACTGCGATGAAATAAATCTCAGCCAAACATTTTTGGGTAAAACACTTAATGCACCTCTACTCATTTCCTCAATGACTGGAGGTACCGAACAAGCGGGTATCATCAATCTTCGTCTTGCCCAAGTAGCACAAGACTATAAAATTGCAATGGGTGTGGGGTCACAGCGGGTAGCAGTAGAAAAACCCCAAGTAATCGATACTTTTGCAATTCGTAAACACGCACCAGATGCATTACTGTTTGCTAACTTAGGCGCCGTTCAGCTTAACTATAAATACGGCTTAGACCAATGTCTACAAATTGTGGACATGCTGGAAGCTGACGCACTAATTTTGCACCTCAACCCCCTCCAAGAGTGCATCCAACCACGCGGTGATAAAAACTTTAAAGGATTGCTTGACAAAATTAATATATTATGTGCAAAGTTAACAGTACCAGTGATAGCAAAAGAAGTAGGCAATGGTATTTCCAAAGAAATGGCGCAAAAGCTAATTTCTGCGGGAGTTAAAGTTATTGATGTGGCAGGAGCAGGAGGTACTTCGTGGGCAAAAGTCGAAGGTGAACGCGCAGAAACAGTTTTGCAAAGGCGCCTAGGCAGAACATTTGCAGATTGGGGTTTACCGACAGCAGAGTGTATAAATAGTATTCGCGCAATAGCTCCCGATATACCTTTAATTGCATCAGGAGGACTGCGTGATGGTTTGGATGTAGCCAAAGCTATTGCATTGGGCGCCAATATTGCTGGGTTAGCAATGCCATTTTTACGCGCGGCAGCAGATTCAGAAGCGGCAGTTTACGATTTAGCATCAGTTTTAGTCGCCGAAATCACAACAGTGCTATTCTGTACTGGTAACACCACTTTAGCTTCGCTTCGGTCTTCAGGAAGTTTGCAACGTTTAGAATAAGTAATAGTGGTGAAAGAAGTGGAAATGTAAATATATCAATAGTCATTAGTTTTTGTCATTTGTCATTGCTAATTGACTATTAACTATTGACTACTTGAAAGTGGATTATAATGCGTAATTTTATCAAACAAACATTTGCTAGCGTAATTGGAAGCTTACTGGGGCTATTTATATTTTGCGGTATCGGCACCACAGGTCTTTTGGTACTGCTATTTGCCGCAGCATCAAGTGATAGTGGGCCCCAAGTTAAGGACAAGTCGGTTTTAGTATTTGACTTGTCGATGAATATAACCGATGCTGCTCCCAGTTCGAGTGAAGTATTTCAACAAGCGCTCTCAGGTTCAGAAGAACAACGCATGACTTTGCGAAACGTTCTAGATGCTATAGAAAAAGCCCGAACCGATAAGCGAATTGTTGGTATTTATCTTGATGCAACTAAAGGAGCAGGAACTGGTGGCGCCGCTGGGTTTGCCACACTCAAAGAAGTTCGACAAGCTTTAGAAAAGTTCCGTGCAGCAGGTAAAAAAGTCATTGCATACGGCATGGAATGGAGCGAACGCGAGTACTATGTAAGTTCAGTTGCTGATACTGTAGTAGTAAATCCTTTGGGAGCAATGGAAGTCAACGGTTTTAGTTCACAACCAATGTTTCTCTCAGGCGCTTTACAAAAGTATGGTGTAGGTGTACAAGTAGTACGAGTAGGCAAGTTTAAGGGAGCAGTAGAACCATATGTACTCAATAAACTAAGTCCCGAAAACCGCGAACAAACACAGAAACTACTAGGTGACGTATGGAGCGAATGGCGAAGTGCGGTTGGAAGCAGTCGTAAAATAGACCCAACGAAGTTGCAAAATATAGCTGACAGTCAGCCAATATTAGAAGCAGCAGAAGCCAAAAAGCTAACTCTAGTAGATAAAGTAGCTTACCAAGACCAAGTAGTTGATGAACTCAAAAGCTTAACCGACGGCAAACGCGAAGATAGAACCTTTAAACAAATTAGTCTCTCCGACTACGCCGAAGCAACAGATAAAAAGCTTGACTCAGAAATTTCTACAGGAAATAAAATTGCTGTAGTTTACGCAGAGGGTGAAATAGTAGACGGACAAGGTGAAAGTGGACAAGTTGGAGGAACTCGATATGCAAGAATCTTTAACAGAATTCGCCAAGACAAAAACGTCAAAGCAGTAGTACTGCGAATTAACAGTCCTGGTGGTAGCGCCACTGCTGCGGAAGTAATTCAACGCGAGGTAAAATTAACTCGTGAAAACAACATACCCGTTGTAGTATCAATGGGTGACGTTGCAGCATCAGGTGGTTACTGGATAGCCGCAGACTCCAACCGTATTTTTGCCGAACCCAATACAATTACAGGTTCCATTGGTGTATTTGGATTATTACTTAACTTCCAAAAGCTTGCCAACGATAACGGTATTACCTGGGATGCAGTCAAAACAGGCAAATACGCAGACAACCAAACGGTTGCACGTCCCAAATCACCCGAAGAACTAGCAGTATATCAACGTAGCGTAGACCGTATATATAACTTGTTCCTTAATAAAGTATCCAAAGGGCGCAAATTACCGCAAGAAAAAGTTGCAGAAATTGCACAAGGTCGAGTATGGTCGGGAACTGCCGCAAAAGATATAGGTTTAATAGATGAAATAGGTGGTTTAGATGCAGCTATAGGACATGCAGCCCAAGTAGCAAAACTAGGAGAAAATTGGAAACTACAAGAATATCCTAAACGAGGTACTTTTGAAGAACGCTTTTTCAGCCGCGCGGCAGATGAAGTGCAAACCGCTTTGGGCATAGATAACATAAAATCAAATCCCAAACACCTGTTAAATTCAGAACTAGAAAAATTACAGAAAGAAATTCAAGTATTACAAAATCTCAACGACCCACTCAACGTATACGCACGCTTACCATTCAACCTCAAAATCGAATAATTAATACACACATGTACAGACGCGATATATCGCGTCTCTACAATATTAAACAGGTTGTTCGTTAATTAACTGTTCTGAAACCTCATCAACTGTCTTATTCAAATACACCGCGCGCTCATCTACTGCTCTCACCCAGTCAACAGGGAACCAATGATGCTGTCCATCAGCAGCGCTAGTTTTAGTAAGTTTAATATACTTACCACCTTCGAGCTTATCTACAGTACCAATATGCACATCAGCAGCTCCGCGTAAAGCATAAATTGGTTTATCCTCTCTAATCTCTTCTAAATCCACCATTTTTAGCCTCTTGATAGAATATAACTTTTAACTTGTCGCTTTTGGTGTTGTAAGCTACTGTTTAGCCTATCGCCCCAGCTAGGCATAAATCTTCATCCTCAAGAAATAAACGTGATATGTAATATGTAAGGTGGGCACTGCCCACCCGAAAGATACCTAGATTTTTAAGCGCAAACGCAGGCTACGCCAACAAAAACAATTTATAATTTCTATATCTAATTGTAGATGCGCTCTACTCAGTATTTGTATAAAATTTAACACCAATTTTTCATATTCCGAAAAACATACCTGAACCGACTTCTGGGCTAAGTTTGCTCTTTTGTACTCTTGGTTCCATGTATATTTTGAAGCGCTTGCATAAATCAAGTGACAACTCACATAGTGACATTCTTCAAGTGGAAAATCTCGGAAGTATTTTTGCTTACATTGTCATGTTTTTTTGTAATGTAAAAGCTTCATATATTTAGTATAAAACTTTATAGATTAACAATATCTAGCTAAAATTAAAAATTAATTTTATTTAGATTAGCTTTTTTTACAATAACTTTATGAACATTCAATAAATTCTTTATAAAAAAAAATTATATTTAGGTAAAAATTTTAATCATAAATATTAAACAAATTTATTAATAAAGATTCAATCAAGATACTGTAAGTGATATTGCTTAAATATAGTGATTACCATTAATCTCTTAGCAAAGGGTGTATCGCTATAAAAAGTTAAAAAGAAATCAGAAGGGAATACAGATAATGCATCGCCATTTTTCTATACAATTTGCTGCGGCAACTTTGATTGCTTTTGCGGCGCCAATAACTGCTGCACAAGCAGCGACATTAACAACAGTAAAATACGAAAGTTCAGTTAATGTTCAAAAAACAAACTTTGATAAATTCGTTACTTTACCAAAATTCGACTCGAATTTAGGCGAATTACAAAAAGTATTTGTACAACTAGGCTCAGAAGTTCAGGGTTCAATTCGGCTAGAAAACCTAGATGCACAATCTGCGGATGTCACAGCTAACTTAGCTGCTGAAGTTAGCTTACTCAAACCAGATAGAAGCATCTTATTAACAACACTTCCCACTGCATCAATTGCACAGTCATTTGCCGCAGACGATGGAGACTTAGATTATAAAGGGCCATCAGGCGCCACCTACAACAACTTATCTAACAAAAAAACAGCATCAACATCATTCACAAGTGACTTTGGTTTGTTTATCGGTTCAGACACATTAACACTGCCAGTTACCGCAGTCGCAAAGTCTTCTGGTACAGGTGCAGGCAACCTTGCCCAAATATTTAACACCTTAGCAGCAGCAAAAGTAGAAGTAGTCTACGAATACTACATCAAAAAACCAGAAGAACCAAAACGAAAAGTCCCAGAATCCAATATCCCTCTTAGCGCACTTGCAGCAGTCGGAGTTTGTACCCTATTAAAAAGTAAATACCCACAACAGGCATAATAATGTAGAGACGCTCCGGAATCGCGTCTCTACAAGTGTCAAAACCGATACTTGTGAATCCTCCCATTCGCAGAAGTATCGGTAACATTCATCTCTAGCGGCGCCGCATTACCTTGTGAATCAACCTTGATATGCATAATAATAGGCTTAATTTGTCCAAGTCGAATTTGACGAGTTTGGAAAATATTTTGCTTGCCAAAATCAGCTTGAACTTCTGGCATATAATATTTTTCTAATCCGTAAACTATCGAGCCATATTGATAGCGACCTCGCAGTGCAACTTGATTTTCTGGTAAACTTGCAGGTAATGTACTTGTTACTCGTAACGGGCGCCAAGGTTTATTTCTATATTCGCTATGTAAAATTACATATAAGTTAGTTCCTTCTGCAACCGGATAATATTGTGAATTAATACCAGGATATTTTTTTATCAAATCATTCCAACCAGGTAATTTTTTTAACGTTTCAAGTCGCGAAATATCATACTCCAAAACGACGTATCGACCGCGCAACGTGTCATTAGCGTCTACAGGCATTGTTCGTAAAATAACAGTCTTACCAATGTGCTGTGTAAGTATGGAAGGCGCCAGTAATGTGATAATAGTACTCAATTGCAGAGCTAAACTAACTAACAGGCGCCAGTACGGCAAATGTTTTTGAATCATGAAAACAAGTTTTATCTAATTCTGCTTTCAAACCACGTACCCGTTCCTATTACTACTAATCCGCAGAATGTTAGTACTAAGCTGCCGAAGAGTAAATCGGTTTGGTACTCGTACATTCGAGTTAGGACTAATAGCGTTAGCATCAAAACACCACCCCAAAATTCTTTACGTTCGCGCTTTTGCATGGCATGACGTATTAACAGTAAGCAGAAGAGAATATTCATAGCGTTGAAAAGTATAACTGGGACATCAGGTATATCAATATATAGATAATTAAAAAATGGCGCCAATCCGCATATTACAATCCAACTTAAAATCACTAAGTTCTTCCAGTTAAATTTTTGCTGTAATAAAAATAGCCATTGAGTCACTGCAATTACACTTAAAAAAGCAATATCAATAGAAGCTGCATTATTTAACGAAACATTTACTGGCTTTATATACGAAAGGATTAAATCCGGCGCCTGCCAGTGATGATTAAATCCAAGTATGTAAAAAAATATGCATAAACACGCCAAAGCAAGATTGCGTGCAACTCGTTGAAAGTAACGTTTACTAACTTTAGGAAATAGCAAATCATCATAACTCCACAGCAAAGCAGGTGGGAGTATGAAGGCAAACGCAGCTAACCAAGAAAAGTTATTTGTAGTGTTGAGATATTGTAACGGCTTGATATTAAACAGCAAAGTTAGAGTAAATGCTATTGCCGTTAGAATAAAACAGATGCGCGACTTACACCAAATAGCCAGTGGTACAAACACAACCCATAACAACAGAGGCATGTGTTGCAGTATAATTACTATCCAGTTAACATTATTATTGAGATATGGTAGTTCGTTTGAAAAAATAAGATAACAAACTAGTACAATAACTAGTCCAAATATTGCCAGCGTTTGCTCTTCATAGCTGTATGCCATCAAGGTAACACCTGCACCCCACATCAACAACAATTCGTAATTTGCCTGATTGATATGGAATAATTGCGCTATCACCGATAAATTTACACCTAACAGCAGAGCGCTAAGAATCAATAAACTCTTTCCCAGTATGTATTTCCTGAAGACTGGTTTACCTTTTAACTGTGCTTTGATAGGTTGCTGCCACAGGTAAAATCCGGTAATATTTGTTGCAGCCAATAAACTCAGTAGCAGCAAAACTTTGATTTCTCGCGTTAGTACTTGCTGTATCGCAGCAATAAAAGTAATAGCACCAGTAACTATAAGTATGCTTGCTAGAAAAATCACAGTTTTAGCGTTGCGGTTTTGTACTGTTTTCTCTAGATTTGCTTGATACTGAGTGATTTGCTGGTACTGTACATCGTTAATTATGCCAGCATCGCGCCATACTTGTAGTGAATTGCGTAATTTTGCGCGAAAATTGTCTAGTAACATGACGATTGAATGCGGGCAAATTGTATTTTTTAGTATGATGCTATGTTTATCAACGGTTTGTTATGATGTGACAGTTTAATTCTTGGTTGAATATCTATATAGCTTTTACACACATTATTATGGAAAAAATATCTAACTTATTACTCAAATTATCACGGCGCCTGTATGTAGATACTGAGCAACAAGAAGAGTTCATTAATGCATTAATTAATCCGCAGGTATATAACCCTAGCATCCTTTGGTGTCAAGACAAACCAGACGACTTCAGCTTGAGTATAGCCAAACCTGTTGATTGGCAACCAGCATTTGTAGATAGATTAGAATTAAATCAAAAACCCGGTCAACATCCTTTACATGAACAAGGATATTTTTATTGCTTAGATTTTTCTTCAGTATTTGCCGCTTCAATTTTTTTAACAATATCTCAACCAATTAACTTGATATTTGATATGTGTGCGGCGCCGGGAGGAAAAAGCATCTTTGCCTGGAGAGTTCTGCAACCTAAGTTACTAATTGCCAACGAAGTCATAGGTAAACGCTTAGGAATGCTATTTTCTAATTTCAAGCGCTGTAAAATTACACCAACAGCAGTATTAAATCGTGATTCAAGTATTTTAGCTGAAGCCATACCAAAATCAAGTGACCTAGTAATAGTTGATGCACCATGTTCCGGACAATCTTTATTAGCCAAAGGAGAAAAAGTACCAGGATGCTTTCATCCCACCAACATCAATAAAAACGCCAACCGCCAAAAAAGAATTATTGCTAACTCCGCTCAAATAGTGGCGCCGCAAGGTTATCTTGCATATACAACCTGTACCTACTCACCCGAAGAAAACGAACAAGTATGTGAATGGTTACTACAAAAATTTCCTCAGTATGAACCAGTCGAAGTAAGCCACTTAAAACACTACCAATCCCACCTAACCACAAAGCCATGTTACCGAATATTCCCCCAATCAGGCTTAGGAGCAGGCGCCTTCGCAGCACTATTTAAAAACACCGAAACCGAAAACACAACCAAAATAAACGAACAAACCCTACAACAACTAGGAATTCGATACACCCAAATCTAAAAGAAACCGGGTTTCTTTTACACTAAGCACCACAAAACCCGAAACAAAACGAAAAGAAACCCGGTTTCTCACTAGCACGCAAAAATCTAATATATATTAAATAGAAACCATGATTAAAAACGAGCTAGAGTATAATACTACCAAAAATTGGGTAGAAGGCATGGGTCAAGCAATCACCATGTTAGAGCAAGATGACCATAATTTAGCAGGCGCCTAGTAAATAAAAAATACTATTATTGTTATTTATTTTTGAGAATTTGGCATATAAAAAGAGTTAACTGCTGGTTGACCAGTGTAATTGGCGCCTGCACAATCATCTGCACCAAGATATTCTAGTTCAAACATAAGCTCTTGAGAATTTTCAATCTTACAAAGTTTTTTTCGATTATTATATTTTAATCCGGCATTGCTAAGTAACTTTTGTGACATAGGCTTGAGTTTATCGCTTTCAACAATCCACAAATTAGCCAAATCAAGATGTGCAATTAGAAGTCCGTTATTGTTCAACCAAGATGCTGCATGTTCCAGTACCTTAAGCTTGTCACCAAGATAATGAAGACCATGAACACAGGTAATTAAATCAAACTTTCTGCTACTGGTAAAGGTATGAATGGATTTGTTGAGCAGTTCCAAGTTAATTAACTCCGGTGGATATGGGTAAAACTGAGAAACAATATCCACACCAACGAGCGATGTTTGGGAAGTAAGTTCCAATTTATACAGAGACTCTGCAGCATGAATTAAAGCTCGTCCTGTACCACAGCAGATATCCAGCCAAGCTACACTTTTCTGATTTTGAATTCGGGTTGTTATAAAGCTTAATGGATTAAATCCTAGTTCTTTAACGTAACTATTGCTACCCGTAAGCTGACGTTGCCGATTCATCAAGCAATTAGCAACAACTTCAGACGCTTCAAGTTGGGCATCAGTCAACAAAGATTTCACGGTAGGAGTAAATAGTTTATGTGTACTTATAATTATAACTATAGCAGTTTTTAGGCATTAAAGCAGGCGCCATAACTATCCTGCCTCCTAAGAAATATATTAACTTGATTAGTAAAGTGTCAAAATCTCGCAATTTATTCCATGTTTACCTCTGCTTATGCTCAACTCAGTAACTTTTTGCAAGCCATTACAGAAATACCAGAGAATGAACTCCAAAAATTAACCAATATTTTCTACCCGTTTAGCTTAACTGCGGGTGACTTTTTGATTCGTTCAGGTGAAATTACTACAAAAATTGGATTTGTTGTCTCAGGTCTTTTACGCCTTTATTACGTCAACAATGCAGGTGTAGAATTTACGAAATCATTCTGTCCAGAAAATGACTTCGTTGCTGCTTACAGTGCCTTGCTTTTAAATCAGCCAGCCCAATTTAACATTGAAGCATTAGAAGATTCATTGTTATTAGTTGCTAATTATAAAAGTTATCAGCAACTTTGTACAGAACATCCTTGCTGGCAAAGAATCCAGCATCGGTTTATAGAAGCATTATTTATCAAAAAAGAGAAACGTGAGGGAGAGTTACTTTTAGATGATGCTACAACTCGGTACAAAAAGTTTTTAATCGAGTACCCCGAATTAGAAAATCGAGTCAAGCAATATCATATAGCTTCGTACCTTGGTATTTCTCCTGTCTCATTAAGTCGCATTCGCAAAGCACTTAAGCCAAATGAATAGAAAAATTAACATATGTTAATGACTTATACATAGCTTCGGAATACAACAGATTAAGAGACTTCCAAGTCAAAAAATATCCAAAACTCTCTTGTCTTCTTATCAATCTGTTATGGTCAACAAAACTTTACATACCCACATGTTGAGCCTTTTTACCTTATACGGGGGATTTTTATCGTTTTTAGGTTTCGGTGTACTCAACCCACTAATGCCAAGTTTAGTAGAACGTTATGCTGGCACCGCTTGGGATGTAGGATTGTTATATGCAAGTTTTTCTTTAGCGCAATTTTTAACGCTTCCTGCAATTGGAGCATTAAGCGATGTTTACGGACGACGCTTAATGATGCTCTTGAGTTTAATGGGCGCCAGTATAGGATATTTGATTTTCGCTATTGGTGGTAACTTAGGTATATTGTTTGCTGGGTGGACTATTGTTGGTTTGACGGATGGTACTGCTAGCACTGTGTTTGCCTCAATTGCCGATACCACTGAAAAACAGCAACGTACCCGTGCTTTTTCATGGGTTAGCGGAGCTATCGCTTTCGGTTTAATTATTGGCCCAGTTTTAAGTGGTGTGCTATCGCGCGTAAATCTAACCGCACCTGTTTACGTCGTTGCACTTGCTTTTGGCATTGCCTTGGTGTGGGGATACTTCGCTTCTTCAGAAACTTTACCCGCATACAAACGAACTCCTTTACCAAGCTTACTCTATCTAAACCCATTCACTCAATTGCAGTCAAGTTTAGCATTACCACATTTACGCTGGTTGATGTTGAGTTTTCTCATTGTTAATATGGCAATGTTCGCGCTGATTTCTAACTTACCAGCATTAGCGAATGAACTATTTAATTGGAAACCAGAACGTATTGCGCCACTATTTGCTCTGTTTGGTATAGTTAGCGTTATCTCTCAAATAATTATCATTCCTTGGCTTTTACCAAAATTGGGAGAAGTTCGCATGGCATCTTGCGGCGCCTTATTAATGGTCATCGCGTTTATATCATATAGCATTTTCCCCATCACAGGTTTACCCCTATATCTTTATATAGCAAGCTTGATAGTCGGAGTTGGGCAACCTCTCGTAGAGACTTCTTTGGTAGGTTTGATGTCAAGAAGCGTGAGTTCAGAAGTTCAGGGACGTATTAACAGCAGTATTCAAACAGTACAAGCATTAGCAAGAATCATTGCCCCTTTGTTAGCAGGTTGGCTATATCAAAACATTAACCCACAGGCGCCTTACTTGTTTAGTGTTTGTTTGGTAGTTATTGCTGCTCTTGCCGTCAAGTTAGCAATTCCAGATAAAAAATTTAGTTTAGAAACAACAGTACAAACCAGCGGTAACGTCGTTTTAATTACTGGAGGTGCATCAGGAATAGGTTTAGCGCTAGCAAGAAAATTTCTTCAAGAAAATAATAAAGTTATAATTACCGGGCGAAATCAGGAAAAATTAGCCGAAGTCAGAGAAGTATTTCCTGATCTACTTACAGAAGTGGCTGATATGACAGATTTAGAAGCACTACAGCGCTTAGTTAACAAGTATCCAGATGTAAATATTCTGATTAACAATGCGGGTATTCAATATAACTATAACTTTACAGACACAGAAATTGCCGTAGAACAAATTGATACAGAATTACGCACAAATTTAATGGCGCCATTACAGCTAATTAAACTGATGTTGCCACATTTATTAACAAAGCCCAACGCAGCAATTATTAATGTTACCTCTGGTTTAGGAATTGTGCCAAAACAAAGTGCCCCAGTTTACTGTAGTAGCAAAGCTGGACTTCATATAGCAACAAAAGCATTACGATGGCAATTAGAAACAACATCAATTAAAGTTTATGAAATTCTGGCGCCGTTAGTTGATACACCGATGACAGAAGGGCGAGGTAAAGGTAAAATTTCTACAAATGCTTTAGTCGAAGAATTTTGGCATAATTTTACACAGTCACACTATGAGATGCGGATTGGTAAAGTCAAACTGCTATTTTTCCTTCAACGCTGGCTACCACAAGTCGCAGAAAAAATTTTGCGTCCTGGGCTATAACTACGTAATATTACAGATGACTCCACGGAAATAAATCGTTGATAATAAAAATTGAACTAAAAAATATACCAATCATAAATCATTTGTGGAGACGCAATTCATATACCCGATTTCAACGCTGCTTGAAGTCGGGTATCTGGGCGCCAGCGATTTTCACCCTTCGATATAAGATTGCTATACAAAAAATTTAATTCATGTCTGATGTGCGATAGTAATTTTGTATTAAATTTTAATCCATATTAGGTATCAATAAAATTTTGCACAGATGTAAAAAGGCGCCTTATAGGGTGTGTCCATACAAATATTTTGCCAAGACCATGAAAAAATTACACTCTCCCAAGATACGTATAGAACTTAGTAATAATGCTTGTGAAAACTTGAAAAAATTAGACTTGCTCAATTCATTTAAAGAGCATATAGGGGATGTAGCACACGTCTTCATGTCTAAATTAGACGGTCAAGATCAAAAAACAGGATTGCCTCATTTTGGTATGCGGATACCAATGGATTACGAATTAGGAGGTCTTCAGTTCAGAATTGCCCAGAGTTCTAATTATGTTGTTGCTCTTAGTGCAACTAAATGGACAGGAGCTAAACAACGCTGGGAAGTGGAGATGATGTGTTACCTCAGTACAGATGATTTGACAGCTGGTTCTATTCCAAAAGATTGGATAGAAACTTTATTGAGTCTTTCAACACGCGAACAAGCGCAAGATGACCTCAATAAACGACTGAAATACTGCGAAGTTTACCTGGATGTATGTGAGCAATCTATTCTAAAAAAGATGTTTCAAGTCCCTTTTGTTTCTTATCAACTTGACAAGGATAATCCAAAGTGCTTACATCTAACTCTTGCTCCAGTGATTTCGGCAGACATATTAAAAACTATTAAGCAGTGTCGTCGAGATGATAGTATAAACTTATATACAATTAAGCCATCACAAAAGTATAAGGTTGTATCAACAGTTTCTTCTCTTCTCACGTTCAAAACATTTTATCAGCAGCATTATCAAAGCAATAGCTTTTTCTTGTTAACAGGTGAAACTGGCGCCATTATTGGATATTTACCACCTGGAATCATAGAAAAACAGTCTGAATTACAAACGTCAGAAAAACTTCTTATCACACAAAGACAAGAGATAGTTTATACAGATTTTGACCAAATATCAGTTAAATTTAAATCATTTAATCAACAAACACGTATTCTTCAAGTATTACTAAGCGAAAAATATATAGAAATCAATCCGTTGCCAGGAATAATAGTTAATTCTCTAATCCGTGAATTAAATCAAATACATATACAAAAAGATGTCATTAAGCGTTTCAAAGAAAATGGTGGTTATGTGCCTAATCTAGATATAATTATTTTCGGTCGTAATGAAGAACTACAGCTTCCAGCAATATCCGCTCAAAAGCCAATACCTTTAGAGAAATGTTTAAATAAAGACAAGCTAAACGAACTTCAGAGACTAGCAATAGCGAAAGCTCAAGCTTCACCAGACATTTTTGCATTACAAGGGCCACCAGGAGCAGGAAAATCAACATATATTTCAGAGCTTGGTTATCAAATAGTTCTTCTAGACGGAAAAGTTCTTATAACTTCACAGTCTAACTTAGCTGTAGATAATGCATTGTTAAAATTTCCAATTCGTCCAGACTTACTTATTATTAGAATAGGTGACAGTGAAAAAGTGAGTAAAGAAGCTCAAGAACTTCTTGGTAAAAACGCAGTCATAAGATGGTTAAAGTCTTGTATAGAAGAATGCAAATTAACTTTGCTAGAGCTTGAAGAAAAAGCTAAACGAATAACCTTATTTATTAATAATTGGGAAGACATTTCTAAATGGCTGTACTGGCAGCAAGAAAAAACTGCATTATTAGCTAATGCAGTAATAAAAAAAGCATTAGCTGACGAGTATACGAAAGAACTAATGGAGCTAAAAGAATCAAAATTAATGTGTCAAAACCTAGAAAAATCATTAAAAGTGCTAATTGAATTACCAAGTAATCAAATTATTGAAGATTACAGCAATGAATTATGGCAACCCTTAGCTCTAGTGGAAATCAGCGCATCTAATAATATTTGGACAAACGTTGACTCTAATTCTTTAGAAATAGCAATTCAGCTTCAAGAGCAACTTTTACGTAACAAAGCTGGTGGCAGTGTTTTTCAGTTTAAACAAGATTGTAATTCCTTGTGTCAAACAATTGCATCAATTATTTTAGAGATACAGGGTTCTATACAAATTCAGAAAGATATAAAAAATTCTGTTGAAAGCATAGGTAAAGACATGGAAGAGCAGCAGAATATAGAAGAGCAGCTCAAACATTTACTTGATCACGGAATTACAAATGAATCATCTGAAGTAGTTTCTTTAAGCCCCACCTATACTAGCATATCTAGAACATTAAGCGAGGTTGCAAAATTGATTAAACAAAAAAAGTCTATTAAAAACACTAATTTTATCAAGTTATTTTCGGATGCTTCTAGCATTTTGCGGTACAAAATAAATTTTGTCCAGTTAATCCGTTCATGGGAAGAAGCACAATTAAATGTATTACCAAATCAGATTAATCAATACAAGTATCTATATAATAAATTCTTGCATCTTAAAATATTATCGTCATTACCTATTTTTGGGCGCCTTTTCAAAGCAACTTTAAACCGTGCCGAAGAACAATTTAAAAGCTCAATTGAAAATATATCTAACGCTTGCCGTTTGTTTCATACCCAAAGCTCTAATCTTGCAAAGCAAATATATGATGAATATAATTCACAATTACAAGTTACAGAAATTAAAGTCACTGAACTTTGCACTCAACATCAGCAAGAAATAAAAAACTTAGAAGATGAAGAACATTATTACTCTACCTTATTCACAGAAGATGCCCAACCTTTATTAGATAAGGCAAAAGCTCTTCTACAAGTATTTAATCATATGTTCCAATACTTTAGTAAAAGAATAACTCTAAAAATTCAAGATTCTTTAAATGTTGAAAACTTGACAAGGGTTAGTGTAACTATTGATTTCATGGCTAATTTGACAGAACATTATATTCGCATTTTTGAAAGTGAAATTATTCCATCTTTCAAAGATGCATTAGTTTCTATGTACGACTCAACTTTAAAAGCAAAAAATCAACACGCACTCGATGAACAGTCAGTTTCAAAAAAAGCTAAACCATTAAATCAAGAATACAATGACATAATAACTCATATTGAGCGCCAAGATAATAAATATCAATTAGGTCATCGCCTATGGGAAAAACTACGAACTCAAAAAGCTGTACAATCATTATTTGATACTCCTATTCCTAAGTATGATTTATTAAATATGGAAAGAGAAGACTGGATAACATCTGTTGGTGGTGAAACAGAAGCTAAAACGCTAACAACTAAAATTAAAATCAAACAAGATTGGATTGCTCAAATTAGTACAAATGATATAGAAATTAGTGATGAAACATATGAACTTTTCTTAAAACATGCTAACATTGTCGGCGCCACTTGTATGCAGACAGGCAAAAAAAGTTTTTTGAAGCACTTTCCAAAATTTAATGCTGTCATTATAGACGAAGCATCGAAAGCTACAAAAATCGAGTTACTGATTTCTTGTTTAGTGGGTGAAAAAATTATAATTGTCGGAGACCACAAACAGCTACCACCTACAGTTAAAGAAGAATCTTGGTTTATTGAAGCTGCTCAAATTTTAGGGGTAGATGCTGCTGAACTACAAAAAAAATTAACTACATCTTTATTTAAAGAGCGGTATGAATATTTAGACAAGATAAACGCTAATCGAACCTTAATGCTAATAAAGCAATACCGTATGCACTCGCAAATTATGGAAGCAGTTAACCCTTTTTATGGAAATAAACTAACTATTGGCTATGCAAATCAAGACAAAGAGCGCACGCACGGAATTAGTATTCCTAACTTGTTAACTAGCGAAAATCATTTAATGTGGATTGATTTACCTCCAGGACTTACGCAACTGGCACAAGGTGCCAGTTGCGTAAGTCCTGGAGTACTTTCAATCAGTAATGCCAGAACTAATATAGAAATTCCCGATTAGAATAGGTAAATGCTGGTCACTTGAAAATCTCTCAATTTATGGATTTGCAGACTGTAAATCTGCCACGGACTCATAAGCCGTACCTTACATTGGTAACTTTAAAGCTCAACGGTTAACGCTCATAGCTCAAACCTCAACGCTTAAAGATTAACTTGTTAAAGTTCACTTATCAAAGTACAAAGCTCGATAAAATCCAGGAATTTCGGTTATAGGCGCCATAAAGTCCTTGAGATATCCCACCTGGCTAAGTGGTCAGCACAATTTTTAATATGAAACGAACTGCAATAGCTCAAAACACGCTTTCAATTCTAGAAACTGGTCATTATATTCTAGAGAATCGTAATCAAGTTGATATCACGCGAGAATTAGCATCCTGTGTAAATAACACAAAATGCTACAACCCTGATAATCTCTTAGATATCCAGCAAAAAGTTCTTTCTACTGCTCCTCAATTATCAAATACTGATTTTGAAGTGAGGAATGAAACAACTTTGATGGCAGCAGAACGTATTGCACAAAGCAAACAATATCAAAGAATTGGTGTTCTCAATTTTGCTTCTGCTAAAAATCCTGGAGGTGGATTTCTTAAAGGCGCCCAAGCACAAGAAGAGAGTTTAGCACGTAGTAGCGGACTTTACCAAAGCCTTTTAAAATGCCCTGAATACTATAATTATCATCGGGGTTATAAATCGCTTTTATACACTGATAGGATGATTTATTCTCCTGGTTGTCCAGTTTTTAAAGATGATGAGGGAGCGTTATTAGAGCAGCCTTATCTCGTTGATTTTATTACAAGTCCGGCGCCTAATGCTGGCGAGGTGAAAAGAAATCAACCGCAGGATGTTAATAAAATACCTGAAGTGCTTCGAGTTCGTGGTAGTAAGTTATTGAGTTTAGCTGCTGATAATGGTTGTGATGCTTTAGTGTTAGGCGCCTGGGGATGTGGTGTATTTAGAAATGAGCCATCAATGGTTGCCCAAATGTTTGCTGATTTACTGTTACCCAATAATCCATTTTGGGGCAGATTTAAAAGCGTAGTTTTTTCAGTTTTTGACTCAAGCAAACAGCAAGATACATTTAGAGAATTTAACTCAAAGTTTTACTAAATACGCGGATATGGTGTAACGGTAGCATGTGAGTCTTCCAAACTCTTGGTACGAGTTCGATGCTCGTTATCCGCTTTATGGGAGTATAGCTTAATGAATAGAGCATCCGGCTTCTACCCGGACGGTTGTAGGTTTAAGTCCTACTACTCCTGCTTTCATATACTATATTTGAGGAAAACCAAAATGAATGGAATTACAACGAAAGCCTCTAGGTACTAAAAACTACGGTCACATCCCACACTTGCCTGGTTCTCGGATGGGTCCTGCTGATTACAAGTGTAATGAAGGTCAAAACCGTATTTCCACCGAGAAAGTGCGCGATAAACATGATAATGTCATCGTTCAAGAAAAGCTCGATGGTTCAAATGTGGGAATTGCCAGAATTGATGGCAAAATTTATTCTCTAACACGTGCGGGATACTTAGCTGATACATCTCCTTTTGAACAGCATTGGTTATTTGCCAAGTGGGTACACAAACAAGAAGATAGGTTCCTAGCTGTTCTTAAAGATGGCGAACGATTATGTGGCGAATGGTTAGCACAAGCTCATGGTACTAGATATAACTTGCCACACGAGCCTTTTGTTGCATTTGACATTATGCAAGGTAAGCAAAGAGCCACTCTTGCAGAAGTAACCGAGCGTATAAAAGATTACGGTTTTATTCAACCACGTTTATTACATAGCGGAAATCCTTTCACCATCGAACAAGCTATAGAAGCAATTCAAGTTTCTGGACATGGCGCCGTTGACCCTGTTGAAGGTGCAATTTGGCGGGTTGAAAGAAACACATTAATCAGTCCAGGTAAAAGTTCCGAACGTGTATGGAAAGTTGACTTTCTAGTTAAATATGTTCGTCCTAACAAGTTAGACGGAATCTACCTACCAGAACTCACTGGAAAAGAAGCTGTGTGGAACTGGCGAGAGTAAGGGTGGGTAAACAGATATCCTACAACCAAATCGAAAATTTATATAAACCCGCCCCCCAACAATATCACGGGGTCATAGCTCAACTGGCTAGAGCGCTCCCCTTGCAAGGGAGAGGTTAGGGATTCAAGTTCCCTTGATTCCATGTGGCGCCAAAAGCCTAAGCGGTCGCGGCACTTGTTTGTGAAGCAAGTCATTAACGGGTTCAAGCCCCGTTTGGCGCCCATATACGGAAGTTGTCCGGCATGGACGAGGACACCGTTTTGAACACGGCTGCGGTTTATACCGTCGAGAGTTCGATTCTCTCAACTTCCGCTTATCCACCTAAAGCCGAAAAGCGAGGCGCTGTGCTGATAACACAGAGTTAGAAGGGCAGTACCTTCTAGGTGGACTGGTAATGGAAGATACTGCTCACTGGAGGGCAACCAGCCTCGAAAACTGGAGCAGGGTAATACCTGGAGGTTCGATACCTCTATCTTCCGTTTCCTAACTAAACAATCCCTCTACCAAGGGATTTGGCGCCGACTCTCCGATAGTTGGATGGGTAGTTCGACTCTACCTAGAGGGGTTAAAGATTTTAGATTTACATGGAAGGTGCTGCTATGTGGATGGCAACTAGTTTGGAGAACTAGAGTGCAGTAGAGATGCTGTAGAAGTTCGACTCTTCCACTTTCCGTAAGGGCGGGCATGGATGCCCGCTCCACAAGAGAAAAACAAATACAAATATTCTGGGTGGTTGGCAGAGCGGTTATGCAGCTGACTTTTAATCAGCACCATAGAGGTTCGATTCCTCTACCACCCACTTAACCTATATAAAACTAAAAGGAGTAAATAATGCATGGCGCGCGCTAAGTTTAATCGGACTAAACCCCATGTAAATATTGGCACTATTGGTCATGTTGACCACGGTAAAACTACGTTGACGGCGGCTATTACAATGACTCTGGCTGCGCTTGGTTGGTCTGAGCCTACGGGATATGACCAAATTGACTCGGCGCCTGAAGAAAAGCAGCGCGGTATTACAATTAATACTGCCCATGTTGAGTATGAAACAGCGTCACGTCATTATGCCCATGTAGATTGCCCAGGTCATGCTGATTATGTAAAAAACATGATTACAGGCGCCGCGCAAATGGATGGGGCAATATTAGTAGTATCTGCTGCCGATGGTCCGATGCCGCAGACGCGCGAGCATATTTTGCTAGCTAGGCAAGTAGGTGTACCAAAGTTAGTAGTTTTCCTCAACAAGGAAGATATGGTTGATGACCTAGAACTTCTTGAATTAGTTGAATTAGAAGTTCGGGAATTGCTGAGTGAATATAATTTCCCTGGTGATGAAATTCCTATCGTTCCTGGTTCAGGTTTATTAGCGCTCGAAAAAATGACTGCTAACCCTAAAACTTTACGCGGTCAGGATGTGTGGGTTGATAAAATCTATAGCTTGATGGATGCCGTAGATTCTTATATAACTACACCAGAACGAGAAGTTGATAAACCTTTCTTACTCGCTGTTGAAGATGTGTTCACAATTACTGGACGTGGTACGGTTGCTAGCGGTCGAGTTGAACGCGGCAAAATTAAAGTTGGTGATACTGTGGAATTAATAGGCGCCACTACTCGCACTGCTACAGTTACAGGTGTGGAAATGTTCAAGCAAACGCTTGATGAAGCTATAGCTGGTGACCAAGTAGGTTTATTACTCCGAGGTGTGCAAAAGCATGAAGTTGAACGCGGAATGGTTATTGCGAAACCTGGTTCAATTACACCACATACCAAGATGAAATCAGAAGTTTATGTGCTTACAGAAAAAGAAGGTGGTCGTAAAACTCCTTTCTTTGCTGGGTATCGTCCGCAGTTCTTTGTACGAACTACAGATGTAACTGGTACTGTCCAAGCTTTTACCGCTGATGATGGTAGTGCAGCACAAATGGTCATGCCTGGTGATAGAGTTCAAATGACTGTTGAACTACTTGAACCTATTGCAGTTGAAGATGGTATGCGGTTTGCTATCCGTGAAGGTGGTCGTACTATCGGCGCTGGTATTGTTTCTAAGATTATTAATTAATCGTAGGGTGGGCACTGCCCACCTGACCATTTCTGGAAACTTTAAAATACGCTTGTAGTATATAAGTAGCATATATGAGAAAAATACTATGCAAGCTATAAACAGGCGCCCTTTACAGAATGATGAAGATTTACTAGCTATTACAAATCTTATCAACGCTTGTAACGAGGTTGATAAATTGGATGATGGGGTATCCGTTCAAGAACTGCGTGAAGAATTTGATATGCCTTCGGTTGATAAAGCACGAGATTTACAGCTATGGGAAAATGAAGATGGTATATTAATTGGCTTTGGAAATTTGTGGATTACTGAACCCAATGAAGTTATTGATGGTTTTTTGAGTATTTATGTTCACCCAGAAGCGCGCGGTGAGTCATTTAGCGGAGTCGGTTTCCGTCCCGCCAAACTGACGAACCCGAAGGGTAATGGTTTAGAAACAGACATTATTGAATGGGCTTCCTTACGAATGCGTGAAGTTAAAATAGCACGTGGTTTCCCTGTAAAATTACGAACAGGCGCCCGTTCTACTCAAACCGAACGTATTCAACTTTTGGAAAATAATGGTTTTACACCTGACCGTTATTTTTTCAGAATGGAGCGTAATATAAATGAACCTATACCCGAAGTGCATTTTGCAAACGGGTTTAATTTGCGGTGTATGAACGGTGAACAAGATGTAGAAGCTTGGGTTGATTTACATAATAATTCTTTTATCGACCATTGGAATTTTCATCCAATAACGGTTGAAATGCTTAAACATTGGCTTCAAGAATCTTCATATCGAAGTGATTTAAATTTAGTTGCTGTTACTGGTGATGATTCTTTTGTTGCACAATGTTATTGCTACATTAACCTTGAAAGCAACGCACGTACAGGACGTAACGAAGGTAATGTTGGTATTTTAGGTGTACGACGCGGTTTTAGAAAGATTGGATTAGGCAGGGCAATGTTACTATCTGGTTTACATTGTCTGAAACAAGCTGGTGTAGATACTGTACGACTTGATGTTGATGCTGATAACCCTAACGGCGCCTTGCGTTTGTATGAGTCGGTTGGTTTCCAAAAAGTTTATACTAGTATTAACTTTCTACGTGATGTGTAGAGACGCGATTTATGGCGTCTCTACATTTGTATTCTCTATCGGAAGAATGACGTGGTTCTAACTATAGATAAATCAATCTCATTCCGCAGATTGATTCATATTTAAACAGATAATTAGTAAAAGAATATTAGGCTTAATTTGAGTGAACTACAGTTAATTAGATTTTAGAAATTTATTTTTTCTATTTTGTTGCAAGGAGCGATAGTTAGTAAATTACTGATAATAGTTAATACTGCAACAACACTGTAGTTTTAGTATTTTTGCCGTTTTTTATCTAGAGAGTAGTTTGATGATGAAGAATTTTGTACGTACTATCGTTATCGTTTTTACCTGTGCTTTCATCTTTTTGACAAATGCGGTTCCTGCGTTTGCAATTGAAAGCTATCAAAGCGATGTCAGAGAAGGTGAAACACAGTTACTAGAAACTCAAAAGTTAACCGACGAAGTTTCAAGATATGCACCTGGTAATCCAAATACGGAACAGACTCAAGAGCGCACGAACAATGGTGGTTTGAACGAAGTTCAGGGTACTGCTGATATTGATCAGATGAAGCGTCCTGAAAATTCTACTGAAGCAGTTTCTGTTGAAGATGAAATTAATAATTTGCTTGGTAAGGTGACTGGCAAAAAGTAAGAAATAATAAATGTAGAGACGTAATATATTACGTCTCCCCACAATAAATGTAGAGAATGTACAGACGTGTAAACCGGAGGTTTTCCCGCAGAGATTAATCACGTCTCCCCACAATCTGTAATTTAATCATAAATGCTGTTGTAAACAATCTTGATAGCTAGAATAAGCTATTAAGATTTTTTTGTACCATAAGATAATTTCTTCATAAATCATAATATTACCTTTGGTTGATGTTGTTTACCGCTTTATGAGCGAACCTAGAAATAGGAAAGCTAAGGAACGAAAAAAACATGCGTAAGCTAAATATTGGTTTAAGCGAAGAACAACGTAATGGTGTTGCCAAACTATTGAACGAAGATTTGGCAAATTCTTATCTATTATTGGTGAAAACCAAAAAATTCCACTGGGATGTAGTTGGTCCTCAATTCCGCACACTGCACCAGCTTTGGGAAGAACAGTACCAAGCATTGACCGAAACCATTGACTCAATTGCAGAGCGTGTTCGTACTCTGGGTGGTTATCCTGTTGGTACAATGGAAGGATTCTTAAAAGTCACATCTCTTAAGGAAGACCCAGGTGATATTCCTGTCGCAACTGAAATGGTCGCACGCTTGGTAGATGACCACGAGCAAATTATTCGCGGTTTACGTGAACATATCGACCAATGTAGCGAAAACTTCCATGACGAAGGTACTGCTGACTTCTTAACTGGTTTGATGGAAGGTCATGAACAAATGGCTTGGATGTTGCGTTCATTCATCGAAGGACAAGCGCTTCAACCAGATGGCAGTCAAGTTAACAACGCGATGAAAACTCCTGCTAACGTCTAATCTCGATTGTGAAAAACGCATCTTAAAGATTCTGGGGTTGTAACTACCTATTGATTAAGTTAAGAATTTTCACAATGGCTATAGGTAGGGGAATCTCTAAGGGCGCAAATTTAATAATTGCGCCCTTATATTTTGTTTTGATTTACGTTTTACCAGGTGCATATTATCAGCAAGGAGTTTACTGTGTCAGAATACTAAGCTGAACGTACTATATCTGCTGTTTTTAAAGACCAAAAGCAATTAAATGATGTAATTCAACGTTTAATTGACCGAGGTGTTCCCAAAGACCATATTTCGGTAATGGGAAGAAATTCCAGTCTGAAACCCGAATCGCTGATTTTATTACAAAACGCGATATTATTCTGGGTGGTCTGCGGCAAGGCGCCTTATTTGGTTCGTTCTTTGGTTTGCTATTAGGTTTATTAACAGGTAAACCAGGATTCTTATCAAGGTAATTTATAACTTGCTACACGTATCTTTAATTCACCGTTATTTGGGTCTGTGTCAAAAATAAAGGCGCCCTCTTCTTTTTCTTTACTTGACAAAAAATCGATTTGCTGTTCACCAGTTTGTTCAACCTCATTATTAACTTTTAATTCAGCTAATATTTGTACTGATTCGGCGGTTTTATCACCGTCGTTTGTTATTTCAAACGGTACTTGGTATTTGCCGTTTGCTTGACGAATAGCTTCTTTTGTTTGCACTGAAAGGATAGGCGCCTGTTGTTTATCTGTAAGTCCTGTATATATAACTAAACCTACAATTCCTGATAAAATACATGTTGCGGCGCCGAAAGTTATCCATTCAGCAATTGTACGTTTCGCCTGTTCGTTTGTATTATTAAATTCTTGTTGAGCTTGATTCATATCGCTAACCTACCTGCTGCACCACCAATACTTGCTGGTAATCCTAGTAACAATGCATGGTCTAACCACATTGTCCAAGGGTCACTAAACGTCAACTTTTGGAAAAACCACAGCATAAACATACCAGCTATTAATGAAACTAAGTAAGCCATGATTGTTTCACCTAATGGTCGCTGAAAAATTCCGCGCTGACGAAAACGTTTTTGCTGATTGGCAAATCCTGCTTCAAATACTATTCCATAAGTCAAAAATAAAGATGTGGCAATCACCGCTAATAGCCAATTTGGTGAAGCTGCTGCTGCCAACATTGGTATTTCATCTGTTGGTGCAATATTAAACGCTATTACTGTGGCGCCTATTAATGTTCCACCAATATCACTTAAAGTAGCATGTAATTCATCTTGATTATTCGTTTGCTTATTTTGTTCAGCAGAATTACCTTTTTTATCACCTGCTAAAAACTGATTTGATAGCGCAACTCCAAGCGTAAATGGAACGCTTTCATATACAATTTTACCAATAGACTCTTTTAAAAAGTTATCAAATGTTATCTCGCGCAATAGTATTAACATAAATGTCGCGCAAATTATACCGATAGCCATTGCTTCAACTGTATCTATAACCGCTTCATATGGTCTGTTACTTTTTTGGTACTTACGAAAACCTTCGGTACGGTTGAGTAAATATACAACAAAAAAAGTTATGATAAGTGCTACTAATATCATTGGCGGTTGTACTAATGACCCTATCCACCACACTTCCATTGTATAAATTAGTGGAATACCAAACAGAAACCCACCGCAGGCGCCTCGGATAATATCATTTAGCTCGTTTGACCGTATTCCTTTTTTTGATTGTTCTATTTTCATATTCGGTTTTTCCTACAAATAAAATGATGGGTACAACGATTAAGCTGTACCCTGTTCTAATATTACGTTCTGTTAACAACCACTTATCTCGCTTTAGGGACGTTGATCAATTTCTACTATCGCTTAAAACTGTTTATTACTTATTATACTGCATTACTACGAGTAAATAGACCCCAAAGGAAAATTGCAACTAAGGCACCGATTACTGCTACTACTAAACCAGGTATGCTGAGTGTTGCGGCTGTGAACTGTAGCGTTCCCGTCTGGAAGAAGGTAATTAAACTACCTCCCAAAAATGCACCAATTACACCTAAAATCATTGTTGCAAGTATACCGCCACCTTGGCGACCTGGATAAATAGCTTTAGCTATCGCACCTGCAATTATACCTAATACAATCCATGCTAAAATATTCATTTATTTTTCCTCTTAAGTTCTGTGTTTCTCTACCTTCATTTAATAGTATCAACTGCAAACGTTTATATGCGTCTATCAACAGTGATAATGTATAACAAACCTTTAGAGATATCCAGCGAGTCAAATTGAATAAACATATAGGTATAATCCCATTAGGCACCAATCATAAATGTAGAGACGTGACATGTCACGTCTCTACAACAACATTTGTGAAGAAATATGTTTATTATAAATAGCAAAAAACGATGTTATTTAAGTTTTGATTAAACCTCCCTTCATACAACGTCTATGCTACTAAACCAGAACGTAATGCACGCACTGCTGCTTGTGTACGGTCATCAGCGCAAAGTTTATTGAGAATATTACGAACGTGAGTTTTAACTGTACCTACGGTAATGTATAGCTTTTCGGCAATTTGCCCGTTGCTACATCCAGCTACAATCAACTCTAATATTTCTAATTCACGCTGTGTTAACGGGTAAGTCTCTAGTACTTGCTCGTACTCACTATCAAGTGCTTCTATTTTAACTGTCTTTGTTTGGCTCGCTACTTCGTTTTCGGGTAATACATGACGCATTTGCCGTAGTACCACGTTGGCAATTGCTGGGTCTATCCACGAGTTACCTGAATAAGTCGCATGAATTGCTTCTGTTAACTTATCAATGCTAGTGTCTTTCATATAGTAAGAGTCTGCACCCGCTGCAAATGCTGCTAATACAGTATCTTCGCTATGATTCATTGTTAATACTAAAATTTTTGTCGAGGTATCTCCAGTTTCGTGTTGAAACGCACGAAATCTTCGCGTTAACTCTATCCCGTCCATGTCGGGCAACCCAATATCAACTACCGCTACGTCAGGTTTCACTGTCTCTAATAATTTTAAACCTTTGGTCGCATTGCCTGCTTCACCAATGACTTGAAGTCCATTGTTCGACTGAAGTGCGGCCTTTAACCCCATGCGGGTTAAATCATGGTCTTCGATTAATACTATACTTATTTCGCTCATTTCTATACTCTCTCTAGTTTAATGACATCAGCTACAAACTGATTTTTGCCCTATTTCTTTTATGATTTTTCAACCCTAAAGATAGATGATATTCTCCCTATAAAGCATCCACCAATGGAAGTAACGGATGTCTGGCACTATTGCTACTCTCGATAATGCAAATCTAGCTCTAGGTATATGGTAATATCCCTCATATTTATGATTTAATAATGCAGGTCTTTATTTATTTCTGTCAAATCTTTTTATTTCAGAAACCGGGTTTCTTTGTCATTACCTTAGAAACCCGGTTTCTTTGGGTTAACAGTTTCTCTACCCGTGTATAATTTTTAGCTTATGAAGATGTAGTTTTATCTGGTTTTGAGCTTACACTATCGGCTGAAGCCAAAATAAGCATAAATCATTTATAATTCGTTTATAAGTAAAAATATGTATTTAATGTAACATATATTGTTGTGTATACTGATAAGTATAAATCTGTGTTAGAGGTACGATACTTGAGTCAGCTAAAAGTAAATGACTTTGTATCAGTGTTTGCTAACATTATCTACTAAAAGCAGAATAATACTATTTTGAGTTGAAAGACCATGCCAGAACAAATCATCAATGTACTACTCGTGGAGGATGACGAAGTTGATGTAATGAACCTAAAACGGGCATTTAAGAAAGCAAATATCAAGAATCCTATTTTTACAGCCAGCAATGGCTATGAAGCTCTTGAAATTTTGAGGGATACTAGCGACACCAAAATGCCTTCTGAAAGGCGCCTAGTGTTACTCGACTTGAATATGCCTAAAATGGGTGGCATTGAATTTTTGCAGGAATTACGGTCTGACCAACAGCTTCGTGTAACACCTGTAGTAGTAATGACGACTTCAAATCAAGACAAAGACCGATTAGAAGCATATAACTTGAATATCGCTGGTTATCTTCTTAAACCAGTGACTTTCGCTAGTTTCACTGAACTAATCGCTACATTAAACAGTTACTGGATGCTATGCGAGATGCCTTAGCGTAATCATTAATTTATTAATGTATTAATTTAAATGAGCCAACCAAGTAAGAATGGAAAAAACGCTAAAAATACTAGTCGTAGATGATGACGAAGTTGATCGGATGACAGTACGTCGCGAACTTTATAATGCTGGTGTACTAGCTGTTTTGTCGGAGGTAGATACTTGCTCCGAAGCGATTAAATTAGTTCATACTAACTCATACGACTGTATTTTTCTCGACTATCGCTTACCAGATGGAGATGGTTTGACGCTAATTTCGCGACTACGTGCAGAAAATATCAAGGTTCCTTTGGTTGTGCTAACCGGACAAAGTGATGAGCTTGTTGCAGTAGAGTTAATGAAAGCAGGCGCGAATGATTATCTTTCTAAATCACGAGTGTCATCAGAAACGTTAGCTCAAGTGTTGCGGAATGCGATTCGAGTTTATCGCGCCGAAATGCAAGCAGAACTTGCAATGCTACAACTACGCGAAAGTAATAAAATATTAGTTCAGAAAAATCAAGAGTTAGAACAACAACAAAAGCTTATTCAGCAGCAAAACATTAAACTAGAAGAAGCGTCGCAACTCAAGTCAAAATTTCTCGCCACAATTTCGCATGAACTACGCACACCAATGAATGCCATTATTGGGTTTTCACAATTCTTACTGCGTCCCAAGTTTGGCATACTTTCTGACTCTCAACGCGATATGGTTCAACGTATCCTCAATAATGGTAAGCATTTGTTAGGTTTGCTCAACGAGGTGTTAGATTTTTCTAAAATTGAATCAGGGCAACTCGAATTGAAGCCCCAAATATATGATATTTTAACCGTGGTTAACAGTACAGTTGGAGAAATGACGGCACAAGCTTCCATGAAAAAGCTGTCCCTGTCTGTTACAAATAAACTAGATGACTCAATTGTTTATAGTGACCCGCTTCGAGTCAAGCAAATCGTCGCGAATTTACTCTCCAACGCCATTAAGTTTACAAAAGTTGGGGGAATTAACATTGAAGTTGAAGCTGTTAACGAAAACAGAATTGCAATTTCTGTTCATGATACGGGTATTGGCATAGATAGTAACGAAACAGATAATATATTTGACGTGTTCCGGCAAATAGACCAATCTATTAACAGAGAATATCCAGGTACCGGTTTAGGATTAGCAATTGTGAAAGCGCTTGTTAATATGATGTCAGGTACAATTCATGTTGAAAGTCAGTTAGAAGAAGGCTCTACATTTCGTATTGAAATACCTCGTCAAGTTTACAGTGATGGCGCCGAGGATACTAAATTAATGGATGATTTTGTAACAAAAAAGAACATCTCCACACAGCCAGATGTTTTGTCCCGTCCTTCCGACAGAGGATAAATAAAAAGGCATAAGCCATTTGATAGAAGACATGACCATAGGTTTACGCCTAAAAATAAGGCAATATTTAAAAATATTATTTTTGTTAAAAAGTCAAGTGATAAATTATGCTTTCTGATGAAATAACTAAAGACCGCATCCTCGCCGTCGATGACACTCCCGATAACCTCATCTTGCTTCAAACGATTTTAGAAGTAGAAGGTTATGAGATTGACTTGGTAGCTGACGGTGCTGCGGCACTTCAATATGTCGAAGAATCACCACCAGATTTAATATTGCTTGACGTGATGATGCCGTTAATGGATGGTTATGAAGTTACACGTCGAATTCGTAGCAGCTCAACACCCTACATTCCAATTTTGCTATTGACGGCGTTTAACGATGCTAGTGTTGTAGAAGGACTCGATGCTGGCGCCGATGATTTTATTCGCAAACCATTCGACCAAGATGAGTTAATGGCAAGAGTCAGGTCTTTGTTGCGCTTAAAGCATAGTTTAGACGCACAACGAGCAATGGCACGCGCACGCGAAGATTTTGTATCACGTTTGACTCACGATTTACGAACACCGCTCGTTGCAGCCGACCGAATGCTAAATTTATTTCTGCAAGATATATTTTGTCCAACATCGGATGAAATGAAACAAGCAGTAAGTGCAATGGTTCGCAGCAACCATAATTTATTAGAGATGGTAAACACCCTTCTTGAAGTCTCACGCTTTGAAGCAGGTCAAAAGACCATGAGGTTTGAAAGCTATAACCTCTTAGAAATAGTTCAAGAAGTCGTACAAGAACTTAACACACTCGCACAAGAGAAAAATTTAACTATAAAAATAGACACTGGTACAGAAAAAGAACATCCTGTTAATGAACTATCTGTTATTGGAGACCGCTTGGAACTGCGACGAGTAATTGGTAATTTAATTGGTAATGCCATCAAATTTACAGACTTAGGTAGTATAGATGTTCGGCTTTATCGTAGTAAATCTAGTGGTAAATCTAATAGTGAATCACCTGATGATAAAGAATGGGTAGTATTGGAAGTTTCAGATACTGGTTACGGTATTGCCGAAGAAGACCTTCCACACCTTTTTGAAAGATTTCGACAAGGAAAACACAAGCGTGCAGGTAGCGGTTTAGGGTTACACTTATCGCGACGCATCGTTGAAACCCACAGTGGAAAAATTGAAGTAGTTTCCGAATTGGGTAAAGGTAGTACTTTTACGGTTTATTTACCTGCTGGTTGATATAGAAACCTGGTTTCTTGAAGAAACCAGGTTTCTTTTAACCAAGTGATTCCCCTACAAGTTGATAAATTTCTCTGAGTTGTTTGGTATCAATATATTTAACCAAAAGTTCTGCTGCTTTTTTGGAGTTGCTGCGGGGAATAGTTAGCCACAATTCCTTACCCGTTTCCAATGCAGCTTTTTCTGCCCAATCTTTAAGTCGCAGGCGCCCTTCTTCTGTAACCTGGTAGCAACCCCTCTTTTTGTCGGGAGTTGGTTCTATCCAACCCAAATTTAGCCACCGTTTTCTCCAAATGTGAGCGTTACTTTCAGTAATACTCAGCGCTTGGGCAATTTGACTTGCATAAATTGGCGCCATTTCAGAGGGTGAATCGGTTTCGGTTAGATTTGCCGCTTCCGTAACATTTTCAACAAGTTTAGAAAATCTTCGCAGGTAATCTTCTAAGTTTCCCCAAATTTTACCTTGTTGTTCTTCGACATCAAGGTCTTCAACTTCTGTTGATTCGAGTTCTTTAGCAATATCAGAATTCACAGGCTTTTACAGAAAATAAAACTAATGTACTTAATTTATAATATTTAGCACTCTAGTTACGATACCTGAGACTTTGCCATCAATCAATATGAGTTAAGAATTTTGTCGCAAACTAGTTGTAATATTCTACTAGTATCAGGTTGGTACATGCGGTTATGACAAACATGGTTGACATTAGATGCAGGGAAGTCACCTTCACTAATATTCAGGCAATTTTATTTGATAAGAACGGCACGTTAGAAGATTCAGAGTCACATTTATTACTCTTGGCAAAACGATGTGCGCGTATTATCGATGCCCAAATACCTGGTACTGGGGAACCATTATTAATGGCATTTGGTGTTAATAATAATACTCTTGACCCGACAGGGTTAATTTCTGTCGCAAGTAGACGCGACACTGAGGTTGCCGCAGCAGCTTACATTGCAGAAACGGGTAGAAGTTGGCATGAGTCTGTTTCTATCGCACGTTCTTCGTTAGATGAAGCTGATAAGTATATGGGACAAACAGCTTCACCCTTATTTCCAGGTAGTTTAGAAGTACTAGAAAATTTATCGCAAGCGGGTTTAAAGCTTGGTATTCTTTCAGCAGCAACAACTAAAGAGGTGTGTGAATTTGTAAAAGCTAACGACTTGAGTAAATATATTCAGCTTGCTATGGGTGTAGATGGTGGAGTGGGCAAACCTGACCCTAGGTTATTTTTACAAGCTTGCGAACAACTGGGGGTAGAAAGCAGTGCCACTTTAATGGTAGGTGATGCAATTGGTGACATGCAGATGGCAAGAAATGCTGGTGCTGCTGGATGTATTGGTATTACCTGGATAAATAAACCTGACCATGTAAGAGGCGCCGACGTTGTAATAAACGACCTAAAGGACATTAAAATTAGTGACGTTTAAAGAAACTCCAAATTTCTTCTGTAGAGTTTAAGCCTATCTTTTGGTTAAACTTATTTATGCTTTCATCATTGGAGGCGCCACCGTACCAGATATGTCCACATTAACTACAGCTAACTGTACAACTTCCGAACCTTCGCTGCAATTAGAGTAAGAATAAATATCATTTTATGTGTGAAGGAAGATTCTCATATTATATTAAGATATATTAATTATGTGAGGCGTTACATTTAACAAATGGCTGAATGTGGATTTTTTACCACAGAGACACGAAGACACAGAGTTCATAGAGTTATTGAGAGCGATGATTAAACTTGACCAGTTTTTAAAGTTAATGGGTGTAGCTGCGACCGGAGGACAAGCTAAGGTAATGATTCAAGGTGGTGAAGTCGAGGTTAATGGAGAGCTTGAAACTCGACGTAAGCGCCAATTAGCTGAGGGTGATAAAGTTACAGTGGATGGACAAACTTTTGAAGTTAATTATGATGAATTAAATGATGATTAATAATATCAAATATGTGATGCGCCATTTCTAGTTTGGAACAAGATGGTATTTCTATTTGGTTGTTTTTATCTATATATATAGCTTGATTTTTATCGCTCCCAAATCCGCTATCTTGCTTGTCTACTGGGTTTGCGATTATACCGTCTAATTTTTTACGATGTAGTTTATCTAATGCTGGAGTGACAATATCTCCTGTTTGTGCGGCAAATCCAATCAACTTTTGATGTGGCTGTTTGTAGTGCGCTAACTCTGAGATGATATCAGGTACTGGCGCCAAAGCTAGATTTTCTGGTAGTGCTTTTTTGGGTAGTTTTTCAGAATTATAATCGCGTGGTTTCATATCAGCTACGGCGGCTGACATAATTATCACATCATAATTCGGTAATTCTTGCAGCATGATTTGCCGCATTTCCTCGGCTGTGACTATTGGTATTGCTTTTATTTCTGGTGGCACTTGTAAAGAAGATACTCCATGTACAAGCGTAACATTGGCGCCTCGATGCAAAGCCGAAACAGCTAAACTTAACCCCATTTTGCCAGTAGAGGGATTACCAATAAATCTTACTGGGTCAAGAAACTCACGAGTACCACCCGCACTAATTAAAATATTTTTCCCTACCAAGTCACGTTTGCCAGAGGTATGTAACAAAGATTGAATGTAAGAAACAATTTCTTTCGGTTCTGCCATCCGACCCTTACCAACTCGGTCACAAGCGAGTAACCCTGATGTGGTATTTATACTGTGATAGCGTTGGTCAGTTAAAAGCATTTGCCAATTTCTCTGTACAGCAACTTGTTCCCACATGTCGGTATTCATGGCAGGCGCCAATAATATGGGACACTTGGAAGCAAGTACAGTATTGGTTAGCAAATTATCCGCCATTCCCTGAGCTAACTTTGCGGTAGTATTGGCAGTTAGAGGTGCTATTAAAAAAATATCTGCCCACTCCCCTAGCTCGATATGTAAGGGACGTGGGTTGTTAGACTGCCAAAAATCATCATCGGTGTGAGCGCGATGACGTGATAGCGTTGCGAATGTTAATGGTGTAACGAACTGCTGCGCGGAATTAGTAAGAATGACTCTTATTTCTATACCTTGTTTGAAAAGTGTAGAAACAACTTCACAAACTTTGTAAGCAGCAATACCACCACCAACACCAATAAGGACTCGACGTTTAGATTTTGATTGCATTACGTTTCGGGGAGACGCGATTTATCGCGTCTCTACATAATTACGCTTCGTCGTAGGGTTCTAAATCTAAAAGGTGGACGTAGGATTCGACCAACTCAGGACGCTGAAACGCAACAGCACGTAGTAAGTGCCAATCGTTCAACCCCTCGAAAGCGTTACCATAGTTATCCTGTTCAAGACGTGTAGCTAGTGTTTCCACATCTTGTGCAGTCATGGTAGCAATTTGATTTTTAGAAATGCTTAAAGTCTTCATTATGCTTGCCCCTCCCAGTGTTCTGCATTCGCAATCAGGAAACGGTTGGTTACTTTAATTAACCCACCCAATATATATTACTCACTCAATGCGATGATTTTCGTGAATTTTATCCGGATTTGTACGCGATTTTGTAAAAATTATGTAACTACGATAGCGGAAGTGTTTTTAAAATAAAGTTCCGTAATACCTCTAACATTTCTACATTGATTTCATGTTCGGCATCAAACTCTTTATATTCTACCTCAATACCTAATGCCAGTAGGGCTTCTCGCGCTCTAACTGCCGCAGCAAGTGGAACTACAGAGTCCTGCTTCCCATGCATTATTAAAGTCGGCGCCCGATTCATGTCATTAATATCATTACTACTGGTTTTCATATCATGCCAATAACCGCTTATAGACACTAAACCAGCCAGAGGCAAATTTGAGCCTACATCCAAAGTCATTGCACCCCCTTGTGAGAAACCACTCAAGATTGTCCTTGATAACGGCACTGAGGTACTTCCCTCTAAAGAGAGTATCCACTGTCTTAATATTTCTTCACATTCCGGTAATCCTTTATACATATTATCTGACCTTAAGTCATACCACGCTCTACCACCAGGGGAATAGGGGTAAGGAAATGGTGCCGAGGGAAAAATAAATTGGTAATCAGGTAAATTGAGATAAGGTGCCAGTGATACTAAATCTTCAGCATTGGCGCCCCACCCATGCAGCATAATAATTTGTTGCGTGGGAGTTTGCTTTGTTTGTGGTGGAATGGTAATAGCTTCTAATGTCATTTTATGAAGATAAGATTTGCTGTGCTAATTCTTCTAAAGAATAAACAATTTTGATTTCAGGACGTACTAATTTGGTTTGAATTTCTACATCTTGCCTTCTTGGGTAATTTGGATGCATTCCAATAAATATAGGTTTATCGGTCATTGACCAGGCGCCTAACTCATAAAGTGCAATTGGGCATATACTTTCTTGGGGGAACCAAAAGAGTATTGTGTGTGCAAGTCGCAGGTGTTTGTGTTCCCACTCTATTTGTTTAAGGGAAGCATCTGGGTCATGAATGGGGAAATTATGGCGCCGAGGATTTAATATTGTCCAAGTTGAAGGTTTGAGTAATTCTACTATTTCTGCCTGCCAATCTAGACAATTACTTATTCCCCCTGCTAAAAATATTGCTTTATTTTCACCGCTATATTCTTCTAATGGTTCAATATATTTGTTCATTGATTTGTTAATTTACACCCTCAAGGGTGTGGCTACACGAACAAAGCCTGCCGGGAGCAGGCTGAAAACATCAATTTAACCTACTTTATAAAAAATTACTTCAATTAAGAAACTCTCTATCTTGTGGAATGGGCATCCCTGCCCGTTCCAAATCTACTGATAATAATCAACACCCGCAATTATAGATAGGGCAATGGCATATTGCTCTAAATCTTGCCTGAGCAATTCTAACTCTGAACGTAATTGTTCTTCTCTTTCCCAAGTACGCTCGTGTTTTACTGGGTCAACTTCAGGCGCCCTCAAAGCTTCCCAAGCTTGTAACAAAGGATGCCATTTAGATAAAAAAGGGCGTAAACCCCGGTTGAGTACGGCAATAGCAATGGCGCCTACTGACTGTTTTGAGGCGCCAACACCAGGCCCAGCTTCACGCAAAATTTGACGTGTAGTAGCAAACAAGCTATGTAAAGATGTAAGTGCTTCGCGAAGCAGACCTTGGTCTTGTTCAATACTTAAAGGTTGAATAGCAATGCGTGTAACGAGTTCAACATATAACGACCAAGCAGCTTTCGCTTCGCTGACATCTGGTTCCCATTCTGTCCCCCCAATACCAAAAGGCAAGTTGACAGATATTTTCTTTAACTTTGGTGCGTCGTGTTTAGCCATAAAAATAATTATTGGTAGAAGTTATAGAAACCTGGTTTCTCGGATTTTAATCTTTATATAAACCTTTAATTCCCTGTATTAACTTTTCCAAGGGTTCTAGCTCGTCAACATTTTCCTTAAAATTTATCCAGTTTAATTCACTGAAAAATAGTAGTACATCTGGTTCATCTGGTATTACATTGAGACCTGGTAATAAAACGGGAATTATAGGTAGATTTTTTTTGACTCTGCGGTTGTTGAGAATTAGTAGCTCTTGCTCTTGCCAATCTCCTAAGCCGTTAGTACTAATGAAAACAGCCGCCGATTTTGATTGTTTAATTCCATTTATTATATATTTTTGAAATGACATTCCTGGAGGAATTTCTACTTTATCTAGCCAAGGGTTTAAACCGTGCTGCCGTAAAAGCTCGGCTATTCTTTCTACAAAAGGTTTATCTTTACTATTGTGAGATAGAAATACATCGAAATCATTTGTAGCTTCTTTGCCTTTAATTATAGAAGTTGCCGTTTCAATTTCGCGCCCTTTATCGGCAGCTATATCCATTTTTATAATTTGTGGAATTTCAGCGCGTGGACTACTTAAACTACTATCGCCATCAAGTAAGGAAATTCTGGCATCGCAGACGCTACAATTAATCCAATCGAAACCACGTTTTTTTCTTAGTATTACATGCGATTCATTTACAGAGGCGCCACATTCAGTACATACTACTATTCGTCTACGCTGAATAGTTTCTGGTAATGCGCGACGTTTTAAGTGGGTATGTACGTACTCTTCAAATTGTAGTCGTGTATGTTCGCTTGCTTCTGGTTTAAAGAAAAGCGTTAATTCTGCTTTGCCTTCATCTACATTACCAATGTGTCGTAACCATATTCCACACTCTCCACCAACTTGCGCTTCAAAGATGGCGGCATTTTTCCACATTTCTTTACACTTAAAAAATGCGCTTCTCGATAAACGTACTGTTAATGTCGTGTATATACCTACTATTGCCCCCTCAAATCCTAATATTACAGCTTTGCCTTCAGGGTCAGGCGCTAGAGGCCATTCGCGAGTCATTTGAGAAGGAAATACTAATAAAGGGCCTGTGTCGCTTTGTTCGCGTAAAGCTATTTCACGAGCGAATAATTCTTCAACTGTGGCAATTAACAGTAATTTTTCTTGTTGTTTGTCTTTGATACGTTCAGAGGAAGGCATCCGAAACTTGCCTGCAAGCACATCTTCTTCAGCAATACAACCTAAACCTTCTGGTTGCTCTTTGGCAACGTTAATTATTGCTGAGGCATAAGCGTCTAATAATTCTGGCTGTAGTAGTATAAGATTACCAAAACTTAGTCTCCGAATTAGATCGCGTGACTCAACGAGTCGTATACAAGTATCAAATTCTTGACGTGTTTGTTTAGAATTAGAGTCATCTAAAGTTTTGACAAAAGAACGAAATAAATCATCGACCGGAGATAATAATCTTTCCTCCTGTTTTTCTTGTATCAGAAAAACTTTGATTCGTTGAAATAGTTCTGTAGAAATTACTGTATCCGCTCAATAAGTAGGGGTAACCCAAATGCACAACAGCATGGCGCCAACGAACGTAAAGTAAACGAGGAACACGCTCCTGCCGAGCTGATGATATTGCCCTATTGCCTCCAAAGCCTAACTC